>DATLDM010000033.1:0-55914 GCA_035525875.1 Aestuariivirga sp.
TACTCGCCTTCAACATGAATGGCGCCGTCTTCTTCAACACTCGACATTAACTCTTCCTTTTGTGCCAGGCGGCGCATCAATACACTGGTCCGGCGGTCAATGAAACGCTGGGTTAGCCTTTCATGCAACGCATCTGACAGCCTCTCTTCTATCTCCCTGGCGCGCTGCTGCCAATAGAGGGGGGCTTTCAGCCAATTGCCCCGATTGGCAATAAAGGTCCAGGTCCGGACATGGGAAATGCGGTTGGAAAGCGTATCGAGATCGCCCTCGGTATTTTCGCAATGCTTGAGCTGGCGGGAGAACCAGTCCTCCGAAATATAGCCCGGTGGGCTGGCGAGGAACTGGAAGACGCGGCCCACGAGATGGGCGTGTTCGGCGGGAGAAATGTTGCGGTAATCCGGCAACTGGCAGACCGACCAGAGGAGTTCCACATCGGTCCTGGATTTGGCCAGTTCGGCAACGGCGGAGTCGCGCACTACGGCTTCCAGCGCCTGGATATCGGGGCCGGCCTGGGCGCGGGTGAGGCCATCGTGCTGGGGCATGGTGGTCAGGCTGCGGCGCAGGCGCTCAAGGGAGCCGAAATCAAGGTCCGGGTTGCGCCATTGCAGCGAACGGATGCTGTCGAAATTATGGTTCTCCAAACGGTCGATGGTTTCCTGCTCAAAGGCCTCCGCCTCGCCGGTGCAGCCAAAGGTGCCGTCGTTCATATAACGGCCGGCGCGGCCCGCGACTTGGCCAAGCTCGCCGGGGTTGAGCTGGCGGTACTGGAAGCCATCGAACTTCCGGGTGGCGGCAAAGGCCACATGATCGACATTCATGTTGAGGCCCATGCCGATGGCATCGGTGGCGACGATGTAATCCACCTCGCCGGATTGGTAGAGCGCCACCTGGGCATTGCGGGTGCGCGGCGACAGGGCGCCCATCACAACGGCGGCTCCGCCGCTTTGCCGCCTGATAAGTTCGGCCACGGAATAAACCATCTCGGCAGAGAAGGCGACGATGGCGGACCTTCGGGGAAGCCGGGTCATTTTCTTGACGCCCGCATAGGTGAGCTTAGAGAAACGCGGCCTGGCGATAAAACTGGTTTTGGGCAGCATGGCTTCGAGAATGGGCTTCATGGTGGCGGCCCCCAGAAGCATGGTTTCTTCATAGCCCCGCCGGTGCAAAACACGGTCGGTGAAAATATGGCCGCGCTCGAAATCAGCGCAGAGCTGAACCTCGTCGATGGCGAGGAACGGCACCTCGATATCAGGCGGCATGGCCTCTACGGTTGCCACCCAGTAGCGCGGGGCCGCCGGAATGATCTTTTCCTCGCCGGTCACAAGAGCCACGGCGTGATCACCCACTTTCAGCCGCACCCGGTCATAGATTTCCCGGGCCAGAAGCCGGAGCGGCAGGCCGATCATGCCGCCGCCATGGGCCAGCATGCGCTCCACCGCCAAATGGGTTTTGCCGGTATTGGTGGGACCCAATACGGCGGTGACATTTCGGATTTGCGGCATGGGTTCAAAGTAGTGGCTGTGGGAGCGTTGTGCAAACGCAAATTGAGCTAAATCCGGGCAAGAACCCGGCGCAAAGAGCCGAAACGCAGGCGATACTGGGCTGGCGTCAAGCCAACCTTGCGGCGGAAAAGACGACCGAAGAAACTCGTGTCCTCATAGCCCACCTCATTGGCGATGGCTTCCACCGGAAGTTCGCCTGTTTCCAGCATTTGCTTGGCTTCTTCGAGCCGGTGGGCATGAATGTAGTCCAAGGGCGTCATTCCGGTTGCCTCTGCAAAGCGCCGCATGAAGGTGCGTTCAGCAAGGCCCGAGACTTCGATCATGGCAGCCACGGGCGAAGGCGTCCGATAATTCTGTGCCGCCCATTCCTGACACGTGTTGATAATCGCATCTTGCGTCTGGCGAAAATACATCAAGGCCGCAAAGGGCTGCTGGCCGAGGTCGTGCCATTGCAGCATATAGACCCGGGCGACCTCAATCGCGTCCTTCAATCCGACAAAACGGGCGATGAGATAGAGTGCGAGGTCCTGCCAGCTCGATCCACCGCCGGCCATAATGATGCGCTGGGCTTCACCACTCAGAACCAGTGACTGGTGCGGTCTTACTTTTACGTTGGGATAGTTGTCAGTGAGCATCGAGACATAGCCCCAATGGATGGTTGCCTCACAATTTGTGAGCAGGCCCGCCTCGCCAAGCAGAACCGCGCCTGAGCATGCGCTTGCCAACATGGCACCATCGCCGTGGACACGTTTCAGCCACTGCGCCTCAGCTTCATAGAGTCCAGCAACGCTTTCTCCAGGATTGACGAAGAAATCCGGGATGCAGACGATGTCGGGTTGCGGACAGGTCGAAAAATCATAGTCGGGCCGCACCCAGATGCCGTTGGCTGCGCTGAAACCGTCCTTGTCCCGTGCCACGATGCAGGGCCGCATGCGCTGTTCGCCTGCGATTCCGCGCGTGATAAATGCGAAATCCCTACCCGGTGAGGAAAAGAGGTCAAACATGCCAAAAAGTGCCGAGGCCGTAACCTCCGGCACTGCAAGTATTGCTACATTTAGTGGGCCGCTTCGTTCCGGCATGGCAGAAATGACCGCTTTTCAACTTTTTCGACTTTAGCTCCTCTGTGCTGGTTGAACTATTCTTTTTTCGAATTTGGAGAATTGAATCATGGCAGACGACAAATCCCGGTTGATTACAACCGCTCAAATCGAAGCCTTCCGCGTGCGATTGCGCGGCGAGGTATTGGACCCGTCAAGTCCTTCATACGATGCCACGCGGGTTGTCTGGAACGGCATGATTGACCGCCGGCCAGCCCTGATCGCACGGTGCCGAAATGCCGCCGATGTCGCGGCTTCGATCAGTTTCGCCCGCGACCATGGCCTAGCCATCGCAGTTCGTTCGGGCGGGCACAATGTGGCGGGCTATGCGGTGTGTGACGGCGGGCTGATGATTGACATGTCGGCGATGAATGGAGTGCGTGTGTCCTCTGGGCTAAATAGCGCCGTCGTCGAAGGCGGCGCCACATGGGGTGACGTCGATGCGGCGACCACGCCGTTTGGATGTGCCACCCCCGGCGGCTTAATCTCGGGTACGGGCGTGGCGGGTCTCACCCTATCCGGCGGTATCGGCTGGCTGCGTGGGCGGCATGGGCTGAGCTGCGATAACCTGATGGCTGCCGATGTGGTCACGGCTGATGGCAAACTGGTCCATGCCAGCGAAACCGAAAATCCCGACCTGCTCTGGGCCCTGCGGGGCGGCGGCGGCAATTTTGGCGTGGTGGTCGGTTTCGAATTCAAGTTACACGCAATTGAACCGGAACTCATGTTCTGTGGCCCCGCTTATCCGGAAGAGCGGGCAAATGAGATTATTCCCCTGTGGCGCGACTTTATGAAAACGGCCCCCGACAGGCTCAGTGGACTTGCCGAATTTTCAACGCTGCCGCAGGATCCTTCAATTCCCGAAAATGCATGGGGTCGCCGTGTTCTGGCGCTCGCACATGTGTATGACGGCCCGGCGGAAGAAGGTGAGCGCGTGGTGCAGCCCTTGCGCAGTTTTGGCGAGCCGCTCGTCGATTTCAGCGGCCGCCTGCCCTACCGCACCATCCAGACGCTTTATGACGGCCTTTTTCCCAAGGGCCGCGACCGCTGCTACTGGAAGTCCACCTATCTCAAGGGCCTCGACGATAATGTCATTCATGAGATCACCGCACGCATGGCACAGCGCCCTTCCGAAATGACCTTTGCCTCCATCTGGAAATTTGGCGGTGCGGTTCAGCGGGTGGTTGCCGATGCAACCGCATTCGGTGACCGTTACATGCCGTTTATGCTGAGCCTCGATGCCATCTGGTCGAACCCTGCAGATGATGGTGCCAACATTGGCTGGGTCCGCAAATTCTGGGACGACATGCAGCCTCATTCGACAGGCCGGCTCTATCTCAATTTCCCGGGCCATGGAGAAGGAGCAAATCTCGTGCGCGATGCCTTCGGTGCGAAGGCCTATGGGCGGCTGCAAAAGGTGAAGCGCAAATATGATCCGCAAAACCTGTTCCGCATGAACCAGAATATTCTGCCGGATTGATTGTGCCGATTTGCTCCATGCCCGTAAGAGTTGGATTCAAAGCAGAACATAAGGTGGGCGAATCGCTGACTCATGACGGATTCATTCTATGTTCTGCGACAATTCCTGCTTTTGCAGGTGCCGAATTTTCATGCAGCAGATTTTCCCAAATGGGGATAGATAAAAATTCAGCTTTTTTCTTAAGGTTTGTTTCCGTCCGTTAATGAAGGGTAAAGGCCTTGGCGCCACATGGACTTTTAAAATTAACGAAGCGTTCTGGTTTGAGAACAGAAGGTGGGCGAATCGCGGATTGCCATATTTTCACTGTTTGTTCTCGCAAGATATGGTGGCCGGCTTGTCGCAAGCCACTAGAATTCGGTTTCGCTTGGGGGGTTTAGGCTGATCCGCAGCCATGGCCGTTAACTCTTCTGTTTTAAAGCGGGACGGGCGGCAGTGGCGGAAATTATTGCCGATCTGCTTGACCGGGGCTGGCTCTCCACTTATAGAAGCGCCAACCGAGCCGGACCCCTCATGGTCTGGCCTTTATTATATCGCGGAGTACGTATTATGGCTCGAGTTTGCGAGTTGACAGGCAAGAACCCACTGGCGGGCAACAATGTGAGCCATTCCAACAACAAGGTCAGGCGGCGCTTTCTGCCGAACCTGTGCAGTGTCAGCCTGATCAGCGATGCCATGGGCCTCACCTACCGGTTCCGCGTCAGCGCCAATGCGCTCAAGACGGTTGAACATCGCGGCGGGCTTGATGCCTTTCTTTTGAAGGCCAGCAACGATGACCTTTCCATCAAGGCGCGCAAGCTGAAGAGCTCGATTGCCAAGAAGCTGGTGGAAAAAGCTGCCTGATCATTTCATTTCCCCGGATTTGCAAAAGCCGCTCCAAAATGGGCGGCTTTTGTTTTAGGTTCAGGCCATGAGCAAACCGCCAAAACGCCATTCGCCGACGGCCACACGCAGCGGGGAACCCATCGTTCACCCCTCCGCGGTTTTACGGAATGCCAAGCTCGGGCGCTTTACTGAGATCAAGGAACGCGTGGCTTTTTCCGATTCGGAGCTCGGTGACTATTCCTATGTGGAGCGCCAGGCGGAAGTGATCTACGCAAAGATTGGAAAATTCTGCTGTATTGCGGCGAATGCACGGATTAATGCGCTTGAACATCCGCTTGAGCGGGTGAGCCAGCACAAGATGACGTACCGCGCCAATGAATATTTCCTCGGCGCCAAGCTTGACAGCGAATTCCGCGCGCGGCGGCAGGAGAAATCAGTTGAGACCGGCAATGATGTCTGGATCGGGCATGGAGCTATCATCAAGCCGGGCGTGAAGACCGGCCATGGTGCTGTTGTGGCGGCGGGCGCAATCGTCACGCGGGATGTCCCGGCCTATGCGATCGTCGCCGGAGTTCCGGCAAAATTCCTGCGCTGGCGGTTCGAGCCGAAGATCAGTACACGGATCATCGCGCTTGCCTGGTGGGACTGGGAGCATGACAAGCTGGCGGGCGTTATCGAAGACATGCGGCTGCTCAGCGCCGAAGCATTTCTCGAAAAATATGAAGCCTAAGATTTTGAAGAACGATAGAACACGAGTGTGGGCTCGTTCTTATAGGTGGTTTCCAGTTTTTTGACGAAGCCGATTTTTTCGGCAAGGCGGATTGAGGCCGTGTTTTCGAGGGCAATGATGGCGGATGTTTCCTTCCCGGCGAAATGCGTATCGCCCCAGATGGTGATTGCCTGCAGGGCTTCGGTTGCATAGCCCTTGCCATGGACAGCGGTCTTGAGCGCCCAGCCCATTTCGGGCCGTCCCTCAAGCGGCGGATCAATATCCCGGTGGCAATCGGCAAAGCCCATTTCGCCGACGTAGTTTCCTGTGGCCCGTTCTTCCACCACCCAATAGCCATAGCCCAGCAATTCCCAATGGCCGGCATAGCGGAGCAGCCGGTTCCATGCTTCTTCGCGCGTTGAGGGGCGGCCGATAATGTGATGATAGACGGCGGGTTCGCTCCACATGGCGTAGAGAGCGTCAAAATCTTGAAGGGTGTGTTCCCGCAAGATCAGGCGTTTGGTCTCGATGGGAATTATCACGCGCGGGCACGGCGGCGCGTTGGTGGTGCAGCGCGCTTGTCCGGGGGGCCGTTCTCCTCAAAGAGCTCGGCCAGTTTTTCAGTCATGGCGCCACCCAGTTCCTCGGCATCGATAATGGTCACGGCGCGCTTGTAATAGCGGGTCACGTCATGGCCGATGCCGATGGCGATGAGCTCGATGGGGGACTTGCCTTCGATATCGGCAATGACCTGGCGGAGATGGCGCTCAAGATAATTTCCGGAGTTCACCGAGAGGGTTGAATCATCAACCGGGGCGCCATCGGAAATCACCATTAAAATGCGGCGTTGTTCCGAGCGCGCCAGCAGGCGGTTATGGGCCCAGATCAGGGCCTCGCCGTCGATGTTTTCCTTGAGCAGGCCTTCGCGCATCATCAGGCCGAGATTGCGCCTGGCCCTGCGCCACGGCTGATCGGCGGATTTGTAGATGATGTGGCGGAGGTCATTGAGCCTTCCGGGGTTTGGAGACTTGCCGGCACCCAGCCATTTCTCGCGCGACTGGCCGCCTTTCCAGGCCTTGGTAGTGAAACCCAAAATTTCAACTTTCACGCCGCATCTCTCAAGGGTCCTGGCCAGGATATCAGCACAGGTTGCAGCAACGGTGATGGGGCGGCCACGCATGGAACCGGAATTGTCGAGAAGCAGCGTCACAACAGTATCACGGAATTTTGTGTCCTGCTCCACCTTGAAGGACAGGGGGTGCATGGGATCAATGACGATGCGCACGAGACGGGCAGTGTTGAGCACCCCTTCCTCGAGATCGAAATCCCATGAGCGGTTCTGCTGGGCCATAAGGCGGCGCTGCAAGCGGTTGGCAAGGCGCGCCACAACCCCCTGCAGATTTGACAATTGCTTGTCGAGATAATTGCGCAACCTTGTCAGTTCCTCGGTATCGCAGAGGTCTTCGGCGGCAATTTCCTCATCAAACTGGTTAGTGTGGACTTTGTAGAAATTGTCGTTGGTGAGCGACGAAAAGGGAAGCTGCGGCCGCCAGGGCTCATCGCCATCGTCCTGTTCCTCGCCTTCCAGGTCATCGGGAGACTCGTCCATGTCCTTCGATTGCTGCTCCATTTCGGAGGCATCGGTATCGCCTTCGGAGTCCTGCAACTCTTCGGCGGCGGACTGCTGGCTTTCCTCGTCTTCGCCGTCGGTGGTTTCCTGGCGCTCGCCCGCGTCGGGTTCGGTATCGTCCTGATTGTCGGTTTCGTCCGATTGATCTGGGTCATCGCCAAGCTCATCGGCCATATCGAGGGCGGCGATGATATCGCGCGAGGCCCTGGCAAATTCCGTCTGGTCGTGAATGGCGTTGCCCAAATTGCTGAGGCGTGATGCCGCCTTTTCCTCGATCCAGGGTCGCCAGAGATCGACATACATTTTGGCGTTGGCGGGAGGTGCCTGGCCGGTGAGGCGTTCACGCACCATGAGGGCCACGGCCTCTTCAAGGGGTGTATCCCGGCGGTTGCTGGAGCGGTTGACCACGGCCTTGGCAAAACGGTCTTCCAGGGCGGCATTCAGGTTTTGCGCCATGCCGGGCATGGCATTGGCGCCCAGCGCTTCAATGCGGGCTTGCTCAACGGCCTCGAAAACGGCACGGGCGTTCTTTCCTTCGGGGCGATACTTACTGTGAATCTGGTCCGAGTGATTGGAGAGCCTAAGCGCGAAGCTGTCGGAAAGCCCGCGGGTGATGGCGATGTCCTTGGGGGTGAACTGGCTGGTGACCTGGGGAAGCTTGGCCTTGTTGCCGGACAGGGCAGGCGTTTCATTGCCGAAGCTCACGGTGAGTTCCGGATCATCGGCAATGGTTTTCATCGCCGTGCTCAGGACGCGCTTGAATTCCTCTGCTTTGCCTTCACGGGCCTCTGCCATTGGCTGATGTGCCTTCAGGCAATGGCCACATGGGCGGATGACTCGGGCAATTCCTCGCCAAAGCAGCGCTGGTAGAATTCGGCCACGATGGGGCGCTCAAGCTCGTCGCACTTGTTGAGGAAGGTCAGCCGGAAGGCAAAACCGATATCGCCAAAGATGTCGGTGTTCTGCGCCCAGGTGATGACGGTTCGCGGGCTCATCACGGTTGAAACATCGCCCTGCATGAAGGCGTTGCGGGTGAGATCAGCAATGCGCACCATGTTGGAGATGGTCTTCCGGCCCTTTTCCGTGTCGTAGTTCTTGCACTTGGCCAGCACGATGCCGGTTTCCTCCGCATGGGGCAGATAGTTCAAGGCGGAGACTATGGACCAGCGGTCCATCTGGGCCTGGTTGATCTGCTGGGTGCCATGATAGAGGCCGGTGGTGTCGCCGAGGCCCACAGTGTTGGCGGTTGAAAAGAGGCGGAAGGCCTTGTGCGGGCGAATGACCTTGGACTGGTCAAGCAGGGTGAGCTTGCCGGAGGATTCGAGAATCCGCTGGATGACAAACATCACATCGGGGCGGCCCGCGTCATATTCGTCGAAGACCAGCGCCACGTTGCGCTGATAGGCCCAGGGCAGAATGCCTTCGCGGAATTCGGTGATCTGCTTGCCGTCCTGCAGCACGATGGCGTCCTTGCCGATGAGATCGATGCGGCTGATGTGGCTGTCCAGGTTAATGCGGATGCAGGGCCAGTTGAGGCGGGCGGCCACCTGCTCGATATGGGTCGACTTGCCGGTGCCGTGGTAACCGGTGATCATCACGCGGCGGTTGAAGGCAAAGCCAGCCAGGATCGCCAGCGTAGTGTCGCGGTTGAAAAGATAATCCTCGTCGAGATCGGGCACGTGTTCGGTGGCCGTCGCATAGGACGGCACGATCATGTTTGATTCAAAGCCAAAGAGCTGGCTGACCGAGGCCGTAGCATCGGGCATTCCGTGGGCGTCACCATTTGCCATAGTATTCATCTGTTCAATCTTCTTTTCCGGGCGTGTTGTGGAATGTTCTGGGTTCTAAACGGTTCAAGGGGGTGCTGCAAGTTCTAGGCATTGGGCAAACTAGCAGAAACCGCTGGCCCGCAATGTGTCATAGGCATGGATCACCGCTTTCAGGGTGTCCTCGTTCTCGCGTGAGCCGCCGTTGGCATCGGGGTGAAGGCGTTTCACCAGGAGCTTGTATTGCGACTTGGCCTTTTCGGCAGAGGCAGTCTCGTCCAGTCCCAGGGTGTTCAGCGCCTTGATCTCATTCTTGCGCAGGGCGCGGCCCAATTTGGCGTTAATATTCTCCGCACTTGGGGTGAACATGGCGTAGGGATCGTTCACATTCCGGGCCTTGCGGCGCATGCCATTGATGTTGGCATAGGAGTTCTGGCCCAGTTTCCAGGTGGGCCGATGGCCGGTTTGGGCATCCTTCTGGAAGCCCGCCACGGCATCATCCTTCATGCCCTCAAAATAGTTGTAGGTCTTGTTGTATTCCTGGACGTGCTGGGTGCAGTAGTTATGGAACTGGCCTTCGGCGCCACGGCCCTTGGGCGCCTTGTGGCGCGACGGCTTGGCACAGCCCGGCCATTCGCACATGGTTGGGGCCGGCGGTTCCTTCTTGTTGGGGCCGGTTTTGATGCGGATTTTGTCGAAATATTTTGAATCAAGTTTCATGGGGCATGATTATGGGGATATGAAGCAAAAGTCGCAACCCTGAACCGCACTGGACGCAAAAATGATCTTAGGACTGGTTGGAAAAACCCTGGAAACCAAGCTGCAAACGGCATTTTCACCTATTTCCCTGCAGGTGATTGATGAATCGTCGCAGCATCAAGGCCATGCGGGAGCCCGGCCTGACGGGGAAAGCCATTTTCGCGTCAAAATTGTCGCGGCGGCGTTTCAGGGCAAATCCCGGGTCGAGCAGCACCGGATGATTAACCACGTCCTGGCGGCCGAACTGAAAGAGCAGGTGCACGCGCTGGCGATCGAGGCGGCAGCGCCAAGAACCTAGTTCCGGGTATTTTTCAGACGTTCCTCGAAGGCTTCCAAACTGTCACCCGGTTCGGCACGTTTGTGGAAATAGACCCGGCGCGCAAACCAGTTCATTGCCGGGGTTCCAATCATCAGGTCGTAGAGCCAGTTCGGCGGGCCCAAATCCATGGCTTTGCGCAGAGCGCGTTTCTTTGTGAAGGACGGAAGTTCCGTGGCCAGAATCTTTTCTGGTGGAGGCCCGTGACGCAAGAGATGATCGGCGATGAGCTGGCCGGCCCGGCGGCCATAGCGAAATGCCAACCTGATGCCGCCGCCGGTTAAAGGGGAAACATGGCCCGCTGCATCCCCAATGAGCATGACATTGGATGCAGCAAAGTTTTTTACCGGCCCGCCGCAGGGAATGAGGCCGCTGCGCCTTTCCTTGACTGATGCGGAAGAGTAGCCGAACAGCGTTTCAGTATGATTGAGAAAAGCCTTGAGGTCGGGCTTCGCGTCGGCATTGGTTGCAAGGCCGACTTGAAAGAAGCCGGGAGCAGGCGCTACCCACGCGAGATAGCCGCGGGCCAGTCTTGTATCCAGAAAACAATGCAGCAAATCGGGATCGGCCTTCGGCAAGTTCTGATATTCAATTTCAAGACCAGTCAGAAATTTTTCATTGCGTCCGAGACCGAAGAGCTTGGCCACCGTTGAGCGGGCGCCATCCGCACCCACGAGATAGCGCGTTTTGATGTTGAACTGGGGCAGGGCGATTTTCTCTGCCTCGCACTTCGCAACCTCAACTTTTCTATCGCAAATGATTTCAGCGCCTGCTTGGCGCGCCTCGTCAGCCAACCAGCGCACAAGACCGGCCGTGTCTGTTGTCAGAAAATAATAACCGGGGGCGCGCAAATCGATCGATTTGAGCGAGGGAGAATAGAGCCTCACGCCGTGAATGACACGAGAGAATCTTGCTGGCGTATCGACCTCCTCGGCGGCTTCTTTCACCAATATGCCGGTCGTGTGAATTCGGGCACCGGGATCTGACTTCGACTCAATGACTATGACCTTGAGGCCGCGAAGGGCCGCCGAGCGCGCGCAAATCAAACCAGCGAAACTGGCACCCACAATGACAAGATCGACCTCGCGGGCAATCATGCTAGCCAAGATTTTCCGGTGTTAGTTTTACCGAGGTGACCTGGTGTTTGCGTTTTTTGAGAACTTCCAGGCGGAAGCCGTGAAAATTGAAAACCTGGCCTACATCCGGAATCATGCGGGCATCATGGATGACGAGGCCGGCAATTGTTGTTGCTTCCTCATCCGGCAGGTTCCAGTTCAAGGCGCGGTTGAGGTCGCGCAAGGGCACGGTGCCTTCGACCACATAGGAACCGTCGGGCTGTGGCTTGATGCCTGAGGAGACGAAATCATGCTCATCCTTGATGTCGCCGATAATCTCCTCAATGATGTCCTCAAGGGTAATGAGACCCTGAACCTCGCCATACTCGTCAACAACGATGGCAAAGTGGGTCTTGCGCCTGAGAAACGCCTTGAGCTGGTCGGCAAGGGGGCGCGTATCGGGTACGAACCATGGCGGGTTCATGACATCCTCGATTTTGAACTTGTCGGAATCCCCTTCATTTTCCTGCAGTGCCGCGAACAGATTCTTGGCATGGAGGATGCCGACAATGTTGTCCTGTTTGTCCTTCCACACGGGGAAGCGCGTGTGGCCTGACTTCAAAACCTGTTTGACGATTTTGTCGGGCGCATCCGCGGCATCTATGCTCACCATTTTGGTGCGGTGGATCATGGCATCGAGAATTTCGAGGTCCTGAAGATCGAGAATGCCGCCCAGCATGTTGCGGTCATTGGTGATGAATGCGCCTTCCCTATGGTGAAGATCGATGGTGCCGCGCAGCTCATCATGGGCGGACAGGACGTCGTTCACATTGGACATGTTGGCGCCGAAAAGGCGGAGAACATTTTTCACGACATATTCAACGGCGATCACTACCGGGCCGAACACCGCCACGAGCACGCGCATGATGGGAGCAACGGCAAGCGCCACCCTGTCGGGATAGGCGATCGCATAGGTCTTGGGCATGACCTCGCCGAAGATCAGGACAAGCACGGTCATGGCCGCCGAGGCAATTACGGCGCCGCTGTCACCGAAGGTCTTGATAAGGATCGCCGTGGCGACAGCAGAGGCGGTGATGTTGGCGACATTGTTGCCCAAAAGAATTGCGCCGATGAGACGTTCGCGGGTTTTGGTCAGGTTCAGGACGAGACCGGCGCGCCAACTTCCCCGGCGCTCCAGCTCCGTCAGGCGGGCCCGGGAGGTGGCCGTCATTCCCGTTTCAGCGCTGGAAAAAAATGCAGATATGAGAAGCAGAAGAAAGATTGTGACAGCGGCCATGCCAATATCGAAACTCATCTTCTTTCAAGATCCTCCTGCAAAAAAGCGGTGACGTCGCTGTCGGGAACATTTTTGGCAATGAAAGCATCGCCAATCGAGCGCACCAGAATGAATGTCAATTTGCCGCTTTGAGCCTTCTTGTCCCGCCGCATGATATTCACAAGACCGGCAATGGGTGGAAGCGGTCCCTCAATATCGTTAATCTGCGTTGGAAGCCCAACGGCTTTTAAGTGCTTGGCAACCCTGTCAGCCGTGCCTGGCTTGCAATGCTTTAAGTGCTCGGAGAAGCGGAAGGCCTGGACCATGCCAATGGCAACACCTTCACCGTGCAGGAGGCGGTTGCTGTAGCCTGTCGCCGATTCGAGGGCGTGGCCGAAGGTGTGGCCGAGGTTGAGGAGGGCGCGCTCGCCCTGTTCCGTCTCGTCTTCGGCAACGATGGCGGCCTTGGCGCTGCAGCTCCGGTGGATGGCGTAAGCACGCGCCTTGGCATCACCGCGCAGGAGGATTTCGGCATTGGCTTCCAGCCATTCGAAGAATGAAAGGTCGCCGAGAAGGCCATATTTTGCCACTTCTGCATAACCCGCTGCCAGTTCGCGGCGGGGCAAGGTTTCAAGCAGGCTGGTGTCGGCCAGGACCTTCATGGGCTGGAGAAACGCGCCAATGAGATTTTTACCGTGGGCCGTGTTGATGCCAGTCTTGCCGCCTACGGAAGAATCGACCTGGGCCAGAAGTGTCGTTGGAATCTGGATGAACTCGACGCCGCGCCTGAGGATGGCAGCGGCAAAGCCAGTAAGGTCACCAATGACACCGCCACCGAAGGCGATGATCTTATCGCGCCGTTCAACGCCGGCTGCCAGCAATTGTTCGCAGAGGTCGGCCAGCGCGGCGAAGCTCTTGGTTTTTTCCCCGGCGGGCAGAATGATGGCAACCGATTTAATGCCTGCCGCCGCCAAGGATGCTTCCAGCGTTTTGAGATGGTGGCGAGCCACATTTTCATCGGTAACGATAGCGGCGAAGGGCCGGTTGAGCAGCGGCGCAATGGCGCGGCCCGCTTCCTGCAACAGGTTTTCCTTGATGTGAATGTCATAGGTTCTCTGTCCGAGATTGACGGATACGATATCGCGGCGCACGCCGTCAGATGCTTGCATTGTTCAGCCGCTCCCAACCCGGCCATTTGGCCAAAACCTTGATGACTTCATTGACCATTTGCGTGTGCTGCACATCGCGGCTTTCAACCGTCACGTCAGCCGTGGCATAGATGGGATAGCGCTGGTCCATCAGTTTTTGCATGACTGCCTCGGGATCATCGGTCTGCAGCAGGGGACGGTCGGCGCGTTTCATCACCCGTTTCATCAGCAGGGACAGGTCGGCCTTCAGCCAGACCGAAATGCCATGGGCCTGAATGCCCTGGCGGGTTTCCTCGTTAATGAAAGCCCCGCCGCCGGTTGACAGAACCTGGGCGCCATTTTCAATCAGGCGTGAAATCACCCGGCGCTCGCCTTCACGGAAATAGGCTTCGCCATGATCCTTGAAAATTTCAGGGATGGTCTTGTCGGCGGCAATCTCAATTTCATGGTCGGCGTCGACAAAGGGAACGTCAAGCTTTTCGGCCAGCCTGCGGCCGATGCTTGATTTGCCGGCACCCATCAGGCCGACAAGCACGATCGAATGATTTCCGAGCTTATCCCGGATATCTTCTATCTCCTTTGAGAGAGAACGCCGCGCCATTGTTCCAATCCTTGTGCTGGCGGAGCTTTTAGAACGGCGGGGTCAGAGCGCCAAGACTTTTGATTAGGTAGTCATTTACTGGCATCTGGGATAAACTGCCAAGTGATTTGGAGATTTACGCTTGCCTGACAGCCTTCGGTTCCTGCTTGTTATTCTCATATTGGGCGGCGCTGTCTATGGCATCGTATGGGGGCTGGCAAATTTCCCGCCGGAACAGTCGGAGATCGTGAAATCCTTACCCCATGAAAAACTCAGGCAAAGATAGCATCGCAAAACCTTCGACAGTACACCGGCATGTGGACCGGTTCCTGGAGATGATGAGCGCCGAGCGCGGGGCTGCCGACAATTCCCTGCAGGCCTATGGGCGCGACCTCCAGCATTATGTAGCCTTTCTTGAGGCCAGGGGTGCAGCCCTCCTCTCCGCATCGAGCGACGACATCCGGGCCTATTTAGCAAGCCTTGAGGAGCACGGCTTTGCCCGCACGACGGCGGCCCGGCGGCTGTCGGCGGTTCGACAGTTCCACCAGTTCATCCATGGCGAAGGCCTTGTGACGGCAAATCCGGCGGCCATTGTGGAAAGTCCAAAGGCGGGCCGGCCCTTGCCCAAGACGCTTTCAACGCAGGACATTGACCTGTTGCTTGCCGAAGCACAGGCGCGGGTTTCACGGGCGGAAGGCAAGGGACGCTTCAAGGCGGAACGGCTTTACTGCCTGTTGGAACTTCTGGCAGCCACCGGGCTTCGCGTTTCAGAGCTCGTCGGGTTAACGGTTCGTGCGGTGACCGCAGATGATGCTTTTCTGGCGATCAAGGGCAAGGGCGGCCGGGAACGGCTCGTCCCGGTTTCCGACCGGGCCAGAAGCGTTCTTCAGGCTTATCTTAAAACCCTGTCCTTGCGGGAAGCGGCTGAGACGAAGTGGCTGTTTCCATCACACGGGGCGAGCGGCTGCCTGACCCGGCAACATTTTGCCGTGGAACTTAAAGCCCTGGCGGCGGCGTGCGGCCTCGACCTTGGCAAGGTTTCGCCGCACGTGCTGCGCCACGCCTTTGCCAGCTATCTGCTGGAATGCGGGGCTGACCTGCGGGCGGTTCAGCAAATGCTGGGGCATGCGGATATTTCGACCACCCAGATTTACACCCATGTCCAGGCGGGGCGCCTGCAGGCAGTGGTGGAGATTCACCATCCCTTAGCTAAGAAAAGTTGACTTTATCCCCTCCGGCGGTCACATCTGGCGCACCCAAAAGCCAATTCCTTCAATACCCTTTGAGGCTGTATGATCTATCTGGACTTTGAAACCTCGGTTACCGAGCTTGAAGGAAAAATCGCCGAGTTGCGGGCTCTCGCTGCCGGGGATGCCACGGTTTCAATCGCAGACGAAGTCAAGGCTTTGGAGAAAAAGGCTTCCAAGAGCCTGGCCGATCTCTATGTAAATTTGACACCCTGGCAAAAGACCCAGGTGGCGCGGCATCCGGACCGGCCCCATGCACTGGCCTATATCAATGGCCTGATTACCGACTTTGTGCCCATGGCGGGAGACCGGAAATTCGCCGAGGATTTTGCCGTTGTGGGCGGGCTTGGGCGGTTTCGCGGCTCATCGGTCGTCGTTATCGGCCAGGAAAAAGGGGCGGATACGCAGGCGCGCCTCAAGCATAATTTTGGCATGGCGCGGCCCGAGGGCTATCGCAAGGCGGTAAGACTCATGGAACTGGCCGAGCGCTTTGGCATTCCGGTAATCACCTTTGTCGATACGGCGGGGGCTTACCCCGGCATTGATGCGGAAGAGCGGGGCCAGGCCGAAGCGATAGCCCGGTCAACCGACTGCTGCATGGGGCTTGGGGTGCCGCTGGTTTCCCTGATTATCGGCGAGGGCGGCTCGGGGGGGGCGATTGCCATTGCAGCAGGAAACAGCGTGCTGATGATGGAGCATGCGATCTACAGCGTCATTTCGCCGGAAGGGGCAGCCAGCATCCTGTGGCGCGATGCAGGACGCGCCAAGGACGCGGCGGCCGCCTTGAAGATCACGGCGCAGGATCTCAAAAAATTGGGCGTCATTGATGATATCGTAAATGAACCGTTAGGCGGAGCGCACCGCCAGCCGGAACAGGCGATAACTTCCGCTGGCGAAATGATAGGACGGATACTGGAGGCATTTGCGGGTGTTTCGCCAGACGTACTGAGGACGCAGAGACGCGAGAAGTTTTTGGCGATTGGGCGGAGCGCCTAGAAGCGCGGTGCGTTCCGGGTGACCTATTGTGAAAAGCCTATAACTCGAAAAGGCCAATCATTATGTCAAAAAATGCCTCTTTGACAGTCGTCGACATTGTAAACATCACGGGTATCAACATCAGTCCCATGACGCCTGCAATCAAGCCATACTCAATGGCGGTGGCTCCGCCGATGTCGCGAATGAAAAGCTTTGCCAGATATTTCGCGTTCTTCATTGTGCAACCCTGCATAAAGCGAATATCGCTGTCATCCCCGGACCTTAATCCTGACTTGTTTTCAGAATGTTAATTCATTGTCTTCCTTTGTATTAATCCCTTTTTGGGGCAGCCTTTCGGTGAATTGAGATGAATAAGAGGTTATCGAGACGGGCGGTTTTTCAGGGTATTTTCTTCGCACCGTTGGGGGCAAGCCTTGCCCGGGCGCAAACGCCTGCCGACCTCACGGTGGCTTCACGAATTATTGAGGTTAACGGCCGCGCAGCGAAGGTTTTCGGCATTGTAAATGGCGGGGGTGGAAACGGGCTTTCGCTGATGCTGGGGGAACGGTTCCGGGTGCGGGTCAAAAACAATCTGGATGTGGAAACACTTTTGCACTGGCATGGGTTGAATCCACCTTCCGCCCAGGACGGCGTTCCCATGCTGTCGCAGGCGCCGCTAACACCCGGCGAGTCCTTTGATTATGAATTTGTGAACACACGTTCCGGCAGCCATTGGATGCACTCCCATGTTGGATTGCAGGAGCAGCAGCTTTTGGCTGCGCCCCTGATTGTGCGGGAAACGGCGGAACCCCTGTTTGATGAACAAGAACATGTGGTGATGCTCCATGATTTTACGTTTCGCGATCCGCTGGAAATTCTGGCGGAGCTCAAAGCCGGTGGCGGAGAACATGCGGGCCATGCGATGGCTGGCATGCTTAATGACATCATGTTTGATGCATATCTGGCCAATGACCGGACCCTGGCTGATCCGGAAGTTGTGAGCGTTGGCAAGGCCACGCAAATCCGCTTGCGGATTATCAACGGGTCGGCCGCCAGTAATATGTGGATTGACCTGGGTCAGCTTCAGGGCGAACTCATCGCGGTTGACGGCAATGCGGTCTATCCCCTGAAGGGGGCGTTGTTTCCCTTGGCCATTGCGCAAAGGGCGGACATCCGCGTGAAGCTGCCGGAGGGCAGCGGGGCATGGCCCATTCTTTTCAGGCCAGAAGGAACAAAGGCGAGGACCGGCATTTATCTCGCAACACGGGGTGCTGAAATTGCCAAGCTCGCAGGCGAGGGTGATGTGGCGCCGGAGGTAGACTTGGCACAGGAGATGAAGCTGCGCTCTATTGCGGTGCTGCCACCTGAGCCGGTGACGCGAACCGAAATTCTAACCCTGACCGGCGGCGGCGCGGATTATCGCTGGGGCCTCAACGGCAAGTCTTCCATGCATGAGACGATTTTCACGGTTCGTGAAGGCGAGCGCATTGAAATCATCATGCAGAACCAGACCGGGATGGCGCACCCCATGCATCTGCACGGGCATTATTTCAAGGTTGCGGCGGTCAATAACGTGTCCATCGAAGGGGCGTTGCGCGATACGGTTCTGGTTCCGCCGTCAACCTCGGTGACCATCCGGTTTGCCGCGGACAATCCCGGAAACTGGGCTTTCCATTGCCACCATCTCTACCACATGAACGCGGGCATGATGGGAGCCATCAGCTATTCCAACGCGGCCTAGCGGATTCAGACGTGACAGTGCTTTCTGAAAGTTGGTTTGGCATGGCGAATTCATTGCAACGATGTTACTCTCGAAGCCGTGTCCACGAACTATCCTTTTGGTAGAGAATATGAAAATTACACTGGTCGTCGGGTCGCGCGCAAGTGAAATGGATTTTCTTGGGACTACTGCTACGGGACGATCCCTCGCTTTCAATAAGCCCCCCTTTTTGGATTTGCGGCTTTTTCCAAACAACAAGGAAGGTCTTTCCAAAATCTACAACCAGGCAATTAGGGAGTGTATTTCCAGCCCGAGCATACTCGTTTTCGCTCATGATGACCTACACTTTTTAGACTACTTCTGGTTCGATCGAATTCTGGAGGGACTCACGCATTTTAAGATAGTGGGACTGGCGGGAAATTTGCGAAGGGTTCCAAGACAGCCATCGTGGGCGTTTGTGGATACAAAATTTACTTGGGATAAGCGGGAGTACCTCAGTGGGGCAGTCGGCCACGGCAAATCTTTTCCGCCCAGGAAGCTCAGCAAATTTGGCCTACCTCGCCAAAGGGTAAAGCTGCTCGACGGATTGCTTCTGGGCTGTGAGAGCCAAACACTCATAAACAACAATCTCTTTTTTGACGAGAGGTTTGACTTTCATTTCTATGATATGGATTTTTGCCGGCAAGCCGAATCAAAGAACATCTCGTGCGGCACTTGGGATTTATCGCTGATTCACGAGAGCGGCGGAAGCTTCAGCTCTGAAAGCTGGAAGAGTTCATATCAAAAATACCTCGAGAAATGGGGGGATTAGTTGAAGCACACACCAGTCCATGAATAACACAATCCGGATCTACCCAGATTTACTCCAAGTGAATCGAAGCGAATTGCTGAGGTCGGTTGCAGTTCAGGAGCTTTGGCGAATCCACAGGCACAGTAAATTTATTGACTGTCGGCATAATCCATTAAACGAAGGCCCCGTGGCAATGCTTGTACTTTTTTCCTGATCCGCAGGGGCAGGGTTCGTTGCGGGCGACCTTGCCCCAGGTTTCCGGCCGCTTCGGGTCAAGCGTGGCGGCGGCTGCGGCGGTTGCCTGGCCGAAGATGGGAAAGCCTTCGCCTACATCATCTTCACCTGAGGTGGCGTCGATGTGGTGGGCTTGCATGAAGGGAAGATCATCCTCATCAGGCAAGAGTTCGCCGGGGGCCTGCGACTGGATTTCAACCCGCATGACCTGGGCGGTGGCGGTTTCACGCAGTTTGGAGATCATCGCCTCAAAGAGGTTAAAGCCTTCGGTCTTGTATTCGTTGAGCGGGTCACGCTGGCCGTAGCCGCGCAAGTGGATGACCTGGCGCAACTGTTCCACCGTTACAATGTGGTCGCGCCAGAGCTGGTCAAGGGTTTGCAGAACAACCGCCTTTTCAACCTGCTGCATGATGGCGGGGGTAAATTTCTCGCGCTTTGCCTGATAGAACTCGTCTGCCGCTTTGGTCACGCGCTCGCGGATTTCCTCGTCGGCGATGCCTTCTTCCTTGGCCCAGTCTTCAATGGGAAAATCAATGGCCACGGCTTCGCGCAGGTGCTGGCGCAGCTCGGCGGTTTGCCACTGCTCGGCATAGGTGTTGTCCGGGATATATTTTGAAATGAGATCGTCGATAATCTGGTGGCGCATGTCGTCCACGGTTTCGGAAACGTCTTCGCCCTTCATGATGCCGATGCGCTGCTCGAAGATCACCTTGCGCTGGTCGTTCATCACGTTGTCGAATTTCAGGAGGTTCTTGCGGATGTCGAAGTTCCGCGCTTCAACTTTCTGCTGGGCCTTTTCGAGGGCCTTGTTGATCCAGGAATGGACAATGGCTTCGCCTTCCTTGAGGCCGAGTTTCTGCAGCATGGAATCCATGCGCTCGGAACCGAAAATGCGCATGAGATCATCTTCCAGGGAGAGATAGAACCTGGACCGTCCGGGATCACCCTGGCGGCCGGAACGGCCGCGGAGCTGGTTGTCGATGCGGCGGCTTTCATGGCGTTCGGTGCCAATGACGAAGAGGCCGCCGGCGGCGATGACCTTCTGCTTGTTGGCTTCGATCTCATTGGCAATGGCGGCGATGCGCTTGGTGCGCTCGGCGCCCTCGGGAATACCGGCCAAATCGGTGGCAATGCGCATGTCGAGGTTGCCGCCAAGCTTAATGTCGGTGCCGCGGCCTGCCATGTTGGTGGCAATGGTCACGGCGCCTGCAATGCCCGCCTGGGCAATGATGGCTGCTTCCTGCTCATGGTAGCGGGCGTTCAGCACGTTGTGCGGCACACCCATGGACTTGAGCATGGCGGCCAGGGTTTCGGATTTTTCGATAGAGGTTGTGCCCACCAGAACCGGCTGGCCGCGCTCGCGGGCATCCTTGATGGTTTCGATGATGGAGGCATATTTTTCGCGGGCGGTGCGATAGACCTCATCGTCTTCATCCTTGCGGTCCACCGGCACATTGGTCGGAATGTCGATGACCTCAAGCTTGTAGATGTCCATGAACTCGTCGGCTTCGGTGGAGGCCGTGCCGGTCATGCCCGCCAGTTTCTTGTAAAGCCTGAAATAATTCTGGAAGGTGATCGAGGCGAGCGTCACGTTTTCCGGCTGGATGGCGGTGTGCTCCTTGGCTTCCAGGGCCTGGTGCAGGCCTTCGGAATAGCGCCGTCCCGGCATCATGCGTCCGGTGAACTCGTCGATGATGATCACCTGATCGTCCTTGACGATGTAGTCCTTGTCACGCTGGAACAGCTTGTGGGCGCGCAGCGCCTGCTGGACGTGGTGAACGATGGTGACGTTCTCCGCATCATAAAGATTGTCGCCCTTCAGCATGCCGGCAGCACCCAGGACCTGTTCCAGATGTTCGTTGCCCTTTTCCGTCAGGGTGCAGGAGCGCTGTTTTTCATCGAGCTCGTAATCATCGGAGGTCAGTTCGGGAATGTACTTGTCCAAGGTATTGTAAAGATCGGACTTGTCATCAAGGGGACCTGAAATAATCAGGGGCGTTCTGGCTTCGTCGATGAGGATTGAATCCACTTCGTCGACGATGGCGTAGTTGTGGCCGCGCTGGACCATCTCATTGAGATGATATTTCATGTTATCGCGGAGGTAATCAAAGCCCAATTCGTTGTTGGTGGCATAGGTTACGTCGCAGGCATACATCTCCCGGCGCTCATTATCCGACAGACCATGAACAATGACGCCGGTGGTGAGGCCGAGGAAACTGTAAATCTTGCCCATCCAGTCGGCGTCGCGCTTGGCCAGATAGTCATTGACGGTGACGACGTGAACGCCCTTGCCTTCGAGGGCGTTGAGGTAAACCGCAAGGGTTGCAACCAGGGTTTTGCCTTCGCCGGTTTTCATTTCGGCAATGGCGCCGTCGTCCAGCACCATGCCGCCGATCATCTGCACGTCAAAATGGCGCATACCAAGGGTACGCTTGGAGGCCTCGCGGACCACGGCAAAGGCTGGAACGAGGAGATCATCCAACGTCTTGCCGGCCGCCAATTCGGCCCTGAAACTTGCGGTTTTGGCCTTCAGGCCGGCATCCGAGAGAGCTGCGAATTCGGCTTCAAGCAGGTTCATTTCCTCGACAGGAGCGCGGTATTTGACGACTTTCCGGTCGTTGGTTGTGCCGAAGAATTTTGCCGCGATTGACCGCAGTCCGAGCATCTGATTTGTTCCTTGTTTCGGGAGGGCCCGTGAAAATCTGTGTCGAGAATTGCTGCCTGATAAGGCTTCGTTTCTCAAAGGTCTAGACTTAGTTGCGTGGCCGGATTCCGGGATTGTTCGATCTGAATCCACAATTAGGGGCGGATTCCAGATATTTCAATGTGTTGCAGGGCCGCAACAGGTGTCCAAACTACGGCTGCACCCTCTTGCGCGGCCAGTTCAACAAGACCAATGTGCGCGGCAATTCAGGCTAATTGCCATCACGAGAGACAAGAAAATCCGGCTTATTCTTGCCTCTTTTGGTGGCCATTGAGCGTTGCGGCGGGGCTTGTTCCCGCTGGAATAAATAGAATTTGGACAATGGGTCTCATGCCACGCATTCAAGATTATGTGAAGATTGCACTGCTATCCGGCTTTCTTGGCGGCGCCATGGCGCTTGGCGCCGGGGCGCAGGAGATAAAAGACGACAAGGTTGTGGCCATCGTCAACGGCCACGAGATCAAGATTTCGGAAGTGCAGATGGCCACCGATGACATCATCGGCCAGTTGCCCGATTTGCCGCCGAAATTGCGCTATCCCTTCGTTGTCGAGTTCCTGGTTGAGCGCCACCTGATGGCCCAGCTGGCTGTCAAGGAAGGCGTTGCGGACACGGACGAATACAAGCGGCGCTTGGCCCTCTACCAGGCCAAGGCCCTGCGCGATGCCTATTTCTTCCAGAAGATCCGTCCGCAGGTAACCGACGAAGAAATCAAGGCCGCCTACGACTCTGAATCGGCGAAGGTTGCGCAGACAGAGAGGGTGCGGGCCCGGCACATTCTTCTGGGCTCGGAAAAAGAGGCAACTGACATTCTGGCCCGCCTCAAGGCCGGCGAGAAATTTGAAGATCTTGCCAAGAAATACAGCCTTGATGGCTCAAAGGATTACGGCGGCGACCTCGGTTATTTCACCGCGCCTGAAATGGTTGCCGAATTCTCGAAGGCCGCCTTTGCCCTGAAGGTTGGTGAAATATCGCAACCGGTGAAGACGGATTTTGGCTGGCACGTTATCAAGATTGAAGACCGCAAAACCGGCGCGGCGCAGCCTTTCGACCAGGTGAAGTCGGCGATCCGCAATGTTCTCCTGCGCAAGAAGGTGCAGGAAACCATGGACGAGCTGCGCAAGACCGCCAAGATTGAAGTTCTTGACGAGGACCTCAAGAAATATGCCGCCGACGTGGAGAAAAAGCGCCGGGCCATGGTCAACAGCAAGAACGGCGTTGTGGCCCAGCCGCCAGCCGAAGGCGAAGGTGATACGGGCGGCAAGGGCGACCTGCAGGTTCCTGAACAATAATCCCGGGGCAAGCCAATGGCGCACAGTGTTTCACCGCTCGCACCGCGTGCGGTTCCGCATCTTCCCGCCATTGACGGCGTAGAACTGGCCATTGCCGAAACCGGCATCCGCTACAAGAACCGGCCTGATGTGCTGCTAGCAACGCTGGCGCCGGGCACAACGGTTGCGGGCTGCTTCACGCTTTCGAAATCCCGTTCGGCCCCGGTTGACTGGTGCGCCCGGAGCCTGAAGGGCGGGGCGGCGCGGGCCGTGGTGATCAATGCGGGCAATGCCAACGCCTTCACGGGCAAGGCGGGGGTTGCGACGGTGACCGCAGTTGCCAAGGCAACGGCCCAACACCTGAAGTGCAAACCAGCGGAAATTTTTCAGGCCTCAACCGGAGTCATTGGCGAGCCGCTTGATCCCGCGCCCATCGTGAACGCTTTGCCGGGATTGTTTGCAGCGGCCAAAGCCGATTGCTGGGACGGTGCGGCGCGCGCCATCATGACCACGGATACGTTTGCCAAGGTGGCAACGGCGACTGTGAAGTACGCGGGCAATTCAGTGGCCATCAACGGCATTGCCAAGGGTTCCGGGATGATCGCGCCGGATATGGCGACGATGCTGGTTTTCATCTTCACCGATGCGGCAATTCCTTCGCGCATTCTGCAGATCCTGCTTTCCGCCAGTGTTGCCAAGAGTTTCAATTGCATCACGGTTGATGGCGATACGTCCACATCGGACACGGTGCTGTTGTTCGCCACGGGAAAAGCTGGACCTGCGCCCAAGGCCTTGAAGTCCGCTGGTGACGCGCGGCTGAAGGGATTCTCGAAAGGGCTCGATGGCCTGTGCCTTGATCTGGCGCAGCAGGTTGCGCGCGATGGCGAGGGTGCCGAAAAACTCATTGAAATTGCGATCACAGGTGCTGAGTCTGACAAAGCTGCCCACAGAATCGCGATGTCGATTGCCAATTCGCCGCTGGTGAAAACGGCGATTGCCGGCGAGGACGCCAATTGGGGCCGCATCGTCATGGCCATCGGCAAGGCCGGTGAAAAAGCCCTTCGCGACAAGCTGCGCATTCGCATCGGCGGCATCCAGGTTGCGAAAAATGGCATGCGCGATCCCGATTACAAGGAAGCCGAGATCATGCCCCACATGAAGGGACGGGAGATTGCGATTGAAGCCGATGTGGGTGTGGGGCGGGGCAAAGCCAAAGTCTGGACCTGTGATCTCACCCATCGTTATATCGACATCAACGGTTCCTATCGCAGCTGATGCGCATTCTTCTTGTTGCAGCGGTTGCCCTTGTTGATCCGGATGGCCGCGTGCTGATTGCCAAACGGCCGGAAGGAAAACCGCTGGCCGGCCTGTGGGAATTTCCTGGCGGCAAGGTTGAAGCCGGTGAACGGCCCGAAGCGGCGCTGATCCGCGAGTTGAAGGAAGAACTGGCCATTGACGTAACTGAATCCTGCCTGGCGCCGCTCACCTTCGCCAGCCATGCCTACAAGGACTTTCATCTGCTCATGCCGCTCTATGTGTGCCGGCGGTGGAAGGGCGTGGTGACTTCGCTTGAAGGGCAAGAGCTGCAATGGGTGAAACCGTTGAAGCTCCGCGATTATCCCATGCCGCCGGCCGACACGCCCCTGATCGCGCATCTCATTGACTTGCTTTAGCACCCTCCATCTTACCCAGTCTCATCATGCCCGCACTCGATGCGGGCATCCTCTCGACTGAAGGAAGATGGCCGTGTCAAGGACGGCCATGATGAGAAGAGAGGTGTTCTTGGTCCTATTTTAGTTCAGCTTCGTCTCAGGAACCTTCAGGGCATCGGCCAGGCGGAACTTTGCGGATCCCGGCTTCAAAGGTTTTTGCTGGCTTTCATGGGGCGACCAGGCGGTGGCCCAGGCCACTTCGATGGTGGCGCGGATACGGCCGTCATCATCGGAATACTTTTGCTGATAGATTGAAATGGCTTCACCCAGGAGATTGCGGGTCACCGGCTTTCGTGATCGCCCGGTCATAACATTGGAAAGCCCCAGCGACCTGATTTCGTGAATGAGGGCGATGGCATCGGGATAACGCACGATGGTGCGGTCGAGATCAACTACGGGAAGGGCAAGATCGGCGCGCTGCAACAGCCCGCCCATTTCGCGGACATCAATCATGGGGGCGACGCGGGGCGAGACACCGCCGGTCACAAGGTCTTCGGCCTCCAACCATGACTGGCGCAGTTCGTTCAGGGTTTGCCCCGCAAACAAACACGCCATGAAGAGCCCATCGGGAATGAGGGCGCGGCGGAGCTGGATGAGCCTTCCCGGCACGTCATTGACGAGATGAAGATCGAGGATATCGAAAACGGCGTCGAAAGCGTTGGCCGTAAGCGGCAAGAGTTCCGACGCCGTCGGTTCAAGGATTTCCAGGTTTTTGACTTTGCCCGTGGCGCGGATGGCGGCGGCTATGGGTTCGGGATCAACCGCGATGAGGCAGGCGCGATTGAACGCGCGGGTTATGGGGTCCAATCGTTCAGCGAGTTCGGCGGCTATGGAATGCGAGAGGATGTCCGGCCGGACGAGCTTGGTGCGTTCCAATCGCGCGAGATACAATTCACGGTCGAAAATATTTTCTGCACCGGACGTCATCGCCGTTTAGCTGACAAGGGCGTCATGAAGCATTTGCCAGCACTCGCGATTTGGGGCGGAGATGATTCCGCCTTCAAAAACCGTTGGCAGATAGGGGCTGCCATCCAGCAGGGCGGAATAGCCGCCGGCTTCCGCATGAATCAGCACGCCGGCCGCATGATCCCAGGGCATGAGCTTGTAATGCAAGGAAAAATCAACCAGCCCTTCGGCCACGATGCGGTATTCGTAGGCCGCACAGCGGTAGCCGAAGCTGGCTTTGACCTTGGGAAGATTGGCGGCCACGCGGCTGCGCAGGGGTTCCGGCATGATGTACCACGAGGTCGTGCCCGTCATGTTGGAAAGCTCTGTTGGCTTTGCCACGCGGATATCGCGGGTGACGCCGCTTTCGGATTTGCCCCAGGCGCCCTGGCCTTTCAAAGCAAAGGTGCAGTCGCGGCCCACCGGATCATAAATAATGCCGCCCACCGTAACGCCACGTTCGACGACCGCGGCGAGCACGCCAAACAGCGGCAGGCCCCAGGCGAAGTTGCTGGTGCCATCCACCGGATCGATGATGATGGCCAAATCCGCTCCCGCAATTTTGTTCAGGAGGCCCCGGTCTTTTTCAACCGACTCTTCGCCAACAAAGACGGCCTTGGGGAATGCCTTGGCGACGGCTGCCTTGATGGCGGCTTCGGCGGCCTCATCGGCATCGGTCACCAGATCCAGCGCCGAGGTTTTTTCGCGAATGGCCCCCTCACCAAGACTGCGGTAGCGCGGCATGATCTCCTGGTCGGCGGCAATTGTCACAATGTCGGCCAGCCGTTCCAAATCGTTTCTTGCAAATGACATTCTTGCTATGCTCCTGGTTGGCCCTGCTTTAGATGAGGCATTTGCAAAAAGCCATGGACGAAGTGTCCGCTGTATTTTTGTGTTATCTATATGATATAAATCAAATTTCTTGATTTATATATTGTTCTGCCCCACCATCTGCCCTACCAAAACCCGCAACCGTCAGCCGTTTTGGACTAGGACGCCTGATGTTGTTAAAGGCTCACAACCTAAGCCACAAGTGCTGCTTCCACCTACACCAGCCCCTGAAAGCTCATTGCACGGAGGCCTGCGGCGAAAAGCTGAAGAGCGGCGGTGATGGGGACATCAACGACGCGGGCACCCGCACCGCTCGTGCAAGCAGGGATGATTGGAAGATTGTTGAAGTTTTGTGCGCCCGGACAACTGGTACGGCGCCCGTGGCGAATGAGACAAGTCCCCCGCTCGAAATAGCCTTGCCTTTGAGGTGACTGGCAGACGATGATTGCGGCCGGTTTGGGGTCCGATGCCTTGGGAGGTGTTAGCCCCGCAAGCGTTCCCGCGCACGAATAAGAAGGGCAGCCAAAAGCTATCGATGTCATTGTTCGCGACAGCCAGTGACCGGGCCCTGTCTCCGTGCTGGCGGCAGGGCCTAGTTTTGTCGCGGGAACCGTTTAGCCTCGAAGGTTGGAAAAATGCTATGGCCCTAGCTAAGAAGGGGCTCTTTCCTAGGGCCATTGCACGGCTGTCGAGCGGCGGGAACGGCAACCAGCCCTTGAACAATCACTCTGAGAATTGGTTCCAATGGCCGAAGCCTATATTCAAAAGACCTTTGCATACACGAACACCTGAACTTTCTGACTGCATCTGAGTTTAGGGTGGGCTGTATAAAGGTTTATCAGGACCATGGAAAATGCTGCATTAGCGTTACTTGTGGGATTAGCCGGTGCTGTGTCGGCTGTCACGGTTGTGGCGGGTAGCTGGCTTGAGCAGCGAGAGTCGCGCCGGTTCCTTTATTACCGGGGAGCTTTAGCCTGGGATAATGCCACCGGCACCGATCCCAAGGTGGACAGCACAAAACCAGTTGCGCGCAATCGACTGAAGTGAGTGCCAATGCTGCGAAAGTGTGGCTGTGCGATTCCGCCATGAATTAGTCAGCTAAAACTACGCCACCTACAAAAAGACCTATCGCACAGAGGCCAGCGCCAATAAGTGGATGCCTGCCTGGAATTGCAACTGGCAAGGGCGGACGGCGTTCTCGACTGTTTACCTCAAGGTGTTTGGATGGCATCATTAAATACCCCGTTGCTAAAAGGCTGGGGGTTTTTTCACTGATTCGCCAAACGCCCTTTACTGGCGTAGCCTTCCACCACTACGGGCTTTGATGAGGGGGACTCTTCAATGGATGGAATTAGAGTGGGACGTCTGGCGCTGATGCGCGTATTAACGAGCATAAACGAGCATATTTACCGAAAGACCGGGGCCGACTTTACCCACCCAACATTCATTCGCTGCATAGTCACGGAACGTTGCAATTACAAATGCCAGTATTGTTCCCATTGGCGACAGGAAAGATACACCCAAGAGATGTCGCTCGAGGATTGGAAGCGAGCAATCGTGAGCCTCAAGGAATTTAAGCATCCCCTGGTGGTCCAGTTTGTGGGCGGTGAGCCATTTGTTTGGCCCCATTTCATTGATCTTGTAGAATTTTGTCGTTCCATCGACGTGAATTGGGGTGTCATCACAAACGGTTCAGTATTCACAAATGAAAAGATTGTAAAAAAAATAGTAGCGGCTCGGCCTTTAAACATTGACATATCCGTTGACAGTTCAAAAAGTGAAATTCATGACAAAGCGAGGGGAGTCGACGGTTCATTGGTCAGAATTGAAGCTGGGATGCGCCTCCTAGTAGCTGCGCGAAAACAGGGGAAACATTGGTTTCCAATCCGCATCAAACCTACGGTTCACCGCCTCAATGCGAGTCATCTTGTGGAAATTGTAAATTGGGCCCGAAGGCAGGGGGCAACATCAATAGACTTTTCCCCAGTGCGCCTTTGGCGAAAGGAAGACATCGACGCGCTGTGGGTTTCCACACAAGAACAACAATCTTCGCTCAAAGAACAAATAGACGATGTGATTAAGATGCAGGCCAACGGCGGCCCAATTGAAACTAGCAAAAACAAGCTAGAGTCAATACCGTCACACTTTGCGGGCGAGGAAGTTCAGCATGGAGCCGTGAAGTGTCGATCTGCTCTTCGAGATTTTTTGATCCATCCCAACGGCGACGTAATAGTCTGTAGTTGTTTCCCGGTGGTGGGTAACCTTCGAGAGCAATCAGCTAAGTCGATCTGGAAAGGTACTCGCGCCAAACAAGCCCGCCAAGCATCATTGAAATGCAAAACTTACACTACAGGGGCCATCGCAACGTCCTGCACAGCTCATAGGTCACTTTGGCAGGACCTCCGCCGCGCAACGTTGCTTTTCGGCCGATTCACTAAACGTTGTCATTAGTCAGCAATGTATAATTCGCTCAAATGGGCATTGATGCCACGGTTTCGCAGAAGGCGAATGAATTTATTTCTTCGCATCATGCAACCCGAACGGGGCGCTAAAATACTAGACGTCGGAGGACTTCCTAGCCTGAACGGTGTTCCAGGTTTTTGGGACCAGTGTAAGGGTGATTATGATATTACTCTTATCAATCTGCCAGGAGCTTTCGCCTCATTTAGTTCCCGGGAGCTAGCGCCTTATCGCCTTATTGAGGCGGATGTTTGTGAATATGTGAGCAATGAGGTCTACGATATCGCGTTCAGCAACAGTGTCGTTGAGCACGTTGGTTCAAGAAATCGACAAGAGAGTTTTGCGCAATTTGTCCGTTCAGCGGGCCGTCGATACTGGGTCCAAACACCTTCACCATTGTTTCCATTGGAAGCACACTGCAATTTGCCTTTTTGGTGGATGCGCTCCCATTCATATCGATTATCCAAAATTAAAACTTGGAAATTTTCCGGAAATCCCGAATTGGCGGCCCAAATGTCTGGTACTAGGCCAATTACCAGAACTCTTCTGCACACTCTTTTTCCGGGATGCGCAATTTTAACGGAACGCGTCTTGGGGTTCTCAAAATCTTACATCGCACTAACCTCTTCCAACCAAGCACGTCAAAACTGATAACCGTTTACATGCCCCCATGGGATCATCGGTCTCTCCCAACTTCTAGCACTTCGGAACTTTTACCCATGACGTACATATCCAATGTTAGATTCACAATCTCAGCCGAGAATCAAGACAGAGTCCTCTTTTCTGTCAGCGAAAAGAAAGATGGAACCCTATACCTATGGCTCAAAAATAATCAAATATTTCGCCTTCCTGGACTCGGGGGCGGACCCTTGATGGACTTGATGCCGAGAGTGATTCAACAAAAATATTCTATTCATGCCAGTAACAAAAGCCAAAAAGGGATAAACTATATCCACCACACAATGGTGTTTGATAACAACACCAAGCGAGAAAACGTGCACGTAACTAAAGCTATAAAGAACAAGGAGAACTTTGCTTTTTTATTTTGCCGTAGATGTTCAGATCTACGAAAACCTGAATATTTGACCGCTGATGATGGTGTGGATAACAAATCTTTGGGAAATTTCGATCCTGACTTCTTTACTCTGTTTTATGCAGTGATGGCATGCTCGGTCGAGGAAAGGGCAGACATAGAGGATTTACGGGGTGGTTTCTATTTTGGAAAATATAATCAGTCGCGGCAGAATTTTAGGACTGTGTCGCTTATTATACTGTGGACGTTTCTTTCGTTACCTACACATCGCACGTCATTGACTTACCACAAGCAAACAGTTGCCCCTGAAAATACTACTAATCCCGATTTAGATAAGGGGTTGACTGTGGATGAGTGTATTGCAGAGTTTTTAAAACAATGCTCAATTCTCGAAGAGGAACAACGCAATTTTGTGATTGCCGAAGGCCCACCACTGACCCCCGGGCAACCAATCTCAATCCCAATAGAGCGATATTTTCAAATTGGTAATGCGGACATGGAGGAAGCTGAAAAGCATCGCAAAATGCTCACGCTTAAAGTTTTGACTCTTTGAATGCCTTGAAAAGCGCTACGGCCAAATCGACGTCGGAAGTGCCGGGCCGCATTTGTATATTCTCGATTATCTCAAGGGCATTCCATAGCATTTCAGAGTTCATATTTTTTGGTAGCTCTATTTTCGAAAATGACGCCGCACTATGGTGCTTAAATTTCATTCAGAAATCCTTCAATGTCTATAAGGTACCGTTTAATCACGGCAGTTGACTGCCTCAGTAATTGCCGTTTGCTGCCCTTAAATGCGTTCCGTGCAACACGAGCCTTGCCCTCAACCGATTTTGGACCGGTTGACCTCAACCACGGCTTCCACCGCCGGATTGCCGTTGCTTGTCTGGTCTTGCGTTCTGCCGTCCATCCGTATCTCATTGCTCTGTTCCAAAAGTTTGTTTGGCTGATTTTGATTTTCCTCCACGTGCGCGCAAGATTTTGTGCTGTTATTCACCTGCTGCGGACCATGGGCGATGTTGGCCTGTTTGGCATACATCACCGGCGGATTCTTGATGTTGCTCAGGGTTTCTAGTGTCATCCGGCATTGGTTTTGAGCCTTAAGTGCCAAGCGCAAATAAATCTCCGCGGTGGGTAAATATGTACCCATGTTGACGGCGGCCCGACGGCTCAATTCACCAAACATAATATTGAGAGCGGTCGCCTGGCTGTTTAGCGTTGCTTCAACATCCTTCATTTCGTTCGAATTGATGCACTTGGATGCTTCATTTAGGGCATTGACCAACTGCGCAATGGGCAGCATCCCGCCAACTTGGCCCTTGGCAAAGTATGCAGCCACGTTGGCATTGGTGATATGAGGGCCAATGAGCATTCTTGCTGAAGCCAGTTGCGGATCTTCCCCCTCCCTGCAAACAACCTGGATTTGCCGGGAAGTGTCCTCCGGTGCGGCTGTCTTTTTAGTAGCCATGCAAAATTACCTATTTAAAAATACCTAAGTAATTGAATTGGCGTGCATCCAATAGTTCGTTGTAGAGACCTAAAATGCCCGTCTAAAAACGCGGATAAATTCTCTTGCACTTAGTTTCATTATTAGCGCCAATGATCTCGACCAGTCACCATTTTTTGCGGACTTGGCCTTACCGGCGGGTGTCTTAGGACCACTAGAGCGCTCCCATGGCCGCCAGCGTTGGATTGCAACTGCCTGAATAAACTTGCGCTCGGGAGTCCATCCGGTCCTTGCGTATTTTGAAAGCACCTTGGTTGGTCGGCTTTTCGCTCTAAAAGTCGTCGTCATTTGCTTCCTTTCTTTTCATAAGCCCTTACTTTGGTTTCACAGTCGCGGTTTTTCAGAAAAGCGAGCTATGAGTCTAAGTCTTCTCTGAGTCTAGTTTCTGTCTCAGTTTTGTTTGCGTCTGTGTCTGTAGTCTGTGTCTGTGTATGTCGACACGGTGTGAACACGGTGTCGGCACGGTGTCCTATCTCTTGCTTGTCAGATAGTTAGTGTTGAGCCTTTCAGGCATAGGCCCGCCAAAGCCATTAGGAACGCCGTGGACGGGTTTTTGCCTCCGGGCGGCCTTTGCCGCTTTTTCTGCCTCAAGCGATTCCTGAATCATTAGAAGGTCACTGTGGGCTTCTTGTGCAAGCGTCGGGGATGACAAGCGCTCTAGCTCGCCCTCAATGCTTTTGAGGTGGTCTGCATTCATTGGCGGATTGTGCTTAAACCAGCGGGTTATCAACACAACGCTGGTTTGGGGATCAAACCGGATAAGGTCCGCCCCCACAAGCACCTCCCTTGCGATGAAGTAACGTTCCGGCGTCCACCGCAAGTCCGTAGCGGCATAGCCGTCCGGCAGCTTGTAGGCACCAGCGCTAGTTTGATGACTACACGTGAGCAGATAAAGATAGAGGTACCTCCCGTCATCCGACGGGAGGGTGTTGAAGCGTTCAGAGTCCCATAGTTCCGGGGATATCTTTGAAAACCCTCTCATGCTGCTTGCCTTTGCGGTTGTGGCATTGCTGGATCATCCACGGCGATAATTTCAATGGGGGTGTGAAGTACAAATCGGCCGTGCCAGCCGCAATCATGTTGCTCGCGCCTGGTTTCGATAACCAGTCCATGATTGCGCATAAGTGACCAAGTATATGCCGGGAGGCGAAAGGGCGGCCCACCACGAAAGTCATAGGCCACAACGCCCATCGTACCCTTTTGGTGTAGCAAGAGAAGAGTCCGTCCCTCCTGACCCGAAGCGGTGAATATCTTGCCCTCAGGCTTGCGAGCGGTAACTTTGAATCGTTTGCTCATATCCGCACCTCGACCCGCAGAACACGCAAGTTGCGGTCGATTTGCCAACGCGTTATCTTGGGGAAAGGTTGGGGATGATGGCGCTTTGCCCAAGCGAAAAGAGGAAGGTAGATTTCTGATTGGGGATGCGGTAATATATGCATGTTAAGATTCCTTGGAGGGAGTTGAAACAATGCCCGGACCGCGATGTGCAATAATCGCGCCGGGCTTTCTTTTGAGATCATAAGATTAGGCTGCATTCCGCGACCCGGCCTCAGGAAGCGCTTCGATAAATTGACGAAGTGCTGATGTTTCGACCAACGTTCTTCTGCCAGATTTTTTTGTACGCAGTTTTCCCGCTGCGATAGCGGCGTAAAGCGAGGTTCGGCCCAGTCCACAAATGCGGACAGCTTCTGCAATACTGATAGCTAAGGGAATTAATTCGGTCATTGGTCACCTATCACGTTCACCGGAAGACGTCCGGCCCGTGATGGTGAAACTATTATCTAACTTAAAGTGATACTAATGGAGCAAATACAGCCGATCCGCTCTTGTATTTGGCGTCAATTCACCTAAAAATTAGGACATATCATCCATTGAACTAAAAGGGTCCGATGAATTTATATGCCATTCCCGGCAAACTTTGCGAATGGCGCTATCAAAACTTCCAAATTCCACCACTCCTCGAACTGTGCTCGCACTAGCAACACAGAAATGGAAAAAATCTCCGGCTTCAACACTATTAATGGCATCATAAATGCGCGTCGGCGGAGTGCCGGTCATCTTGTACCAATCCATTCCTAGACTTTGAACAAAATAAAAAGTCGCCAATTTAGGTCGGCCAGGTTTTGCTCGTATGGCCTGCGAACCGAACTGTAAGAACCGCTGAAAATTGTAAAGTGTTTCCTCTATATTGACGAAGTCCTGTATGGCATCTTGAAAGGATCTAATGGCGATTTGCCTCTTTTCAGGGGGCATAGTTGACGCAAATTCATCCTCCAGATGATGCATAGCGACGCCGACGTCACTTCCATGTAACGTCGCGTAAATTTCGTCGTAGTTTTGCAGTATCTTGTTTAGTCGTTTAGACATTCCCCCAAAATATGTGGGTGTGGCTTTTCGTCCTTCCTGTTTTACACGAGCAGATTCTGGACCATTGAAAGCGGCAATCAAAGCAGAGTAAACAGATTTTCTCGCGGCACGTTTTCCGGAGTCATTATCAATGAGAATACCTTTTGCATCTAGGCGTTCCACCTCCTCATCGATAGGCAGTGTCGGTTGAAGTTCCTTTGCGATAGCAAGGTACCAAATTGCATCCTTATGGGTATTGATAAGATAATTTGCTTGGCTGACTGGCACTGGGCCTCCGCTGTCGGCGAGTTAAAAGTGATTTGTTACTGCGGAAATTTTTGCTTCTTGAGTTGAACAACCTTAGCGCTCCTGCGCGGTTCACAAAAGGCCCCCCAGGCCTCCATTAGCTTGCGGCGTTTCTCGAACTGGTCGCCACGACGGTAGGCTGCCTCCGCCTTGTCGCTGATGCGATGGGCAAGAGCGTGCTCGCAGGTCTCGTGGGGGAAGGAAGTCTGCTCAGAAGCCCAGTCGCGGAAGGTGGAGCGGAAACCGTGAATGGTGATTCCTGTCCGGCCCATGCGTTTAAGCAACATGAGCATGACCTTTGGTGAAAGAAATTTATGCCGCGCATTGCCGGGAAACACATGGTCGCTATGTGGAAGCTTATGTAGGGATTTCAGGATGACTAATGCCCGGGCAGTTAGCGGGATTCGGTGTTCATGGCCCGCTTTCATGCGGATCGCCGGAATGGTCCAGATGGCCTTCTTGAGGTCAAATTCCTGCCATTGGGCATTGAGGATTTCACCGGAACGTGTGGCAGTCAGGATGCAAAGCTCAAGAGCCAGCGCCGATGTCGTTTGCTTGGACCGTAGGTCGGTTATAAATACCGGGAGGTCATCATAGGGCAAGGCCGCGTGATGGCCACGTGTGAGCCTCTGGCGGGCGGGGAGAAGGGTTTTCAAATGGCCCCGCCACTGGGCTGGGTTTTCACCGATGCGGTAGCCCTTTGCCTTGGCCGCATCCAAGACATTTTCAATCCTGCCTCGCAGCCTTGAGGCTGTTTCGGGTATTCTGGCCCAAATCGGCTGCAGCACCTTGAGCACTGCCTCAGTGTCAATTTCATTGAGAAGCATTGAGCGGATGGGCTGGCAGTAGATCTTGAGGGTCATCTCCCATTGATAAATATGCTGTTCATTGCGAAACTTGGAGCGATGGCTTGCGATATAGTCATCGGCAAAGGCTCCAAACGTCGGAATGGTCCGTGCTGCTTGCTTGCGGGCTTCCTTGGCGGCCAACGGGTCCTCTCCGTTTGCTATGAGGGAACGGGCTTCTGCTGCGGCTTTGCGGGCTTCTGCGAGGCTCACGTGCCCCTTTGCAGCACTGCCCAGCCCCATTTCCTTCCGGGAACCCTTGAGCCGATAGAGGAACACCCAGCGCCTGCCGCCATTTTCAGAAATGGAGAGATAGAGGTTCCCACCGTCGGCATGTCGCCCAAGCTTAGAGAGGGTTTCAGCCTTACGAGCGTTCAAAAGTCCGACTTCACGTGCCATGGCTGTTCCTTCTGCCCCACCATCTGCCCTATCACAAAACGCGGATTGAGGCAAACGCCAGCGAACGGTAGAAAGCTTGAGTGGAAAGAAAGGTCCTAAACATATAGGTTAAGTCAGACAACTACGGACTACAGTGAACACCAGTAACCGGGTGTATCGCGGACGAAGTGTCCGAGCAATCGACGTATTCCTTCACGGCATGGGGCAGGCGCCTCGGCCGGCGGATGATCGATTTTTTGGCGCCGCCAAAATGCTTGGTCTGCCATGATGGGGTGCTTGAGCCGGCGAGCCTTTGCCTTTCCTGCTGGACAAATCTCAGGCTTATTGACGCGCCGGTTTGCAACGTGCTGGGCATCCCCTTTGCCTATGACCAGGGCGAAGGGGCGATAAGTCCGGCGGCGCTGGCCGACCCGCCGCAATGGGACCGGGCGCGGGCGGCGGTAGCCTATGACGAGGCTTCGCGGCGGATTGTTCACGGGCTGAAATACCGGGACACCATGGAGGCGGGATTGCTGATGGCGCGGTTGATGGCGCGCGCCGGGCAGCCCCTTATCCAGGAGGCGGACGTGGTAATTCCAGTGCCATTACACCGTTATCGCCTGTGGAGCAGACGGTTTAACCAAGCGGCCTTTCTGTCGCAGCAGATTTCGCGCCAGTTCGGCAAGGCCTACCGCAGCGATGTGCTCCTGCGCACCAAAGCCTCGCGCTCACAGGTGGGCCTGAGTTTTGATGAGAGGCGGAAGAATGTGGCGAAGGTTTTTCAGGTGGCGCCGGAAGGCTTTGGCCATTTCGCCGGGCGGCGGATTTTGCTGGTTGACGACGTGTTAACCACGGGGGCCACGGCCGGCAGTTGTGCCGCCGCTTTGAAGAAGGCAGGGGCGGCGCATGTCGATGTGCTGACCTTCGCCCTTGTTCTGGAGCCGAAGCGGCCTCATATTGGATAGCAGATAAGACAATGACCAATATCACGATTTACACGACCCGGACCTGTGGATTTTGTTACGCCGCCAAGTCCCTCTTGACGAAGAAGGGCCTGCGCTTTGACGAAATCGACGTGAGCGCCGATCCTGCCGCGCGGCAGCGCATGATGCTTCGCACCAACGGGCGGCGCAGCGTGCCGCAAATTTTCATCGGCGAAACCCATGTGGGCGGCAACGAAGACCTGTATGAGCTTGAGCGCCGCGGCGGGCTTGACCAGCTTTTGATGGCAACGTGAGTTTCAAGGCAGCCCTCATCCAGATGCGTTCGGGCGTCGATATGGCGCGGAACCAGAATGACGCCAGTTCCATGATCCGGGATGCTGCGGCTAAGGGCGCGCAATATGTGCTTACGCCGGAAGTCACCAATATTTTTGAAGCGGACCGCCTGCGCCTGCGCGCCGTCGTGGCCACGGAACAGGACGATGCCAGCGTTGCGGGGTTTTCGCGGCTGGCGCAGGAGCTTGGCATTTGGCTTCATGTCGGTTCGCTCGCTTTGCGTGCGCCGAACGAGAAACTGGTTAACCGTTCACTGCTGTTTGCACCCGATGGAACGGTGGCGGCGCGTTACGACAAGATACACCTCTTTGACGTGGATATGCCGAGCGGCGAGCGCATCCGGGAATCGGATTTTTTTGCGCCGGGGGGCGAGGCGGTGGTTGCGGCACTTCCCTGGGGGCCTCTGGGCCTCAGCATTTGCTACGATATGCGTTTTCCCACACTTTACAATGCGTTGGCCAATGCGGGTGCGATGTTCATGGCGGTGCCTGCGGCCTTTACCGTGCCCACGGGCCAAGCCCATTGGCATGTTCTGCTGCGCTCGCGGGCCATTGAAACCGGGAGTTTTGTGTTTGCGGCGGCGCAGGGCGGAGCCCATGAAAGCGGCAGGCACACTTTTGGCCACAGTCTGGTGGTCAACCCATGGGGAGAGATCATCGCCGAGCTGGGAACGGAACCCGGGGTTTTGCCGTTTGAGGTTGATGAAGGATTGGTAAACCGGGACCGTGGTAGAATCCCCGCGCTCAAGAATGCCCGTGCCTTTAACTTGAAGCCGGCCAAGGGAATAGCTAACTAAGCATCATGATTAGGTATGATCTCATCTGCGACAAGGACCACGCGTTTGATGGCTGGTTCCGGGATAGTGCGGCGTTTGAAAAGCAACTCAAGCGGCACCTGATCTCCTGCACCCATTGCGGTTCGGAAGATGTGAGCAAGCAACTCATGGCGCCGGGCATTCCGGTCAAGTCCAACCGGAAGGCGGACGCTTCGCAGAAGATGATGACGGGCACCGTCGATCCCCGCACCCAGAAGCTGATGCAGATGATGCGCGAGGTGCGCAAGAATGTTGAAGCGAATGCCGAGTATGTGGGCGACAGGTTTGCCGAAGAAGCGCGCAAGATCCATTACGCCGAAAGCGAAAAGCGCGGCATCTATGGCGAGGCCAAGCCGGAAGACGCCAAGGCCCTGATCGAAGAGGGCATCGAAGTCCATCCGCTGCCGCGGTTGCCGGAAGATTCAAACTAGGCTTTCTGCCCCACCAGCATGTAATTCACATCCATGTCGCGTGACCGGCGCCATTCATTGGCGAGGGGATGATAGGTGACGCCGGTTTCGCCCTTGATGGCTATATGATTATCGGTAAGCCAGGTTTTCAATTCAGCAGGTGTTATGAATTTTTCCCAATGGTGGGTGCCCTTGGGCAGCCAGCGCAACACATATTCCGCCCCGATGATGGCAAGGCCGAACGATTTGAGGGTGCGGCTGATGGTGGCCACGAACATCAGGCCTTGGGGGTTCAGCATTTCAACACAGATCCGGGTGAAGGCTTGAGGGTTCGCCACATGCTCAATCACTTCCATGTTAAGGATAACATCGAAGCGCTCGCCCGCCGCTGCTAGGTCCTCCGCGGTCGCACAGCGGTAATCGATGGCGAGTTCCTGTTCCTCGGCGTGGACCTTGGCGGTCTTGATGTTTTTCTCGGAGGGGTCGACGCCGAGGATATCGGCGCCGAGCCTTGCCATGGGTTCGGTCAGGAGCCCGCCGCCGCAGCCGATATCGAGGAAGCGCAGGCCCTTGAAGGGCTTGGGGTCATAGGGATCGCGGCCGAAACGGGCGCAGACCTGTTCCTTGATATAGGCCAGCCGGACCGGGTTAAAGACATGGAGAACACCAAATTTACCCTTGGGATTCCACCATTCGGCGGCCAATTTGGAGAATTTCTCGACTTCGGCGGGGTCAAGGGTGGTTTGCGCGGCGGCGGTCATTTCAAACATCCATTTTTATGGGGCCTATTATTGCATAAGCAGGAACCCTCATCTATGAGTACGCCGCGTCGCACCTAAAGAGTTCACTTTACATCTGATTTGGCTGCTAGCCAGAGTTTCGGGATCAAGAAGGATTTTGGCCGATGGGCCGTTTGGTTATGAAGTTTGGAGGCACTTCGGTTGCGGATATTGGGCGTATCCGCAATGTGGCGCGCCATGTCCTGCGTGAGGTGAAGGCGGGCCACCATGTGGCCGTCGTCGTCTCGGCCATGGCTGGCACCACCGACCAATTGGTGGCCTGGTGCAAGGAAGCAGCCCCGGTGCATGATGCGCGTGAATATGATGCCATTGTCGCCTCGGGCGAGCAGGTGACGGCGGGTCTTCTGGCCATCGTGCTGCAGGACATGGGAGTTCCCGCCCGCTCCTGGCATGGCTGGCAAATCCCATTGAAAACGGATGGCGTGCATGCCTCGGCGCGGATTGCCGAAATCGATGCGACGGAAATCAGGAAGCGCATGGAGCAGGGCCAGGTTGTCGTCGTTGCCGGGTTCCAGGGCGTTGGACCGGACAAGCGCATCACCACCCTGGGGCGCGGCGGCTCTGATACGTCCGCCGTGGCGATTGCCGCTTCGCTTGATGCGGCCTGCGATATTTATACGGATGTGGACGGGGTCTATACGGCGGACCCGCGGATTGTGACGGGGGCCCGCAAGCTGGACCGGATTTCCTATGAAGAAATGCTGGAACAGGCCTCATTGGGGGCCAAGGTCCTGCAGCCGCGCTCGGTTGAACTTGCCATGGTGTACAAGGTACCCTTGCAGGTAAGGTCGAGTTTTGAAGCGCCGGACTCGCCCAACCAGAACAAGCCGGACGGCAGCGGGCCGGGAACAATCGTTTGCGAAGAGGACAAGATCGTGGAACAGCATGTGGTCAGCGGAATTGCCTATTCGCGCGATGAGGCGAAAGTTTCCATCCGCAAGGTCAAGGACCAGCCGGGCGTTTCGGCCTCGGTGTTTGGCCCGCTGGCTGAGGCCGACATCAGCGTTGACATGATCGTGCAGAATGTTTCAACCGACGGCTCAACCGCCAACATCACCTTCACCGTGGCGCGCAAGGACCTGCGCAAGGCCATTGAGGTTCTGAACGGGGTGAAGGACAAGATCGGATTTCTCGAGCTTACCCATTCAGCCGATGTGGCAAAGGTTTCGGTTGTGGGCATCGGCATGCGGAGCCACGCGGGGGTTGCCGCGAAGATGTTCCGCTCGCTGGCCGACAAGGGCATCAACATCCAGGCGATCACCACATCGGAAATTAAAGTCAGTGTACTGATTGATGAGGCCTATACGGAGCTTGCGGTGCGGGCCCTGCACCAGGCTTACGGCCTTGAGACGTGAAAGCCATGCAACGCACCCGTCATAAATACCTGACCCGCTGCCGCTGGAAACGGCAGCGCGAGGACACCTGCTGATGGCCCACTCCGCCCTTGGCCCGCGTGTCCTGCTTCGGCGGCTCCGCGAGGTTATGGCGGAGCCGGAGACGGCACAAAAGCGGCTGGATAAAATTGCCACCCTGATCGCGGCCAATATGGTGGCCGAGGTGTGCTCCATCTATGTGATGCGGCCGGGGCAGATTCTGGAGCTTTATGCCACGGAAGGCCTGAAGCGCGCCGCGGTTCACAAGTCCAAATTGAAAGTTGGCGAAGGCCTTGTAGGCCTCATCGGCGACCAGGCGATTGGCCTCAATCTGGCTGACGCGCAGAACCATCCGTCATTCAAATACCTGCCTGAAACCGGTGAAGAGATTTATCATTCCTTCCTGGGTTCGCCCATCATGCGCGGCGGCACCGTGATTGGCGTGCTGGTCGTGCAAAACCGCACCCGGCGGCATTATTCCGATGAAGAGGAAGAAGCGCTGCAGACAACGGCCATGGTGCTGGCCGAGGTCATTGCCTCTGGTGAACTTCGCGAAGTGGCGCGCGAAGTGGCGGCTGACGTTGCCCATATGCGCAGCCATCACCTGCGCGGCGAGTCACTGGCGGAGGGGATTGCGCTCGGCCATGTGGTTTTGCATGAACCGCGCGTTCCGATCCACAATCTCATTGCCGAAAGCATTCCGCTGGAAAAGAAACGGCTCGCTGAAGCCGTCGAGCAGCTTCACCTGCAAGTCGACCAGTTGCTTGATGGCACGGAATCGCTGCGGGGGGCGGATTATTCCGATGTGCTGGAAACCATCCGCATGTTTGCCCATGACAAGGGCTGGGTGAACCGCCTCGGCGAAGCGGTTGATACGGGCCTCACCGCCGAGGCCGCGGTTGAGAAGGTGCAGAACGACAACCGGGCGCGGATGATGCGCACACCCGACGCCTACTTGCGCGAGCGCATGCATGACCTTGACGATCTTTCCAATCGCCTGATGCGCATTCTGACCGGGGCAGTTGCCACCGCCTCGCGCAGCGATCTGCCGGTTAATGCGATTATCGTGTCTCGCAATATGGGGCCTGCCGAACTTCTGGATTATGACCGCAGCAAGATCCGCGGTGTCATCCTCGAAGAAGGCGGAAAGACCAGCCATGTGGCCATTGTGGCGCGAGCCCTTGGCATTCCCGCCGTGGGGCAGGCCACGGGCCTCATTGACCTCGTCGATACGGGAAGCTCCATCGTCATCGACGGCAACACCGGCGAATTGTTCGTCCGGCCATCGCAGGACCTGCAAAAATCCTATGCGGAGAAGGTGCGTTTCTATGCGCGCAAGCAGGCGCAATATGCTGTGCTGCGCGATGTGCCGGCGGTCACCAAGGATGGCGTAAAGATCAATCTCAACATTAATGCAGGCCTGCTTGTTGATTTGCCGCACCTGCATGATTCAGGTGCCGACGGTGTTGGCCTCTACCGCACCGAATTGCATTTCATGATGGCCAGCAGGTTTCCACGCCTCACCTCACAGGTCCGCCACTACAAGGCCATTCTCGACCAGGCGAATGGCAAGCCAGTGGTCTTCCGCACGCTCGATATCGGCGCCGACAAAACCCTGCCTTATCTGCGGCAGCCGCGGGAAGACAATCCGGCGCTTGGCTGGCGTTCCATTCGCATGGCGCTGGACCGGCCCGCCTTGCTGCGCCTGCAGGTGCGCTCCCTCCTGATTGCAGGACAAGGCCATGATCTCAAAATCATGTTCCCGATGATTGCCGATGTGGATGAGTATCTGCGGGCCCGCGAAATTGTTGAACTGGAGAAGGCCTATCTCCTGGGGCGCGGGCATGTGCTGCCAAAGTCGCTGCAGCTTGGGGTGATGATCGAGATTCCGGCCCTGATCTGGCAGCTCGACCAGCTTTTCCCGCTTATCGATTTTGCCTCGGTCGGATCCAATGACCTGGTGCAGTTCCTGTTTGCCTCGGATCGCGGCAATCCCAGGCTCGCCGGGCGCTATGATCCCCTGAGCCCGGCAGCGCTTGGCGCCATGCGGCTGATTGTTGAAAAGGCAAAGGCCCACAACAAGCCCGTCACCCTCTGCGGCGAACTCGGCGGCCGCCCCCTGGAAGCGATGGGGCTGCTCGGCATCGGGTTGACTTCAGTGTCCATGGTTCCCTCGGGTATCGGCCCGGTGAAGGCGATGCTGCTGGAACTTGATCAGGCCAAGCTCTGGTCCTTCATGGCGCCGCTGCTCAAGAGCCCGGCCCATTCGATCCGCGGCGACCTCCTGGAATTCGCCCAGCGCAATGGCGTTCCCGTATAATTTAATGCGGGCGTTAGCTTGCTGATAACCATTCTGCGTCATTCTCTCGAAAAGCAGCGTTAGTAAACAGTTAATGCTTGGTAGCATGAGAGAGTAAGACCATGGACGACCCACAGCTTGATTTTGGCCGGGACGAAACCGAATATGAAGCCGCAGAAACCGGTTTCCGCGAAAAGCCCGATGGTGCAAGCGATCCCGCCGGAGAAGCCGGCTGGTTTTTGCAGCGCGAGCGCGAAAAGCGTGGTGAAACCCTGGAATATGCCGGCGAAGCCACGGGCATTCATCCCTACCATATTGAGGCCATTGAATTTGGCGACATGACCCGCATGCCAACGCGCATGGAAGCCCTTGAGATGATCTCCGCCTATGCGGAATATTTGGGATTTGATCCGGAGCCGCTGCTCCACCACTACATTGAATTCCTGCCGCGGCCGGCAATCGCGCCGCGCACCAGCCATCCGGCAAATCCGGCGCCGCTCTCGAGCGCCAAAATCCTGAGCTTTGGAAAAATGCCGAAGCTGATGCCGTTGAATATCAAGTTGTCGAATATCCCCGGTGGGGCCGGTGGACTGGTTGCATCCGTTGCGGGGGCTATTTTTCTTTTTGCCGGCGCGAGCTGGATGATGATCCCCTCGGCGGAGATTGCGCCGTCTGAACCGCAGGTGGCCATTGCCGCCGATCCGATGCCGACGGCTTCCACGAATTCCGAGGCTGCTGCGGTCAAGATTACTGAAGAACCGATGACTGATGATGTTCTGGCCTCGGCCGATGACAGCGTTCCAGTGCAGAGCGACACCCAGACGGGTGAAGATTTGGGCGGACTCGGCGCCTTCATCGCCGAGCAGGTGCCAGAAGAACAGACTGCTGTTCCCGTGCCTGCGCCAAAGGCAGTGGCACTTAATGTGCCCGTGGTCGATGAAGTCATGCAGACTGCTGAAGGCCGTGTCTTCGGCGCCAAGAATGAAGCAACCCGGCTTGTGCTGAAAGCCAAGGCTCCGGTTTGGGTCCGGGTTGAAGATGCGCAGGGCAATGTGGTGATGACCCAGATGCTGATGAAGGGCGACACCTACCAGGTGCCCGACCGCGAAGGCCTTGTGGTGATTGCCAGGGACGGCGGGTTGTTGAGCTATGTGATCGACGGCAAGGAAAAAGGCATTCTGGGAACGCCCGGTGAAATTCTGGTGGGCCGCTCGCTTAACCTCTCGACCTTCGAGGGCTAACGGCTTCATAGCATTTTGTGGTAGTTCAGCTTGAATTTCTGCCTCTGACCCTTTGGCGAAGCGATTAGCTGCGCAGAACAAGGCACCTTAAGATCCGGGGCCGGACTTCGAAATCCTTTTTGTTTATGGGTTCATGCCTAGTGGGCGGCCATGCCCAGCTCAAGCTGCTTTTGTCTGACAGCGCCACTGAAACACAGCAGCGTGCGTCAGTTCAGGCCCAAGGCTTTCAGGATATTGCCAAGGACCGAACTCGGCCTGAGAGATGTCGAATATCCCGCCTCTTCCGCTGCAAATTTCAGCTTTTCGAGGCCTTCATCCGCTATTTTATTGAGATCCTTGTCGAGCCTCACGGTTTCAACCGGCCTGGGCCGGGTCAAACCCGTCCAGACATAGCCAAATTCCCTGTCGATCTTTATGGGGCATTTGAGTTCACATTCACGGATTTCCTTGTTCAAGCCAGAGTCAAGGCCCACCAGGGCGTCCTTGATGTCGGAGAAATCCGTATCGTTCTCATTTTCGTTGAGCTTGTCCAGGATTTTCTTGGCGACTTCGGACATGTTGTCCTGCGCCTGTTTCGGGGCGTTGCCGCCATACTGGACCGTGTTCCAGGCCTTGTGCAGCGCGGGGCCTACATAGGGGTACCCCCCGCCGCAGAGCCCAAGCATGAAGCGCCACTGCACATAGTTGACGACTTGCGCATGTTCGCAGATTCCGAAGAACTCAACTGTCGGCGCACAGACGGGATCATTGCGAGGTATGGCGCACATGGCGCTTTCACCAGTGAACCATGGCTGTTTCGAGTCCTTGATGCCACCCTTCTCATCGCGCTGTACCCAAGCATCATATTCCTTCTCGTACTGGAATGGGTTTTCTTTTTCAGAAGTCTTGGGCACTGCAACGGCCGGGCTCAGCTGGCCGATGTCCCAGGCCGAACCACCGGAACGCGGATCAATCAGCGAACGGCAAGCAGCGGCCTGCTTATCCGGGTTGCTGTTGTATTCCTCCCTGATCTTTTTGAGCGTCTTGATCACGGCGGGGGTGATGTCGGGACCGCAAATTTTCACATTTGGGTCCTCGGGCGGGCGCGAATTGGGCAAGGGTGGTGGCGGTGTGCTGTATGTTGTTGTCCCATAATCGATGGTCTTGCCGCCAAGCCCACCATCAAGTTTGAGTGTGGTGCCAATCTCGAAACCGCTTCCGCTTTCCTCCGGCGCTGCTGTTTCAGCGGGTGTTGCGGGCGGCTCCTCGGGAGGCGTGGTTGCAACCACCGGAGTCACTTCAATCTGTTCGGTCTTCACCAACTTGGGGCAATGGCGATTCGCACATTCGACGTACTGGTCAATCCGCTCACGCAGAACCAACCATTCCTCGGCGATCAATTTTTCCAGCTCGTCATTCAACTCGTCGATGGCCTCGATGTATTCCGTGTGACGCGCGATCTCCTGGTTGTAGTAGACTTTGTCGATTGAGCCGGCTTTCGGCAGCTTGGCGCGAAGCTCATCTATCTCAGCTTGGCGCTCTTCGAGGTCCCGCTTCCGGTCAAACAGCTTTTTTGCATCCGCTCCGATAATCCACTCGTACCAAAGAATGCTGTCCCACAGGTCGTAGCACTCCTCGCAATCATTCATGGCCACCACTGGGAACTCGGGCGGCACAAAGACCGGCTTGTCTTTCGGATCATCGTCAGGTTTTGCGGCGGGTGGCGCGACCTTCTTTTCCTTCTTGACGGTTGTGGCATCGTTCTTCTTCTTGACCGTGACGGGGGTGCCAGCCGGCTGCTTCTTTTTCTTGGAAGCCTTGGGCAATTCAATCACTATGCCGATGCCCTTGTTCAGCAGCTTGTGCTTGTCATTCTCGTTGGAATTTTTCTTCTTGTGCTCCTGCTGTTCCAGGTTCTTGTGCTTTTGCTGTTCCAGGCATTCTACCTTGCCGCGGCACTTCTTTTTGCCAAGCTTCACGCCACCGATATCGAGACTGAGTTGGGCCAACTGAACTGACGTGTTCCCGGCCAAGCCTGGTGAAGCACAGAAGAAAACGGCAAAAGCTGCCAAGAGGACCAGTTTGATCAGGTCCGTGATCCGGGATGGAAGCAGCATGCGCAACCTCGCTCCGCCGGGACAGGTCAGGCAGCCTCCCCGAGCTGGACAAGAATGATACAAAGGGCTTGGCTTGGCAAGTTGTCAATTGGTCTGCTGAACGCGGAACTTCAGACTGGCCTACTACCTTGTCTTCTCAGGTCTTGGCGAAGGGGTGTAGCTTCCGCTACAAGCCCGGCCATGAGCGCTATTCAGACCGAGAAACTTGACCGGATCATCCACCGGTTTGCCAATGTCGAGCATGAGCTTTCCTCCGGTCCGGCCGGAGACGTATTCGTCAGGCTTTCCAAGGAATATGCGGAGCTTGAGCCCACCGCCAAGGCGGCGCAGAAACTGAAGCAGGCCTATACCGAGCGGCGTGACGTGGACGAGATGCTGAAGGCCGGCGGTGAGCTGGCGGCCATGGCTGAAGCGGAACGCGATAGTCTCGACGCCAAGATCGTGGAGCTCGAACATGCAATCCGCATCCTGCTGCTGCCGCGCGATGCCGCCGATGAACGCAACGTTATTCTTGAGGTAAGGGCTGGCACGGGTGGCGATGAGGCGGCGATTTTTGCTGGTGACCTGTTTCGCATGTACCAGCGCTACGCGGCTTCGAAGGGCTGGCGGGTCGAAGTCATTTCCGCCAGTGACGGCGAACATGGCGGCTACCGCGAAGTCATTGCCAATATTTTCGGGGCCGGCGCCTACGCACGGATGAAGTTTGAATCCGGCGTGCACCGGGTGCAGCGCGTGCCGGATACGGAAACGCAAGGGCGCATCCACACCTCCGCCGCAACGGTTGCGGTGCTGCCGGAAGCGGAAGAAGTGGACATCAAGATCGAAGACAAGGATTTGCGCATTGACGTCTACCGCTCATCGGGCCCCGGCGGGCAGTCGGTGAATACAACGGATTCGGCGGTGCGCATCACCCATCTTCCCACCGGGCTTGCGGTTGCCCAGCAGACGGAAAAATCGCAGCTCAAGAACAAGAACGCGGCCATGAAACTTTTGCGCTCGCGGCTTTACGACCTGGAACGCAACCGCATCGATTCCGAGCGTTCGGCGCAGCGCAAGGGACAGGTGGGGTCCGGTGACCGTTCCGAGCGCATCCGCACCTATAATTTTCCGCAGGGGCGAATAACCGATCACCGTATCAATCTTACCCTTTACAAACTCGACCAGATTATTGAGGGACCGGCCCTGGAAGAACTGATCCTGGCGCTGATGGCGGAACATCAGGCTGAACTCCTGGCCACTGAAACCTCTGATGTCTGAGACGCGGCGCGGGCTTTTAAAGCAAGCGGGCGAACGCCTTGCCGCACATGGCATCGAAACGGCAATCCTTGATGCGCGCCTTCTGTTTCAGGTGGCTTCAGATTTGCGGCATGAGGATATTGTGGCGGAACCGGATTTGAGTGTGCCGCCTGATGTGGCGGCGCGATTCTGGATGTTCATCGAACGCCGTGGCAAATTTGAGCCGGTTTCGCGCATCCTGGGCGCCCGTGAGTTTTATGGCCGGAGCTTCCGGGTGACGGCCGATGTCCTTGACCCCCGGGCCGACACGGAAACCCTTATTGGGGCGGCGCTTGCGCTGGCAAAGTGCAAGGGGCCGTTGCGTATTCTGGACCTCGGCACGGGTTCCGGAGCCATTGCGGTGACCTTGCTGGCCGAACTGCCGGAAGCCAGCGCCGTTGCCAGCGACCTGTCGGCCGCGGCCCTGAGCGTGGCAAAAGGCAATGCCGAGGCTCTTTGCGTGGCGGGCCGGGCCAGCTTTGTGCAGGCCAACTGGTTTGAGGGGATTGCCGGCAAGTTTGACCTCATTGTTTCAAACCCGCCCTATATTCCATTGGGCGATATCGCGGGTTTGGCTCCTGATGTGCGGGAATTTGATCCCCCAAGAGCCCTTGATGGCGGGCCTGACGGGCTGGAGGCCTACCGCCGCATTGCCGACGGGTCCGGCGGCCATTTGTCCCCCAAAGGCCATGTTGTTCTGGAGATCGGGGCTGGGCAGGAGAACGCGGTTAATGAACTCTTTACGGGGCAGGGTTTTGCCCGGGAAAGCCGCCATTTTGACCTTTCCGGGTATGTCCGCTGCCTGGTCTTTGCCCGGCCCTAAAGCTGCGGCTTGTGGACACAAGTCAAAAAAACCATTGGAAACCGCTTCCTTCTGCGCTACATAAGAGTCGGTAATTCATTCTGCCCTTGCGATGGCGTTGGGCGGCATGTTGGGAAAAAAGACCATAGGTCACAAGTTCCACACATCTCGCTTTTTTGCAGTCGGGGATGGTGTTTCCGATAGGGGAAATATCTGCGGCAGAGGTCTGCGACCACAACCTTCGTATTAGGATTATTTCGACTCTTTGATCAGGGCCGATTTTTGAAATTGTAATGCAAAATCTCAACAATATGGGACGGCAATTTTTGCCGCAGTGATGATTTGAACTTCGATAATGGACATCGCGCACGTCAGGGCCAGCACAACAACAAGCGCGGCCGTGGCCGCAATAATCGCAGGCCGGGCGGTGGCGGCGGAGGCGGCAGCCATAACAACAACGGCGGCGGCAATTCCGTTAACCGGGTTTATGAGAGCAACGGGCCGGACGTGAAGGTGCGGGGCACGGCGCAAACGGTTGCCGAGAAATACATGCAGCTTGGCCGCGATGCGCAGTCTTCCGGCGACAATGTCATGGCCGAGAGCTATTTCCAGTTTTCCGAGCATTATTTCCGGGTGATGGCCGCGGCCCAGCCGGTGGGCCAGCCGACGACGCAGTTGCGCCGTCCGGAAGATGAGGATTTTGACGAAGAAGGCGGCGATGCCGCGGAAGGTGAAACCGATACCGCGCAAGCCGCGATGGTTTCCGAGGGTGGGCAACCCGGCACGGGTGAGCAGGCCGACAGCGGGGGCGAGTCAGGCGGGGGCAACCGCCAGCGCGACAACCGTGATGGCAACCGGGAGCGTTTCCGCCCCCGCTGGCAGAACCGGGGCGAGCAGTCACGGGATGGCAGCAGCGAGCCACGTGTGGCCGAGGCTGAACCGCAAATGGCCCGGGAAGCCGCCGTTGAGGCGCGCCCCAATGGCAATGAGGAAGACGCCGGCACCGGCCAGTGGGAAGCCCCGTCATTTCTCCGCCGTCCGGCGCCGGTTGAGGTGGCCGACGAACCAGTTGCCGAAAAGAAGGGGCGCAATCCGCGCCGCGCCCGGGCCGTAACCGCCGAAGAAGGGGAATAAAATTCCCGGCCTCACTTGATGAGGGCATAATTCCTCCCATATTTGACTTTGGGGCGTTGTTGAGGTGCCTATGAGGGCCTCTGGTAAACGTGCCTTGAGGAGAAGCGGATGGATTTCGAAAAATATACGGAGCGCTCGCGCGGCTTTATCCAGTCGGCGCAGACGCTGGCCCTGCGTGAAGGGCACCAGAAATTTACCCCCGAACATGTGCTGAAAGTCCTTCTCGACGATGAGGAAGGCTTGGCCGCAGGCCTGATCAAGGCGGCGGGCGGCGACAGCCGATTGGCTTTGCGGGATACGGAAGCGGCCCTCGCCAAAATGCCCAAGGTATCAGGAGGCGGGGCGGGGCAGGTTTATCTCTCGCCTGAGATGGCGCGGGTGTTTGAGGCGGCGCAGAAACTTGCCACCAAATCGAACGACAGTTTTGTCACCGCGGAACGGCTTTTGCAGGCCCTGGCCATCGAAACCAGCGAAGCCTCCAGGATTCTCAAGACCGCCGGCATCACGGCGCAAAAATTGAACCAGGCGATTGACGCGGTCCGCAAGGGCCGCACGGCGGACACGGCTTCCGCCGAGCAGGGCTATGATGCCCTGAAGAAATATGCGCGCGATCTCACGGAAGCCGCCGAGGCGGGCAAGCTTGATCCGGTCATTGGCCGGGATGAGGAAATCCGCCGCACCATTCAGGTGCTGTCACGGCGCACCAAGAACAATCCGGTTCTCATCGGCGAACCCGGCGTGGGCAAGACAGCCATTGCCGAAGGCCTGGCGCTGCGCATCATCAAGGGCGATGTGCCGGAGAGTTTGAAGAAGAAGAAATTGCTGGCGCTCGACATGGGTTCGCTCATTGCCGGCGCGAAATTCCGCGGCGAATTTGAAGAGCGCTTGAAAGCCGTGCTTTCGGAAGTGACCGCGGCTGAAGGCGGCATCATTCTGTTCATTGACGAAATGCACACGCTGGTGGGGGCAGGCAAAGCCGACGGCGCCATGGATGCGTCGAACCTCTTGAAGCCTGCCCTGGCGCGCGGTGAATTGCATTGCGTTGGCGCCACGACACTTGATGAGTACCGCAAGCATGTTGAAAAGGATGCGGCCCTGGCGCGCCGCTTCCAGCCCATTTTTGTCGATGAGCCGTCGGTTGAGGATTCGATTTCCATCCTGCGCGGCATCAAGGAAAAATATGAGCTGCACCATGGGGTGCGCATTACCGATTCGGCGATTGTTGCTGCTGCTACACTTTCCAACCGCTATATCACCGACCGGTTTTTGCCGGACAAGGCCATTGACCTGATGGACGAGGCGGCGGCGCGGCTGCGCATGCAGGTTGATTCGAAGCCCGAAGAGCTTGATGAAATTGACCGGCGCATCATGCAACTGCAGATCGAGCGCGAGGCCCTGAAAAAGGAGTCCGATACGGCCTCCAAGGACCGCCTGCAGAAGCTTGAAAAGGAACTGGCCGAGCAGGAAGAAAAATCCGCCATCATCACGCGCAACTGGCAGGCCGAGAAGGAAAAGCTGGCAGCGGCCTCCAAGCTCAAGGAAGAGCTGGAGAAGGCGCGCCTGCATCTGGATCAGGCCCAGCAGCGCGGCGATTTCGCCAAGGCGGGCGAGTTGGCCTATTCCACCATTCCCGCACTGGAAAAGAAATTGAAGGTGGCGGAAGAGGCGGGTGACTCCGACATGCTGGAGGAAGCGGTGACCGAGGCCCATGTGGCCCAGGTGGTTTCACGCTGGACCGGCATTCCGGTCGACAAAATGCTGGAAGGCGAGCGCGAGAAGCTGCTCCAGATGGAAGTGGAACTGGGCAAGCGGGTTGTGGGCCAGGCCGAGGCGGTGGAAGCCGTTGCAACGGCCGTACGCCGCGCCAGGGCGGGCTTGCAGGATCCCAACCGGCCTATCGGCTCATTCATGTTCCTCGGCCCCACGGGCGTCGGCAAGACCGAGCTGACCAAGGCGCTGGCGAATTATCTGTTTGACGATGAGCATGCGCTGGTGCGCATCGACATGTCGGAATACATGGAGAAGCATTCGGTCTCGCGCCTCATTGGCGCGCCTCCGGGCTATGTGGGCTATGACGAGGGCGGCGCCCTGACCGAGGCCGTGCGGCGCAGGCCCTATCAGGTTGTGCTGTTCGACGAGGTTGAGAAAGCCCATCCGGATGTCTTCAACGTGCTGCTGCAGGTGCTTGATGATGGCCGCCTGACCGATGGCCAGGGCCGCACCGTCGATTTCAAGAACACGCTGATCATCATGACCTCGAACCTGGGGTCTGAGTATCTTGTGGCGCTTGGTGAGAACCAGGATGTGGAAGAAGTGCGCGACCAGGTGATGGGCGTGGTGCGTAGTGCCTTCCGGCCGGAGTTCCTCAACCGGCTGGACGAGATCATCCTGTTCCACCGCCTGAAGCGGACCCACATGGGCGCCATTGTCGATATCCAGTTACTGCGGCTCAAGAAGCTGCTGGCTGACCGGAAGATCGAAATTGTGCTGACCGACGAGGCACGCAGTCTGCTGGCGGAAAAAGGTTATGATCCCGCCTATGGGGCACGTCCCTTGAAGCGGGTGATCCAGAAATCCATTCAGGATCCGCTGGCCGAAGAAATCCTGGCGGGACGGGTGAAGGATGGCGACAGCGTCGAAGTGGGTGTTGCCTCGGGCAAGTTCACCTTCAACGGCCTGGTGATGGGCGACAAGCCCAAGATCAGCAATGTGGTGACCCTGCACTAATATGCTAGCATGGCGCGATGAAGAAACTCCCGCGCGCTGCCATCAAGATTGACTTCGGGACTGAGGTTCGCCTTGGTCCCGGCAAGGTGCGCCTGCTGGAACTCATTGCCGAAACCGGTTCCATTTCGGCGGCGGCGCGGCGGATGGAAATGTCCTATCGCCGGGCCTGGCTGCTGATCGATGAGGTTAACGGCATTTTCGGAAAACCGGTGGTTGAGACGGCGACCGGCGGGACTGGCGGCGGCGGTGCCAAGATCACGCCGCTTGGCGAGGCAGTCATTGCCGCGTTCCGCGATATTGAAAACAATGCCACGGAACTGGTTCAAGCCAAACTGGCAAAGCTGCTGACCCAACGCGGACGCGTGCGGCGTGAAGCTTGAGTCCTATAATTCGTTTTGCGCCAAGCTGCCCCATGCAACCCACGTGGTTCAGTGGGGCGGGGCTCATGTGTGGAAGGTGGGCGGCAAGGTCTTTGCCATCGCCGGCTGGAACGATGGCGAGGCGCTTGCAGTGACTTTCAAATGTTCGCAGATGAGCTTCAATCTGCTGAAGGAACAGGAGGGACTGCGCCCGGCGCCCTATCTTGCGTCGCGCGGCATGCTGTGGATTCAGCGCACCTCTTCAAAAAGCATGAATGATGCGGGGCTGAAAGATTATCTGCGCGAGAGCCATCGTCTTGCCTCTCTCAATCTGCCGAAGAAAACCCAACGGGCCTTGGGCTTGAATTCAGCTTGAGGCGATTGGGTTTACAGGGTGAGGCCTTCCGGCATGGGAAGGTTGAGCCGGGATTTTACATGGGCGTGGGTGGCGAGGTCGCGGACCCATTCGTAGTAAATGCCCTTGGTATTGGTGAGGATAACGCCGCCTGCCGCCATGCGGCGAAGGCCCGCCTCGTGGTGCGGCGGGGGTGAGGCGGTTGCATCCTCAATCGCGACTACGCGGAACCCCTCATCCATCAGGCCCATGGCCGAATGGGCAACGCAGACATCGGTTTCAAGCCCCACCAGCACAAACTCGCTCCGGCCCGTCTGGCGGACGGCTTCGAGAATATCGGCTTGGCCGCAGAGGCCGAAGACTTTCTTGTCGTGCACGCTCGAGCCGGCGCGCAGCTGTTTTTCGAGGTCAGGCAGCAGCGGCCCGTCGCTGGCAATATCCTCCGCCGTGGCAATAACTGGGATTTCAAGAATGCCGGCCACCTGCATGAGCCAGGCGATGCGCTCAACCAGCGGCTTTCGCCAATCGAGCGGGAGCTTCGCCAGGAAATAGTCCTGAACATCGATGACAATGAGCGCGCATTTATCTGCGGAGAACAGTGGAGCTCCCGCCATTGCCGCAGGCTTATTGTCCGGCCTGGGCAACCTGGGTGGCCGATGGGGCGTTCTGCATCAGGGCCAGCACACGCTTCTTGTAAAGCTTGTACTTCTGCAAATCCTTGCCAGCCAATTGCTTGCCGCCGGTGGCCTTTATCTTCAGCGGATTCATCGGGCGCCCGCCGACGCGAACTTCATAATGCAGGTGGGGTCCGGTGGCGCGGCCCGTGGCGCCGACATAGCCGATGATCTGGCCCTGGTTGACTTTCTTACCGGTGCGAATGCCATCGGCCAGCTTGCTCATATGGGCATAGAGCGTTTCAAACTTGTTGCTGTGCTTGATTTCCACGGTTACCCCATAGGCGCCGTGGCGGCCGGCAATTTCAACGACGCCAGAGCCTGCCGAGCGGATGGGGGTGCCATAGGGCACGCCAAAATCCACGCCGGTATGCATTTTGGTGTAACCGAGCAGGGGATGCTTGCGCATGCCAAAGCCGGAGGTGAGTTTTGAACCGGCGACCGGGGTTTTCAGCAGGGCCTTGGAAGCGCTCTTGCCGTTTTCATCGAGGTAATCCACCTGGCCGTCGGCATTCACATAGCGGTAATAGGTCTTGGTCACGCCGCTGAGGGTGAGCTGGGCGTAGTGCAGAACCTTGCGCTTCGTCGAGGAACCGGTGAGCGGATTGCCATAGAAAACTTCAAAGGTGTCGGTGGGCTTGACCTGGCGCTGGAAGTCAACGTCGTAGGAAAACACGCGGGTCAGTTCGGCAATGATATATTCCGGAACCCGGTTGTCCTTGGCCGCCGCATAGAGGCTGGAGCCCACGCTTGCCTTGGTGCGGAATTGAACGATCTGGGCATATTGGGAAGTCGTACCTTTTTCCCTGCCATCGACGCTCGCAACAAAGCGGCCATCCTCATCGGCTTCAACAGTGATGGTTTCATTGGGGCCGGGCTTAAAAGAAAGCTGGACGGGGAAGGTGGCGTCACGGCCGTAGAAATCCTGCTGCCGGTCCAGGGTCAGTTCAAACTCGGTGCCGGCCATGATCATCCGGGCCGGGAATACGGGTTCCAGGGCCGCAGCCAAGGCCTGGGCTGCTTCCTTGGTCACGCCACGGTTGGTCAGTTCATCAACCAGGTTGCGGCCCTTGGCGATCTTGAAGGTTTCGTCAATGGGTTCGGCAGGCGGCGTCTTGGTGATGATGGTAATGTTGCCCGATTCGGTCTCGGAAGCCTGAATTTCGGCATCCAGAACAACGGTCTTGCCGTCGCCATAGGGCAAATCATCTGAGCTTATTTCCGGGTAGTTGTTATCGCCGCCGAGGTCACGCTCAGGGATAACTTCGGTGTCCTGGGGTGACAGGGATGCCAGGCTGGCAAATTTCGATTTTGTGGCGGCCTCGGTGGATCGGTCGATGGAGGCAAAGGCATCGCCTGGGGCTGCGTTTTCGCCAAACACGCCCAAGGCAGCGCCGCCCACCACAAGGGTGCCGATAATGCCGGCAATGCAGGTGGTCAGAAGCCAGCGATGATGGATGGGTTCGTCGTGAAAGGGATCGTCAAGATCTGCTTCAAGCTGATCAAGGGAAATGGCCGTGCGCTGAACCCGGACGGGTTCAGTTTGGCGGTAATCAGGTATTTTACCGTGGCCCTGCACTATCGATGTCCCCTCGCACTAAATACTCACGTGTCTTCTTCTGTCTGGGCCATCCCGCTTTTTCCAACGGATTTGACCCGAACATATACGATCTGTCAATCTTTAGACACCCCGCCTTGCGACTGAAGGAATTGGCTTTCCTCCATAGAGTACCTGGTTCGAGCTGTCCCACTTATCGAACCCGGGAATCATTGCCAGCCAACTATTACAGCTTGGTTAACTATGACAGCAATCCTGCTCAATGATGGCGAGATTGCGGCAAGGGATTCCCGAATGCGTTTCCTGGTTTTTCAGAGATGGAATTTTGCCTTCAAAACATGGACCGGGTGGTCAAATATAAATTTTTTTCCGGGTGACTGAGCCAAGTTTTGCCTGTGTGGCAGTACGCCAAATCCTTATAATGCGAGGCTTCTTTGCGTTTGCAAAATTTTTCTAACAAACGCTTGACACTTCCGCCCGCGCGCTTCTATAAAGCGGCCACTGAGGGACGCGGCGTTGCAAACAACTGCCGACGTTCCTGTGTGAATTCAATGTGCAGCTGGCTGAGACGCCGGTGTTACCCGAAAGGGGAACCGGTGGATTTTTCGTCGGCTGCATGAATCGGAAGCTTAATAGAAGCTTCCCCGCTGTTTGACATCGTTGAAGAAAGAAAGAGAAACGCAGGCGGCGTGTGTCCTGGCGGTTCATGAGGGTAACCTCGTGGACAACCGAAACATTAGTCGTATGCGTTTTATATTTAAAGAGAAGACAATGCTTTGGTGGCAACACCGGAGCACATGATCTCTCGTCAATTTAATACGCTAAAGCGACCATTTTTCTGGTGAATTCATTCATCAGGAGAGCTGTTTCAAACTTGAGAGTTTGATCCTGGCTCAGAACGAACGCTGGCGGCAGGCTTAACACATGCAAGTCGAACGGATGTAGCAATACATCAGTGGCAGACGGGTGAGTAACACGTGGGAACCTTCCTCGTTGTACGGGACAACTCAGGGAAACTTGAGCTAATACCGTATAAGTCCGAGAGGAGAAAGATTTATCGCAATGAGACGGGCCCGCGTCGGATTAGCTAGTTGGTGGGGTAACGGCCTACCAAGGCGACGATCCGTAGCTGATCTTAGAGGATGATCAGCCACACTGGGACTGAGACACGGCCCAGACTCCTACGGGAGGCAGCAGTGGGGAATCTTGGACAATGGGCGCAAGCCTGATCCAGCCATGCCGCGTGAGTGAAGAAGGCCTTAGGGTTGTAAAGCTCTT
>DATLDM010000043.1:0-165073 GCA_035525875.1 Aestuariivirga sp.
GCTGCAACGTCTTTTGTCTCTTTGGCCATTATGATTTCCTCTTGTGTTTATGGCTTGAATTACAATGCGTCCGAACCGGATTCCCCGGTGCGGATGCGGATGGCTTGTTCGATGGTGGAAATGAAAATCTTGCCGTCGCCGATGCGCCCGGTGCGGGCTGCGGTCTGGATGGCGTCTACGGCCCGGTCGACAAATTCATCGGCAATGACGATCTCGATTTTAACCTTGGGCAGAAAATCCACCACATATTCTGCCCCGCGGTAAAGCTCCGTGTGGCCCTTCTGGCGCCCAAAGCCCTTGGCCTCGGTCACCGTAATTCCCAAAAGGCCGACTTCCTGCAGCGCCTCCTTCACCTCATCAAGCTTGAAAGGCTTGATGATCGCTTCGATTTTTTTCATGGGTGCTTGAGCCTTTTCTTAATGTCCATCAACGACTGCATGACTTGTGCCACAAGCCGGGCGCAGTAATTTCAAGGGGTTAGGTGGTTTTTTCGAGCGGCTTAAAAATCAAATGATTAAAATATGGGCAGAGTGGTCATTTTTTAGGCGGTGACCTTTTGCCCTTCACCACGTGCTTCAAAAGCTCGGCAATGTCTTTGGCACGGATCTCGTCCAGCTTTTCGTGCAGCGCCATGATCTCTATTTCCGCCTTGAGGTTCACTTCATAATCATGGGCCGCCGCTAGCCGGTCCTTTGCCGCCTGCCGGTTTTGCGACATCAGGATGACTGGAGCCTGGATGGAAGCCAGCAGCGACAAAAAAAGATTGAGCAGGATAAAGGGGTAGGGGTCAAAAGCCTGCGCCAGCATCGCCGTGTTGAGGCCAACCCAGGCCAGGATGAGCGCACCGAAGATCATGAGAAAGGTCCATGAGCCCCCAAAGCTCGCAACCCGATCCGCCAGGCGCCCGCCGAACTTAGAGCCCTGGTCATACTCCTGATTGATGTCGCGCGAAACCGCGACACGCTTGGCCACCCGCTCGATCACCCGTTGCTCGCGGGCGGTCATCTCTTTCATTCCGATGTCCAGAATGCGTTTTGCCAGAAGCTGCGCCGCCTCGCTCGTTGGTGATTTCATGGGTATCTCCTGTCATTGCCAAAGGCGCATTATAGGGCAAACGCCATGGCTGGCATTGCCGTTGTTTGTCTTGTAGAAAAGGCGCGGAACTTGGAGTCGTTTGTGCTTCAGGCCAGTCTGGGAAGAAGCGTATGTATACAAATACTTCGATGATGGAGCAGTTTTATAGAAACCATCGATCCGACAAGCCGGTATGGTCGGAAGGGCTAAGCGCCTGGGTCATAACAAATCAGGAATATGTCGGGCAGATACTGCGCTCACAGTTCTTCAATGTCATCGAGCACAAGGAAAACGTCGAGAACAATGCCGAAGAGCTTGGTTTGGACTTGAGCGAACTTGCAACTATCCTGGATGCGGTTCCCCTCGCGCATAATGGCCAGGTCCATTCCGATGTCAGGCGGAAAGCCGCTGTGCGAATCCAGGAGCGGTCCGGCAAGACAGTTGAGGCTTTCCAGGCTGCAGCCCCCACTTTGTTCGATAAAGCCCTGGCGCCAAATTCTTCCTTCGACATTTGCCAACAGGTGTTCAATCCGCTGAGTGTGAAAATGATCGCGGCTCTCAGTGATATACCGGAGGAAACCGTGGGCGCCAATTTTCCGGTACCGGTCTCTGCGCTTCAGGTTTTTGGACTTCGCCCGCCGATAAGCAGCAGACGACTGGCACAGATGAATGCGCATGTCATTAGTGTCGGTGGCTGTCGAAGGTATGCCAATGAGACTGAGCAAATGTCGGTAGTAACGGCAGTCCTTGGATCCGAACCTCTTCATGGATCGCTGGTTCTTTCCTTTGTGAATCAGGTTCTGAAAAATCCTGGAAAGCCGCTCAGCAAAATTGATTTTCCGGAGCACTTGCCACGCAGCGACCTGCCTTTCGTTGAGCGGGTGGCAACGGAGGATTGCATGATTAATGATCTGCAGGTTGCCAAAGGCAGCAAATGGATCTTGCATCTCGGAACATTTGAAGATGATCGGCGCGAGACATTTTTTGGCGCGGGCAGGCATTTGTGTCTGGGAAAACCCATGAGCGAGAAGATCTGGAAGGTGCTGACTGCGGAATTGCGGCGTCACGACAGGATTGTGGAGATTCTGGAAGTCACTTTCCGTGATTTTGACTTTGTGCTTTCTTTTCCGTCGCAAGTTCAGGTGAGTGTCAGAAGTGGATAAGATCGAGCAAATTGTCCTCGTGGCAGTGAATGGCATTTTGGTAAAGAATGGCCAGACGAATCTCTCTCTCGCTGACATGGCAACAACGAACATTGAGGACCTTGGATTTGACAGCATGGACAAGCTCGACTTGGTCATGGAGCTTGAAGATCAATTGGATATGCTTTTTGACAGCGGTGGTCTCTTGAAATGTCGGACCCTTGCGGCACTGATCCAATTCATTGGTAAGATTCAATGAGCAACGAAATTGACCAGGCCGATACTCAGGAAAAACTCCGCCAGGGCTATTTGATCCTGGACGGATTTCTGAGGGAAAACGGGAATCTGCCGACGCTGGAACTGTTTCGGCAATGCTGGAAGCTGATACTCAAGAACGAAGAACTCTTCGCTGGCACGCCCACGCAGGGCAGAAGGTTCAATGTTGACCTGCGTAATATAGCCTATGTAAGATTTTCACTGTTCTTTAAGCGCCTGAGGTTGGAATTTGTCCCGCCGGTGAAGCTGGCCGATAACGGTCCGGATATCAATGCGCGTCTGGGATCGATTTTTTTGACGCTGCACTCCAACCTTGAATTGGCCATTGCCAAATTGCTTCAGGGCAACTTGCATCGTGTTGCGATGATTTCGGCTGGACAAAGTCAACCGCATCTGGTCGATTTATTCGGTCTGGCTCCAGCTCCCGGCATCATCAGAAGAAACAGTGATTGCCTCTTGTTGGCTAGGGAAGCACTGGTGAAGTCAAATTCATTGCTGATAGATGTTGATTATACGATTTTTGACGACGAGCGGCAGCGATATGAGCACAAAATAGGGATATCCGCTTTTTTGTTTGCAAGGAAGATGTCGAGGCCATTGTATTTTGTGCTGCCTGAAATCAATGAGGATGGCGAGATCGTGTGTTCAGCCCAACTCGCTCAAACCGATGCATCCGCGAATGAAATTGCGGAGCAGTTTATGTTTTTTGCGCGAGCCAGGACATCGACTGGCGACGAGCTTTCGATTGGCGACTGGTACTTGGATACCGATGGAAAAACCAACGCCAAGGCCGCCCGGCAGGGCCGCTAGTACTTTCCATTGCGCGCGGATGTCACGGATTTCGCCGCCGGTTCAAGGGGACTGGGCCTGCCGGGTGTGCGACTGGCATTCCATGGCCCAGTCTTGTAGGAAAGGCGCGGAATTTGGAGTCGCTGATGCCAAAACAGAAAATTGCCATGCTCACCGCGGGTGGCCTCGCCCCCTGCCTGTCCGCCGCTGTAGGCAGCCTGATCATGGAATACACCAGGCGCGCCCCCAAGGCCGAAATCATCGGCTACCGCTCGGGCTATGCCGGCCTGCTCAAGGGCGTGTCGATCAAGGTGACGTCCAAGGCCCGCGCCAAGGCGCCGGTGCTGCTCACCCACGGTGGCTCGCCGCTGGGCAACAGCCGGGTGAAACTCACCAACGTGAAGGATTGCGTCAAGCGCGGCCTGGTGAAGGAAGGCGAGGATCCGTTGCAGGTCGCTGCCGAACAACTGGTGAAGGATGGCATCACCATCCTCCACACCATCGGGGGTGACGACACCAATACCACGGCGGCCGATCTTGCCGCCTATCTGACAAACCACAACTATAAGCTCACCGTGGTGGGCCTGCCCAAGACTATCGACAATGACGTGGTGCCGATCAAGCAAACCCTTGGTGCGCTGACCGCGGCAGAGCAGGGCGCCATCTTCTTTGAAAATGTCATCAACGAGCAGAGCACCAGCCCCCGCATGCTCCTCATCCACGAGGTCATGGGCCGCAACTGCGGCTGGCTCACCGCGGCAACGGCCGAGGCCTACCGCAAGCGCCTGAAGAAACACAAATTCATTCCCGAATTCAATCTCGGTCTCGATCACAAGGAGCTCGACGCGGTCTATGTGCCGGAACTCGCCATTGATCTCGAAGCCGAAGCCGCCCGCCTCACGAAGTCCATGGATACCTATGACTGCGTCTCGATCTTTTTATCCGAAGGGGCCGGCGTCAACGATATCGTGGCCGAGATGCGGGCCCGCGGCGAAGAGCCGGAGCGCGACGCTTTCGGTCACGTGAAGATCGACAAGATCAATCCCGGCGAATGGTTCGCCAAGCGTTTCGCCAAAATGCTCGGCGCTGAAAAGGTGCTGGTGCAGAAGTCGGGTTATTTTGCGAGATCCGCCGCCGCCAACAAGGAAGATTTGGCCCTCATCAAGGCCATGGTGAAACATGCCGTGAAAAGCGGCCTGAAAGGTGAAAGCGGCGTGGTTGGTCACGATGAAGGCAAGAATGATATCCTCCGCACCATAGAATTCCCTCGCATCAAGGGCGGCAAGGCTTTTGATACGGAAGCAAAATGGTTCACCAGAATGCTCAAGGAATTGGAACAGCCAAAAGGCAAACCCGTTGCAGCAAGCCATGGCGGCGATGATTAAGCAAAACCCATTTCACTTTTGTCATCCCGGCGAAAGCCGGGACCCAGGCTTTCATCAATTGAGACTGCCCAAAGTCTGGGTCCCGACGTCCGTCGGGATGACAGATTAAGGAAGGTGTGAACTGAACGTTTCAGCCATTCTCACTCCAGCCCAAATGTACCAGGCCGATGCGCTGGCCCTTGCCTCAGGGATCACCGAAGCGCAGCTTATTGAAAATGCCGGGCGCGCCGTGGCGGAAGAAATCGCCTGGCGCTATGGCGCAAGAAAAACCGTTATCCTCTGCGGCCCCGGCAACAATGGCGCAGATGGAAAAGTAGCGGCGCGCTATCTCAAGCAATGGGACTGGCCCGTCGCCATCTCCGCTGATATCGCAGGTGCAGAACTGATCATCGACGCGCTCTATGGCGCAGGCCTCAACCGCGACTTTCCCCGTGAGCTTGCCGACATAATAAACAAAACAGGTGTTCCGGTCATCGCCATCGATGTTCCCTCCGGCCTTGATGGCTTGACGGGACACCCCCGCGGCGCTTGCGTCAAAGCCGATCTCACCATCACCTTCTTCCGCAAGAAACCCGCTCACCTTCTTTTGCCCGGCCGCATGCTCTGCGGCGAAGTTGTGGTGGCTGACATTGGCATCCCCGCAACTATTCTTCCGGAATTGAAATTTCAACTTTGGGAAAACACCAAGCCCATCCTCCCCAGCTTTGATTCCTCCGCCCACAAATACAAACGTGGCCACGCCGTCATTGTTTCCGGCGCAAAGTTCAACACCGGCGCATCGCGCCTTGCCGCACAGGCCGCCTTGAAGGTGGGCGCAGGGCTCGTCACCATTGCCGGCCAGGCGGATGAACTCCTGATCCACGCCGCCCACACGACAGCCCTCATGCTGGCGCAAACCGACACGGCCCTGGCCCTCGGCATGCTCCTCAACGACAGGCGCCGCAATGCCGTCTGTATCGGCCCCGCCGCCGGCATCGGCTCGGATACCGGCGCTAAGGTGCGAGCCATCCTCGCCAGCGGTGCCGCAACCGTCCTCGATGCCGACGCCCTGACCTCCTTCGCCCAAAACCCCGCCGAACTCTTTGTGGCGATTGCCGAGCGTCCCGATCGTCCAGTCATCCTTACCCCGCACGAGGGCGAATTCGCCCGCCTTTTCAGCGATCTGGCCAATGTTTCGCAAGCGAAACATGAGCGCGCCCTGGAGGCCGCAAAGCGTTCAGGCGCCGTCATCATTCTCAAAGGGGCAGACACGGTCATCGCCAGTCCCGATGGCCGCGCCGCCATCAACAGCAATGCCCCGCCCTCGCTTGCCACCGCAGGCTCCGGCGATGTGCTGGCTGGGCTCGCCACCGGATTATTGGCTCAAGGCATGCCCGCCTTCGAAGCCGCCTGCGCCGCCGTCTGGCTCCACGGCGATGCCGCCAATAGGCATGGCGCGCGGCCACTTACCGCCGAAACACTTCTCGACCATGTCCGCGAGGCCGCATGAACCGTCCGCTTTTCCTTCTCCTCGGCACAGGCGCCGCCCTCGGCCTGAACTTCCCCGTCGGCAAAATGGCCATGGCCGCAGGCGTAACACCAGCCTTATGGGCCGCGGTGATTTCCGCCGGCGCCGGGCTCGCCATGCTGCTCATAGTTGCCGTGACCGAACGCAACGATCTGTCGCGCACCTCCACCTTCTACTTCGCAATTGTCTCCGGCTTTCTCTCCTATGTGGTGCCGAACTTCCTCACCTATTCGGTGATCCCGAAAATCGGCAGCGGCCTTGCCGCCATCATGTTCGCTCTCTCGCCGGTAGTGACAGCACTGCTCTCCCTGCTGCTTCGTGTGCGTCCGCCCAACCTGGTCAGCATTTTCGGAATTGCCGTGGGCCTCGCCGGTGCCGGGACTATCATTTTCTCGCGTAACGCGGATTTCTTCAGCGGTTCCACCCCGTGGATTCTCGCCGCCTTGCTGATTCCGCTTTTTCTCGGCGCCGGAAATGTCTACCGCACCATGGCCTGGCCCTTTGGCGCCAGCCCGCGCAAACTCGCCGCCCACACCAATCTCGCCGCCGTGCCGTTCCTCGCCCTTGCGGTCTATGTCCAGACCGGAACCTTTGACCTGGCGCCGCTCTTCAGCATCCCTGAGATTGTCGCCCTGCAGCTCGTGGTCTCGACCGTGATGTTCCTGATGTTCTTCCGTCTCCAGCAGGTAGGCGGCCCGACTTACCTGAGCCAGATCGGCTATGTTGCGGCAGCCGTCGGCGTCGTCGTCGGCGTATTCTACTTCGGCGAAACCTACCCGCGGAGCGTCTGGGCCGGAGCAGCGATCATTGCGGTCGGAATTGCCTTTTCAACCCTCGGCCAGGCCAAAAAGAACTAAGGCTTTTTCGGCCCAGCCTGCCGGCTGGCAATCAGGCTCACCAGTTCAAACATCATCACCATCGCCACCTGCGCCGTAATCTGGTTCGGGCTGTCCTTGGTGGGCATCAGGCACACCACATCGGCGCCGATGATGTCGAGCCCGCGCAAGCCTTGCAGAAGCCGTGTTGCCTCGCGGATCGAAAAGCCGCCAAAGCCGGGCTCGAGGTTTGAAACGCCGGGCGCCACCGAAGGATCAAGGCAATCCAGATCGAAGGTGATGTAGGCCGGCCCATCGCCCACCCGCTCGCGGATGAGCGCCACGGATTTCTCGATGCCAAGTTCCTCGAACTCCGCCATGGGCACCACGCGGTAGCCCAACGCCTCGCTCGTACTGCCGACTTTGCCGCCGTGGATCAGGCTGGAGGGATGGCCGCGCATCCCGATCTGCACGCTGCGCTGGGGATCAACCGAACCCTCCCGCGCCGTATAGGCTGCCCAATGCGCCGCCGAGCGTTTTGCGCCAAGCCAGTGCGGCATGTTCTCATAGGAATCCGTGTGCGCATCAAAGTGGATCAGCGCGCAAGGCGCTCCCTTCGTCGTCTGGCGCCCAGCCCCGGCCAGGGCTTTGATGATGGGGCCGGTGATGGAATGGTCCCCGCCCATCGAAACCGGCCGTGTGCCCGCCGCATCGAGCCGCTCGAAATAGCTTTCGATGTCGCGCACGCAGGCTTCATTATTCATGGCCTCGGGCAGGGGAACATCGCCCAGGTCATTCACGCGCGCCACCTCGAACGGCGCAAAATTGTGGATCGCATGGGCCCGCCGGTAAAACCCCGAAACATTGCGCACCGCCCGCGGGCCCAAATGCTGGTCGCGCTCGGTTGAACCATTGCCTGAACTGTGCGGAACGCCAACAAGGGCGATATCGCAGGCCGCCGGATCCTCGTTCCAGTCACAGCGGAAAAATGTCGGGATGCCCCACCAGTACCAGCTCTTGGCGCTTTGCTTGTCATTCTCCAGTTTGTCGCCGGTCATCGGGGCGGAGGTCCTTCATGCAGATGTGAAGCGTGAAGTCTGCCCATCCTGGAGGAAAATCACAATCGAAGTTTTTATTGCGCCAGCGCCATCAATTCCAAGCCCATGCAGGCCACGATGATATAGCTCAGGAACGCATAGGCGCTGGCAAATCCCTGCCACGCCTGGGCTTCGCAAGTGGCGCGCCGCTTATACGTGAATGCCAGGAGCAAACCCAAAACAAGAAAAGCCAACAAGGATGTCATTGCTCACCGCTCCACGCAACACTTGACTGGTGATGCAATGATTGTTGGGTGGAGTTTGTTCCCGAAAAAGTTTAGAGCTGCGTTTTGACGACAGCCTGAAGTTCCTGGGTCATCGCCGCGACGTCGTCCGGGCGTCCATCGAGGCGCGCCGGTGTATTCTGGAAAAGTTCTATCTTCCACAAGCTTCTTTGCTTTCGCGCCAGCATTGTTTGCACCGTGTTCAGTGATGAGTTGATGTCTGTGCTGTCGCGGGGAACCATGCCGGCAATTGCACGGACCAGGCCCATGGCTTCACCCAGCAGTCTCACTTCTTTTATGATAAACACAAACCTGGCTGTAGGATGATCGCGGAATATGGGCGCGAGATGCTTCTCGATGTCGCCCGGCCCGCTGATCTGGCTGCCGTCAAAACCAATCTGCCCGCCGCCGTTCGCGTAAAGCGCCGCCATGCCTTTGGCATCCCGGTTGTTCCAGCTCCTTATCAAAACTTCATAGAGGGAAATCAGCTGGCTTCGTTGCGATGCTGCCATCTTGATTTCCCTCCACTGAACGCAGCTAGCTTCATTCAATCGGCGCGGTCATCGCCTCGAGCAGGTATTTTTCAATGTCGTAGCCTTCAAGGTTCATCTCCGCGACGGTGATGCCTCTCACCGCCGCGTCTGCGACCAGGCGTTTGGCCAATTGCGCCGCCTTTACCCGGTCGCAGTCCTGGCCCGGCTCGCCCATGTTCCGGGCGAGCCAGTCCTTGAGAAATGCTACGCCACGCGCGCTCATGGTTTCAGGGGTACGTTAAACCCAGAACCAGAACCAGATCCAATAGGGTTCGCGGCGGCAGCGGCGGCGCCAATGGCCGTGAATCCGACGCCAGTGGCACCGGCGGCGCCAGCGGCGCAGCCGGCGGCGGCGGTGGCCCGACCTGTGGTATGCGAGTTGGACGCCCTCATCCAGTTCGCCCAGCTCATCCGGTTCTTCCGGCTCAAACGCCTCGTCTGCCGGGGCGCTGAGGTCGGGAAGAACGGAATTGGTCTGGGGTGCAGGCCCCATCGGAACCGCGGCAAGCGCCGGGCGGGGCAAAATAGCGGCGATCCCGGCGGTGCCGGCTGCGCCGATCAGACCCGTTAGAAATAACCTTCTTTCCATCGTCGTCTCCTTCCTGTTGTAAACCCTTGGGCAAGCACGTCAGTAAGAAGCCACCCGCACGCGCTGTCCTTTCGAACCGCTGCGGGCATCGACCATCCGTTTTCCGCAGCGCGTCATGACCTGCACGATCATGTCGCGGCCGCTGCGCTGCGCCCTGAATTGGTGATAATTGCCGCCGCAGCGGATGGTTTTCGATACGCGGTAGCCGTCCTTTTTGAGAAGGACGCGCGCTTCACCGCAGCTGATATCGTAGCGGGGCGGGATATAGATGTAATGGTCGGGGTTGGAGTAGGGCGCATGCGCCTGGACGATCGGGGCCAGCGCCAATAACCCGAGTAAACTCACAGGCACGAGGACTTTAAGCATCTCCGCCATCTCCCATCCGGTGGATTCATAATCTAGGACGTTTGAATTGGTTCCATTCCGTCGGCGCGCCGCAAAAATATTCCCTGAAACTTGTTCCTGTTCGAGAACGGAGAATGAACGGTTCCGGGTGACCCCAGACCAGGGAACGAACGTCCGCTTGGGTGGTTGGAATGCCGTCTCGATGCAGAACCGGATGACAATCGGAGCGTCCCCATGGCCAGCCATACCGGGCAACGCAAGGTCGAATATCTCGCCGAACCTCTGGCCCAAAACGGCCAAAACGCCAAAGCCGTTGAATTTTTGACCCTCGCCGGTTTCACCCTGCACGGCAATGATTGGATAGTTGCTCTCGCCGGAGAGCTGGCCATGGACCCCGCTGAGATTCAGAAGTGGCTTTCAGGAGAAACCCTGCTCTCCATGGAAGAGGGAATTTGGACCAAGCTGTTCAAGGCGCTGCGCCAGCGCCGCGAAAAGCTCGCTCACCTTCACGATGAAATCCATGCGGCCTTCCGGCAAGCAAATGAAAAGGCTGGAAAGCGGGTGGACGATTGGAAAGCCGGCAACCTCCCCGCGAAACCCCTGCATATTCTAAGATGATTGTCCGGGGCTTCGGAACCGTCGCTGGGTGCCGGGACAGGGGAAAAATGAAAAAGCTATGGTCCTAGAGGGGATCTGGGGGAGACATGCTCTAGGACCATAGACGGAAGGTTGCCAACATGCGGGGGGTGACAACCAGCTTTTATAATACGTTGCGCCGGCTTTGGTTCCGGCGCCGGATAAAATTTATTCCGGGCGGGGAATCCACTTGCGCACCAGGCCGGCAATTTCGGAATCACCGAACTGTTCGTCGGAGAGGGGGCTGAAGTCCACCACAAAACTGTCGGGCTTGTACTGCCGCAAGGCCACGTCTTTCGCCTCTTTGAAATTCAGGATCTTCACATCCAGAATGTTCCAATCGCCCTCCCGGGAGGCGCCCTCGCAAACCGTGAATTTCCAACCCGCCAAATGCATCACCGAACTCCCTGCTGCTGTTTGGGTTTAATGAGGGAATCCGGTGTTGGTTCCGTTTGTAAGCATAAAAAGCCCCGCCTTTGGAGGAACCATTATCGCTCAGGGCGGTTACGCCTCATTGGTGTGATGCGTAGGGGAACCGGATGGAACAATCGATGGGGGAGCAATACCGTGCGGTGGCGGAAGAATGCGCGCGGCGCGCCGAAATCACATGATGAGAATGCCAGGACTGAATGGCTGAAGCTGGCCAAATCCTGGCAGATTCTGGCGGACAACGCCACCACCGCCTAAGAAATCATCCCGCCAACTTCCCAATAGAAATGCTCTGGCCCCAGAACATCTGGGCATAGCTTCGCCCTTGGTAAAAACGGTTATGCCGTTTTCCGGTGTAGAGCAGGGCAGCACTTCAGCTTGTGTTGGGCTCCATTGCCCAGCAGGCGAGCGCGTGGCAGTCGACGAGAATTTCATCGACTTCGTGAATTTGCCTCTTGCGGCGGCCGGGCGGAGGACCGGGCCGCAGCGGCGACTTTAATTTCAGCCCTGGAATTTTCTCCCGTCTGAGCCGCAAGCGCGCGAGACGCCGGGCCTGACGCGGCAGATCATCGAGAGCGAGCTTGAGGGCCTGAAGCCTGCGGGTAAGATGTTCGCCATTGACCAGCCCATCGGGCGGCGGAGGAGGAACCACCAGGGGCCGGGGTGCCGGCCACAGGGCTGCCACGGTGGGATCGCGCCCAAAGAAATGGATGCGCGGGGGATTGCGCATGAACTTTACGCGGTGCTGGCGCAGTTCGGCAAAGTGCTTGCGCGGATCGAAGAGCTGGAAGGAGGGAGGTGAATTCCCACTGCCTTTCCCGATGACTTTCCCAGCCGGCATTGGACGCGAAGGCACAAGTTTCACCGCAAGGCCCCGCGCCGCGATGACCACAAGGCGGCGCACGGCGGATTCGGCGGGCCGCAGCACCCGCAGTACGGCGCGGTGGAGGGGCGGCGGAATCCGCCCCACCGTGGCGCCACCCACAAGTCCCAGCATGGCGAACAGGGCCTCAATTATCCCTTTAAGCGCTTCGCTGTGGCGGTCGATGGCCTTGGCCCAGTCAAAGTCCATCTTCCAGTTCATTGGGTCTCAATCCTGCAAAGAACATAACAGGAACATAAATGGCATGATAGGAATATAGGTGTCAAGAACAAAAATAGAGCAATTTTCCCTTGCCGTGGCTTTCATTTCCTTATGAAATTCAGATAGCTTATTTTCAACTGAGAGGGCCGCAATTCTCAACATCTCGACACATTGTGAAATATTATCTCATCAATTGCGTTTAGCGCGCGGCCAAACGACCTTCTTACAACGGTACGCCACTCCGCTTGTGTGCAAGTCAGTCGCAAAGATTGGTCATTTTCAAAAAGACGATGAGCAACCCTAGTAATTAGTTTTTCAATTTTCCTTGAAACCAGAATTGTACTGCCATTTCCTGTCAATTGAATCATTATGGTTTTCTAACCTGGTTCAAAGCATCGGGATTTGTATCACAAGCGATGTTATCTTGGCTTGCCAAGAATTTTTGTTATAACAAAAATATCTTGCATCTGTATATTTATTGTAGTAACAATAATTCATGAAGATCGAATTCGATCGCGCCAAGCGGGAAGCAACTCTCACCCATCGGGGACTGGACATGGCGCGGGCGGACGAGGTTTTCGCTGGCAACACGATAACAGTTGAAGATGACCGGATGGAGTATGGTGAGAAACGGTTTATTACCGTCGGATTGCTGGAAGAACGAATGATTGTCCTGGTCTGGACGCCGCGCGGCGAGGCACGCCGCATCATAAGCATGAGAAAAGCCAATGCGCGCGAACAAAAAATCTACCAAGGCCGTCTGGTCTGACCCCGACGATGCGCCCGACCTTTCCACCCCGAAGTGGAAGGCGAAGCTGGCGGCAGCGCCCGTCAAGCGTGGCCGCCCGAAGGCCGTGGATACGAAGCTTTCCACCACCATCCGGATAGACCGCGATGTTTTGTCGGCCTTCAAGAAGGGCGGCCCCGGCTGGCAGACGCGGATTAATGCGGCTTTGCGCGATTGGACTTCGGCCCGGAGCACCCAGCCCAAGCGCCGGCAGGCCAAGTGACGGCATTGTTCATGCTAGTTTTTTTCTCCACTGGCATCCCCCAAACCCCTCTGCTATAGACCGCCCGGATTAGGAAGCGCAGCGCGCGGACGTGGTGAAATTGGCAGACACGCAGGATTTAGGTTCCTGTGGGGAAACCCGTGGGGGTTCAAGTCCCTCCGCCCGCACCAATGCGCCGAGGCGGGAATTTTAGGTCAAATCGGAAAGACAAGAGACAATGCAGGTTACCGAAACACTGAGCTCCGGGCTCAAGCGCGAATTCAAGGTTGTGGTGGGTGCGGCCGAGCTCAGCAAGGAGCTGGACTCGAAGCTCCATGAAATGGCCGGCCGCGCCAATATCAAGGGCTTCCGCCCCGGCAAGGTGCCGGTTCCCCATCTGAAGCGCATGTATGGCAAGGCCCTGATGGCCGAAGTGGTGCAGAAGACCATTGATGACCAGTCCAAGCAGGTTCTGGCCGAGCGCAATTTGAAGCCGGCCTATCAGCCGGAAGTGAAGCTTCCTGAAGAAGAGAAGGAAGTGAATGCCATCATGGCCGGCGAAAGCGATTTTGCCTTCTCCCTGGCCTTTGAAATCATTCCGACATTTGAACTGAAAGACATTTCCGGCGTCGAGCTCACCCGCCACGTGGTTGAAATCAGCGATGCCCAGGTTGATGAGGCCCTGACCCGGCTCACCGCCCAGTACAAGGCCTGGGAGCCCAAGGAAGGCAAGGCCGCCAAGGGCGACAAGGTCACCATCGGCTTTGTGGGCCGCGTGGACGGCAAGGTCTTTGACGGCGGCACCGCCGAGGATGTGCCCCTGGAACTCGGCTCCGGCCAGTTCATTCCGGGCTTTGAGGATCAGTTGATAGGCGCGCAAGCCGGTAATGAATTGACCGTGAACGTGACCTTCCCCGCCACCTATGGCGTCAAGGAACTGGCGGACAAGCCAGCCGAATTCGCCGTGAAAGTGGCCAGCGTCGAAGCCCCCAAGGAAGGCACCGTCGACGATGAATTCGCCAAGAAAATGGGCTTTGAGGACCTCGGCAAGCTGAAGGAGATGATCCGCGGCCGCCTGTCCCAGGAATATGCCGCGATGACCGGCATGAAGCTGAAGCGCGACGTTCTCGATGCGCTCGATGGCCTCTACAGCTTCGAATTGCCCCAGCGCCTGGTTGAAGCCGAGTTCGCCGGCATCTGGAAAGCCCTGGTCGATGAAATGCAGAAAGCCGGCAAAAGCTTTGCCGACGAAGGCACCACCGAAGAAGCCGCCAAGACGGAATACCGCGCCATTGCCGAACGCCGGGTTCGCCTTGGTCTGGTTCTCGGCACCCTGGGTGAAAAAGAGGGCATCCAGGTGAACGAGCAGGAGCTGCAGCAGTCGCTGATGGCCCGCGCCCGCCAGTTCCCCGGCCAGGAAAAGCAGGTTTTTGACCACTACCGCAAGAATCCCAGCGCCCTCATCGAATTGCGCGGCCCCGTGTTCGAGCAGAAGGTCGTCGATTTCCTTGTTTCCAAGGCGAAAGTCACCGAGAAGTCGGTAAGCCGCGAGCAATTGCAGGCCATGGTTCAGGACGATGACGAAGATCATTCCGGCCACGATCACGATCATGGCGATCACGACCATGATCATTCACACGGCGACCATGATCACGACCACGCCGAAGCCAAGCCGAAGAAGAAACCGGCTGCCAAAAAGGCCAAGAAGAAGGAAGACTGAGTCCTTCAGCAAGCCGAAATTTGGAAGGGGTGGTTAATTTCCACCCTTTTTCCGTTGGAAATAAAGGGCTTCCCGAAGCGGCATGCGTCACCTATCTATAGGGCAGCGAATTCAACTGATTCACCCGAACTGAGGACTACATGCGCGATCCCGTCGATTATCTGACCAAGGCTTCCTTCTGGCCGTCAGTCATCCAGCAAGAGGCCCGTGGCGAGCGCGTCTACGATTTGCCGTCCCGCCTGTTGCGCGAGCGCATCATTTTCATCACCGGCGCGATTGACGACAATGTGGCGGCCTCCATCTGCATGCAGCTTCTCTTCCTGGAAGCCGACAATCCCAAGAAAGAGATTTCCATGTACATCAATTCGCCGGGCGGCGTGGTGTCATCGGGGCTGTCGATTTACGACACCATGCAGTTCATCCGCCCCAAGGTTTCAACCACGGTCATGGGGCAGGCGGCGTCCATGGGCTCGCTTCTGCTTGCGGCCGGCGAGAAAGACATGCGCTTTGCCCTGCCCAACGCCCGCATCATGGTGCACCAGCCGTCCGGCGGCTATCAGGGCCAGGTGACCGACATTCTGATTCACGCCAAGGAAGTTGAAAGCCTCAAAAAGCGTCTCAACGAAATCTACGTGAGGCATACCGGGCGTGACATTAAGGCAGTCGAGGAGGCCCTCGAACGTGATAATTTCATGACGGCGGAAGCGGCGAAGGAATTCGGGCTCATTGACAAAATACTGGAGAAACGGGCAGAGCCGAGCGATTCCAAATAGTTAACTTGAGTTTTAGGACGAATAGGGCTTCATTGGGTGACCTGGACAGCGGATCATCAATTTTTGATTAACTCTGGCGGCGCATGCTGGATTGAGTCGCGTTAATTGAGCTAAATTCGCCTTGTTTGTGACAGTTGAGTGATATCTCATTATAGGCTTGGCACGTATATTGCTGATGTATTGCCAGCCGGAATGTTCAAGGAGAAAGCATGAGTAAGGCTAGCGCGGGCGACAACAAGAACACGCTGTATTGCTCTTTCTGCGGAAAGAGCCAGCATGAAGTCCGCAAGCTTATTGCCGGACCTACCGTATTCATCTGCGATGAATGTGTTGAACTCTGCATGGATATCATCCGGGAAGAGAACAAGTCATCGCTGGTCAAGTCCAAGGATGGGGTGCCTTCGCCCCAGGAAATCCGTAAAGTGCTGGACGATTACGTCATCGACCAGGTCTACGCCAAGAAGGTCCTGGCGGTTGCCGTTCACAATCACTACAAGCGCCTTAACCACGCCGCCAAGAACAACGACGTGGAACTGGCAAAGTCCAACATCCTGCTCGTGGGCCCGACCGGCTCCGGCAAGACCTTGCTGGCCCAGACGCTGGCCCGCATTCTCGATGTGCCGTTTACCATGGCGGACGCCACCACTCTGACCGAAGCGGGCTACGTCGGCGAGGACGTCGAAAACATCATCCTGAAATTGCTCCAGTCCGCCGACTACAACGTCGAGCGGGCCCAGCGCGGCATCGTCTACATCGACGAAGTGGACAAGATTTCGCGCAAGTCCGACAACCCGTCGATCACCCGTGACGTATCGGGCGAAGGCGTGCAGCAGGCCCTTCTGAAAATCATGGAAGGCACCGTTGCCTCCGTGCCCCCGCAGGGCGGGCGCAAGCATCCCCAGCAGGAATTCCTCCAGGTCGATACCACCAACATCCTGTTCATCTGCGGCGGCGCCTTTGCCGGCCTTGAACGCATCATCAACCAGCGCGGCAAGGGTTCCGGCATCGGCTTTGGCGCCGAGGTGAAGTCCGTGGACGACCGCCGCACCGGCGCCATGCTGCGCGATCTGGAGCCAGAGGACCTGTTGCGCTTTGGCCTCATTCCGGAATTTGTCGGCCGCTTGCCGGTGATCGCAACCCTGGAAGATCTGGACGAGGCAGCCCTCATCCAAATCCTGACCGCGCCGAAGAATGCCCTGATCAAGCAATACCAGCGCCTGTTCGAGATGGAAGGCGTGAAGCTCACGTTTCCTGAGGAATCCCTGCGCTCTATTGCCCGCCGCGCCATTGACCGCAAGACCGGGGCCCGTGGCCTGCGCTCCATCATGGAACTGATCCTCCTGGAAACCATGTTTGATCTTCCCACCATGAACGGCGTGGAAGAGGTGGTAATCTCCAAGGAAGTTGTTGATGGCGACGCCAAGCCCTTGCTGATCTATGCCGACCGCGACAAGCAGGGCAACGCGAAACTGGCGCCCGCTTCTGCCTGATAAGGACCGAAAAATGGCCAATTCTGGCCATTGAAAAGTTAACGCCGGACCTCCATTTCTAGCCTACTGGTTCGGGTTGTTTCGTGTGTAACGCGAGAGTTGATGCGTGGTGGCCCGAAGGCGCAAGTAGACCGTAGCCCACCTCTTGGGGGCGGTCGAAATAAGCGGCCAAACCCGCGAAAGGAACAAAAATGACGAATAAAGTTTCAAAGGCCCCGGCAATCCCCAGCGCAGCAGAAACCCTTCCCGTGCTGCCGCTGCGCGACATCGTGGTTTTCCCCCACATGATCGTGCCGCTGTTTGTGGGCCGTGAAAAGTCCATCAAGGCGCTTGAGGAAGTGATGCGCGAGGACAAGCGCATTCTGCTCGTCGCCCAGAAAAATCCGGCTGATGATGATCCATCAATTGATGCCATCTACGAAGTGGGCACCCTTGCCCAGGTCTTGCAGCTTTTGAAATTGCCCGATGGCACCGTGAAGGTGCTGGTCGAGGGCACCGAGCGCGCCAAAGTGGAGCGCTTCACCAGCCATGCCGATTATTTCGAAGCTGAAGTGAAACTGCTTCCCAACATCATCGCCAACGAGCAGGAAACCGAGGCGCTTGCCCGCACGGCCATTTCACAGTTCGAAAGCTATGTGAAGCTGAACAAGAAAGTGCCGCAGGAAATCCTCGCCACCCTTGGCCAGATCACCGATCTCGGCAAGCTGTCCGATACCATTGCAGCGCACCTCGCCATCAAGATCACCGAGAAGCAGGAAATTCTTGAAATGCAGTCCGTGCAGGCCCGGCTTGAGAAAGCCTTTGCCGTGATGGAAGGCGAGATTTCCGTGCTCCAGGTTGAAAAGCGCATCCGCAGCCGCGTCAAGCGCCAGATGGAGAAAACCCAGCGCGAATACTATTTGAATGAGCAGATGAAGGCCATTCAGAAGGAATTGGGCGACGGCGAAGAGCGCGACGAAGTTGGCGAACTCGAGCAGAAGGTCAAGAACACCAAGTTCTCGAAGGAAGCCCGCGAGCGTGCTGAAGCCGAAATCAAGAAGCTCCGGCAGATGAGTCCGATGTCGGCGGAAGCCACCGTGGTGCGCAACTATCTCGATTGGCTATTGAGCCTGCCATGGGGCGTAAAGAGCAAGGTCAAGCGCGATCTGCCTTTCGCGCAAAATGTGCTCGATACCGATCATTTCGGCCTCGACAAGGTGAAGGAACGGATTGTTGAATATCTTGCCGTGCAAAGCCGCACCAACAAGATGAAGGGCCCGATCCTGTGCCTCGTTGGGCCTCCCGGCGTTGGCAAGACCTCGCTCGGCAAATCAATTGCCAAGGCAACCGGCCGTGAGTTCATCCGCATGTCGCTTGGCGGCGTGCGCGATGAGGCTGAAATCCGTGGCCATCGCCGTACCTACATTGGATCGATGCCCGGCAAGATCATCCAGTCGATGAAAAAGGCCAAGAAATCCAATCCGCTTTTCCTGCTCGATGAAATCGACAAAATGGGCATGGATTTCCGCGGCGATCCGTCATCGGCCTTGCTTGAGGTCCTGGATCCCGAACAGAACTCGACCTTCATGGACCACTATCTTGAAGTGGAATATGACCTGTCGAACGTGATGTTTGTCACCACCTCGAACACGCTGAACATTCCGCCGGCTCTTCTCGACCGCATGGAGATCATCAGGATCGCCGGCTACACCGAAGAGGAGAAGATGGAAATCGGCAAGCGCCATCTTGTTCCAAAAGTGATGGAAAATCACGCCTTGGACAAGAAGGAGTTCGAAATCACCGACGAAGCGATCTACGAGGCCATTCGCCGTTACACGCGCGAAGCCGGCGTGCGTAACCTTGAACGTGAGATCAACACCATTGCCCGCAAGGCAGTGAAAGATCTCATGATGTCCAAGAAAAAGAAGATCAAGGTCACCCCGGAAGTGGTGAACCAGTATCTTGGCGTGCAGAAATTCAAGCACGGCGAAGCCGAACGCGAAGATCAGGTGGGCGTCGTAACCGGCCTTGCCTGGACGGAAGTTGGGGGCGAGCTGCTCACCATTGAAGCCCTCATGATGCCGGGCAAGGGCAAGATGACGGTGACAGGCAACTTGAAGGACGTGATGAAGGAGTCGATTTCGGCTGCTTCCTCTTACGTCCGCTCGCGGGCTCCTTCGATTGGCGTCAAGCCGCCGGTCTTCGACAAAAAGGACATTCACGTGCATGTTCCGGAAGGGGCAACCCCCAAGGACGGCCCGTCGGCCGGCATCGCCATGGTGACCGCCATCGTGTCGGTCATGACCGGGATTCCGGTGCGCAAGGATGTTGCCATGACGGGCGAGATCACGCTCCGTGGCCGCGTGCTGCCCATTGGCGGCCTGAAGGAAAAGCTCCTTGCGGCGCTTCGCGGCGGGATCAAGAAAGTGTTGATTCCGGAGGAAAACGCCAAGGATCTGGCGGAAATTCCGGACTCGGTAAAAAATGGCATGGAAATCATTCCGGTGGCCATGATGGACGATGCCCTGAGGCACGCACTGGTTCGCATGCCTGAGCCCATTGAGTGGGACGAAGTGGCCGAAGAGGCTGCCGCGGCCGCCAGGGCCCTGGCTGAGAGAGCTGCTGAGAAAACGGGCGACGGCGCCCGGGCGCACTAGGCCTTTCGAATCACTTTTTTCAAATAATCCGCAGGCGGAGCATCCTTGTTCCGCCTGCTTTTATTTGGGTCCGGCATAACCCGTTGATCTGACTCCCGAATAAATTTTTCTCACCGGGACTCTTGCGAATCTCCGGCATTTTGTCGTTTCCTGCCTCCACGGCATCTGGTGCGCAGGCTTTCTTCCCCCTTTGGTCCCCGGGAGCGTGAAGACATGAACAAGAACGAGTTAATTGCCAAGGTTGCCAAGGAAACGCGGCTTACGCGGGGCGAGGCTGGCGAGGCCATAGAGGCCACAATCGAGAACATCATGAGGGCACTGCGCCAGGGCGACGATGTCCGCCTCATAGGCTTCGGCACCTTCACCGTGACGCGCCGCAAGGCAGGCGAGGCGCGCAACCCGCAGACCGGCAAGGCGATCAGGCTTCCCGCCTCAAAACGGGCGAAATTCAAAGCGGGCAAACTACTTAAGGAGGCAGTTAACGGCTAACACCTGACGGCGTTATCAAACCTATCAGCCCCGTGCGCCCTCAGAATCGCGCGGGGTTTCTTAATGCCCTTGCAAAGCCCAATTCATCTGGCTATTAAGCGCCCACCGGGAGATTAGCTCAGTTGGTAGAGCGCTTCGTTTACACCGAAGATGTCGGGAGTTCGAGTCTCTCATCTCCCACCATCCCTCAGTAAAAATTCAATCGGGTAGGAATGAAATGACCCTGGCGGTGAATTAGCTGCCTTGACCGCCGCGGAGCGCCAGGAGCCGGTCGGCGATGTCCGAGAAGCCATCGGCGAAAACTTCAACTTGCCGGCGTTGTTCCTTTTCTGTGTGGGCTTCGGACCGCGTCAGCCGGGCATCGAAAACGGCTGCGATCTTGTCGTTGTCGGCGCGGGTGTTTGCCGCAAGCTCCTGAATGCGCCGTGACAGCTCGGTGGCCAGCATTTGATTGTCATGGCCGGTTTTTGCGGAAAGTGAATCAATCTTCTCGTTCAATTCCGTGGTCAGCTTTTCCAGCTGCTTGTCAAACACGAGGAACATTTCGGACAGCATCTGCTGCTGGGCTTCGTGGCTCTTCTGAAGCTCGGAATTCATGTGCATGGCCTGGTCCTGAAGCCGGCGCTGCGTGTCATCCGAGGCAGCGAACAGCTTTTCGCAGCTGCGGGCCAAGTCGCCGTAGCGCTGCTCCAGCGAGCCAAGGGACTGCTGGGCATTGCGATCGGATTCTTCGAGTATCGCGATCACTTCTTCCATGCGGGCTTCGTGCAGGCGGCGCGTTGGCCCGACCAAAACACGGCGAATGTCGGCCAATGATTTTGCCGGATCAATATCCTCAGACAGAGCATCCAGGACTTTCTTGCTGAGCACCGATTCAGTGTATTTTGAGCCACCCGGAAATCTCTCAATTGGCGTAAACCTTGGAGGCTGGCTGGCAAGGGGATTTTTGGATGGGGATCTATTTGACGTGTTTTGCTCGCCCTGAACCTCAGGTTTTACTGACGTTTCCTCGTCCGAGGCACCCGGAAATGAGCGCTCCGAAGATTGACCGGAATGTTCGAGGTGTCTTGACGTCACGCTAATCTCCTTGGGGTCAATGTCCGCCGTAAGCTTGTAGTGTCCAGAACGCCGCGTAAAACCACCGGAAACCGTAAAGTGGAGGTCGCTGAATTCTTTCATTTCGCTTTTTCTTACTGACAAACTACAAAATCTGCAGGTAGTCTAAAATTCGTTCATATAGGGGCCTGGAACTTGTACCGCCATGGTACAAGCCTGTTCACAAAAGTTCGAAACCGGGGTCAGAACCGCTTGCAACGACAAACATGCAAAACCGGGGCCACATACTTTCTCATTCAATATCAGATTTTCTAAGGTTTAGTTCCACTTGTAGCTAATGGATGGGTAAAGATTTAACCTTACTTGATCACCCAACCAGGTAACCTGGCTTTGCGCCTTTAACCCTGTCAGGCAGCGAGATTTTGCCGATCCATGAACGCCATTCCTCCAGACCTGAAAGCGGCAATTGACCGGTATCTGGCCGAAAATGAAGCGCGTTCCCTGGTGGAAAAAACCGCCCGCATGTCCGAACGCTACCGGCAGGGCCGGGGTTCTGACAGCGCCCTGGATTTTGGCGCATATCTTGTCGCGCGGCTGCCGGCCACCTATGCGGCGGTGACTTTCTGCCTGGCCGAACTTGCCGGAAGGCGCCCGCAATTTTCACCCCGAATGCTGCTCGACGCCGGCTCAGGCCCCGGCACGGCCGCTTGGGCGGCAACTCGCGCCTATTCCGGTATTTCGACTGTCACATTTCTGGACAATAACCTGCCATTCCTGAAACTGGCCAGCAGCCTTGCCGCCCAAAGTGACCATGCGGCCCTGCAGGGGGCAAGGGTCTTGAATGCCGACTTGGGCAATCTGCCCGGTGAAGCATCAGCCGATTTGGTTATCGCCGCCTATGCCCTCGCGGAAATGCCTCTGACCAAGGCAAAGGACACCGCCATTGCCCTTTGGAAGGCCTGTGAAGACACCCTTGTCGTTATTGAACCGGGCACGCCGCAAGGCTTCGCCCGCATTCATGAGGTGCGCGGTGCCCTCCTGGCCGAAGGCGCGCATCTGATTGCTCCCTGTACCCACGAGAATTCCTGTCCCATACAGCCCCCTGACTGGTGTCATTTTTCCGTCAGGCTGGCGCGCCGCCGCGAGCACATGCACGCGAAGCGAGCCAAGGTGCCCTTTGAGGACGAAAAATTCAGTTACCTGATTGCCGCGCGCCAGCCCGACGCACTGCAAGGTGCCCGAATTCTCTCACCGCCCGCTGAAAGCAAAGCCGATATCAAGTTCAAGCTTTGCTCTGGAAATGGCCTAACCCAGCATAGCATTGCGAGGCGTGACAAGGCGGAATACAAGCGGGTTCGCAAACTTGAATGGGGCGGCCTCTTCTGACGCCGCCGCGTAATTTGACTGAAAGTGGAGAAAGCTAAATGACAAGAAAGCTCATTTCCTCGGGTTCAAAATTTGAAACTGAAATGGCCTATTCCCGCGCCGTGGTGGACGGCGACTGGATCTTCGTCTCCGGCACCACCGGTTTCAATTACGCCACCATGGAAATTTCCGAAGATGTGGCGGCCCAAGCCGAGCAAACCTTCCTCAATATCAAGTCCGCCATGGAGAAGGCGGGGTTTGGGCTGGAGCATATTGTCCGGGTTCACTATATTCTGCCGAAGGCGGAAGAATTCCAGGCCTGCTGGCCCGTATTGCGGAAATTTTTCGGCGACATCCGCCCGGCGGCGACCATGTTTGTGGCGGCACTCGTTGATCCCCGGATGAAGATCGAAATTGAGGTTACGGGCAAAAAGAGCGGACCAGCTTGAGTTGCCAGCCATCTTTGGATGATCCAATCTTCGGAATGTCACGTTAAATAAGGTAGCTGGATCGGCCCGTTTGGTGTCAAAACGGCCATAGGCCCAAGAAGAGCGGTGGCAAATGATCCGGCTTGGGTGTCAAATTAAGCTGGGGAAGAAATTAGCATGTCCAAACAGTACCGGGTGTCGATTGCCGTTCCCGCGGAAGTGGAGCCTTCTGTTGCGGTGGGATTGTTTGACGCGTTTTGGGCGGCCGGAGTGCTATGGAACCGTATCATGGGTGAACGTGAACAGCCGCGTTTCACCCCAGAACTGGTGGGCCTGTCGCACGATCCGGTTACCACCGGCACGGGTGTAATGCTTGTGCCCGATTGCACTTTTGCCGAAAGGCCCGCCGCTGACATCATCGTTGTGCCCACTGTGCTGATTGCCTCTGGCCGCCAATTTGGCCGTGAAAACCCGGCTGTGATAGACTGGGTGAGAAAGGCCCATGATGCGGGCTCCCACATAATTTCAGCCTGCACCGGTTCATTCGTGATTGCTGAAGCCGGTTTGCTGGATGACCGGGATGCAACGACCCATTGGGCTTTCGTCAATCTGTTGCGGTCAGAGTACCCGCGTATTAGGGTTCATCCAGACCGGGTGCTTGTATCGGCCACGGGCGATGGCCGCATCGTGACGAGCGGCGGGGCTGCCTCGTGGATGGACCTGGTCCTCTATGTCGTGGGCAAGTTCGCAGGCCCTGAAGAGGCCATGCGCCTTGCCAAGATTCAGATGTATGACTGGCATCATAATGGCCAAAATCCCTATTCGCGCCTCACCACGCGGCCCCAGACCAGCGACAGGCAAATTCAAGTATGTCAGGAATGGCTTGCCGATCACTATCGCGATACCGACCCGGTAGTAGAAATGATCCGCCAAAGCGGCCTGTCGCGACGCACCTTTGGCCGCCGTTTCCTGACCGCTACCGGTCACGCTCCACTGGAGTATGTGCAAAGGGTCCGTATTGAAGAGGCCAAACAGTTGCTGGAAACCGAGTGCCACTCTGTCGAACAGATTGCCGCGGAAGTGGGCTACAGCGACGCCGTATCTTTCCGGCGCCTGTTCAAACGAATGGTAGGCGAAACCCCGACAGCCTATCGGCGGCGGCAATCGATTTCAGTGGCGGCACGTGCGATTTCGCCTGTGGCCCTGCATCCGGGGCAAGAAGGCATGGGCCCGACGATCCCAACTTGACATGGGGGGAGGGCTACTTTATCCACCGCGTCATTGAATTGCGGGAGTAGCTCAGTTGGTTAGAGCGTCGCCCTGTCACGGCGAAGGTCGCGGGTTCGAGCCCCGTCTCTCGCGCCATTCAATGAAACAAAAAAGGGCTGCAGAAATGCGGCCCTTTTGCTGCTCCGGACGCTGTTTTCCAGCCATGCGGACTCCGCAAGAAGTGCGGCTTTTGTAACGCTTGCGATAGTGCCCGCGCTGCGCTACCAAACGGGTGAATCTGGCTCGCCCGTGGCGGGCTTGAGATGAGGTAAAATGCTTGAACTGCTGAAAGATTACCTGCCGATTGTCATCTTCATGGGTGTAGCTGCCGGGATTGGCCTGGCGCTGATGATTGCCCCCATTCTGATCGCCGTACGCAACCCCGATCCGGAAAAACTTTCGGCTTACGAGTGCGGCTTCAACGCCTTCGACGACGCCCGCATGAAATTCGATGTGCGCTTCTACCTCGTCTCCATCCTTTTCATCATTTTCGATCTCGAAGTGGCGTTTCTCTTTCCCTGGGCCGTGAGCCTCAAGGAGATTGGCCTTTTGGGTTTCTGGTCCATGATGGTGTTCCTGCTCATCCTCACCATCGGCTTTGTCTATGAATGGCGGAAAGGTGCCCTCGAATGGGATTGATCGAGACTGCCGCCCCCGAACAGCGCGAGTATTTCACCGAGATTAATGCGGAACTCGCCGACAAGGGATTTCTCGTGACCTCCACCGATGATCTCATCAACTGGGCCCGCACCGGCTCGCTCATGTGGATGACCTTCGGCCTGGCCTGCTGCGCCGTTGAAATGATGCAAACCTCGATGCCACGTTATGATGTGGAACGCTTCGGTTTCGCCCCCCGCGCTTCGCCCCGCCAATCCGACGTGATGATTGTGGCGGGCACGCTGACCAACAAAATGGCCCCGGCGCTCCGCAAGGTCTACGACCAGATGCCGGAGCCGCGCTACGTGATCTCCATGGGCTCCTGCGCCAACGGCGGCGGCTATTACCACTATTCCTATTCCGTAGTGCGTGGCTGTGACCGCATCGTTCCTGTCGATATCTATATTCCGGGCTGCCCGCCGACTGCGGAAGCCTTGCTCTACGGCATTCTGCAACTGCAGAAAAAAATCCGCCGCACTGGCACGATCGAGCGCTGACCATGGCTGAGAACCTGACTGCATTGGGCGAGCACATCACCGCCAAGCTGGGAAGCGCCGTGACAGGCCACGTTGTTTCCTTTGGCGAGCTCACAATTCACGCTGAAGCCGCCGAGATCAATACAGTCCTCACCTTCCTCCGTGACGCTCCGGAATGCCGCTTCGTCTGCTTCATCGATATTTGCGGCGCGGATTATCCCGCCCGCGAGAAACGCTTCGATGTCGTTTACCACTTGCTGTCGCCCTACAAGAACCACCGCGTCCGCGTGAAAGTCCAGGCCGACGAGGACACCCAGGTGCCAAGCGCAATTCCGACTTTCCCGGCCGCAAACTGGTATGAGCGCGAAACCTTCGATCTCTATGGCGTGCTGTTCTCCAACCATCCGGACCTGCGCCGCATTTTGACCGATTATGGTTTTTCCGGCCATCCGCTGCGAAAGGATTTCCCGCTCACCGGCCATGTCGAAGTGCGTTACGACGATGAAGCCAAGCGCGTGGTCTATGAGCCCGTGAAGCTCGTGCAGGAATTCCGTTCCTTTGACTATCTGTCACCTTGGGAAGGTACGACATACATTCTTCCCGGTGACGAGAAGGCGAAGTCATGACCGAAGCCACAGTCAGGAACTTCTCGATCAACTTTGGCCCGCAGCATCCAGCGGCTCACGGTGTTCTTCGGCTCGTGCTCGAGTTGGATGGCGAGATTGTAACAAGAGTCGACCCGCATATCGGCCTGCTGCATCGCGGCACCGAAAAGCTGATCGAGTATAAAACCTATCTGCAGGCCATACCCTATTTTGACCGGCTCGATTACGTGGCGCCCATGAACCAGGAGCATGCTTTTGCCTTGGCCATTGAGAAATTGCTTGGCATTTCAGTACCCAAGCGGGCCCAGCTCATCCGGGTTCTTTACTCGGAAATCGGCCGCCTGCTGTCGCATCTCCTGAATGTCACCACCCAGGCCATGGACGTGGGTGCTTTGACGCCGCCGCTCTGGGGCTTTGAAGAGCGCGAGAAGCTCATGGTGTTTTACGAGCGCGCCTCCGGTTCGCGCATGCATGCGGCCTATGTGCGCCCCGGCGGCGTGCATCAGGACCTGCCGCAGAAACTCATCGATGACATCGGCCATTTCTGCACGACGCATCCCAAGGTGCTGGACGACATTGAAACGCTGCTCACCGGCAACCGTATTTTCAAGCAGCGCAACGTGGACATCGGCATCGTCTCGCTTGAGGAGTGCTTCAAATGGGGTTTCTCCGGCGTCATGGTGCGGGGCTCCGGCGCCGCCTGGGACCTGCGCAAGGCCCAGCCCTATGAATGCTATTCCGAAATGGATTTCGATATTCCCATCGGCAAGAACGGCGATAATTATGACCGCTATCTCATCCGCGTGCAGGAAATGCGCGAGAGCGTAAAGATCATGAAGCAGTGCGTGGCCCTTCTGAACAGTCCAGCAGGACAGGGCCCGGTGACATCAAGCGATGGCAAGATCGTGCCGCCCAAGCGCGCCGAGATGAAGCGCTCCATGGAAGCGCTCATCCATCACTTCAAGCTTTACACCGAAGGCTACAAGGTGCCCGAAGGCGAAGTCTATGCCGCCGTGGAAGCGCCCAAGGGCGAGTTCGGCGTCTATCTTGTGAGCGATGGCTCCAACAAGCCCTACCGCTGCAAACTCCGCGCCCCCGGCTTTGCCCACCTGCAGGCTATGGATTTCATGTGCCGCGGCCACATGCTGGCCGACGTCTCCGCCGTCCTGGGCTCCCTCGATATCGTGTTTGGTGAGGTTGATCGATGAGCGTTCGCCGTCTTGATCCGGTACAGCCGGAAAGCTTCGCCTTCTCTGCGGAGAATATGGCGTGGGCGAAAAAGACCATCGGCTATTATCCCGCCGGCAAGCAGGCTTCTGCCGTGATTGCTCTGCTGTGGCGCGCCCAGGAACAGAATGCGGGTTGGCTTTCAAAGCCTGCGATGGAATATGTGGGCCAGATGCTCGATATGGCCTTCATCCGCGTTTACGAAGTGGCCACGTTCTATACCATGTTCCAGCTTTCGCCCGTGGGCAAGAAGGCCCACATTCAGGTGTGCGGAACTACGCCTTGCATGTTGCGCGGCGCCGAAGAATTGAAGAAAGTCTGCCAGCGCAAGATTCATCACGATCCGCATCATGTTTCTGCCGATGGCAATTTCTCCTGGGAAGAAGCGGAATGCCTGGGTGCCTGCGTGAATGCCCCCATGGTGCAAATCTGGAAGGACACCCACGAGGATTTGACGCCCGAGAGTTTTGAGAAGCTGCTTGATGATTTGGCCGCTGGAAAGAGCGTGAAGCCCGGGCCGCAGAATGGCCGCCAGTTTTCGGCTCCTGAAGGCCCTTTGACCTCGCTCACCGATAAATCCCTCTACAGCAGCAACCGCACATTCAAACGGATCGAACCGCCGCCACCTCCGCCGCCTGCATTAGCCCCTGTTGTGGCATATGCCGCTGTGGTTGCTGCTACTCCAGCGCCTAAAGCTCCAGTTGAAAAAGTCATTGCTAAAAAGCCAGCGGCAAAAAAAGCCACCAAAACGCCTGCGAAGAAGAAAACGTGAGAGAGGAAAACATGAAACTGTCCTCACGCTCATTCCTCACCCTGAGGTGCACTGCCAACGGCAGTGCCTCGAAGGGTCCGCCGCATGCTCGGTATCTGGCAGATGCTTCGAGGCGCACGTTGTGCGCACCTCAGCATGAGGGTGTCCTAGGAGTGAACCATGCTCGCTGACAAGGATCGCATTTTCACCAATCTCTATGGCCTCCATGACTGGGGCCTTGAAGGCGCCAAGAAGCGCGGCTGCTGGCTGGATACTAAATCCTTCATCGACAAGGGCCGCGACTGGCTGGTGAACGAGATCAAGGCGAGCGGCCTGCGCGGCCGCGGCGGCGCTGGCTTCCCAACTGGCCTGAAATGGTCCTTCATGCCCAAGGTGGTTGGCGAACGGCCCCACTATCTCATCGTCAATGCCGACGAGTCCGAACCCGGCACCTGCAAGGACCGCGAGATCATGCGCCACGATCCGCATCTGCTGGTTGAAGGCTGCCTGATCGCCGGCGCCGCCATGGCCTGCAACGTGGGCTACATCTATGTGCGCGGTGAATTCATTCGCGAGCGTGAACACCTGCAAGCCGCCATCGATCAGGCCTATGAAGCCCGCCTCATTGGCAAGAACAACATCCATGGCTGGGATTTCGACCTCTACGTGGCCCATGGAGCCGGTGCTTACATCTGCGGTGAAGAGACGGGATTGCTCGAAAGCCTTGAAGGCAAGAAGGGCCTGCCGCGCATGAAGCCGCCATTTCCGGCCAACGTCGGTCTCTATGGTGCGCCCTCGACTATCAACAATGTGGAATCCATCGCCGTTTGCGGCACCATTTTGCGCCGTGGCGCAACCTGGTTCAATTCCATCGGCCGCCCCAACAATGTGGGCACCAAACTGTTCTGCATTTCGGGTCACGTGAACAAGCCCTGTAATGTCGAAGAGGAAATGGGCATCACGTTCCGCGAACTGATTGAAAAGCATTGCGGCGGCGTGCGCGGCGGCTGGGATAATTTGCTCGCAGTCATTCCCGGCGGCGCTTCGGTTCCCTGCGTGCCTGCCCATCAGATCATCGACTCGCCGTTGGATTTCGACACGCTGCGCAATCTCAAGTCGGGCCTCGGCACGGCGGCCGTCATCGTCATGGACAAATCCACCGACATGATCCGCGCCATTGCCAGGCTGGCGCAATTCTACAAGCACGAATCCTGCGGCCAATGCACGCCCTGCCGCGAAGGCACCGGCTGGATGTGGCGCGTGCTGACCCGCATGGCCGATGGCCGCGCCGAGAAGCGCGAAATCGACATGCTCCTGGAAGTGACCTACCAAATCGAAGGCCACACGATTTGCGCGCTGGGCGATGCCGCCGCCTGGCCCGTGCAGGGCCTCATCCGCCATTTCCGCCATGTCATCGAAGAACGCATCGATCAATACAGCCATAACCCGGACACGCATGGCTCCTTGGCCCGTGTGGCGGCGGAGTAGGGACATGCATCTCGCGGAACTCAACATTGGCAAGTTCAAGTATCCGACAACGGATCCGCGCATGGCCGAGTTTATGGATAATCTGGACCGCGTGAATGCCTTGGCCGAGCGCTCGCCTGGTTTTGTCTGGCGTCTCAAGGGCGACAACAATAATGCGACCGAATTCCGCATTGGTGATGACAACGCCGTGAACCTGTCCGTCTGGGAAACGCCCGAGGCGCTGGAGCACTATGTTTTCAAGACTGTCCACGTGCAGTTCTACAAGAAGCGCGCCGCCTGGTTTGACCTGATGGAAAAGCCCCACATGGTGTTCTGGTGGGTTGAAGGGGGCCACCAGCCGGACTTTCAGGAAGCGCTGGACCGGCTTGAGCATTACCAGAAACTTGGCGCGACCGAACACGCCTTTGGCTGGGCTGAAGTAATTGATAAGGAGCGCTGGCACGCCCAGCGCTGCGCTTGAGAGGCGAAACAGGATGCCCATAATAAAAATAGACGGCATTGAGATCGAGATCGAGAACGGCACAACTTTGCTGCAGGCCTGCGAACAGGCCGGCGCAGAGGTGCCGCGCTTCTGTTTCCACGAGCGCCTGTCCATTGCCGGCAACTGCCGTATGTGCCTCGTGGAAGTAAAGGGCACGCCGAAGCCGCAGGCCTCCTGCGCCATGTCAGTGAATGATTTGCGCCCCGGCCCCAATGGCGAAGCGCCGGAGGTTTTCACCCGCACCCCGCAGGTCAAAAAAGCCCGTGAAGGCGTGATGGAATTCCTGCTCATCAATCACCCGCTGGATTGCCCGATTTGCGATCAGGGCGGCGAGTGCGATTTGCAGGATCAGGCCATGGCCTATGGCAAATCCTACAACCGCTTCGTGGAAAACAAGCGCGCCATCGAAGACAAATACATCGGCCCTCTGGTCAAGACCGAGATGACGCGCTGCATTCAATGCACCCGCTGCGTCCGCTTTACCACGGAAGTGGGTGGTGTCGAAGAATTGGGCGCCACGGGCCGGGGCGAGGACATGGAAATCACCACCTACCTCGACAAGGCGATGACCTCCGAACTGCAAGGCAATGTCATCGACCTCTGCCCGGTCGGCGCGCTCACCTCGGCTCCCTATGAATTCAAAGCCCGGCCTTGGGAGCTTCGCAAGACCGATACGATCGACGCCATGGACGCCGTGGGCTCCAACATCCGCGTCGACGCCCGGGGTTCCGAAGTCATGCGCATTCTGCCCCGCACCCACGAGGACGTGAACGAGGAATGGATTTCCGACAAGACCCGCTTTGTCTGGGATGGCCTGAAGACCCAGCGCCTTGACCGGCCCTATATCCGCGAGTTCGGCAAATTGCGGGCCGCCTCATGGTCTGAGGCTTTCGCCAGGATTGCCCAACGGGTGAAGGCGGCGAAGCCGGAGCGCATGGGTGTTATTCTGGGTGATCTTGTTGGAGCAGAGGAAGCTTTCTCCTGGAAGCAACTGGCAACATCCCTTGGCATCAAGAACGTCGATTGCCGCCAGGATGGAACGCCGCTGGGGGAGCAGGGCGGCCGTGCCGGCTATCTCTTCAACTCCAGCATCGCGGGCATCGAAGAAGCGGATGCCATCATGCTCATCGGCACCAACCCGCGCCTCGAAGCCCCGGTCCTCAACGCCCGCATTCGCAAACGTTTTCTGAAGGGCGGCTGCATTATTGGCGTGATCGGCGAAAAGGCTGATCTCACCTACAAGTATCATTACATGGGCGCAGGTGCTGAAAGCCTTGCAACACTGGCCGAACACGCGCCCGCAAAAGCCCAGAAACCCATGTTCATCATCGGGCAGGGCGCACTTGCCCGTTCTGATGGCGCGGCCATTCTGGCCCTTGCCGCCAAGGCCGCCGCCGCCATCGGCGTCGTCAAGGAAAGCTGGAACGGCTTCAACATCCTCCACACCGCTGCGGGTCGCGTTGGCGCGCTCGACGTTTGCGCCCTTCCGGGCGAAGGCGGCAAGGCAACCCGGGGCATTCTCGCCGCCGCAAAGAAGGGCGACCTTGAGGTCCTGTTCCTAGGCGGTGCTGACGAAATCAATACAAATGAACTGGCCACAACCTTTGTGGTTTATATGGGAACCCATGGCGACGCCGGGGCTCACCGCGCCGATGTGATCCTGCCTGCTGCAGCCTATACCGAGAAGTCCGTTACCTACGTGAACACCGAAGGCCGCGCCCAGATGACCACCCGCGCTGCCTTCCCGCCCGGTGAATCTAAGGAAGATTGGGCCATTCTGCGCGCGCTGTCGGAAGCGCTCGGCGTTACCCAAAGCTGGAACAGCCTGGATGAATTGCGCCAGGCCATGTATGCCATCGCCCCGCAACTGGCCGCCCTGGATCAGCTTTTCCCCGCCGATGCAGCCGCTCTTTCGGAGCTGGGCCGCGGCGAAGGAAAAACCTCTTCGGCGGCATTTGTATCCCCGGTCAAGGATTTCTACATGACCAACCCCATCGCCCGGGCCTCGCGCACCATGGCGGAATGCTCGGCCGTGAAGAATGGCCGAAAAATGCAGGCGGCGGAGTAGATCATGAATGAGATGGTCACTCTCGTCGGTTTGATCGCGCTGCAAAGCGTCGCTTTGCTGATAGCCTTGCTTATCGTCGTCTCGTTCCTGATTTATGCGGATCGCAAGGTATGGGCCGCAGTCCAGCTCCGCCGCGGTCCCAATGTGGTGGGCCCCTTTGGCGTGCTGCAGTCTTTTGCCGATTTGCTCAAATTCGTTTTCAAGGAAGTGATCATTCCCGATGGCGCCAACAAGGGCGTCTTCGTATTAGCCCCAATTATCAGCGCTGCCCTGTCGCTGGCCGCCTGGGCCGTAATACCTGTGGCGGAAGGCTGGGAAGTTGCCGATCTCAACGTGGGCATTCTCTATCTTTTCGCGCTTTCCTCCCTTGGCGTTTACGGTATCATCATGGGGGGCTGGGCCTCGAACTCGAAATATCCTTTCCTCTCGGCGCTCCGTTCGGCAGCCCAAATGGTATCCTACGAAGTCTCTATCGGCTTTGTGATTATCACGGTTCTGCTGTGCGCCGGTTCCTTGAACCTCACGGAAATCGTCAGGACCCAGGAAACCGGCCTCGGCACCTTGCTGGGCCTGCCCAATTCCTTCCTCGATTGGTATTTCATTCCGCTATTCCCGATGTTCATTGTCTTCTTCGTCTCGGCTCTGGCTGAAACGAACCGCCCGCCCTTCGATCTCGTGGAAGCGGAATCGGAACTCGTCGCCGGCTTCATGGTGGAATATTCCTCCACCCCTTACCTGCTGTTCATGCTCGGCGAATACGTGGCCATCACCCTGATGTGCGCCATGACCACCATCCTTTTCCTCGGTGGCTGGCTGCCGATCATTGATGTGCCCGTGTTGAACTGGATTCCCGGCGTCTTCTGGTTCATGGCCAAGCTCTGCTTCGTCTTCTTCATGTTCGCCATGGTGAAAGCCATCGTGCCTCGTTACCGCTATGATCAGTTGATGCGCCTTGGCTGGAAAGTGTTTCTGCCCCTGTCGCTCGCCTGGGTCGTGATTACCGCCGGCGCCCTGGTGGCCTTCGGGTGGCTGCCATGACGTATAATTTGTTTGGCGCCCTGGTGTTTCTGGTGATCGGCCTGGTCGACATCATGTTCATCCAGCGCATGGTTTATCCGCAGATGCGCAAGCACTATGAGGAGGCTAAGGTGACTGGCTCGCAAGGCAGGGATCCCGCCCTGTTCATGAACGGCATAAGGTTCTTCAGCCTTATCGTGCTGCCTGTGGTAGGCTTCATGCTGGGCGATACTTTTGAGGCAATGTTTGGGTGAATGACCGATGAAACTTGAACAAGCCGCGCGCGCCCTTTTCCTGAAGGAATTTGCTTCAGCCACCTGGCTGGCGCTGAAATATTTCGTCAGCCCCAAGGCCACCCTGAACTATCCCCATGAGAAGGGGCCGCTCAGCCCGCGCTTCCGCGGCGAGCACGCGCTCCGCCGCTATCCCAATGGCGAGGAGCGCTGCATTGCTTGCAAGCTCTGCGAAGCCATTTGCCCGGCCCAGGCCATCACCATCGAGGCGGGCCCCCGCCGCAATGACGGCACCCGCCGCACCACGCGCTACGACATCGACATGGTGAAATGCATCTACTGCGGCTTCTGCCAGGAAGCCTGCCCGGTTGATGCCATCGTTGAAGGCCCGAATTTCGAATACGCCACCGAAACCCGCGAAGAGCTTCTATTCAACAAGGAAAAGCTTCTGGCCAATGGCGACCGCTGGGAACGCGAAATTGCCCAGAACCTGGCGCTCGAAGCGCCATACCGGTGAGGGAGAGACAGTAACATGGTAGCAGCCCTCTTCTTTTATCTCTTCGCCAGCGTCGCCATAGCCTCCGCCGTGATGGTCATATCCTCGCGCAACCCAGTGCATTCCGTGCTGTTTCTCATTCTCTGCTTCTTCAATGCGGCGGGCCTGTTCATTTTGCTGGGGGCCGAGTTCCTGGCCATGATCCTGGTCGTGGTCTACGTCGGCGCCGTGGCTGTACTTTTCCTCTTCGTGGTCATGATGCTCGACGTCGATTTCGTCCAACTCCGCCAGGGCATGTTGAATTATCTGCCCGTGGGTGGAACCATCGGGCTCATCGTTCTGGTGGAACTGGCGCTGGTTGTCGGCACTTGGGCAATTTCGTCTGATGCCTTGACTGCAGCGGGCTCGCCCCCGGCGGGCAATGTCACCAATACCGAAGCCCTGGGTCAGATTCTCTATACCAAATATGTCTATTTCTTCGAGGCCGCGGGCCTTGTGCTTCTCGTGGCCATGATCGGCGCCATCGTGCTGACGCTCCGCCACAAGCAGGGCGTCAAGCGCCAGGATGTTTCTGTCCAGGTGGCGCGCAATCCGGCAACCGCCATGGAAGTCGTCAAAGTCAAACCGGGGCAGGGGATCTGATCATGACCATCGGCCTTTCGCACTATCTCACCGTTGCCGCCATTCTCTTCACCATTGGCATTTTCGGCATCTTCCTCAACCGTAAGAACGTCATCGTCATCATGATGTCGATTGAGCTGATGCTGCTGGCCGTGAACATCAATCTCGTGGCATTTTCGGCTGCCCTTCACGACCTCGTGGGGCAGGTGTTCGCCCTGCTTGTTCTGACCGTTGCCGCCGGTGAAGCGGCCATCGGCCTCGCCATTCTCGTCACCTACTTCCGCAACCGCGGTTCTATCGCGGTGGAAGATATCAATCTCATGAAGGGTTGAAGCGAAAACCAATGTATCAGGCCATTGTATTCCTTCCCCTCATCGGCGCCCTCATCGCGGGGCTCGCCGGCACCAAGGTATTCCAGAACCTTGGCCGCGACTCGGATGTCTATGGCGATCACACCGCCCATGCAGCCCATGCCGATCACGCCCATGATGACCACCACGGCCACTATGATGGCCCTCCCTGGCCCATGTATCTCACCACCGGACTGCTCTGCGTTTCCGCCGTTTTGTCTTGGATCGTGTTTCTCGGCTTCCTCCATGAGGGCCATGACGCGAAGGTCGAAGTCCTGCGCTGGGTAAACTCCGGCGCCTTCACCGCCAACTGGGCCCTGCGCATTGATACGCTGACTGCCGTCATGCTTGTGGTGGTGAACACCATCTCGGCCCTCGTGCATGTCTATTCCCTTGGCTACATGAGCCACGACGAACATCAGCCGCGCTTCTTCGCCTATCTCTCGCTCTTCACCTTCGCCATGCTCATGCTGGTCACCTCCGACAATCTCCTGCAGATGTTCTTTGGCTGGGAAGGCGTGGGGCTCATGTCCTATCTGCTCATCGGCTTCTGGTACACCCGCGAAAGCGCCAATGCCGCCGCCATCAAGGCCTTCGTGGTGAACCGCGTCGGCGACTTCGGCTTTGCGCTGGGCATCTTCGGCTGCTTCTATGTGTTCAAATCCGTTGAATTCGACGCGATCTTTAATGCTGCGAGCGCCCAAACCGGCAAGACCATCCATTTCCTCAGTTGGGAATTTGACACGCTCACCACACTTTGCCTGCTGCTCTTCATGGGAGCCATGGGCAAGTCGGCCCAGTTCCTGCTCCACACCTGGCTGCCGGACGCCATGGAAGGCCCAACCCCGGTTTCCGCCCTCATCCATGCCGCAACCATGGTGACTGCCGGGGTATTCCTCGTGGCCCGCCTGTCGCCGCTCTATGAACTCGCCCCCCACGCCAAGGAGGTTGTCGTCATTGTCGGCGCCATCACCGCCTTCTTCGCCGCAACCGTGGGCCTCGTACAGAACGACATCAAGCGCGTCATCGCCTATTCAACCTGTTCGCAGCTCGGCTACATGTTCGTGGCCTTGGGGCTGGGCGCCTATGGTGTCGCCATATTCCATCTCTTCACTCACGCCTTCTTCAAGGCGCTGCTGTTCCTGGGCTCTGGCTCAGTCATCCACGCCATGTCCGGCGAGCAGGACATGCGCAAGATGGGCGGCTTAGCCCCCCATATCAAAAAAACCTGGATACTGATGGTGATCGGCAATCTGGCCCTCACCGGTTTCCCGCTCACCGCCGGCTACTATTCCAAGGATGCCATCATCGAGAGTGCCTTTGCCGGCCATAGCTCAATTGCCTTCACGCTGCTGGTGATCGCCGCGCTCTGCACCTCGTTCTATTCCTGGCGCCTGGCCTTCATGACCTTCAACGGCAAGTCCCGCGCCGATGCGCATACTTTGGAGCATGTGCATGAAAGCCCGAATGTAATGCTGGTGCCGCTCTATGTGCTGGCGGCAGGGGCTTTGCTGGCTGGCGTAATCTTCGCGCCTTATTTCATCGGCCATGAAGAGGCCCTGTTCTGGGGCTCCGCCATTTACCGCGCCCCCGAAAATGAAATCATCCATCATATCCATGACGTTCCGTTCTGGGTGAAGGCCGCACCTTTCGTGGTCATGGTCCTGGGTTTCCTGCTGGCCTTCCTCTTCTATATCCGTGACACGTCACTGCCGCGAAAACTCGCTGCCATGAATGGGCCGCTCTACCAATTCCTGCTCAACAAGTGGTACTTCGACGAGCTCTATTGGCTGATATTCACCCGTCCGGCCATGTGGCTGGGCCGCTTCCTGTGGAAGAAGGGCGATGGTTTTGTCATTGACGGCTTAGGTCCGGACGGTGTTTCGGCTCGCGTTATTGATGTCACGCGCGGCGTGGTGCGCCTGCAAACCGGCTATGTCTATCACTATGCCTTTGCCATGTTGATTGGCGTGGCGGCCCTCGTGTCCTGGTTTACTTTCGGAGGGACACACTGATGTCTGGCTGGATTCTGTCCTTTGTTACCTTTGCTCCGCTCGTCGGCGTTGCCTTCATTCTCATTGCCCGCGGCGAGGATGCCGTTGCCAAGCGCACCATCCGCTGGACGGCATTGTGGACCACCATTATCACCTTCATCGTATCGTTGCTGATATGGCTCAACTTCAATCCGAATGAATCGGGTTTTCAGCTTGTCGAGCGCCATGAATGGCTGGGCGGCATTGCCTCTTACCAGATGGGCGTCGACGGCATCTCCATGCTGTTCGTGCTGCTCACGACCTTGCTCATGCCAATCTGCATTCTGGCAAGCTGGCATGTGGAAAAGCGCGTGCGTGAATACATGATCGCCTTCCTCGTGCTGGAAACCCTGATGATCGGCGTGTTCACCGCCCTTGATCTGGTGTTGTTCTACGTCTTCTTCGAAGCCGGCCTGATCCCCATGTTCCTGATCATCGGCGTGTGGGGCGGCCCGCGCCGTGTCTACGCCAGCTTCAAGTTCTTCCTCTATACCTTGTTGGGCTCGGTGTTGATGCTGATCGCCATCATCGCCATGTATTGGCAGTCCGGCACCACGGATATTGTGGCACTTCTCTCGCGCAGCCCCGGCTTCCCGCCCGAAATGCAAACCTGGCTGTGGCTTGCCTTCTTTGCCTCCTTCGCCGTGAAAATGCCGATGTGGCCGGTCCACACCTGGCTGCCTGACGCCCACGTCGAAGCGCCAACCGCCGGCTCGGTCATCCTTGCCGCGATCCTCCTGAAAATGGGCGGCTATGGCTTCCTGCGCTTCTCGCTTCCCATGTTCCCCGATGCGAGCCTCTATTTCCAGCCCTTCGTCTACACGCTTTCCGTCGTCGCCATCATTTACACTTCGCTTGTTGCCCTGATGCAGGAGGATATGAAGAAGCTCATCGCCTATTCCTCAGTCGCCCACATGGGCTTTGTCACCATGGGCATTTTCGCCATGACGCGGCAAAGCATTGACGGCGCTTTGTTCCAGATGATTTCCCACGGCCTTGTCTCCGGGGCGCTCTTCCTCTGCGTCGGCGTTGTTTATGACCGCATGCACACCCGCGAAATCGCCGCCTATGGCGGACTGATCAGCCGCATGCCGCTCTACGCCTTCACCTTCATGCTCTTCACCATGGCCAACGTGGGCCTTCCCGGTACTTCGGGCTTCGTCGGTGAATTCCTGGTCCTGCTGGGTACATTCCAGAACAACACCTGGGTTGCCTTCTTTGCCACAACCGGGGTCATTCTCTCGGCCTGCTATGCGTTGTGGCTCTATCGCCGCGTGGTGTTCGGCAAACTGGAGAAATCTTCGCTGGCCCACATCGTGGACATGACGCCCCGTGAGCTCGCCACCCTTGCACCGCTCGTCGTGCTGACAATCCTGTTTGGTGTTTATCCGGCGCCGGTCCTCGATGTGTTTGGCGCTTCCGTTGAAAATCTCATGAAGACGGTTCAGACCGCTGCGGCTGCGGCCCAGGCGCTTTCAACCGCTTCGCTGCAATAAAGGCCCGCTGATGAATTTTCTGCAAAACTATGATGCCGTGGCAAGCCTGCCGGAGGTCGTTCTGGCCTGCCTCGCCATGCTCTTGCTGATGTACGGGGTGTTCAAGAGGGGCGATGCCAATGATAACGTCACGCTCGGAGCCGTTGTTTCCCTGGCCCTCGTTGCCGCACTCGTCATCTTCACGAGCGAAGGCAAGGTAACGGCATTCGGGGACGCCTTTGTGGTCGACACTTTTGCCCGTGTGATGAAAGTCATGGCGCTCTTCGGCTCGGCCGTGACAATCATTCTGTCCACCCACTTCATGAAGCGGGTGAAAATGGCGCGCTTCGAATATCCCATTCTCGTCATGCTGGCGAGCGTCGGCATGATGATGATGATCTCCGCCAACGACCTCATCTCGCTTTATGTCGGCCTCGAATTGCAGTCGCTCTCGCTTTACGTTGTCGCCGCAATCGACAGGGACAGCGCCAGGTCTTCGGAGGCAGGCCTGAAGTATTTTGTGCTCGGCGCTCTTTCCTCAGGCATGCTCCTTTACGGTGCGTCTCTTGTCTATGGCTTCACCGGAACTACAACCTTCCCACAAATCGCGGCAGCACTCAGCGCCAGTGGTTCAAGCCTTGGCCTTGTGTTTGGGCTCGTGTTCATCATCGCCGGCCTTGCCTTCAAGGTTTCCGCTGTGCCGTTCCACATGTGGACGCCCGATGTCTATGAAGGCGCACCAACACCCGTGACCGCCTTTTTTGCCGCCGCCCCCAAGATCGCCGCCATGGCGCTGTTCACCCGGGTCATGATTTCACCCTTTGCTGCCGTGGTTCAGGACTGGCAGCAAATCCTCGTCTTTGTCTCTATTGCCTCCATGGTACTCGGTGCCTTTGCGGCCATTGGCCAGAATAATATCAAGCGTCTGTTGGCTTACTCTTCCATCGGCCATATGGGCTTTGCCCTCGTGGGATTGGCCTCGGGAAGCCAGGAGGGAGCTCAGGGCGTCATCGTCTACATGATGATCTATCTTATCTCCACCCTCGGCGTGTTTGCCTGTGTGCTGGCCATGCGCCGCAAGGGCCAGCATCTTGAGCAGGTCTCTGATCTCGCAGGCCTCGCCCATAACAACAAGGGATTGGCCTTCGTCTTTGCCATGCTGATGTTTTCGCTGGCCGGCATTCCGCCGCTTGCTGGTTTCTTCGGCAAGTATTTCGTCTTCCTCGCAGCCGTGAAGTCGGGGCTTTATGCCCTTGCCATCATCGGCGTCGTCGCCAGCGTGGTCGGCGCCTACTATTACCTGCGCATCGTGAAGATCATCTATTTTGATGAGCCCGCTGAAAAGTTCGACGCTTTAGATGGCGAAGTGAAATGGGTGGCCTATGCCAGCGGTGCCTTTGCCCTGCTGTTTGTGGGCTTTGCCAATTATCTGGTGAACCTCGCGGAAGCCGCCGCCAAGTCGCTCTATTGAAACTGCCAGCCGGTCATCGTCTTACCCACTTTGAACGCATTGATTCAACCAATGCGGAAGCCCGCCGTCTGTCAGACGGCGGCGAGAGCGGCCCCTTGTGGATTTGGTCCGACGAGCAAACCGGTGGCCGCGGAAGGCTGGGGCGCACCTGGGTTTCGGAACCGGGAAATCTTTATGTCACCTGCCTGTTTCAAACGGCAGCCGCTGTGGCTGCGGTGGCGCAGGTGAGTTTTGTGGCGGCAATCGCCGTGCATGAACTGGCTTCAAATCTTCTGCCGAAAGAAAAGTTTTTCCTGAAATGGCCCAATGACGTGCTGATGGATGGCGCAAAGTTTTGCGGGATTCTGGCTGAAGTTGTAGGCACAGATCCAACCCGGATCGCTCTGGGATGTGGCATCAACCTGGCCCATGCGCCAAAAGGAACACCTTATCCCGTTGCTGCGCTGGGAGGTGAATCCACTCCTGACTCAATTCTGCCAAAGCTTGCGCTAAGTTTTTGGAATTGGCTGGAAATATGGGATGAGGGCAGGGGCTTTCCGGCGATCCGAAAGGCCTGGTTGGAAAGAGCCGCAGGTGTCGGTAAGGAAGTCTCGGTTGACGGTATGACGGGGCGGTTTGATGGCCTGGACATCGACGGCGCCATGTTAGTTACATTCAGTGACGGCAGCCAAAAACAGATTCACGCAGGCGAAGTGCGATTAGGAAAAATATGAACGCGAAGAAAAGAAATCCCCATGCAAAGGATCTGGTGCTGCTGCCGCTCGGCGGCACCGGCGAAATCGGCATGAACTGCTATTGCTATGGCGCGGGCTCAAACGATGACCGCGAATGGCTGATGGTCGATCTCGGCGTGAAGTTTGGCGACGATGCCGACCCCGGCATTGATGTGGTTCTTCCGGATGTTTCCTTCATTGCCAAGAACCGCAAGAAACTGGCGGGGCTCGTTCTCACCCACGGCCATGAGGATCACATCGGCGCCGTGCCTTGGCTGTGGCCCCAACTCAAATGCCCGATCTATTGCACGCCGTTTGCCGCTGCACTTCTAAATAACAAGTTGAAGGAACACGGCCTTGATGAAGTTGTGAAGCTTCACATCATTCCGCTCGGCGGAAAATTCAAGGTCGGCTCGTTTGACCTGGAATTTGTGAATGTCACCCATTCCATTCCGGAACCTTGCGCTCTCCTGATCAAGACAAGTCATGGCACCGTGTTTCATTCAGGTGACTGGAAAATAGACCGCACGCCCACCTTCGGCGCAGGGATGGACGAAAAGCGCCTCGCCGAAATCGGCAATGAAGGTGTCGATGCACTGGTCTGCGACTCCACCAATGTCCTGCGCGAAGGATTCTCGCCGTCTGAAAGCGATGTCGCCGCAACCATTGCCGACATTGTCAAACACGCCAAGGGCCGTGTCGCCATCACCACATTTGCCTCCCATGTGGAGCGCGTCGCATCTGCCGTGCGCGCCGCCCGGGCCAATGGCCGTGAAGTCGTGCTCGCCGGCAGGGCCATGCGCAATACCATTGAAGCGGCCCGCGCCTGCGGTTATTTGCGAGATGCCGGCGAGTTTCTCGACGAAGAATCCTTCGGCTATTTGCCCGTGAACAAGATCATGCTGCTGTGCACCGGAAGCCAGGGCGAGCCCCGCGCCGCCATCGCGCGGATTGGCGAAGACCAGCATCCCCACGTAGCGCTCGAAAAAGGCGATCTCGTCATTTTCTCCTCGCGCACAATCCCCGGAAATGAAAAGGATGTTTCCCTCGTCCACAATAATCTGGCGAAGCTCGACGTTGATGTGATCACCGCCGATGAAGCGTTGGTCCATACCTCGGGCCATCCGCGTCAGGGTGAACTCAAAACCATGTATGAGTGGTTGAAGCCCAAGGCCGTGATCCCCATGCATGGTGAAGCCCGCCATCTCCGGGCCCATGCAAAGTTCGCCAGGGCCTGCGGTGTTCCTCAGGCCCTGGTTCCGCTGGACGGCCATATGATGCGGCTTTGCCCCGGTAATTTGGAAAATGTCGATGAAGCACCGTTTGGCCGCTTGCATGTCGACGGAAAACTGATCGTTCCCGCCGAAGAAGGTCCCGCCAAGCATCGTCGCAAGCTTTCAGCCGTCGGCGCCGTCTTTGTTTCCATTGTCATGGATGAAAAGTTGCAGCTCGCCGATGATATCCAGTTGCTCGGCGATGGCCTGCCTGCGGGCCTTGAAGAGGATTTGCTGGATGCGGCCGAGGATGCCTTCGAGTCCATGCCAAGGCCCCGGCGCAAGGATGATGCCGTTGTGGCCGAGACCATCCGCATAGCGGTGCGCCGCGCCGCCGATCAAATCTGGGGCAAAAAGCCCGTTTGCAAGGTGCTCGTGCAGCGCGCGTGATATACTGCAACGAATCATGAGCAAGCCCGTAAAACCGCCCCAGGACCCCAACAACATAGAGCCAATCCAGCTCCGCGAAGCGCTGGAAGAGCGCTATCTCGCCTATGCGCTTTCGACCATCATGCACCGGGCCTTGCCCGACGTGCGCGATGGTTTGAAGCCGGTCCACCGCCGTCTTCTCCACGTCATGCGCATCTTGCGTTTGGACCCTGGGACCGCCTTCAAGAAGTCAGCCAAGATCGTGGGCGACGTGATGGGCGGCTACCATCCCCATGGCGACCAATCGATCTACGATGCGCTGGTGCGCCTGGCCCAGGATTTTTCCTCTCGCTATCCGCTGATTGATGGCCAGGGCAACTTCGGCAACGTCGATGGCGATAGCGCCGCCGCCTACCGCTACACCGAAGCGCGCATGACCGAAGTTGCGCGGTTGCTGCTCGAAAATCTCGATGAGGACACGGTTGATTTCCGCCCCAACTACGACGGCACGGTGCAGGAACCGATCGTCCTGCCTGGCGCATTCCCGAACCTTTTGGCCAATGGCGCAACCGGCATTGCCGTTGGCATGGCCACATCCATTCCGCCGCACAATGCAGCGGAACTTTGTGATGCCGCCCTTCACCTCATCAAGTTTCCCAATGCCGGGGTGGAGAAGCTCACCCAATTTGTGATCGGCCCGGATTTCCCGACTGGCGGCATTGTCATCGACGACCGCGCGTCCATCATCGAAGCCTACAAGACGGGCAGGGGTGGCTTTCGCGTAAGAGCCCGCTGGACCACTGAGGACCTGGGCCGCGGCGGATGGCAAATCGTCATTACTGAAATTCCTTACCTCGTGCAGAAAAGCCGGCTCATCGAAAAATGTGCCGAACTCCTGACGGCAAAGAAACTTCCGCTTCTGGCCGACATCCGGGATGAATCAGCCGAAGATATCCGCATCGTTCTGGAACCGAAAAGCCGCACCGTCGATCCAACCCTGATGATGGAGCAGATGTTCCGCAACACCGAGCTCGAAGCCCGCATTCCGCTCAACATGAATGTGCTCTCCGGCGGCAAGGTGCCGGTTGTCATGTCGCTGGCCGACGTGCTGCGCGAGTGGCTGCAGCATCGCAAGACCGTTCTGGTCCGCCGCACCAATTTCCGCCTTGCTGAAATTGCCAGGCGTCTTGAAATTCTCGGCGGCTATCTCATCGCCTATCTCAATCTCGACGAAGTTATCCGGATTATCCGCGAGGAGGATGAGCCCAAGCCCGCTTTGATGAAGCGCTTCAAGCTCACCGACAATCAGGCCGAAGCGATTCTGAACATGCGTTTGCGCGCCTTGCGCAAGCTTGAGGAAATGGAAATCCGCACGGAGAATGGAAACCTGATCAAGGAGCAGAAGGGATTGAACGCCCTTCTCAAGTCGGACGATCAGCAATGGCAGCAGATTTCCGAGGAAATCAAGGCCGTCAAGGAGAAGTTCAGCAAGAAGACTCCGCTTGGCAAAAGGCGCACAGATTTTGCCGAAGCCCCTGAAATTGACCTCGATCTCGAACAGTCCATGATTGAGAAAGAGCCGGTGACCATTGTTTGCAGCGAAAAAAGCTGGATCAGGGCCATGAGGGGCCACATCGAGGACACCACGACTCTGTCCTACAAGGATGGCGACCAGGGAAAATTCATTCTGAATGCCCAGTCCACCGACAAGATCATGCTGTTCTCCTCATCCGGCAAGTTCTTCACGCTGGAAGCCGGAAAACTCCCTGGCGGCCGCGGTCACGGGGAACCTGTGCGCCTCATGGCTGATCTCGACTCTACCGATTCAATCGTTGCTGTGTTCGTGCATGTGGCCGGGACAAAGCGCCTCCTGGCCTCAACCGAAGGTGACGGCTTTGTCGTACTTGAGGATGAATGCGTGGCCACCACCCGCAAGGGCAAGCAGCTATTGAACGTCAAGGCGCCGTCCGAGGCACTGGTTTGCGTTCCCGTGGAACAGTCCGATAACCACGTTGCAACCGTCGGCAACAATCGAAAGCTGCTGATTTTCAAACTTTCCGAACTTCCGGAAATGAGCCGCGGCAAGGGCGTCCGCATGCAGAAATTCAAGGATGGCGGCTTGTCGGACGCGCGAACCTTCAACTTGAAGGAAGGTCTGTCCTGGATTGATTCATCGGGGCGGAACTTTACCGTGACTGAATTGAAGGACTGGCTGGGCGAACGGGCTCAGGCAGGCCGCCTGCCGCCCAAGGGATTTCCAAAGAACAACCGCTTTGGTTAACAGGACTGGCTTTTGGAGGGTGATTTTCCTTTCAGACGGGCCTTATCGGTTCAACTGATATTAAATAACGTCATGAATCTTAACACAAAATTATCCGGGCTCTCACATGATATGGATAGAAAACAGTTACAGTTTGCAGATGTAATTCACGGAAGGACTGTAAGGATTATTGGAGCCGCGCCAGCGGATTAAGGTCATGCACGGCCAAAGATTTTGGATAGCTGGGGGAAGAAAGCTTCCCGATTCCTCCATCGAACATGTCCTCGATGAGGTTGAAGCGGAACGCTTCAACCATGACGGTGCCGTAAGGGTTACCACCGGCCCGTTGGGCACGGAAATCAAATGGTCGGTTTTTTCACCCTGCTTTGGTTCACTCTACTACGCCATTGAATGGTTGCCCCTGGCCAGCCTGCCCATCGTCCTGCGCTTTTATCTTTCCGGATGGTTTGAAGAGACCTGTTTCACCGCCGCGCACGCGATCAACAGGATTGAGCAAATTATTGCCAAGAGCGAGTTGCACCTGACTAGGCGGACGTTCGTTGAGGAATTTGATCCCAATGGAAAAACGTTGTCGCCCATGCTGCAAAAGATCTGGCATGATCATACGATCTCGCCCGAAAATTCCGTTGATTGCGTTTATGAAGAACAGTCGCGCAAGTTCCGCGTTGACCGGATTGGCGCGCAATCGACGATCGCGAAACTCTATGGAATGTCACCCGTGTCATATGCATGCAAGAGCGGCAATTCATATGATGAAGTTGTAAGCGAGGCTTACACACATGTCTTGCGTTCCGGAAAGCCGCGTTATGATCATGTGTTGGCGGCGTTGCGGATGCCCGACAATATTGTCCGCTGGGTGCCCTATCAGAGAATTGTCGTGCCAAGGCCGAACAGCGACAAGTCAATGAGTGTAAGTGTTGTGGCCGAAATCGCCAAAATAGACATCAGCCTTATATAATCACGAGTTTATACCTGAGCCGGGCTGGTGATCATTTCACTGACCATCTGCTCAATGGCGTGGCGTTCCGCAATGTTCAGCCATTCCGTAAGATCAATTCCATCCGTTGCCCATTGCCAGCGCAGAAAGCCCTTCTCGATGTAATTATAGCCCATGCGGTTGAGATGGCCATGCGTTGCCATGCGGCTGCTGCTCAACGACCATACGGCGTCAGGGTTCCACTTGATGAGGCTGAGAATCAGGCCGAGGCGCGAGAACTTCTCCGCCAGCTTGCGATTGCGCACATGCTGGTCAATCCAAAACTCGCCGTGATAGACCAGCTTTCCGCGAATGCGTTCGGCTATGCTGTTGCGTGGCGGCGCAGCGTTTGTTGGCACCATCAGCTCCTGCCGGCGCATGGCAAGGCCAATCGTGAGATTGGGCCCCCAATCCGCCAGGCTCGTGTCGGTATAGTCATATCTGAAGGCCTGAAGGGCCACAGTTGCCCCGCTTTCGGATATCACGCTCATCCAGAAAAAACGTTCCGGTGTGAAATTGCAAACTTCGGGGTCAAAAAATGGTGAAACGGGCTTGTGGAGTGTGGCAATCTTGGTCGCGTTAAATTTCCGCGCATCGGCCCCGATGTTAACCGTAAAGCCCATCTGCTCCAATTCTGCGGCAAGAGCGGCGCACACCTTGGCGGTACCTAATGGGTCTTCCACGCAGAGTTGCGACATCAGGGCTCCCAATGAGTCGAATTAATTATTTTTTATTCTGATTAGCGTTTCGATGAAGAAAGATGAACAGAACCACAGAAATATGGTGAATGGCTATTTCCTGACAAAAAGCGTCCACCCTTCGGGCGTTAATCTTTCCTGGGGAAGGAACCGTGATTTGTATTCCATCTTGGCCGAGCCTTTGACCCAATAGCCAAGATACAAATAATCCAGGCCCATGCGCTGTGCCCGCGAAATACTGTCAAGAATGATGAAAGTGCCAAGGCTGCGCTTTTCGAACCGCGGTTCATAAAAACTGTAGATGAGTGACAGCCCGTCATCCAACATGTCAACGAGAACCGCGCCAACAAGTTCTCCCGGTCCCCCGCCATCGGTCTTGAGCCGGTACTCCACCAGATGGCTGTCCACAAAAGTCTCGTCAATCATCGCGGCAAAGTCGAGCACGCTCATTTCCGCCATGCCGCCATTGCCGTGGCGTGAATCAATATAATCCCGGAATACGCCATAGTGCTCGCTCGTGGCTTTCGCCCGAACCGGGGTTCCCACCAGATCCTTGTTGCGGGCCAGCACCCGAAGCGAGGATTTGCTCCACGTAAACTGCTTGACCGGCGTGCGCACCGAGACGCAGGCGCTGCACCCGTCGCAGGCCGGGCGATAGGCAATATTCTGGCTGCGCCGGAAACCGCCCCTCGAAAGCTGCGTGTTCAAGGTGCGTGCGTCTTGGCCGACGAGATGGGTAAAAACCTTCCGCTCAAGCCGCCCGGACAGGTAGGGGCAGGGTGCCGGGGCCGTGATAAAAAACTGCGGAAAATTCCGGCGCTCGATGCTCAACCTTGCTATCCTTCAACGGCTTGTCCGAAGCACAAGATTAATGCTCCTTGCCTGCTTCGTGCAAGTGACATTCAAACGCTGGTGGAATTTGGGCTGCAGGCAGTTTAAGAGGGGCAAAAACCGGAGTGTTGGAATGACAATCAAAGCAAGTTGGATTGGCCTTGGTGTAATGGGTTTCCCCATGGCGGGCCATCTTTCGGCCAATTCAGATGTCGAAGTGACCGTCTATAATCGCTCCTCCGAAAAAGCGGATAAGTGGGTCCAGAAATACAAGGGCAAATCAGCTGCAACACCGGCCGCTGCCGCTGCAACCACAGATTTTGTTTTTGCCTGCGTTGGCAATGATGATGATTTGCGCAGTGTAACTCTCGGGCCTGAGGGCGCCTTTCAAACCATGAGAGCGGGCAGCATCTTTGTTGATCACACCACGGCCTCAGCCGACGTCGCCCGTGAACTTTTCGCCGAAGCCGCAAAGCGCGGCATTGGCTTTGTCGATGCGCCCGTTTCAGGGGGCCAGGCAGGGGCCGAGAACGGCGCACTCACTGTCATGTGCGGCGGCGAAGAAAGCGTTTATGCCAAAGCCGAACCGCTGATCAAGCAATACTCAAAGATGCGAAAGCTGCTGGGCCCCGCCGGCGCTGGCCAAACCGCAAAGATGTGCAACCAAATCGCCATTGCCGGCTTGGTTCAGGGGCTTGCCGAGTGTGTCCAATTTGGCATGAAGGCAGGCCTCAACATGGAAGATGTCATTGAGGTGATCTCAAAGGGCGCTGCCGGTTCCTGGCAAATGGAAAACCGCCACAAGACCATGATCGCCGCAAAGTTTGATTTTGGCTTTGCCGTGGACTGGATGCGCAAAGACCTCGGGATCTGCCTTGAAGCGGCGCGCAAGAATGGCGCCCATCTGCCAGTCACAGCCCTTGTCGATCAATTCTACTCGGAAGTACAGAAAATGGGGGGCAAGCGCTGGGATACTTCGAGCTTGATTGCCCGGCTAAATCGCTAGGCCTTCAGGCTTCGTGCCGTTTCGAGGGCGAAATAGGTGAGAATGCCATCGGCACCAGCCCGTTTGAAGGCCATCAAGCTTTCGGGAATGACTTTCTTGGGGTCAAGCCAGCCCCGTTCGATCGCCGCCATCAGCATCGCATATTCGCCCGACACCTGATAGGCGAAGGTGGGCACGCCGAAGGTCTGCTTAACCCGCGCCAGCACGTCGAGATAGGGCATGCCCGGCTTTATCATCACCATGTCCGCCCCTTCGCTGATATCCAGCTCAACTTCGCGCAGGGCCTCGTCCGAGTTCGCCGGGTCCATCTGATAGCTGCGCTTGTCGCCGGTCAAGGTGCCGGAGGAGCCGACAGCATCCCGAAAAGGCCCGTAAAACCCCGAAGCATATTTGGCGCTGTAGGCCATGATCTGGACGTTGCTGTGGCCGTTGGCCTCCAGGGCCCGCCGTATCGCCCCAATGCGGCCGTCCATCATGTCCGAGGGTGCCACGACATCGCATCCGGCCTCAGCCTGCAGCAGGGCTTGCTTCACGAGAATAGCAACGGATGGATCATTGACGATCTCGCCATTTTCCATAAGCCCGTCATGGCCGTGGCTGGTATAGGGGTCGAGCGCCACGTCGCACATGATGCCGATTTCCGGCACAGCGGCCTTGATGGCACGGACCGCCCGGCAGACCAGATTGTCCTTGTTAAGGGCCTCGCGGGCATCGGCGGTCCTTAAAGCCTGGCTGGTATTTGGAAACAGCGCAATGAGAGGAATGCCCAGGGCGGCGGCTTCCTCAGCCTTTCCCACCGCCAGATCAATGCTGTAGCGCTCGACACCCGGCATTGAAGCCACGGGATCCGTGGTTTTTTTGCCATCAATGACAAACATCGGCCAGATGAGATCAGAGACCTGGAGGGTGTTTTCAGCAGTTAATGCCCGGGACCACGCCGTTTTACGGTTGCGCCGCAGGCGTGTGGCTGGAAAGCCCCTTGGTGGTGATTTTAAGTGGTCCATTGGGGCCTTGTATCAAGTCTGAACCAGGAACTGAATAGGGCCGTGGTCGCAGGGTTCTCTCGCCGCCAGACGGACAGCAAGATAGCGTTAACCAAACCATCAAGATTCAATTCATGTTTTAAGCGAATTAACGGGCTTCAGTTATCCATATCCCCTGTTGAATGATGCCAATTGGCCCGGTGGTCTGATGCTTAAATTCTCGCGATTTCTCATTACGCTTCCCCTTCTTGCCCTGCCGTTGGCAGCGGTGGCTCCGAAACCAGCGCTCGCGGAAACCGTCGGTCTTGAGCGGGCCCTGGAGCTCCTGGCAAAATCCGTCGTGGTTGATAACAAATGCAATGTCTTAACCGTGTCCGAGAGGGATGAGCTTTCAAACTATGTTGCAAAGGCCGAGGTGGCTGCGGCGGAAAAAACCACCGTGAATGTGACCCGTTCCGCCTTTTCAGCCGGACAAAGCCAGGGCCGGGCCGCAACCTGTGGGGCGGTGGCCAGCCAGGAAGTGAAAGAAACGCTGACGGCCGCCCGCGAAGCGATCAATGCGGCAGAACAGGCCAATAGCCAAGCAACAGAGCCAGCTCGGGCTTTTGCAACGCCCGCGCCAAGGGGCGGTCTTTCTGTCTATGGCAGAATAATTGAGACCTATTATTTGGAACGGCGCTGCGCCTTTCTTTCAAGGCGCAAGATGAATTACTTCTATAGGGCTGTTGTAAAGAGCCACCGGACCGTAATTTCGGAGTTTGGCAAATCGGCGGTTTCAAAGGTTATGAAATCCGCCGAAGCCCGCTCGAACTACCAGGGCTGCAATGGGGTGGGGGAAGCGCGCGTGAAAGCGGGCTTTGCCGAGGTCGCCAGCCGCTAGTGATCATTAACCATGAATGATCCGGCGCGGAACCCGTTTCCGCGCTATTTTTTTAACCAGAGAAGCTTGCATTTGATTAACATAGGAAAAAAAGACTCCATAAACTGTCTTCTAAGAAGCAGCAAAGTATCGAAAATATAAGGATAAATTTACCCAACCTGTTCAGATCGCCTTAAATCGCCCGGCGTATTCTCAGGGCATCAGAGGAACGGACAAAAGAGCCGGCCTCACAAACAAGGGATAGGTGGATAACATGAATACGCAAGTTGCTGGGGGAGTCCGCGCCGTAGAAGTTGCACCGCAGCGGAAAGAAATCAAGTATCGCTATATGGAAGCCTTGACGCTGATTGAGCGGCTGCACCGCCGCTTGCTCGACGTCATCAAGGACGATTTCGAGCGTTCCGGCGAGCCGGAAGTAAATCCCGTCCAGGCGCTTCTCCTGTTCAACATCGCCGATTCGGAGCTTACCGCCGGCGAACTCAAGACCCGCGGTCACTACCAGGGTTCAAACGTTTCTTACAATCTCAAGAAACTTGTTGAATCGGGCTATGTGAACCACGAGCGTTCGAGCGCTGACAAGCGCTCAGTGCGGGTGAAGTTGACGCCGAAGGGCCAGGCCATCCGTGACCGCATCGACATGCTTTACAACCGCCAGCTTCAGGCCGTTGAAGAGGTTGTCGGCCTCTCGATTGATGAATTTGACCGCTTGAACAAGGCGCTCACGCGGCTTGAGCGTTTCTGGACCGACCAGATCCTCTACCGCCTGTAACAAGAATTGAAGAGCAAAAGCCCTGTGGCCGAAAAGCCTCAGGGCTTTTTTTTGTTTAAAATCAACAATTCGGTGGCTGGCAAGTGTAGGTTTTTGCTCAATTTAGCCTGCGAGCGCCGTTGTGGAGTCCCGACGCTAACTTTTGACGAGTCGCAACAAGGCTGGTACAGGTGAGCAAATCGGGAATGAGACTTGCCAATGGCCCATAAGAGGCCCGGTGCAGGGTGGCAAAGAGGCAATGATGTTTTTAAATTTTGGTTCTGCAGGCAGATTGTTGTTTTCCAAGACCGTCGGCGTTTCGCTCGCCGTCATGCTGAGCATCTCGCTCACCGGCGCGCCGGTTGTCAAAGCCGAGCCATCGGACGAAATGCGCGAACTCGTCAAAAAGCAGAAGCTGAAGAGCAAGGGACTTCTGGGAAGTTATATGCCCGCAACCCTAACAGCTGACCCCACCCCCTCAGGCAAAGCCGTGACGGAAACCGAGATTTTCTCCACCCAGGTCGTGGAACCGATGTTGTCCCTGAATGGCGCGGCTGAAATGCAGGCCGCCGAGAGCAAATACGCGGCAATCGTGAGCAACGGCGGCTGGCCCAAAGTGCCAAAGGGTGCTGCCAAAAAGGGTTCCGAAGGCAATGGGGTGATGGCTCTCAACCAGCGCCTGTTTATTGAGGGTTATGTCCGCCCGGAAGCTGCGGAGGGTGAATTTGCTTCTATTTTCACATCAGCAACAGAAGACGGGTTAATGCGTTTCCAGCGCAATAATGGTTTGGCTGCAAGCGGTCAGATGGATGGTCCCACTTTGCAGGCCCTCAATGTATCTGCGAGCGAAAGGCTGTCTGCAATCAGGGCAAATATTCCCCGTATCGCCGAATATTCCAAAGACCTTGGGGACCGGTACGTTGTTGTGAACATTCCGGCCCAGCAGATCGAAACCGTGAATGGGAACCGGGTGTTTTCGCGCCACAACGCCATCGTGGGGCGGCCATCGCGGCCAACGCCGGTGGTGATGACGGCCCTTTCGGACATCAAGTTCAATCCCTATTGGAACGCCCCGGCTTCCATTGTTGAACGTGACATTCTTCCGAAGCTGTCGAGTGGCATCCTGGAAAAGATGAATATGAAAGTGTTTGACGGGGTTGGCGGGCCGGAAGTCAATCCGCGGCGTATCAACTGGCGCCGTGCCGTTGTGGACAATTACCATTTCCGCCAGGAACCCGGCGGCGAAAACGCCATGGCCACGGCCAAGATCAATTTTTCCAGCCCTTTCGGCATTTACCTGCATGATACGCCCGAGCAGCATCTTTTTGATACCAGCGGCCGTTTCTACAGTTCGGGCTGTGTGCGCGTGCAAAAGGTTGCGGTTCTCTTGAACTGGATTCTGAACGGTCAGGATGGAATTGATCCAAGCCAAATTGAATACCTTGCCCAATCGCTTGAGCGCAAGGACGTGAAGCTTGCGGCGCCACCGCAACTCCGCGTGACCTATCTCACCGCCTGGCCCACCTCGGACGGCACCGTTGCTTTCCGTGGCGATGTTTACGGCTTGGATGGAACCGGGTTTATTGTTGGCCAGCCGTTGCCGGTAGGGGAAAAAACCGCAAGCGGCGAGCGCTTTGTCCTGAAGCCGGTCCCCCGTCAGCTTGCCCAGATTGACGAAGCAGAAGCCGACGGATTTTTCTGGTTTGGCAAGCGGTCGAGAAAAGACGATAGCGCTGCTGATTCCCGCTCGGCAAGTTTTGCTTCCAAAAAGTCGAAAACTGCAAATTTCTTCAGTCGCGATGATGACTCCAAAGACGCCAAGAAAAAAATCATAAAGAAGAAACTCGCGTCAACGCCAAAGAAGAAGACAACAGTTGCCGACGCCAAGAAGAAAACCGTAAAGGCCACCACAAAAGTTGCTTCGGCAACCACGAAAAAGGCTGTGAAGCCGGCGTCTCCGGCGGCCAAGAAATCCAATGACCTGTGCAAGGCTGACAAGGATGGCAAGTTGCCAAAGGATTGCAAGGTAGAGGCCGCCGCGAAGCCCAAGGTGAAACCGGCCGAAACCGCTTCTGCGACGAACTGACCCTGCGCATTTTTGCGCAGTAACCTGACGCTGTTGATTGGCTAAGGTTTGCGCATGACACCGCAAAACTATGATCGCATTCTGGCGCATGGCATCGACCGGCTAAAGGCAGAGGGCCGTTACCGCGAGTTCGCCGATATCTGCCGTGTCAGGGGCAGGTTCCCACGTGCGCTTTATCGCGGGCAGGGCGCAGAACGCGAAGTCACCGTCTGGTGTTCCAATGATTATCTCGGCATGGGCCAGCATCCGGCCGTTCTTGCTGCGATGCACGCAGCCATTGATGATGTCGGCGCGGGTTCGGGCGGCACCCGCAACATTTCCGGCACCACGCATTATCATGTTGAGCTCGAGCAGGAATTGGCTGACCTGCACGGCAAGGACGCGGCCCTCGTGTTCAATTCCGGTTACATGGCCAATGAAGCCACCCTGTCTTCCCTGATCAAGGCATTGCCCAACTGCATTGTCCTGTCCGACGCGTTGAACCACGCCTCCATGATTGAAGGCATTCGCCATGGCGGGGGTGAAAAACTGATCTGGCGTCACAATGACCTGGCCGACCTCGAAGCGAAATTGAAAACGCTGGCAACGGATCGCCCCAAGCTGATAGCCTTTGAATCCGTTTATTCCATGGATGGCGACATTGCCCCGCTTGCTGAAATCTGCGCGCTCGCCAGGCGCCATGGAGCCCTGACCTATCTCGACGAAGTCCACGCCGTTGGCATGTATGGCCCTCGCGGCGGCGGCATTGCCGAGCGTGATGGTCTGCTGGGCGAAATCGATATCATCGAAGGCACTCTCGCCAAGGCTTTTGGTTTGATGGGGGGCTACATCGCAGCCAACGCCACGATCATTGATGCCGTGAGATCCTTTGCCCCGGGATTTATCTTTACCACCTCAATTGCCCCGGCGATCGCCGCGGGGGCCACGGCCGCCATCCGCCACCTCAAGGCAAGCAGCCTCGAGCGGCAGTTGCAGAGCCGGCACGCGAAACTGCTGATGGCATCCTTGAAGGCGCGCGGGCTTCCGGTGACCGAAACCGAAAGCCATATCGTGCCCCTGATTGTCGGCGATCCCGTTAAATGCAAGGTCCTGACGGACCGGCTGCTCAGCGATTTTTCCATCTATGTCCAGCCCATCAATTATCCCACAGTTCCAAAAGGCACCGAGCGCCTGCGCCTGACGCCAGGCCCGCTCCACGGCGAACTCGAAATCTCCAAGCTGGTGACAGCCCTTGACCAGCTCTGGACCGAGATGATGCTGCAGCGCGCCGCCTGACTGCCGCAATTCTGACCATTCACGCCGCTTCTCCAGCGCTAATTGCGCTGCGGCCATATATTACTGGACCCCAACCCGCCTTTCGCTATTTTGCAGCCGAAACGCGGAATCAGGGCAGGGGACCATCATGGCCAAAAAGGCAACCAAGAAAACCGTCAAGAAACCGGCCACCAAAGCCAAGGCAAAGAAGGCCGCCTTGTTCCCCGGCTTTTTCAAGGAAAAGCTCGCCAAAACCGATCCAAAGATCGCTCAGGCGATCACCCAGGAGCTTCATCGCCAGCAGAACGAAATCGAGCTGATCGCCTCGGAAAACATCGTCTCGCGCGCCGTGCTGGAGGCGCAAGGCTCCATCATGACCAACAAATATGCCGAAGGCTATCCCGGCCGGCGCTACTACGGCGGCTGTCAATTTGTGGACGTTTCCGAAAACCTCGCCATTGAACGGGCCTGCAAGCTGTTTGACTGTTCCTTCGCCAACGTCCAGCCCCATTCCGGCGCCCAGGCCAACCAGGGTGTGTTTTTCGCACTCCTCCAGCCCGGCGACACCTACATGGGTCTTGATCTCGCCTGTGGTGGGCATCTGACCCATGGCTCGCCCGTGAACCAGTCCGGCAAATGGTTCCATGTGGCACCCTACAAGGTGCGCGAGGACAACCACCAGATCGATTACGATGCGCTCGCTGCCCAAGCCCTCCAGGTTAAACCGAAGCTCATCATCGCCGGTGGCTCGGGCTACCCGCGCATTCTCGATTTTGCCCGCTTCCGGCAGATCGCTGACAGTGTTGGCGCCTATTTGATGGTGGATATGGCCCATATCGCCGGCCTTGTGGCCGGTGGCGTGCATCCCAATCCGCTTGAGCACGCCCATGTCGTGACCACCACCACCCACAAAACCTTGCGCGGCCCTCGTGGCGGCATGATCCTCACGCGCGATGAGGCCATCGGCAAGAAGAACAATTCTTCCGTGTTCCCCGGCCTCCAGGGCGGCCCGCTTGAGCATGTGATTGCCGCCAAGGCCGTGGCCTTTGGCGAGGCGCTGCGCCCGGCTTTCAAAAAGTACGCGGCCCAGGTTGTGGCCAATGCCAAGGCGCTGGCAGATGCCATGGTGGCGGGGGGCTGTGATCTCGTCTCGGGCGGCACGGATACCCACCTGATGCTGGTGGACCTCCGCAAGAAGGGATTGACTGGCAAGGCCTCTGAGGCCGCCCTGGGGCGTGCCTATATCACCTGCAACAAGAACGGCATTCCGTTTGACCCCGCACCCTTCACCATTACCTCCGGTATCCGCCTGGGAACGCCTGCTGGAACCACACGCGGCTTTGGCGTGGCGGAGTTCAGGGAAGTAGGGGCTTTGATCATCGAGGTTCTCGACGGCCTTGCGAAGAACGGCGAAGCGGGCAATGCTAAGGTGGAAGCGGCGGTCAAGCGCAAGGTCTTGGCTCTCACCAAACGCTTCCCCATCTATTGAGCAAAGGAAGCCATGCGCTGCCCATTCTGCAGTAACGAAGAAACCCAGGTGAAGGATTCGCGCTCCACGGAAGATGGCGCCGCGATCCGCCGCAGGCGTTATTGCCCCGATTGCGCCGGAAGGTTTACGACCTTTGAGCGCGTGCAGTTGCGCGAGCTCATGGTGATCAAGAAAACCGGCAGGCGTGTTCCCTTTGACCGCGACAAGCTCATGCGCTCGGTCCAGATTGCGCTCCGCAAACGCCCGGTCGAACCGGAGCGGATTGAGCGCATGGTGTCCGGCATCGTCCGCCGGCTTGAGAGCCTTGGCGAAAGCGAGATCAAGTCGGAAACCGTCGGCAAGCTTATCATGGAGGCGCTCAAGGCGCTGGATGATGTGGCCTATGTCCGCTTTGCATCGGTCTACAAGAATTTCCGCGAAGCCAAGGACTTTGAAGAACTGATCGGCGAACTCGCAAGCGACGAGGGCGAAAGCGAGGCCTCTTGAACGCCGACCGGCGCTGGATGGACTATGCCCTGCGCCTGGGCCGCCGTGCCCTCGGCACCACCGCTGAAAACCCGCCCGTAGGCTGCGTTATCGTGAGGGATGGCAGGGTTTTGGGGGTCGGCTGGACCCAACCTGGGGGCAGGCCGCATGCCGAAACGGAGGCCCTTAAAATGGCAGGTGAACAGGCCAGAGGGGCCACTGCCTACGTCACCCTTGAACCCTGCGCCCATCATGGCAGGACGGCCCCGTGCGCCGAAGCCTTGGTCAAGGCTGGTGTAGCCCGAGTTGTTACGGCCTTCGAAGACCCGGACCCCCGTGTTTCAGGTCAGGGCCTTGCCATCCTGCGCGCCGCTGGTGTCGCCGTCGACGTGGGGCTGGGCGCAGAAGAGGCAAGCCATGACCTGGCAGGATTCCTCACGCGGATCGCCAAGAAGCGCCCCTATGTTACTCTAAAGATTGGAGTTTCCGCCGATGGCAAAATCGCCGCCGGACCGCGCCAGCGCACCCCCATAACCGGGCCGGAGGTCAAGGCCCGGGTTCATCTCATGCGGGCCCAAAGCGATGCCATCCTGGTGGGTCTCAGCACTGTCCTCATTGATGACCCCGATCTAACCTGCCGCCTGCCGGGAATGGAAGCCCGCTCGCCCATACGCATCGTGGCCGACACGCGCCTTTCCATTCCCTCCAAGGCCAAGCTGGTTAAAACTGCCGAACAGGTTCCGGTTTGGATCCTGTCCACGCGCAAGGGGGGCGTAAGCGCCGGCATTACCGTGATTGATTGCAGGCAAACCCCCAATGGTTGGGTGGATTTTGCCGATGCGCTGGAACAGCTTGCGATAAGGGGCATCAATCGCCTGCTGGTCGAAGGCGGCTCTCACATATCGCAAAGCCTTCTGGAAGCCGATTTGGTTGATGATGTGCAGCTCTTCCGAAACCCGGTTATAATCGGCCCACAAGGAATTGATGCCATTGCCGAAATGCCCCTTGCAAATCTCGCTAACCAGTTTCGCCAAACCGAAAAGGAAGTGCTTGGAAGCGATACTTTGACCGTCTATGAACGGCCCCATGTTCACCGGAATAGTCACTGATATTGGCGAAGTCATACGCGTTGAAAAGCGGGGCGATACCCGTTTCACCATCGCCACGGCCTACGCGCCTGAAAGTATCGCGGTAGGGGCCTCCATTTCCTGTTCCGGCTGTTGCCTCACCGCAATTGAAATGGGCCGCCTGCAGGATGGGCGCGGTACATTTGTGATTGAAGCCTCCGCTGAAACACTATCAAAAACGACTCTAAGCAATTGGGAAACAGGTACCCAAATCAATCTCGAACGTTCCCTGAAAATGGGTGATGAGCTCGGCGGTCATATCGTCTCAGGCCATGTTGATGGCTTGGGAGAAATTATCTCCATAGAGCCCGAAGGCGACTCCAAGCGTTTTCGTTTCAGAGCGCCCGAGGACATTGCCCGTTTCATTGCGCAAAAGGGCTCCGTCACGCTCGATGGAACCTCGCTCACCGTGAATGAAGTGAATGGCAATTTGTTCGGCGTGAACATCATTCCCCACACCCAAGCAGTCACCACATGGGGCCATGCGCGCGTGGGCGACGCTGTTAACATTGAAATAGATATGCTGGCGCGCTATGTGGCGCGTCTTGCAGAGTTCGGAAAATCATGAAGGTCGAAAAGAAAAAAACAGAATCCGCCAAGATCAAGGCGAAGCTTCTCATTCTTGAGGCGCGCTTCTATGCGGACATGTGCGATGAACTCGCCAAGGGCGCAATCGCAGCCCTTGAGCGCAGCGGCGCGACCTGGGACCGTTTGGCCGTTCCTGGCGCCCTGGAAGTGCCGGGAGCCATCGCCATGGCGGAGACATCAAAGCGTTACGACGGCTATGTGGCGTTGGGCTGCGTGCTGCGGGGTGAAACCACCCATTATGAAATCGTCTCCGGTGAAAGCGCCCGTGGACTCATGGATCTCACGCTGAAAGGCTTTTGCATCGGCAATGGCATTCTTACCTGCGAGAATGAGGCGCAAGCCTGGGCCCGGGCAAAAACTTCCGAGGGTGACAAGGGCGGCGGTGCTGCCGATACCGCTCTTGCCATGATCCGCTTCAAGCGCGCCATGAAGAAGAAAGCCGCAAGATGACCGGCAAGCGGGCCAAACCGGTTGAACGCGCTGCTGCCCGTTTGGGCGCGGTGCAGGCGCTTTACCAGATGGATTTGGCAGGCACCGATGTGGGTGAAACCCTCGCGCAGTTTTCTTCCCGTGCGATGGGTGAGAATTTTGATGATGGCCAATGCGGCGAGGCCGATTACAAATTCCTCAAGGAAGTTGTTGATGGCGCGGTGCGCGAGCAAGCTGCCATTGATCCCGCCGTTGATGCCATTCTCGACAAGACGTGGCCCATGCACCGCTTGGATGCCACCGTGCGCGCCATCCTCCGTGCCGCCGCATTTGAAATCATGTTCATGGAAAAAGTGCCGACCCGTGTTTCCATCAGTGAATATCTCGATGTGGCCGGCGCATTCTTTGGCGAGGAAGAGCCCCGCTTCATCAACGGCGTGCTGAATACTCTGGCGCGTAATCGCCGCCCCAACGAGTTCGCCGCGTGACCGACTTAGCCCTCGCCAAACGCAACATTCTGTTACTGGCGATTTCCCAGGCCCTCTACTCCTGCTGCGTGATCACGGTTTTTGCTACAGGCAGCCTTGTAGGTCTGATGCTGGCGCCCAATGCCGGCTTGGCAACAGCGCCCATTACGACGTTTGTCCTCGGTGCTGCTCTCACCACAATTCCCGCGTCACTGCTCATGCAGCGCATGGGGCGTCTGCCGGTTTTCCTCTTCGGTGCAGCGCTGTGTGTGGCAGGTGCCATCCTCTCAGTCTTTGCGATTTACAAAAGGGACTTTGCCCTGTTTTGCCTCGCCACGACCCTTCAGGGCGTGTTCCAGTCAACCAGCGGGTTTTACCGCTTTGCAGCCGTTGAAGGCGCAAGCGAAGCGATGAAGCCCATGGCCATTTCCTGGGTGCTAACAGGCGGCGTTGTGGCAGCGGTGGCGGGCACACTTATCTCCAGCAGCACATCGGACCTCTTTGCTCCCTATACTTTTGCCGGTTCCTATATGGCCGTTGCCGTCATAGCGCTGATTGCCATGGCCGTGCTCATGTTGCTCAAATTGCCGAAGCCAACCGCTGAGGATGTGCATGGTCCGCGCCGGACCTGGGCCGAGCTGCTCCGCCAGCCCAAGCTCATCGTGGCCATGGCCAGCGGAACGTTGGCGTACGGCATGATGAACTTCATGATGACCGCAGCGCCTGTGGCCATGGTAGGGCATGGCCATGATAAGACAGATGCCTCATGGGTCATCCAGTGGCATGTGCTGGCCATGTTCGTGCCGAGCTTTTTCACCGGCCAACTCATCGCCAGATATGGCGCTCCAAAAATTGCGGCGATCGGCATGGCGATATTAATCGGATCGGCAGTTATAGGTCTTTCTGGCATCAGCTTCGGACACTACGCGGTGGCACTCATCCTGTTGGGCCTGGGCTGGAATTTCGGCTTCATCGGCGGCACCACAATGCTCACAAAATGCTACACCTCGGCTGAGCGCGGCAAAGTGCAGGGTGCCAATGATTTCATCATGTCTGCGGTTGTGGCATGTGCCTCATTCAGCTCTGGAAAGTTGTTGGAGGCTGCGGGCTGGGACTTCATAAATATTGCTATCGTTCCAGTCGCGTTGCTGGCCTTGCTGCTAATTGTTTGGCAGTCGTGGAACTTGAAGCCCGGCACCTAGTCGAGGTGCACGACATCCGGCCCTTCCGGAACGTTGACCCAGCCATGTTTGCGCGACTCGTAGACTGAGCGCGTCGGGGTTTGAAATTTCGGATCGGCAAAAGCGCCAACCGGAATGGCGACCAACTCGGGATCGTTATCGATGGAATAATAGACCATGGCGCCGCATATCGGGCAAAAGTGAAAACTTATCTTGCTCCCTGCGTCGCCGACTCTGACATAAAGCGTCGACCGTCCCGAAATCTCCTTTATATCTTCCTTCTTGAACCGCGCCTGTTCGCTAAAGACACTGCCGGTTCGCCGCTGGCAGGCCAGGCAATGGCAAATGGAAACCCGCACCGGCTCGCCTTCGCATTTAACAGTGAGCTGTCCGCAACTGCAGGCTGCTGTCCGCTCTGTCATCGCATCTCCTTGAAATTAAAGGCCTTGAGCGATCATAAAGGGCGCGGGATGGACCGCAATACTGCCCATTGCTTCTTTTTGCCCGATTTGGCATATCCCAGCCATCAATCCGGGGCAGGGGACGGACAGGCGAGGATTCGCGTGTCTGGATTGCACCGGGGCAACACAAACAAAAGGGTTAATCATGACCTCCACTCTCTGGCTGATCGTGCTCGCGGGCGCGCTGTCCATCGTCTACGGAATTGTCACGACGCGCGGCCTTCTCGCCGCCGATGCGGGCTCGGCCCGCATGCAGGAAATTTCCGCCGCCGTGCGCGAAGGCGCGGCCGCCTATCTCAAGCGTCAATATCAAACCATTGCCATGGTTGGAGTGGTCATTTTCATCATCGCCTGGCTCCTGCTTGGCGCCTATTCGGCCATCGGCTTCCTGATTGGCGCGGTGCTGTCGGGCGCCGCAGGCTTTATCGGCATGAACGTCTCGGTGCGGGCCAACGTGCGCGTGGCGCAGGCCGCAACAAAGTCGCTTGCCGGCGGTTTGGATCTCGCATTCAAATCCGGCGCGGTAACCGGCCTTCTGGTAGCTGGCCTCGGCCTTCTCGGCGTTACAATCTATTTCGGCTTCCTCACGGGCTCCATGGGTTTTGAACCCACCAGCCGTGAAGTGATTGACGCGCTGGTTTCCCTTTCCTTCGGCGCTTCGCTAATTTCCATTTTTGCCCGTCTCGGCGGCGGCATCTTCACCAAGGGTGCAGACGTTGGCGGCGACATGGTCGGCAAGGTCGAAGCCGGCATTCCGGAAGATGATCCGCGCAACCCTGCCACGATTGCCGATAACGTTGGCGACAACGTGGGCGATTGCGCCGGCATGGCCGCCGACCTGTTCGAAACCTATGTTGTGACCACCGTTGCGACAATGGTCCTCGCGGCAATCGTGCTGCCAGATGCCATGAAGCTCGCCGGCATGGTCCTGCCGCTTGCTATTGGCGGCGCTTGTGTCATTACCTCGATCATCGGTTCCTACTTCGTTAAGCTCGGTGCTTCCAACAACATCATGGGCGCCCTCTACAAGGGCATCATCGCAACGGGCGTTCTTTCGCTCGCCGTTTTGTATCCCGTAATCTCCTACGTGTTCGGCGGCATGGATGTGGCCCTCGGCAATGCCGAGAAGGCCTTTACGCCATTGAGCCTGTTCTATTGCGGCATCGCCGGCCTGGTAATCACCGGTCTCATCATCTGGATCACCGAATACTACACCGCCACCGGCAAGCGCCCGGTGAACTCCATTGCTGAGGCCTCCATCACTGGCCACGGCACCAACGTGATCCAGGGTCTGGCGGTTTCCATGGAAGCGACTGCCGTTCCGGCCATCATCATCATCGCTGGCATTATCGTCACCTTCAATCTCGCGGGCCTCTTCGGCATCGCCGTTGCGGTGACAACAATGCTGGCACTTGCTGGCATGGTTGTGGCGCTTGACGCTTTCGGCCCGGTCACCGACAACGCTGGCGGCATCGCCGAAATGGCGGGCCTGCCCAAGGAAGTGCGCCACAACACCGACGCGCTTGACGCCGTGGGCAACACCACCAAGGCCGTAACCAAGGGCTATGCCATTGGTTCGGCAGGTCTTGGCGCTCTCGTGCTCTTTGCCGCCTATACGCAGGACCTGAAGTTCTTCGCGGCAAACGCGTCGCCAGGAACTTTCTTTGAAGGCGTCAACGTCACCTTTGATCTCTCCAACCCCTATGTGGTTGTGGGCCTGATCTTCGGCGGCCTGCTGCCTTACCTCTTCGGCGGCATGTCGATGACCGCCGTGGGCCGTGCCGCCCAGTCCGTGGTGGTTGAAGTGCGCCGCCAGTTCAAGGAACGCCCCGGCATCATGAAGGGCACTGAGAAGCCCGATTATGCCCGCGCCGTAGACCTGCTCACCAAGGCGGCCATCAAGGAAATGATCATTCCTTCCATGCTGCCCGTGTTCTCGCCCATCGTGGTGTTTTATGTGATCTACGCAATTGCCGGCAAGGAAGCAGGCTTTGCGGCCCTTGGCGCCATGCTCATGGGCGTGATCGTAACCGGCCTCTTCGTGGCCATCTCCATGACAGCAGGCGGCGGCGCCTGGGACAACGCGAAGAAGTCCTTCGAGGACGGCTTCGTTGACTCAAAGGGCGTGAAGCACCTGAAGGGCTCGGAAGCCCACAAGGCCAGCGTCACCGGCGATACCGTAGGCGACCCCTACAAGGACACCGCAGGACCGGCGGTAAACCCCATGATAAAGATCACCAACATCGTGGCGCTTCTGCTGCTGGCGGTTCTGGCGCACTAACCAACTGCCAAGTCACGCTTATCAAACCCCGCGAGGAGCGATCTTCGCGGGGTTTCTTGTTATCCTTATTCAATTCATGCCACAGCTTCCAGATTGATCAATTTCCGCTTGCGCTGAACCCCCCAGCGGTAACCCGAAATCGAACCATCGGCCTTGACCACCCGGTGGCAAGGAATGGCGACCGCCAGCACATTGGCAGCGCAAGCAGCGCCCACATCCTGGGCGGTGGCGGGCAGCGGCAACGCTTTGGCAATCTGGCCATAGGTTATGGTTTGGCCCGCTGGAACATTGCGCAGCGCTTGCCACACGGCCTGCTCCTGCGCCGAACCGCGAATATCGAGAGGCAGGTCCAGTCCTTGATTGGGCGAATCAAGGAAGGCCGCGATCTTTGCCGTCTCATCCGCCAGTCCGTTCTCGTCAGCAACTAGTTGGGCCTGTGGGAAGGCATAGACCAACTCACGATGAAGCTCGTCTCGACTGTCACCCAGCAGAATGGCAGCGATACCCTTATCCGTGGCTGCAACCAGCGCCATGCCGAGTGAAAATTTGCCGAATGCGAAGCGGAATTCTTCGCCCGTGTTTTGAATGTCTTTGGTCATCTCATCTGTCTCCTGTCTTGACGCACGATTAAGTTGTCAAGGATCAGGATGCGGAAAATGGCGGGCCAAAGCCACCCGATATGCGACCGGAAACGTTTTTCAAGACTTGCTGCTGGAGTATCCTGAAACGAGTTCCCCGTTAAATCGAACATAGCCGTCAGCCGTTGTCTTCAGATGCTCACGCACCCCCTCATGCAGCTCCGGGAGCCTGTGAAACGGCACCGTTGGCAGGGCATGATGCTCCGCATGAAAGGGCATGTTCCACGCCACCAGCCGCACCAGCTTCGTGGTGAATGTCGTGCGGGTGTTTTCAAACATGTTCTCAACATGTGGGCAGTTAGTGTGCTCGGCGAGGAGAAAGAGCCGCAGGAACGGTTGACCGAGGATAGCCGGGACGAGCCATGTCCAAATCAAAAACGGCGATTCCCAAAGAACTGATGCAATGGCAAGCAATGCATACATGGCCAGCATCACCCGTGCCTCCAAGGTTACGCGAGGCCTGGCCTTCTCCGGCACAAAGTCATCCGCGCTGCGTCCCGCGGAATTGCGGAGCAGTGTGCGAACCGCGGCAAACCACAGCGGAAGCCCCGACACATGCTTCACATAGCCAACAAGAGTGGAGGGCTTCGGAGTTTGCAGTTCCGGGTCGCGGGCCGGGTCATGGGTATGGCGGTGGTGGGCGAAATGAAAAAAGCGGAACCAGGCCGGCGGGATAAAGATCAGGAAACCGCTGATGTTTGAAATTGCCGTGTTGAAGAACGAACTCTTGAAGGCCGTTTCATGCGTGCTTTCATGCAGCGTCGTGAAAAGAAAGACGATCAGGATGCCTTGAACCGGCAGCAGCAGAAACCAGAAGGGCAGGCGAAGGGCAATCAGAGCTCCCAGAACGAGAATAGCTCCCAGATGAAAGCTGAATCTTAACAGTCCCGGCCCGTTGCTCCGTTCAATGAGAGACCGGCGCAAAGCAGGGTCCAGATTTGCAATGGCGGCCCGATGATCGATAGCGTCCATAAATGCCAATTTAACACGGCTGGAAGGATGGACCAAATAGCGCTTATTGGTTAGAAGCCCGGTTTTGAACCCAGAATTCCCTTGAAGATGTCCTGCAGGACTGACAGCTCACCGCCGACAATGGGTGTCTCGCGCGAATTGATGTTGATGATGCGCCCATCTTCCAGGCCATACTGGGCAAAGCTTGTCACCTGGTCGCCTTTGTCAAAACGCACCGCAATAACTTCGCGGCTCATTTCCTTGGCCTTGAGGAAAGACCGGCTCTGGGTCACGCTGGTGATGTAATAGTTGCTGTCACCCTGAAAATTGATGCTGGCGGTCGTGGAGGGCGAACCCAGAATGCCTTCCACCTCGGTTCTTGACATGCCTTCGGAAATCTGGCCGAAAGCGCCGGGCTTTGCGAGATAGCCATGGTGGTTTATGGTGGGTGAGCACGCCGCAATCAGGGTTGCGAATGTGGCCGCAACCAGCCACATGGGTGCGCGTGCAAGGTATTTTCTGGTCATGAAAAGCAAATTAAATCCGTCACTTCAAGGTATTTACTTAATGGTCTTTTGCCCTAGCCGGGTTATGACGGCAAGTGCATGATACTAAATCGTTTATTCCAGGCCCGCGAAAAACGCGAGAAACGCCTTTACGGGGCAATTGTGGCTGCCGCGCGGCACGTGCGGTTTTATGAGGATATGGGTGTTGCCGACACAATTGACGGCCGTTTCGAGATGATTGTGCTGCACCTATTTCTGGTGCTCAACCGGTTGAAGGGTGCGGGCGTTGAAGACCTCCGGCAAAACCTGACGGATGAATTTTTCGCCGATATGGATCGTTCCTTGCGCGAACTCGGTGTCAGTGATGTGGCGGTGGGCAAGAAAGTGCGGAAGATAGCCGAATCCTATTTTGGCCGCGTGACCGCCTACGATAGGGCGCTATCGGCCAGTCCCGAAATACTGGAGGAAGCGATAAGCCGGAATGTGTATCCCGATGGAGCGCCAGAAGAATCAATCAGGGCAATGACGGGTTATTTTGGCGATGCCGTGAAACACCTCGGCGCAATTTCTTTGGAGCAAATTCTTCTGGCTGAGTTGAGGTTCCCATGAAACAGGTTGCCTATGAATTTTCCCGCCCGCTTCAGGTTGATCGTGTTCCGGCCTTGGGCTGCCACGAACGCCTTGCCGCTGACGACAAGGAATGCGCCGCCCTTGCAAAGCGCTTTGACCTTCCCAAGATTCATTCCCTGGGCGGGCTGCTAAAGGTGGTGCCTTGGCGTGGTGGGGGCCTGAAAATCACGGGAACTCTCAAAGCCAAGGTTGATCAGGTTTCCGTCATCAGCCTGGAAACCTTCACCTCGGATCTTGAGTTAGCCATTGAGCGCTATTTCCTGTCGCCGCGCGCCGGACAGCCGGCAGCCGAGGAAGATGTTGATATCATTGAAAACGGAATTGTCGATCTGGGAGAAATCCTGGCCGAATGCATGGCCCTTGAGCTTGATCCCTACCCGCGGCGCGACGGCGAAGTCTTTAATGACATCGAAGAGCATCCGGAAAGCGCTAAGGTGTCGCCCTTCATCGGCCTCTCGAAACTGGAACCGGACTGAAAAAAGAACCAAATTTGACTGAAAAAATAAAGGGTTGTTTCCCGAGAGATTGCCTTTATTTTCACGACTCAGGGGACTCTCCATTACATTTGCTGAATAATTCGGCATGACACGTGATATTGCGGGATAATGACAAGCGAGCTGACAATAGCATTGGATGTAATGGGCGGCGATTTGGGACCCAGCATTGTGATTCCCGGTGCCGAACTCGCGGCCATTCGCCACCCAACCTATAGCTTCCTGTTGTTCGGGGATCAGGCAATCATTGCCCCCCTGCTGGAGCGGCATCCCAAGTTGAAGGCCAAGGCCGAGATCCGCCACACCGATGTGGCCGTGGGCATGACCGAGAAGCCAAGCCAAGCCCTGCGCCGTGGACGCGGCAAGAGCAGCATGTGGCAAGCGATTGAGGCGGTGCAGAAAGGTGAAGCCGCGGCCGCCGTTTCCGCCGGCAATACGGGCGCACTCATGGCCATGTCGCGTTTTGTGCTGAAAACCCTGCCGGGCATCTCGAGGCCAGCCATTGCCGCAATCTGGCCCACCCTGAGAGGTGAAAGCATCGTTCTCGATGTGGGGGCTACAATTGGCGCCGATGCATCCCAGTTGGTTGAATTTGCTATTATGGGCGAAGCCATGGCGCGCTGCCTGTTTGGCCTTACGCGGCCCACCGTCGGCCTGCTGAACATCGGCGTTGAAGAAGTCAAAGGACTGGAACAGGTAAAAGACGCGGCACGCCTGCTGCGTGAAATGAACCTGCCCATGGAATATGTAGGCTTCGTCGAAGGTGATGATATTGGCAAGGGTACCGTTGATGTGGTGGTGACCGAAGGCTTCACTGGCAACATCGCCCTGAAAGCCGCCGAAGGCACCGCAAAGCAGGTGGCAACTTATCTCAAGCTTGTTTTGAATCGCACCTGGGTCTCCAGGCTTGGCGCCCTTTTTGCCCGAGGCGCTTTCAATGCCCTGCGTGACCGTATGGACCCCAGGAAACACAACGGCGGTGTGTTTGCCGGCCTCAACGGGGTTGTGGTGAAAAGCCATGGCGGCACCGATGAACTGGGTTTTGCCACCGCCATTGACGTGGCAATTGAAATGGTGCGCAATGGCCTGGTTAAGAAAATCGCCGAAGACGTTGCCGCAATGAACGCCATAATCATGGAGCCGGCAGCACAGGTGGCGGAGTGAGTAGTGTTATGCTGAGAACAATAATTGAAGGTGTGGGCTCCGCCTTGCCAAAGCGGATCATGACCAATGCCGATATCAGCAAGATTGTTGACACCACCGACGAATGGATTGTCGAGCGCACCGGCATAAGGGCGCGCCACATTGCAGCTGAAGACGAAACCACGCGCACCCTTGCGGTGCAGGCCGCGCGCAAGGCCCTTGAGCATGCCGGGCTGACATCTGGCGATATCGATCTTATCATCGTGGCCACGTCCACGCCTGATAAAACCTTTCCGGCCACCGCAACCCAAGTGCAGGCCGATCTCGGCATTACACGGGGCGCTGCCTTCGACGTGCAGGCCGTATGCTCGGGCTTTGTCTATGGTCTGACGATTGCCGATAATTTTATCAGGGGTGGCCAGTCTCAATGCGCGCTCGTCATCGGCTCCGAAACCTTTTCACGCATCCTTGACTGGAACGACCGCGCCACCTGCGTGCTCTTTGGTGATGGGGCAGGGGCCGTTGTCGTGCGCGCCGGAAAGGGCGCCGGTACCAATGCTGACCGCGGCGTTCTTGGCTGCCACATTCATTCCGATGGCCGCTACTGCGACAAACTCTATGTGGATGGCGGGCCATCAACCACAAAAACCGTGGGCCACCTGCGCATGGAAGGCCGCGAGGTCTTCAAGCACGCCGTGATCAACATTGCCACCGTCATGGACGAAGCCATAATCAAGGCTGGCCTGAAGCCCATGGATATAGATTGGTTTGTTCCGCATCAGGCGAATCGCCGTATTTTGGAAGGCACCGCCAAAAAGCTGGGCGTTCCCGAAGACCGCATCGTGATGACCCTCGACCGCCATGGCAACACGTCCGCCGCCTCGATTCCTTTGGCTTTTGATGCCGCCGTGAAGGATGGCCGCATCCAGCGCGGGCAGCTTGTGCTCATGGAAGCGATGGGCGGCGGCTTCACTTGGGGGGCGGTTCTGGCCCGCTTTTAGATTGAGTCGTAAGTCGTTGAGTTTTCATAATTTTCTATTGACCCAACCGTTTGGCCGACATAACTTACGGGGGTTCTTGCAAGGGGAAAAACATGGCAAGCAAGACTTTGACGCGCGCGGATTTAAGTGAAGCAGTGCATCGGGATATTGGTTTGTCGCGCACCGAATCAGCCGAAATGGTGAAGTCTGTTTTGGATCTGGTTTCAACTGCCCTGGTCGAAGGAACGTCGGTAAAACTTTCTTCCTTTGGCACCTTCATGGTACGCAGCAAAAAAGGCCGCATCGGGCGCAATCCCAAAACCGGTGAAGAGGTGCCCATTACGCCCCGCCGCGTGATGGTTTTTCGTCCAAGCCAAGTGATGAAAAATGTTATAAATGGTCTTGAGCCCGGCAGTGATGATTGAGTATCTCTTTACGCGAATCGGAGATAGTCCTTGGAAAAATCACCTGAAGCATTCCGCACGATTAGCGAAGCGGCAGAAGAGCTCGATGTTCCCCAGCACGTTCTGCGATTCTGGGAAACCCGCTTTGCTCAAATAAAGCCGATGAAGCGGGCCGGGGGCAGGCGTTACTACCGTCCGGCGGATCTAGACCTGCTGAAAGGCATTCGCAGCCTTCTCTACAGTGAGGGCTACACCATCCGCGGGCTGCAACGTATTCTGAAAGAGGAAGGCGTTGCCTATGTTTCCGGCGTTGGCCGCGGTGAAATTGTTGCCCGCAAGCGTGACATGGAATTGGACGGTGTGCCAAGACCGGGCCAGACCCAGATTGCGCCTCGTTTTCGCGGCTCCGCACCGCTACCCGGAAGGGCCCCTCTGGCGCGTCCAGGCGGAAGCGTGGGCGAAGCCCCGACCTATGTGCACAAACTGTCCGACATGCAGGCAGATGCCCTCAAGGCCGCGCTGCGGGACTTGGGCGATGCCCGGAAACTGCTGGATCCCACCTCCCGGATTTGAGCGGTTCTTCGCAATACAAAATAAAGACCGCCGGTTTATTGCTATTTCTTTCAGGTCCGGAAAAGGCACCCTAGGCAATGTCCCTTTGGCGAACAATTCTGATGGCGGTAAATCTCGTCGGTGTAAGATTTGGCGGTGCCGCCATTGGCTTGGCAAGCCAGATTTTGCTCGCCCGGCTGCTTTCGCAGCATGACGTGGGTGTCGTGTTTCTGGGCATGAGTGCCGCAGCCTTCATTAGCTTGCTCATAACCGGCGGTTACCCAATTCTGGCGATAACCTGTTTGCCGCGCTACTACGCGCTGGGGCGGAAGAATCTGGTGCGCGCCTTCCATGCCGCATTTCTGCGGGACAGCTTGTGGATTTCACTCTCCTCATTCGCGCTTGCTGCGGTGGCTTACTTCTGGCTGCCGCTCAATGACGGCCTAAAAATTGCGTTGCTATTCGGCTGTCTTTCAGCCCCGGCTTCGGCCCTTATTCGCATCAACGGAGCGGTTGCCAATTCAGTCCGGCGCTACGCCTTGTCCTATGTCCCGGATTTTTTGTATCGTCCGGGACTCTTGCTGGCCTATTTGGTGTTCGCCTGGGCAATGAGCATTCACTTGAGCATTGCCCACGTGCTCTGGGCTTTCGTGATCATGAACACGATTGTTGCCCTTGCCCAAGCCTGGCTCATTGGCGAGGATGGACCAAGATCAGGCCTCAAATGGCCGGGCCGCCACAACTTGGCGCCTGTTTTGCGCAACCGGGCCGCCGCACTTGTTATTGTTGGCATAGTAACTGCTTCCTTTGCCGACGTTGTCACCCTCATCGCCGGCTTCTTTTTGAACAATGCGGACGTAGCTCTTGTTGGTGTCACGATCCGGCTGGCGGCATTGGCTGGCTTCATAACCCAGGCAACCCAGCAATTCATCTTGCCAGACGTGACCGCCGCCATGACCCGAGGAACCTCCCGGCAAGTCCACGCGCTTCTTCTGCGCATCAACATGATTGCCCTCGCGGCCATTTTGGCCTGCGTCGCGGGCGCAATTCTGTTTGGCCCATTGGCCCTGAGAATATTCGGTTCCGGATATGAAGCGGGCCATTGGCCGCTGGTGTTGTTTATGATCAGCCAGGCCTTCCGCGCCGCAAGCGGCATGAATCAGCATCTGCTGTCCCTTGCCGGTTACCAGATCAAGACGGCGGGCTCCTGTCTGGTCGCCATGGCAGTGCTAATTGGCGCCACCGCCTTGTTTACGCCGAGCCATGGTGTCATGGGCATTGCTTATGCGGTGCTTATCGCCGATGCGGTATGGGCAGGGCTCCTGGCCCTCCAGACCCAGCGCCTGACTGGCAGGCGCGGCGATATAGTTGGCGTATTGCTCGATAAAAAATCCTGAAAGCCGAGGTAATTATCAGCACTTTCGCTTTCCGGAGCGGGATGCTAACTACCCCCTTAGTCGGAGCGTGGCGCAGCCTGGTAGCGCACCAGTCTGGGGGACTGGGGGTCGCAGGTTCAAATCCTGTCGCTCCGACCACTTATCCACCCGTTTCACACAAGCCAAGCGCCCGGTTCATTTCTTGGCGGCGACGACAGCGGGATTTGCTTCTCGTGCTTCAGGTTCCAGATAATCAATTGACAGGTCTATTGGCGTTGCCCGGACCCCTGAAGAAAAGAGGCCAAATACATCGCCGCTTGTGAAGGCCGGCGCCCTCTTTGAGCCCGTCAGCAACGACTCGTCATATGCAGTCGCAATATCGTCAGGGCGATATCCCATAAGTTGCAGGAGCGTGGGGGCAATCTGGAACTGGCTGGTCTTGCCAGTGAGTTGTTTCGCGCCATTTTGAAATAATGCCTGAAGCGATAGATCCGAAGTATGGACCATCAGGGGAACAAGTCCTACCCGTGGATCGGGAGACTCAACATTGCAATGGGTCAAGCGATCTGGCTGAAATACCTGTCCGTGGTCTGAGGTATAAACGAGTGTTGTGTTGGAGAGATCAGCGTTCGCAAAGACTTTCCCCATGAACCTGTCAACTGACCACGAAATGGCATTGCGATAAGAAGCAATTCGCGAACGCGTATTGTCAATTCCAGACTCTGTCATCGTTGGATGGAAAACTGCTGCATCGGAAGGATACGCATGATCATAGGGAAAATGCGCGCCATTCTTGTTTGCATAGATGAAAACCGGCCCGGGCGCCGTAAGTTCCTTTGTGATGATATCTGCAAGTCTACCATCCGCTTCAGCGCCGGGGACACCGCGGACTGCATAGAATCCGTCGATCTGGGATTTTTCCCGCATCGTCATGAAATTTTGCATGAGGCCCGGGTTGGATATGTTGCCTGCCTGTGCATCAATGAAAACCGTCCGGTAACCGGAACGCTTGGCATATTCCCAAAGTGAAGGGTTTGTATTGGCATCGCCTGTTATGTCTTGCCGCGAGACGCCATAGCGCAAGAGCACGTTGGAATAGCTGCTGCAATTGCCGGTCGATGCGGCGGGTCCGAAATTGACAAATTTGTCGGCCAGTCCTGCGAACTGCGGGGTAAACCGGTTCCCCGGCGAGAGATCGATGTAATCAGCGCGAACACTTTCATCAACCAGCATCACTATGTTCCCGGACTTGTGTTCCTTCGTCGGCACCCATTTGACTGGCTCGCGGCTTGTGGTTCCAAGAAATGCAATCTTTATCCCGGCGAGCGACGAAAGGGCTGCCGGCCTGAACTGCCAGGGCATCGCATCAGACCCGCCGCCGTCCTTGGCGAATACGACGGCGGCGATAAGCGCAATTGGCACCAACGGAAACCAGCACAGCCGGCGAAGCCAATTCTTGGCGCGGCCAGTTACGCGCGGTGGCAAAAAGATCACAAGAAAGCCAAGAGCCAGCACAATCAGTGCAGAAACAAGATGCTGTTCATAGAACTCGGCAGCCCGACCGGCCTCATGGCGCGCGTTCCAAAGCGACAGAATATCGAACACTGACATTTCAGAATGGCTCAGATCATAGAACGCCCAACTCATGGCGCTCGAAGCTGCAATCACAATCGCCCAAATCCCACGCAGAAAGACGTTTGGTTGAAATGCGGCAACCAGCACCGCAAAAATTGCAATTGCCCAGATGATCAAAAATGGCACAAGCGTAACGAAGCGCCCCTGGTCGAGCAACAAACCAATTCTGGAAAAAATCCCGAAATTGGCTACCAGAATGAAACCGACAATGGACAATAGTTTGAATAAATTCAACGAATTGCGACGCATTAATGAAGGGTTTTCGCTCCGCCGGGACGTATCGTTAATGAGTTGCCGCATTTGTGTTTCCATCCAATCAAGCTGACATTTGAAGGGGTGGTGCATAAACCCTGCCAGTCACTCCGGGTCATTCCTGAAGATAGAATGCGGCCTGGAAAAGCAATGCCTACGAGATGGTGGAGCTTGATTCCTGGCCGGCATTTCGATGCTGCATGGAGGCTGCAAACAGCCCCCACGTCATTCCCAGCATCCAATAGAAATGGCGCCAATGATCGGTATCAATTTGCACGCCCTGGAACATGGTCGCAACAAGGGGGCAGAACACCACGATGGCCCAGTTCTGCCACGGCGTCCGCATCAATACAGTCTTGAAGCCGATAATGATCGTGCTGATCATCAGCAGGAAATATGAAATGCCGCCAAGCCAGCCGTAGGAGGCGAACGCATTGATGTAGACGTTGTGCGGGGCCATGCCATAAATTCGCGCAAACTGGAAAGGCCCCAGTCCTAGAGGCAATTCCAGCAAACGGGGAATGCTGTTGAGCTGATTGCCAAAGCGTCCACGCTCGCCAGCGTCATAGTCCTTAATGAGGGTGAAACGATCCAGAAACAGATCGCGTACGCCTTCAACGGAAAGCAGGATCGCGAGCAGAACCACGAGGCCGATGGCTCCTGATAGCGTTATCAGCAGAATGCGCCGGCGCGTCTGCGGCACTGGTGCAAGCAGTAAATTGAGGCCAACGACCATGATTGCGGAAACAAGAAAACTTATCCAGGCCCCGCGCGAAAATGCCAGGAACAAAGCGGCCAGGATCGTGAACAGCCCGATCAGGGAGACGAATTTCTGGCGCTGGTTTCCAAGCAAAAAACCTTGCACCAACATGACACCTGGAAAGATCAAATAAGTTGCAAAGACATTTGAATCCTTGAAGGTGCTGGCTGCTCTCATGCTCTGGGAGAAGGTTCCACCCAGTCCTGCCACATCGAAGTAGCCAAGAATTCCCAAAAGCGATGCAACTACCGCGGCGATGACCAATGCATTTTTGATAGTGGCCATGCGCCGCAAGGGATCGTAGGCCACGTAGAACGCGAGGAAAATGGCGGAGAAGGCCATATAGAAGGACGTGATGACAAACATCCTCGCCTTTTCGTCGCCCACTTCCTGCAGAAAACTCAGGAAGCCTCCAAGATTATAGAGCAGCAGAAACACCACAAGAGGCACCACGGAGGCACTGATCGCCAGGCCCGAACTGAAAAAACATGCCAGCACCAGAAGAAATAAGAAATCTGATGGGGCAGGCTCAACTGCCACATAAAAACTCGACGCAAACATCAGCCAAACGAGAATGGCCCTTACCTGCGCAAGCGTGACGCCCATGAAGCGCACGTCAATCGGCGGAGTGGCCATGTCAGCAGCGGAGGTCAAGACCTGTTCTCCATGTATGCCGGAGTTGTGAGCAAGCGCTGATAAAATTCAGTCACGTTCCGCGCCATTGCTCCCGCATCAAAAGAAGTTCTGGCGCTGTCAGACAGTGCTTTTGAATCTTCGGCAATGGCTGCAGGAATTGCCAGAGCCATTTCGATATGCCGTGCCAGGGCTTCGGGATTGTCAGGTGGGCACAGGTTTTTTGCGGGCAGGATTTCGGGAATGCCGCCAACATCGCTGGCAATCATGGGAACGCGCCCCGCCGCCGCCTCAAGCACCACATAGGGGAACGACTCGGCCCGGGATGGCAGAACCAGCAATCTTCCGCGTTTCAGGGCCTGGGCTGTTGGCAGCCTGCCGGGAAACGCTGTTGACGTTCCGAGTTCCAATGACTCAGCAAGTTTCTTGAAATCTGCGCTGTCGGGGCCATCACCAACGAGGCAAGCCGTAATTTTCCGTTTGCGCGCAACCAGAGCAAGGGCTTTCAGCAAAACATCAACGCCTTTGAGGTGGCGCATGTCGCCCATGTAAAGAACATCGGCGGCATCTTTATCGGGTGTAACGGCTTTGAATTCTTCCGGCCACAGGCCGTTGTGAACCACGGTGTTTGGCTTGCCGCCGAGCCCGATCTTTTTCGCAAAGCTCTGCCGTTCGAACTCACAAACGAAAATCATGCCCGTGCCGACGTATGCCAGGGCCCATTCGGACGCGAGGAAAACGAAACCAGGAAACGCCAGCCATTGGTAATGCAGGCTGCCGCCATGCGGCGTATAAACCGAAGGAATGCCAGGCGACCGCGCTGCCAGTCGGCCGTAAAGCCCACCCTTAGCGCCATGCCCGTGAATGATATCAACGCCGAGTTTATGGGCATGCTTCCGTGTGCTTGCGATAGCCGAAAGGTCGCTTAAGCCAGGCAAGCGGGAAATCTCGATGCGTTGAATCCCAAGTGAACAGTAGGGTGTAACGCTATCCAGCAAATCAGCTGCTACACTGCCCCCCGTCGTCGCGTCGCAGATAATGCCAACCTGGTGGCCAAGTTCCGATTGTCCGCGCGCCAGATCGCGCACATGGCGGAACAATCCACCCACCGGAGTTCTGAACACGTGCAGGATTTTCATGGCCGTGCCGCTCCGGTTAGAACCAGCGTTCACGCACATAAATAATATCACCGGGATAGATTTGCGTTGTCACCGGGACACGATGCGTTTCCGTACCGGCCACGTTCTTGCGGGTGATCAGCACGGTTCCCTGATCGGCCCGCGCGCTATAGCCGCCGGCTATTGCAATGGCGTTCTGCACCGTAATGCCGCTCTGATAGGCAAAGCTGCCGGATGTGGTGACTTCGCCCAGAATGAAGAAGGGGCGCAGCGCCGTTGCCTGAACCGAAACCTTTGGATCACGCAGATAGCCATTGCGCAGCCGTGCGCTAACCAGTTTCTCCACCTGCGGCGTGGTCATCCCGGCGATATGAACTGTTTGAATGTAGGGGAGCGAGATATTGCCGGAACCATCAACCAGATAATCCGCTGTGAGATCGTCTTCTCCCGCCACGCGAATGGTCAGGCGGTCGCCAGCACCAACCTTATAGCCTGATTGATATTCATAGGCCGCTGCCGTTCCCTGTGCGCCAAAGGGAGCAACGACGCCTGCCGAATCATGGGACGGAAGCTGGGAAATGCTGGATACGGCCGTTGGACCCTCGGCGATGTTGCCATCGGCCATCAGCCCTGTGCCGCCGGGAGGCGAGGCAACGCCCGCCTGGTCCCAGGTTTGGGAACAGCCGGAAAGCGCCAACGATGCCAGCAAAAGAATACAAATACGCTTACGCACGGGTTTCCGTCCAAATTGCCAAACGCGGGCCTTCAGTTGCACGCCGCGCGACCATAGGGCGGTTATGGTTAGTAATGGCTTAAAAGCGCCGGACACATCGTTAAGGAGTTGGTTACCATAAGTGCCCAAAACAGCCTGATATGCAGCCCCGCTGGAGTGCTTGGCACCGCCATGAACCAACCCGCCCCAACCATTAACCTGCTCGACGTAATGCGCGGCATGGCCCGGCGCAAGCTGGTCATTATTGTATTCACCCTTTTGGCGCTCTGCGCCGGTCTCGGGATCGTAAAGGTCCTGAAGCCCACCTATTCAACGGAAGCGCAAATTCTCATCGGGAACTTGGCATCGCCCTTTGACCGTACGCAATCACCTGACCAACAGCAGCCTGATCCCCTCGACGACCGGGTCATAAAGAGCCAGATCTCGGTGCTCAAGTCGCAGGATGTGGCGCTGCGTGTCATTACTTCACTCAATTTGCAGGACCGCCCAGAATTTGATTCCTTGAAGACAAGGAGCTTGGGCAAAATCAAGCAGCTTCTCTTAAGGTTTGGCTTTGGCGAAGATCCGCGCCTGCAGACGCCGGAGCAGCGGGCCCTGGACCGCTTGACGGCCGGGCTAACGGTTTACCAAATTCCTGAATCGAACGTCGTCGCCGTTAAATATTCCTCTTCCGATCCCAAGACGGCGGCGGAAGTAGCCAACGCGCTCGTCAAAATCTATGTTACTTCAACGGCCGAAACCAATTCGCAGCCCACGACCAGGGCGCGCGATTGGATCGCCGGGCAAATCGAGGATTTGCGAAAAAAAGTTGCGAGCTCCGATGCAAGCATTGAGGAATTCCGCTCCCAGGCCGGCCTGCTGCAAGGGGAGAATTCGACTCTTGGAACCCAGGAACTTTCCGAACTCAACACCCAGATAACCCTTGCCGAGGGCGTGCGCACCGAAGCTGAACAGCGGGCCAAGTCGATAAAGAACATCCTCGCCACAAAAGGCACGGTTGTTGGCTCGACCGATGTCTTGAATTCCGCCATTGTCCAAAGCCTGCGCGAACAACAAGTGACGTCGGCCCGCCGCGTTGCTGAACTGTCGGCGACCTATCTGCCGGGCCACCCCAAAATGATCGCGGCCCAGAATGATCTCAAGAACATTGACCGCCAGATTCGCAATGAGGCCCTGAAACTCGTTGACAGTCTTGATCAGCAGGCAAAAATTGCTGAAGCGCGCGAGCAGGCGTTGCGCGCCAGGCTGGAAGAAATGAAAGACCGGGAATCGACCGCCAATCTCGCATCCGTGAAACTGAAAGCGCTTGAACGCGAGTCGGCTGCCGACAAGTCCCTGCTTGAATCGCTTCTCCTGCGTTACGCCGATGCGAGCGCGCGCCAGGATTTGTCGACCCAGCCGGGCATGGCACGGATCATTCAGCAAGCCGCGGTTCCCACCTCTCCGTCATTTCCCAAATCCGGCCCGCTCGTCATGCTGCTCACGCTGGCCGGATTGGCCTTGTCCCTTGGTCTTTCATTCCTGATGGAGATCATGGCGGCAGCGAACAGATTGGGCATGCCGGTTGTAAGCGCAGCACCCCAGCCAAGTGAACCACCTGCGCCCGTCGCGTTGGCCGCAAAACCGGTGACCCCAATTCACGTAGCGCAGCCCCCAAGGCAAATTCCGGAGCCCCGCTCGCTTGTGGGTGACACTATTCCGGCCTTTGCAACATTTCCTTCTGCGTTATCCTTCCAGGGTAACCTCGAGTTCCTGAGAGATACTGACCGCCAGGATCGCAGCGGGCTGCAGGCAGCTTCTCAACAGGTGGCTGATTGGGCTCTCAAGCTTCAGAGAATGGCCGCGCTCCGCCGCCTTGCCGTAACAAGCATCGGAGGAGGGGTGGCGGATTCGTCCATGGCGACTGTGGCCATTGCCCGGGCGATTGCGGCGAAGGGTGCCCGCGTTGTTGTCATTGACCTGGCGCCCGATGGTTCCAGCGTCGATACGCTCTTCGGCTTGCCACCGGGGCCGGGATTTGTCGATCTTCTGGCCGGGACAACCGACTTCACGAAGGTTATCGCCCGCGATCCGCTTTCCAATGCTCATCTGCTGCGTTTTGGCGTGGAGCGGAACGAGGCTACATTGTCACTTATGGATCAGCGCACCGAGGCGGTCCTGAACGCCTTGGGCAATATCTACGATGTCGTCCTGATCCATGCCGGCGAGGCTTCGAACCGGACCACACTGCTGATTATCAAATGTCAGGCCGCACTTCTTCTGGCGCCTGATCTTCGACAGGATGACGTAGCAAAAACCGCAAAGTCGCTATTGGTATCAGGCCTGGCCGACGTGCAGTTAATCAGACTTGAGCAGGCGAAGTCCGCGGAAAATCTCCTCGCGGCATCCGCCTAAAACCCGTCTGATCGCAAATCCACAATAGTTAACGGCCCTGCTGTTAACCGGTTTGCCATGTTTGTCCCGCCTCCACAGGCGTTTGGCAGGAATTGTGCTTTATCCCAATGGAGACTCAAAAATTCCCATTGATGTGAATTGCAATGCTATGGCAACAACCACAATACTGAAAACCAGCCTTGAATTGCTGTATTATTCTGGGGCATCCCAGGCGCTCCGGCCGATGTTTAGTGGACTTGGCGCGATCTTTATGCTGCATCATGTCCGCCCCGGCGGCGGCCTGCAAATGGGCTTTGCCCCCAACGCCGGGCTTGAGGTGACACCGGAATTCCTCGACGGTGTGATCAGCTTTGTGAAACTGCGCGGCTATGATCTTGTCTCCATGGCGGAAGTGGTGAGCCGCATTCGGGAAAACAATCCGGACAAGAAACCCTTTGTGGTTTTTACTCTGGATGATGCCTACCGCGATAATCTCGTGCATGCACGACCGGTTTTCAGAAAACATCATTGCCCTTTCACGATATTTGCGAGCCCCGCCATTCAGGACGGAACTTGTGAGCTCTGGTGGCGTGGCCTCGAAGCGGTGATTGCCGGCAACACCCGAGTGAATGCCGTGATAGGTCAATTAAAACTGAGTTTCGACACAGTCAGTGATATGCAGAAGCGAGCAGCATGGTTGCAGCTCTACTGGCCCGTGCGCCAGCTCCCGCAGAGGCAGCAGCGCCTCTGGATCAAGGAATTCTGTGAAACTAACCGCGTTGATCTCGGTGCTATCTGCCGTGCCGAAGCAATGACTTGGAACGAGCTGCGCGAAATATCGAAAGACCCGCTATGCACAATTGGCGCCCACACGGTCAACCACTACGCCGTCGCCCAGCTAAGCGAAGCGGACGCGCGCTTTGAGCTTGTCGATTCCAAACGCCGGATTGCGAAAGAACTCGGTGTGGAAACAAAGTTTTTTGCCTATCCCTATGGCGATGCCAGTTCCGCCTCTCCGCGCGATTTCAAGCTCGCCGCAAATGCCGGCTACGAAGCCGCCGTCACGACACGGAAAGGGATGATCTTTTCCGGCCACCGCGATCATTTGACCGCCCTTCCGCGATTGTCGCTTGCCGGCGAATTCCAAAAGCTCCGCTACGTCGATGTTTTGCTGTCCGGCTCTGCCTTTGCCCTGTGGAATGGCTTCAGGCAATTGAACGTGGCCTAGGTCTCCGGATCCGGCCGCGACATCCAGCGGATGAGAACCATTGCAACCGGTATCCAGCCAATGCCCAGCAGGATGAAGGCAGGCAGCTCAATCGCGGCCCCATAACCCACCACATATTGCCCGCCAATCGCCATGGCAATGAGGGCGTAGGCCATGAGAAAGGCAATTGTGGCCACGAGCCCCACGAACTTGCGCTGGCGGATTTTCATGGAATTGCACTAGCTTATTGCCAGTTCCATCGCAATCTGGTTCTTTCGGATGGATCAAACGGGAGCAAGTCATGCCTTCACTATCGCGCCGCAGCTGGGTTCCGGAAGCTTCCGAAAATTATGTCCAGGGTCTTGCAAAATTTGCTGCCACGCAACCGGCGGAAAAAATATCAGGCGAGATTTCCCAGCTCACCGCACTCAATCGCCGCATCTACGAGCTTGAATGTTTCAATCTCAATCCCGCCGGCAATGCCATGAACCCGCGCGCTGAAGCGTTCCTCGCTGAGGGGCTGGGTTCGCGGCCCTCGCTTGGCTATCCCGGCGATAAATATGAAATGGGCCTCGAAGCCGTCGAGCAGATCGAGGCCATTACCGCCGAACTCTGTGCCGAAATTTTCCAGGCCAAATATGCGGAAATTCGCGTGGCCTCCGGCGCCATGGCAAATCTCTATGCCTTCATGGCAACCTGTAAGGCCGGCGACGCGATCATTGTGCCGCCCGCCAGCATCGGTGGCCATGTGACCCATCAGATGGCCGGCGCCGCCGGGCTGTACGGCCTCGACATTCATGAAGCCCCCGTTGATGCCGCCAATTTCACCGTCGATCTTGAAGGCCTCCGCAAGCTCGCGCGCCGCCTGAAACCAAAACTCATAACAATTGGCGGAAGCCTCAATCTCTTTGCCCATCCCGTGAAAGAGGTGAGGGCGATTGCCGATGAAGTTGGCGCCTTGGTGATGTTTGATGCCGCCCATCTCTGCGGCATGATTGCGGGCAAGGCATGGGCCAATCCTCTGCTGGAAGGTGCCCATCTCATGACCATGAGTACCTATAAGAGTCTGGGCGGCCCCGCCGGTGGATTGATTGTCACCAACGACGCTGGCCTTGCCCAGCGTCTTGATGCAATTGCCTATCCCGGAATGACCGCAAATTTTGATGTGGCAAAATCGGCGGCCCTGGCCCTCACCTTGCTGGACTGGCGTGAGCATGGCCAAGACTACGCCAAGGCCATGATCAGGGTGGCAAAGGCCTTGGCCCAGGAACTGGATAGAAATGGCGTGCCCGTGTTTTCCGGCGCTGGCGGGTTTACCACCTCCCACCAATTTGCCGTGAAAGCCGAAAGATTTGGCGGCGGACAAACCGCATCGAAAAAACTCCGCAAGGCAAATCTTCTGGTGTCCGGCATTGGCCTGCCCATTCCCACTGTGGCAGGAGACCTGAACGGTATTCGGTTTGGAACGCCGGAAATCGTAAGATGGGGTGTTGACGAAAAGGATGCAGCCCAGCTCGCAGGATTTATTGCCAAGGCGCTAACCTCCAATGATCCCGCTAGCCTTGCCCCCGAAGTCTCCCAATTCCGAGCCAAGTTCAACGAGTTGCACTACATCATCCAAGCTTGAGGATGCGACGCCGGTTCCCTTGAACTTCACCTTCGGGCCACGTATTGGGCGGTCATGGAGCAAACTCTGTCCCCAGCGCAGGCCGCGGCCCCAAAGGTTCGCCTCTGGCTTTATTCCATGGCCTTCTTGGTGTTCTGCATGGTCATCGTCGGTGGCGCCACGCGCCTGACGGACAGCGGCCTGTCGATCACCGAATGGCGGCCCTTGCTGGGTGCAATTCCGCCACTGAACGAAGCCGATTGGCTGGCCGCCTTTGAGAAATACAAGCTCATCCCCGAATATCAGATCCAGAACCGGGGCATGGCGCTGTCCGATTTCAAACTCATCTATTGGTGGGAATGGGCTCATCGCTTCCTGGGGCGCTTCACCGGCTTGGCCTTTGCCTTGCCGCTGATCTATTTCACGATCACCCGCCGGATTGAGCGGACCTTGTGGCCGAAGCTGCTTGCCCTTTTCGTTCTCGGCGGCGCCCAGGGAGCACTTGGCTGGTACATGGTGTCATCCGGCCTCGTCGACCGTGTTGATGTCAGCCAATACCGCCTCGCCGCCCACCTCACGCTCGCCGCGCTGATTTTCGCCGCCATCATTTGGGTTGCCAAAGGCGTGGGGCGGAAACGCCAGCATCTGTCATCTTCCGATGATAGGTTTGCCATTCTCCTCGTGGCTCTCATCCTGTTGCAAATTGCTGCCGGCGGTTTTGTTGCGGGACTGGATGCGGGGCAGGGCTACGCCACCTGGCCAAAGATGGACGGGCAGTGGATTCCCTCCGGTCTCTGGATAACGTCACCAGGATGGAAAAATATCTTCGAGAACGCGATGACCGTGCAATTCAATCATCGCGTTCTGGCTTATGTCGTTTTGCTCGCAAGCATCGTTCACGTCTGGCGGAGCTTCACCTTGCCAGCCGTGTTCCTGGCCTGTGCCGTATTTGCTCAGGCCTGCCTAGGGGTTCTGACATTGCTCCTGCACGTGCCTCTGGCCGCAGCCCTCGTTCACCAGGCAGCAGCCATGATTGTGCTAGCCGCAGCCGTCTGGAATCTTCACACGCGGCTTGTTATCCGATCGCCTGATCCAAATCCGCAATAATGTCGGCCACATCCTCAATGCCGATTGACAGCCGCACCACATCTGGTCCGGCCCCCGCCTTCTTCAATTGATCGGGCGTGAGCTGGCTGTGGGTCGTCGACGCCGGATGGATGATAAGTGAGCGCGTATCGCCGACATTGGCGAGATGCGACAGCAGCTTCACCGATGACACGACCTTCACCCCAGCCTCATAGCCGCCCTTAAGCCCGAAGGTGAAGACGGCGCCTGCGCCCTTCGGCGCATATTTCTTGTGGAGCGCGTGGTGGGCATCGCCCGGCAAGCCCGCATAGATCACCCAGGCAACCTTCGGATTCTGCGACAGCCACTCCGCCACCTTGAGCGCATTGTCGCAATGGCGCTGCATGCGCAGCCCCAGGGTTTCCATGCCGGTGAGAATGTAGAAGGCGTTCTGCGGTGAAATGGCAGGCCCCAGATCTCGAAGCCCGAGAACCCGGCAGGTAATGGCAAATGCCAAGCCGCCGAAAGTCTCGTAGAATTTCATCCCGTGGTAGGAGTCATTGGGTTCCGACAGCAGCGGATATTTGCCGCTCTTGCCCCAATCAAAATTGCCGCCATCGACAATTGCCCCGCCCATGGAGTTGCCGTGGCCACCCATGAACTTTGTCAGCGAATGAACCACGATATTGGCCCCATGCTCAATCGGCTTACACAGATAGGGCGTGGCAAGGGTGTTATCGACAATGAGTGGAACTCCGGCGCGCTTGGCGATTTTTGCAACCGCCGCGATATCCGTAATGCGCCCACCCGGATTGGCAATCGATTCAATGAAAATGGCTTTCGTCTTGGGCGACAGGGCCTTCTCGATGGAATTCATGTCTTCCGCATCGGCCCACACCACATGCCAGCCGAAGGACTTGAAGGAATGGTTGAACTGGTTGATCGACCCGCCATAGAGCTGGCGCACTGCCACGAATTCATCGCCGGGCTGCATGATCGTGTGGAACACCAGCATTTGCGCCGCATGTCCTGAAGCCAGCGCCAGGGCCGCGGTGCCGCCTTCCAAAGCGGCGATCTTGGCTTCAAGAACGCCCTGCGTCGGGTTCATGATGCGGGTGTAAATGTTGCCAAAGGCCCGCAGCGCAAACAAGTCCGCCGCATGCTTCACGTCGTTGAAAACATAGGCCGTGGTTTGGTAGATGGGCGTGACCCGCGCACCCGTGGAAGGATCGGGTGCTGCACCGGCGTGAATGGCTAGGGTATCGAATCCAGGTGGCTGGTCAGTCATGCTACTCTCCTGTGTTTTAGGGGATGAACCTATCGCTTGGTGGGGATGACGCCAAGCCCCAAGCTCTGCATTTTCCCGCTCTCGTGCATGCTCTGTCTGCGCGACGAGAGAATGCCCGAATTGCCGCCGACCCAGGCCCATTCGCCCGATTGCTTGCCGTATTCCATTTTGGGGCAACGGTTCATGACAACTTTTATGCCCGCGGCTTCCGCGCGCGCTGCGGCTTCATCATTGCGAACCGATAGCTGCATCCAGATCACCAACGGCAGTGGCGTTAAAGTCAAAGCTTCGTCAACAATTGCCGCTGCAGCTTTCGAAGTTCTGAAGATGTCAACCATGTCGATGGCCTGGGGAATGTCCTTCAGCCTTCCATAAACCATTTTGCCCTGGAGTTCCTGTCCCCCTAGCCCCGGATTGACCGGAATGACTTCATAGCCTTTGGAGAGGAGATACTGCATCACCAGATAGGAGGGGCGCACCACATTGCTGGAAGCGCCTACCATGGCGATTACCTTGACGCTGTGCAGGATTCCACGGATGTAATCTGCCGGATAGCTCTCATGATTCATGGCAATTGAACGTGCCCGTCCGCGTCGATTGGCATGAAGGGATTAAACGCCACTTCCCAAAGGTGCCCTTCCGGGTCGGCGAAATAGCCGGAATAGCCGCCCCAAAAAACTTTCTCTGCTTTTTTCCTGATCGTGGCGCCCGCCGTTTTTGCGTGCGCCATGATGCGGTCAACCTCGTCCTCGCTGCCGGCATTCCACGCCACGCCGACTCCGCGAAATTCGGGCACCGGACCTGCCTTGATGCCTGCGTCTTCGGCAAGTGCATGATAGCCAAACAGGGCCAGAACAATTCCATTGGCATCGAAGAATGTCACATCCGGATTGCTGGCGCTCGACGCAACCAGCCCCAGCCGTTCATAGAAGGCCCGCATGGCAACCATGTCGGCAACGCCAAGCGTCACAAAATTGATACGTGGCTTCAATTGTCCTGTTCCCACGCCGGCTTTCGTTTCTGGATAAAGGCCCCGATGCCTTCATGGGCGTCTGCCAGAAGCAGATTGTCTGCCATCACCTGCGCCATGTAGGCATAGGCCTCAGCCACCGGCATATCAGCCTGGCGGTCAAAAGCCTGCTTGCCAACCTTGATTGCGGCCCCGGATTTCGATGCAATCTTCTGCGCCAGCTCCTGCGTCACTGTTTTGAGTTCATTGTGGGTGGTGACCCGGTTGACCAGCCCAATGCGGAGCGCTTCTGAAGCAGGGATGACATCACCGGTGAGAAGCATCTCCATCGCATGTTTGCGTGTCAGGGTCCGCGTGAGGGCAACCATGGGAGTTGAGCAGAACAGCCCGATGTTCACACCCGGCGTGCAGAATGTTGCCCGGTCGGTCGCAATCGCCAGATCACAACTTGCCACCAACTGGCATCCGGCGGCGCTGGCCAGCCCATCAACTTCTGCAATGACGGGGCAGGGGCTGTTGGTGATGGCAAGCATTAGGTCGGCGCATTTGTCGAAAAGGCTTTTAAAGAATTTACGGCCCTCATCCGCATCGGCACGACGTGCGGTGATTTCCTTGAGGTTATGCCCGGAGCTGAAAGCCGGGCCATGCGCCGAAAGAATGATGACACGCGCCTCGGCACCGCTAATGGCGGCATGCAGCGCGTCGATCATCTTTTCAGAAAGGCTGTTGCGTGTCGCGGGGTCATTGAGCGTCAGGCGCAATATGCCATCGCTCTTGTCGCGAAGGATCAGATCAGTCATTCTTCTTCGGTTTCCAGGAGTTTCAGTTTTTCAGCATAGGCTGGATTGTCGATCATCTCCTGCACGATTTTGTGATTGTTCTCCGAAGGGATCAGCGCGTTAAGCGAGGTGATAATCCGGTCTTTCATGTCTTGCGCCAGTTCCGTATCCTTCTCGACTTCTTCGATCTGCTGTTTGATGTCCGTCGATTGATCGTCAATGATGTTTGAGTAAGCCGCACCCACAGTCGTGATGGCAAGGTTCCATTCTGTCACATTGGCAAAACCGGCAGCCTTGATATCGGCTTCAAATGCCTTGCCGAGGGGATCGCGGTCAACGAAATCTTGCAGGCTGTCAAAGTTCTCAAGGGCTGCGTCCTTGTACTTTTCTTTGACGATGACATAGGCGTCGACAGCTTTTTGGGCAGTTTCCGGGGTGAGTTCAACCATTTGAACCACCGGGATTTCCCCAATGCTCACCTCGTCTTCAGGCGGGGTTTCCCCGTCGGTAGGTTGGGTGGGGTCAGGCTCGGTGAGGTCTTCAACATCGGCAGGCGGTGCAGGCTGGATTTCTTCGCCATGCCGGGTGCTGGCCGCCAGTTCTGGCCGCAAGCCACGATCAAGGGCGTGAGCGCCGTAAGCGTTTGTCGAGGGCTGAACGGAGGCCATTGCAGGGGGTGTCCCCGTCAAAGCGAGTGCGGCCCAGAAAGCGCTTAAAAACCCTGCCAAACGCGTCATTATTCTCCCCGGTCGGAGGTCTTTTCTCATGTTACCAAGGACATCCGGTGCACATCATTAGCAGTATTCGTGGACAATTTGGAGGAAAACAGTATTTTAGTGGTAACATAATACCACATCAAAAATATTCAGGTTTTTGTGGGGTAATTCTTGACTTCTGGAGTAAGGCCCACTAATCACGGCGCAACCGAAATGGCGACAGGCTTCCTGTGCCCTTTCATTTGTCATCAACAACCCAGAGAAACAACATGAGCACCTATTCGGCGAAAGCCAAGGACATCGTGAAAAATTGGGTGCTGATCGACGCAGAAGGACTGGTTGTGGGCCGCCTGGCCACGATCATTGCCAATCGCCTGCGCGGCAAGCACAAGCCAACTTTCACGCCCTCGATGGACTGCGGCGATAACATCATCGTCATCAACTGCGAAAAGATCGCCTTCAGCGGTGCCAAGCGCAAGGACAAGACCTATTACTGGCACACAGGCTTCCCCGGTGGCATCAAGGAGCGCAAGGCGCACCAGATCCTCGACGGCAAGTTCCCGGAGCGGGTTCTCGAATCGGCGGTGAAGCGCATGCTTCCCGGTGCTTCCCTCAAGCGTCAGCAAATGACCAATCTTCGGATTTACAGCGGATCGGCCCATCCCCATGAGGCCCAGAACCCGATCAAGCTCGATATCAAAGCAATGAACCCCAAGAATGTAGTGAGAGGCTAAGCGTCATGCCAGAACAAACGACACTCTCGGACTTGGGCGCCGCCATGGGAATGGCAGTTGCTGCAAATGCCGCGGCAACCGTTGCCCCCGCCAAGCCAAAGGTTGATGCCAAGGGCCGCGCCTATGCAACCGGCCGTCGCAAGAACGCCATTGCCCGCGTCTGGATCAAGCGCGGCACCGGCAAGGTCACCGTAAACGGTAAGGTCATCGAAGCTTACTTCGCCCGCCCGGTTCTGCGGATGCTGGTTCAGCAGCCGATGATCGCGGTTAACCGCAATACCCAGATGGATGTTGAATGCACCGTTGTCGGTGGCGGCCTGTCGGGCCAGGCCGGCGCCGTGCGCCACGGAATTTCGCGCGCCCTCACCCATTTTGAGCCGGACCTTCGCCCGGCCCTCAAGAAGGGCGGCTTCCTCACTCGTGACAGCCGTGCCGTTGAACGTAAGAAATACGGCAAAGCCAAAGCCCGCCGCAGCTTCCAGTTCTCGAAGCGCTAAGCGAGCTTAAACCAAACAAAAAAGGCCGGAGAAAACTCCGGCCTTTTCCTTTTCCAAGGAGGAAAAAGGAAAGCCCGGGCAGGGGAGACCGGGCCTTCCGAGCAAGCCCGCCATTGCGGGGGAGGGGAAAACAGGCTCGCTTCTGCCACTAAAGATAGGAAGGTTTGGGCAAATTGCGAGTCACCTCGGATTACATTTTTGTGATCAAAATTACTCTGATTTTACAGTAACATAGCTGCCGGGGGCGTTTTCAAGCACGTCCAGCTTGCCGTCGCCGGGGACAGGGGCTGAGACTTTTCCGCCGGACCTGGTGGTGATCCAGTCCGCCCAATCAGGCCACCAGGATCCATCATGCTCCGTGGCTGTTTTGAGCCAGTTTTCCAGGGTATCGGTCGTGGCCTCGTTGGACCAATATTTGTATTTCCGGGCCTCCGGCGGGTTCACCACACCAGCAATGTGGCCCGAGCCGGAAACCACAAGTTTCGTCTCGCCCCCCAAAAACTGCCCAACCTTGAAAACCGACGGCAGCGGCGCAATGTGGTCATCGCGCGCCGCCAGATTGTAGACCGGCACCTTGACCTTCTTGAGATCAATGTGAACCCCGTCCAGGATCATTTTGCCCTGCGCCAGCTTGTTGGCCAGATAGCACTCGCGCAAATAGAAGGAATGGACCCCGGCAGGCATCCGGGTTGAATCCGCATTCCAATAGAGCAGGTCAAATGGCGCAGGCTCTTTGCCCAGCATGTAATTGTTGACCACATAGGACCAGATAAGATCGTTGGAGCGCAGCAGGTTGAAGGCGTCGGCCATGCGCGATCCCGCGAGATAGCCCTTCTCTTCCATGCGCTCTTCAATCCATTTCACCTGCTCGTCATCGACATAGACACAGAGATCGCCCGCCTTTTCGAAATCAACCTGGGTCGTGAAAAAAGTCGCGGCATTGACCCGGTTGTCGTTCTTTGCCGCCATGTAGCCGAGTGCGGCCGCAACCATGGTGCCACCAATGCAATAGCCGATGGTGTTGATCTTCTCGGCACCGGTCGCATCCTGCACGGCTTGCACCGCTTCCAGAAAACCCTCGCGCATATAATCGCTGAAACTCTTGCGGCCCTGCTTTTCATCCGCATTCACCCAGGAAACCACAAACACCGTCAGGCCCTGCTCGGTTGCCCAGCGCACGAAGGATTTCTTGGGATTGAGATCAAGAATATAAAACTTGTTGATCCACGGCGGAACAATGAGCAGGGGGATTTCATAGGTGCGCTGCACCGATGGCGAATATTGGATCAATTCGAAGGTGTCGTTGCGGAACACCACCTTGCCCGGCGTCATGGCAATGTTCTTGCCGATTTCAAACGCCGTCATGTCGCTCTGCTTGATGCGCAGCCGTCCATCCGGCGAGGCCATGTCCTGTTCGAAATGTTTCAGGCCTTCAATGAGGTTGGCCCCGTTGCTGGCCAGCGTGGCGCGCAGGATCTCCGGGTTTGAAACCGGAAAATTGGACGGCGAAAGCGCATTGAGAATCTGCTCCACATAGAACTTTGCCTTCTGGCGCGTATGCTCATCCAAGCCATCGGCGTTCTTGACGAAGTCCTGGGCCCAGTTGGCCGAAATCAAATAGAACTGCTTGAGAAAATCAAAAACCGTGTTTTCCTGCCAGTCCCGGTCCTTGAAGCGCTTGTCATTGCGTGCGGGTGCGGCCATGGGTTCGGTGGCCGTGCCAAGCGCCTTCGCCCAGGCATTCTGCCAGAGCTGGCTGTAGCTGTTCCAAAGCTGTGTCTGGGCTTCCATCAATTTCTGCGGTTCGGCCAAATAGGCTTGCGCTACGGCGCCCAGCGTCTTGGTCACCTGGTCGATGGGGGTGACCTGGGTTTCCGCCTGCTTCTTGGCCAGTTCCGGGCGCTCGGCAATCTGCCGGGCAATTTGCGCCGCATGCTCGAAAACCCGTGCCAGATTCTGAGCGAGCTGGACTGGGTCCGTCAGCTTGAAGTCGCCCGGCTTCTGGGGGGTGGAATCGCTCATCTATCCTGTCTTTTCATCGGCGCCCGGCAGTTTAGTGGTGCGTACCCGGAACGCCAACAATAAACGGCCTTTCTTGCAAAATCATGTCTGCCTAGGCATAAGACAAACCACCCTTAACCTGAAAGCCCCGGCGGACAATATGACTAACGCTTTGCGTCTCGGAATAGCCGGCCTCGGCAATGTGGGGGTAGGCGTGCTCGATATCGTAAAGAAGCATGGCGCCCTGCTGGCCGACCGGGCCGGGGTTCCGATCAAGGTGACCGCCGTTGCCGCCCGCAGCAAGGCCAAGGACCGTGGCCATGACCTTTCCGGCATTACATGGCATGACGATCCCGTTGCCCTTGCCAGATCCCTGGACATCGACGTCTTTATCGAATTGATGGGCGGCGAGGGCGACCCGGCGAAGTCAGCGGTGGAAGCCGCCATTGCCGCGGCCAAGCATGTCATTACCGCCAACAAGGCCCTGTTGGCCCATCATGGTGCCGCACTGGCCCGCGCTGCCGAGGCCAAGGGCGTTGCCCTGAATTTCGAAGCTTCCGTTGCCGGCGGCATCCCCATCATCAAGGCGCTCCGCGAAGGCCTGATCGGCAACCGCGTCAGCAAGCTCTTCGGCATCATGAACGGCACCTGCAATTACATCCTCACCAAGATGGCCAATGAAGGTAGAAACTTCACCGATGTTTTGAAGGAAGCGCAGAATCTCGGTTATGCCGAGGCTGATCCGACTTTTGATATCGGCGGCTTTGACACAGCCCACAAACTGGCCGTCGTCACCTCATTGGCTTTCGGCACCGAAGTAAATCTCAGCGCCATCGAGATCGAAGGCATCGAAGCTATAACGCTGGATGACATCCGCAACGCCAGCGACATGGGCTACAAGATCAAGTTGCTCGGCGTCGCCATCGCGCACGCCGAAGGCATTGAGCAGCGCGTCAATCCCACCCTCGTTCCCAAGGGCGCGCCCGTCTCGGACACCGATGGCGTGTTCAACGCCATCGTCGTGAAGGGGGATTTTGTCGGCGATCTCATGCTGGAAGGCCGTGGTGCCGGCGCCCATCCCACCGCTTCTGCTGTATTGTCCGATGTCGTTGATATCGCCCGCGGCAACCGGCGCCCGGCCTTCGGCATCCCCGCCGCCAAGCTCAAGCCCTATAAGCAGTCACCGAAAAAGGCCCACGAGGGCGGCTATTATGTAGCCCTTGAGCTGATCGACCGCCCGGGTGCGGTGGCTTCCATCGCACAAATTCTGGCCGATGAAAAAATCTCCATCGAAAGCATTGTCCAGCGCGGTCGCCAGGGCCAGGAAACCAAACGCGCCACGGCCACATTCATCCTCATCACCCACGACACGCTTGAGACATCCATTCGCTCTGCAATCCAGCAGATCGAAAAGAATGGCCATGTTGCCTCGAAGCCCCGCGTCATCCGCATTGAGCGGCTGTGACGGAGCGCAATTTTCTTGAGGTGCAGCGTTCACTGAGCGGTAGGCGCTGGACCCCGCGCCTGCAGGATGAGCGCCTGGCCCAGGCCATTGCCGAGCGTCACGAACTCCCGGAAATTCTCGGCCGTGTCATGGCAGCGCGCGGCGTGGGGCTGGATGAAGCCGAAGCCTTCCTGAATCCAACGATCCGCAACCTCATGCCGCAACCCTCCGCCCTGAAAGATATGGAAAAGGGCGCGGAGCGTCTGGCAGACGCGATTATCGCGCAAACCCGCATCGGCATCATCAGTGACTATGATGTTGATGGCGTTTCCTCCGCCGCAATCTTCCAATTGTTTCTCCGCGCCGTGGGCTCGGACGCGATCATTCATGTGCCGGACCGCCTGACCGAAGGCTATGGTCCCAGCGAACACGCCGTGAAACTTTTGAAAGAGCAGGGCTGTGCTCTCCTTCTCACTTTGGATTGCGGTGTCCTCGCCCATGATCCGCTGGCCCATGCCGCTGAACTCGGCATGGAAACCATCATTGTTGACCATCATCAGGCAGGTGAAATTCTCCCCGAGGCCCATGCCGTGATCAATCCCAACCGGCAGGATGATATTTCCGGCTTCGGTTATCTCTGCGCCGCAGGCGTGGTGATGATCCTCGTGGCCACCGCCAACAAATTGCTGCGCGCCAAAGGCTGGTATTCACCCGCGCGGCCCGAACCCAACATGCTGCAATGGCTTGAACTTGTGGCGCTGGCCACCGTCTGCGATGTGGTGCCCTTGAAGGGCCTGAACCGCGCCTATGTCACGCAAGGCCTGAAGATCATGGCGCGCCGCGAGAACCTTGGCCTTGCCATGTTGAGTGACATCGCCCGCCTCAAGCGCAGCCCCGATGTTTATGCCCTGGGTTTTGTTTTCGGCCCCAGACTCAACGCGGCGGGCCGCATCGGCCATGCGGATTTGGCGCTTGAACTTCTCACCACAAGGGATAAGGGCAGGGCCAACCAACTGGCTCAGGAGCTTGAGCAACTCAACCGCCAGCGCCAATCCATCGAAATGCGTGTCGTCGATGCAGCCGCACTCCAGGCTGAAGCGGCACTTGGCAAGGAACATCGCAGTTCGGTTATTGTGGTGACCAACGATGGCTGGCATCCCGGCGTTGTAGGGCTGGCCGCAGCACGCCTCAAGGAGCGCTATCAACTGCCGAGCTTTGTTCTCGCCAGCAATCCAAAAACCGGTTTCGCCAGCGGCTCCGGCCGCTCCATCGCCGGCGTTGATATCGGCAGTGCTGTCCGCGCCGCTCTTGAAGCCGGCGTGATTGTGAAAGGTGGCGGCCACGCGATGGCTGCAGGCATCACCATCGAAATTGCCAAACTCGCCGAGTTCAGAAGTTTTCTGGAAGATAGGCTGGCCGCCGCCGTTTCCAACGCCGCCGAAAACGCCCTTCAAATCGACGGCGCCTTGACCGCTTCCGGCGCCACTTTGGATCTAATTGAACTGCTGGAGCAGGCAGGCCCCTATGGCTCGGCCCATCCGGCCCCCGTGTTTGCTTTCCCCGCCCACAAGGTGATCTATGCGGACCCGGCGGGCAGCGACCACATCCGCTGCACCATGGCCTCCGCCGATGGCACCCGAATCAAGGCCATCGCCTTCCGCGCCATGGGCACCGACCTTGGCGAAACGCTCCTTACCGAGCGTAAGTTGCCCCTGCATTTCGCCGGCCGCTTGACCATTGATGAATGGGGCGCAAAGCGCGTTCCATCGCTCCAAATCGAGGATATTGCCCATGTTTTGTAAGGCTTGCCAGCGCTGCCGAACCTCTCTATAGAACGCCGCGACAGGCAAGTTTTTAGATAACACTTTGCCCAAAAATAATGCGCCCTTCGTCTATCGGTTAGGACGACAGCCTTTCACGTTGTAAAGACGGGTTCGACTCCCGTAGGGCGCACCATTTTCATTTTATTGAATAAATTAAAATACTTACAAGCAATTTTCTACCACGTCTTTCTACCTCTCTACCACGTCCTCTCAAGCTTGGTTTTAAAGTTCCCCAGCGTTTTCTGCGCCCGTATATAAGCATCCCGTCCAGTAACCTCAGAGCAGAGGGAGCAAACTGAATAGAATGCAGAAGGCCCTAGCGGATTTGCCAGTCAAGAAATTGGCGATTGGACATTGGCCAGGTGCCGTTGCACGGCGTTGGATATGGTCAATACTCATTCTGTCCACTTTTGCATTGGTAGGCTATGCCGAGTTGGCTCCAAATAGTAGCTACACCACAGCGGCGCTTCTTCTTGGACTTGCTTTATTGGTAGCGGGCTGTCTGTATTTCGCGGGGCTTGAGGACCGCCACTACATTTATTCACTCGAACTAATAGATGGAAACATATTGCGTTGCTCGACGATTTGGAAGACGCGGGACGTTTCACTTCGCGATATTGAATTCCTCAAGCTCTACACAAGGTCAACCCGCACATATGCCAGAATAATTCATCGTGGAGGAAGTCTAACAACGTACTTTCTCACCGGTGCGGAATATGAGGTTATACAGCAACTGTTCTCGGCAATTGTGGTTGCGGAGCCGCACATTGAATTGGAAATGATTAACCGCCGTTACGAACCACCCGCCTACTACATTGGAAGCGAATGAGGCGGCATGTACTCACTGCTACGGATGCGCCGCCAGCCATTCCTGTGCAAGGCGTTGGGCTTCGGCGATTTAGTCGGGAGTCATCTCCTTTACAAAAAGAGCGAGGTTGCGGGCAACAAAGTAGCGGCCACTTGTAGCCGACGCTGGAAAACTGACAGCGGCCAAGGTCAGCCTAAGTGCGACTTGTCCCGTAGGGCGCACCATTTTTTCAATAATCATGCGCGCAAAAATATGTCAGCGCGGGATATTTCCCGCGCCGACCTCAAATCTGTTGCCAGATCGTTAAAATAACTTCCGTTACTGCGTTGTCGTGGCTGGCGGCGTAGCGGGTGCTGGGGCCGCAGGTGGCTCAGTTGCCGGGGCCGGAGCCGCCGGTTGTTCGGTTGCAGGTGCGGGGGCAGGAGCCGTGGCCTGTTCCGGAGCCGCGCCGCCAAACCATCCGGCGGCCCAGCCGATTATGGCCAGCACGATGATAACAGCGATTACCCCAATGATAGTGTTCTTGTTGCTTTTAGCTTCGGCCATTTTATCCTCTCTTTCCTAAGTTGATTCCAGTACGTGAATATATCCCAGATTATGGCAGCAAAACAATCCCGGCAGAGTCAGCGCATTCGTCTCCCCCAGTGCCCGTCTCACTTTCGATACTGTTCGTCGGTCACATGCTCCAGCCAGGTGACTGGCGAGCCGTTGAGCTTCTCCTGAATCGCGATATGTGTCATGGCGGTGGTCGGCGTCGCCCCATGCCAGTGCTTTTCGCCGGGTTCAAACCAGATTACATCGCCTGGGCGGATATCCTCGATGGCGCCCCCCTCGCGTTGGACCCAGCCATAGCCTGATGTAACGATGAGCGTCTGACCGAACGGGTGGGTGTGCCATGCGGTGCGCGCGCCGGGTTCAAATGTGACACTGGCCCCGGCAACGCGTGCTGGATCGGGCGCATTGATAAGTGGGTCGATGCGGACCGTACCGGTAAAGTATTCTTTCGGACCTTTGCCGGAGGGCTGTGAACCGCTGCGTTTGATTTCCATTTTTGATCTCCCTAGTCTCGCTATATTCCCTGAATTGGAGACCTTCTATGACATATGATTTCATCACCCGCCATCTGGCCGACAAGCCAGATGCCACAGCACCCGATGGCTCGGAGGTTCGCATTCTGGCCGCAACCCCGCGCGGCTCCATGGCACATTTTGAATTGCCGGCAGGCAAGGTCTCTGCCGCTGTTGCCCATCGCACCGTTGAAGAAGTTTGGTTCTTCACCAGCGGGCAGGGCCGCCTCTGGCGCAAGACAGAGAACGCCGAGAAGACAATTGAAGTCCATCCCGGCGTTTCGATTTCAATTCCCGTCGGTTGCCGCTTCCAATTCCGTTCCGATGGCGATGAGCCGCTCGAGGCCGTAGGCGTCACCATGCCGCCATGGCCCGGCATGGATGAGGCCTTTGCGGTGACCGGAATTTGGAAACCTTCAGTGTGACTTACCAGCTTCCGATATTCGGCATGCTCTTCCAGGGTTCGGCCACAGGAAGATAGCCCTCACCCTTCTGCAGGATTTCAATTGAAATGCCGTCGGGCGTCTTGATGAAGGCCATGCGGCCCTCACGTGGTGGGCGGTTGATGATAACTCCTTGGGCCATCAAGCTGGCGCAATAATCGTAAACATTGTCAACCTCTATCGCCAGGTGGCCAAAGTTCCGGCCACCCGTATAAACTTCCGGATCCCAGTTATATGTGAGCTCCACAGGCGCATCAGGACTCTCCGGCGCTGCAACAAACACCAGCGTGTATCGTCCCTTTTCACTAACGTGCCGGCGTTGCTCCACAAAACCAAGCTTGTTGATGAAAAAATCCAGGGATGCATCCAGGTTGGCGACGCGGATCATGGTATGCAGGTATTTCATGGAAACCTCATGTGTTGGAGTGAGCCTGAGCGGGCATCTTTAGCGTTGCCCAAGTCAAAAGTCCGCAACGAATCACTCGCAAGGCAGTGCCAGTTTTACCAATTTTGCCATCTGGCAATAAAAATCTGATAGTTCAGACCCGGCAAGCAGAATCAAAACCCCATTCGATTCGCGGGATTGGGCGCCGCCTGGGTAAAATGGAAATTCCCACTATATCTCAACGCCATACTCAAATTTTGCAGCGCCTGTGACGTTATCAGCAGATGCAGCAATGCCACAGTCGGAGTTTTCCATCGGCCTTTACGTGAATCACACTGTACAAATCTTTAAGATATGATCAAAACTTGGCCCTGTGGCGTGCAGAGGCAAGGCAGCCACGCAAAAATGGGGTGGGTAGAAATCATGGCGGTGAGTGTCACCTCTACTACTGATACAGTAGTTGGGCCCGAACAAGGCGCAGAGCCCAATGTACAGATTATCCAGATTGACGGCCTGGTGAAGTGGTTCGACGTGGGCCGCGGTTATGGCTTTATTATTCCCAATAACGGCATGCCGGACATTCTGTTGCACTTGAGCTGCCTGAAACGTGATGGTTTTGAAGCACCGCTGGAAGGCGCGCGCGTAACCTGTGAAGTTGTCGCCCGCCAGAAGGGTTATCAATGTCTGCGCGTTCTCTCGGTTGATCTGTCAACCGCCATTCATCCCGTTGAGCGCAAGTCCCGCACCCATAACACGGTGGTGGCGTCTACGGGATGGGTGCGGGCAAAGGTAAAATGGTTCAACCGGGCCCGCGGCTTTGGTTTTGTCTCGGAAGGTGAAGGCAAACCTGACGTGTTCGTGCACATGGAAACCTTGCGCAAAACGGCGATTGCCGAACTTGTGCCGGACCAGTGGGTCTACGTGAGATTCGGCGAAGGTCCGAAGGGCAATATGGCCGCTGAAATCCGTCTGAGTCTTGAGGGTGGACCACCCCATACGAACTAGGCTAAATTCTCCAAAATCTGTTGCGTATGAGGAGAGCCGATGAAACAGGTCACTTTCATTGTCCTGACCTGCTTCCTGTGGCTGGCCGGAGTTTCGGCCGCCCTTCCCGAAAATGCGCAGATTTCAAAGCTCGAACCAATCGCCGTTGCCACTGCGGATTCGGTCACCATGTTTACCGCCGAGATCGCCGACACCGAGGAACTGCGCACCCGCGGTCTAATGTTCAGGCACTTTCTCCCTGAAGACAAAGCCATGCTCTTTGACTATGAAAAGCCGCGCCCCGTGGCCATGTGGATGAAAAACACCAATATCTCCCTCGACATGCTGTTCATCCGGGAGGATGGCACCATAGCCGCCATTGCCCAGGATACGGTGCCCCAGTCGCTTGATACCATCAGCGTCCAGGAGCCGGTCAGGGGCGTTCTGGAGTTGGCTGCAGGCACCGTAAAAAGACTGGGTTTGCGGCTAAATGACAAGGTTTATCACCGTATTTTCAAGACCCTTGAGGACTAGCTTGCTCTCTCCAAGGTTTTCTCTATAAGCGGCGTTTCATAAAGTCTGAAATGTCGGGGCGTAGCGCAGTCTGGTAGCGCACCTGCCTTGGGCGCAGGGGGTCGCGAGTTCGAATCCCGCCGCCCCGACCATTCAGGAATTTGACAGTGAAGAGGGCATGACGGCCATGGTCGCACGCATCTACAAGCCTTCCCGCAGCGCCATGCAATCGGGCAAGGGCAAGTCGGAAAGCTGGCTGCTCGAATTTGAATCGGAGGCGCCGCGCACCACCGATCCGCTGATGGGCTGGACTTCATCCGGCGATACCCGCCAGCAGCTGAAACTCAGCTTTGACACCAAGGAACGCGCCGTAGCCTACGCGACGAAGAATGGCCTGGCCTACGTCGTGGCAACCGAACCTCCCGTGCGTAATCATAAGAAATCTTATTCAGATAATTTCAAATGGGGCCGGTCTGACAACTGGACCCATTGAGTATCCAACGTACGACCTCGTAGCTCAGTTGGACTAGAGCAAGTGCCTTCTAAGCACTAGGTCGCTGGTTCGAATCCAGCCGAGGTCGCCAGTCTCAACGCGCTTCCACCGCGTGGCAAATACGGCACTATCTTGCAACTCTCATCACTCGGGCGCTACTATCGGTCATGCAGGCGGGGGACTCTCTTTCCGCAGTGGTTGGACCGCTCCTAAAGGTAAGACAATAATGGGAAATCTAGGCCGGCCGAAAATTGGCAAGCAAACCGGAGCTCTGTTGATTCTTCTCGCTGCCCTGACGTTGGCGCCTGCGCCTTCTTTCGCCGGTTTCTTCGGAAATTCGGACCAGGCTATCCTGGACGCTGGCGGCACGGTGAGCAGGGTGGCTCCGAACTGGCGGATAGTTTGCCTCGGGGAGGGCATGGATGCCTTTGGCGTAGTTTCAAAACATAAGCATTGCAGGATTGAGAAGAATGACTTCAAGGCCATTGCCGTCATAACTTCTGAAGGCCTTTCAATTCCTTATCTCCCGTCACGCCCCGCTTGTGGAGGCTATTCAGGCCGGATGAGGGTGGATGGAAGGCCGATAGGCAAACTGCCGCTCAAGGCAAGAATTGCCGCCATGTCGCAAGGCATTACATTCTCCCGGCCATATCAAACCCCGTGGTCAAAATGCAAGCGGTTTACTGAATTCACCGGTCTGTATGGGTTTTCCGCAGCGCTTGCACGTCTGAAAGCGCAGTGGCAGAACTTCAAGTAGAGTCGGTTTGGCGGGAAATCCGCTCGATTTTTTCCAAGCCTGCGAGCGCCGCTGCGAATTAATAAATCGGTGCATAACTTTTTCAGCGAATTGAATTCATTTCGTCATCTGCGCATCGTTGCGGGAATAGCAGGTGCGGATTTCCTGCCGGGTTCTTCAGTTTTCTGAGAAGTTTCGAGACGTGGCAGACGTACCCAAAACCAATAGTCACAGCTTTACGGCATTTCGCGCCCAGGCTGAACGCTGCTTTCATCATGCGCAGCTTGCCGTCGATCAGGAGACCAAATTGCGCTGGACGTCTCTGGGTGAAACCTGGCTGGTGTTCGCCGACAAGCTTGGAAGGCGATGGCCAATGCCTGTATCAGACCCCGTGAAAGACGCGTTCTCTCACACATACCATTAATAGTCTGACCCTTTACGGCGTAACAAAATCACCGCATTTCGGCCCCGGGAGCGGTCCCCAGGGCATGATCGGAACTGTGGAGGTTGAGTTCTGCGGGCTGCCCTCGATGATCCTGTCCGTGTAAGCCAAGTACACCAGAACATTCCGCTTGGCGTCGCAGCCGCGCACAATCTGCATTTTCTTGAAGAAGAGCGAGCGCCGCTGGCGATAGATCTCTTCGCCCTGCGTAAACTTGGCCTTGAGCGTCACCGGCCCCACCTGGCGGCAGGCGAGTGATGTCTCGGAACGCTCTTCGGCAAATCCGGCCCAGCCGGACCATCCGCCAATTTCAGGCACCGTGAAATAGCAGGCGACACCCTCAACCTGGGGATCATCAATGACATAAGTTGCAAGCTTGGCATCGGGCGAGAGCAGCCGCCACACGGTGGTCTTCTTGAAGATGAGCTCCGGATCATCGCCCGCCTGCGCGAAGGCTGTGACGGTGAGCGCCAGAAGTACTGAAATCAATACAAAAACCCGGAAAAATATCTTCATCCCAATCTCCTTTAGAGGCCATAGATAGGAATTATATCCGTCAGTTCAAGAGGATTTTTTGAGCCGTTCAAACCCTTGTTTTAAATCATCAATCAGGTCATCGGGGCTTTCGAGGCCAATATGGAAACGCAGACATGGGCCTGGCGCCGTCCATGTGGTGGCGGTGCGTACCGGTTTGCAGGGAACCACAAGGCTCTCAAATCCACCCCAGCTAAATCCCATGCCAAACAGGCTCAGGTCGTCAAGCATGGCGGCGAGCGATTGTTCTGAAGCGGGCTTTAGCACGACAGAAAAAAGCCCTGAAGCGCCGGTGAAATCGCGCTTCCACACCGCGTGGCCGGGCGCGTTACTCAGGGCAGGGTAGAGAACGCTTTCAACTTCGCTTCGCCCGCGAAGCCACTCCGCCACGGCCGTGGCGTTGCGCATGTGCCGTTCAAGCCGCACACTCATGGTGCGAAGTCCGCGCAGCGCCAGATACATGTCATCGGGGCCAGCGAATTGCCCCATTGTCTCAAATGTCTGCTTGAATTGTCCCCAGGTCTTTTCATTGCAAACGGTGGATCCCAGCATCGCATCCGAATGGCCCACAATATATTTGGTCGCCGCCTGGACTGAGATATCGCAACCGTGCGCAAAGGCATTGAAATAAAACCCGCCAGCCCAGGTGTTATCCAAAATCATGATGCAGTTCTTGCCGTGGGCGACATCCGCAATTGCCGGAATGTCCTGCACTTCCATTGTTTGCGAACCTGGGCTCTCGCAATAAACCACCTTGGTATTGGCGCGGATCAGGCCCGCAATGCCGCGCCCGATCAGCGGGTCATAATAGGTCGTCTCGATCCCCAATCCCTTGAGCACGGTATCGCAGAGGTGTCTCACCGGATAATAGACCGTGTCCGGGATTAGCAGATGCTCTCCGGTTTTCAGGAAGGCCAGCAGCGTCGTCGTAACGGCCGCAAGCCCTGAAGACGAAATCTTGCAATCATGTCCGCCTTCAAGTGCCGCAATGGCCGTTTCCACTGCCCGCGATGTCGGCGTGCCCTTCCGGCCATAGGTGTAAGGTTGGTCGCGTTCGTGAAGCGCTTTGACCGTCGGAAAGGTAATGGTGGAGGCGTGATAAACCGCCGGATTGACGATGCCATGTTCCGCATATTCGCGGCCTGCCACAACCAGGCGGGTTTCAGGCTTCAATGAAGTGAGATTAGTCTTCTTTTTTGACATTTCCGCGTCCAGCCGGGTTAAAACACCTATCTACATGCCAAGACAGGCAAGAGAAAGCAAATGAACGACATGTCTCCCCTGCAACGCCTGCTGCTGAACGCCATGCGTTATGCCAGCCTCGGCGCGGCGATCCTCCTGTTTGGTTTCCTGATCCTGGCGCTTTGGCAAAAGGCCGGCGCTGACTTTACAACCCAGGACTACAGTTTCATGGGAATCGTGGCTTTGATGCTTCTGGGAGCGCTTTGGCTGTTCCGCGCCATTGGCCGGGAAATGGATAATCCGGGGGCTTGAACCGGAGCCTCCAAACCAGTACCAAGGCGCGAAAATAGCAGGTGAAAGCAATGATTTCTGAAAAGCGCGTGGCCGCGTCAAAGGACTGGGTCAAGGGAGCAACCGGTAATTGGGAAATCATCATTGGCCTTGAGGTCCACGCCCAGGTCACCTCAAAATCCAAGCTCTTTTCCGGTTCATCGGCTGAATTTGGCGGCGAACCCAATGACCATGTCTCGCTTATCGATGCGGCCATGCCCGGCATGCTGCCGGTTATCAACGAGTATTGTGTGGAGCAGGCAGTGCGCACCGGCCTTGGCCTGAAAGCCAAGATCAACAATTATTCGATCTTCGACCGGAAGAACTATTTCTATCCTGATTTGCCGCAGGGCTACCAGATATCCCAATACAAGCAGCCCATCGTCGGCGAAGGTGTCGTCACCATCGATCTCGACGACGGCAAGACGGTTGATGTGGGTATCGAACGCCTGCATCTCGAACAGGACGCCGGCAAATCCATTCACGACCAGCACCCCAGCATGAGCTTCGTTGACCTTAACCGCTCCGGTTGCGCGCTGATGGAGATTGTCTCGAAGCCTGACATGCGCTCATCGGATGAGGCGCGCGCCTATGTGACGAAGCTGCGCCAGATCATGCGTTACCTCGGCACTTGTGACGGCAACATGGAGCAGGGCTCCTTACGCGCTGATGTGAACGTGTCCGTGCGCAAGCCCGGCGGCAAATTCGGCACCCGCTGTGAAATCAAAAATGTGAACTCGGTGCGCTTCATGGGCCAGGCCATTGAATTCGAGGCCCGCCGCCAGATCGGCATTCTGGAAGACGGTGGCAAGATCGATCAGGAAACGCGGCTTTACGACCCCAAGAAGGGCGAAACCCGTTCCATGCGCTCCAAGGAAGAGGCTCACGATTACCGTTACTTCCCCGATCCGGATTTGCTGCCGCTCGAATTCACCGATGATTGGGTGGCGGCGATCAAGAATAGCCTGCCCGAACTGCCCGATGAAAAACGCAACCGTTTCGTGAGTGCCTATGGCCTGTCGGTCTATGATGCCAGCGTGCTTAGCGCCGAGCGGGCGGCTTCGGACTTCTTTGAAGCCACGGCCAAGGGCAGGGACGGCAAGATCACGGCAAACTGGGTGATCAACGAACTCTTTGGCCGCTTGAACAAGGAGGGTAAAACCATTGAAACCACTCCGGTTTCCGCCCGCCAGCTCGGCGAGATTGTAGATCTCATAACCTCTGGAACGATTTCTGGAAAAATCGCCAAGGACGTTTTCGAGATCATCTGGACCGAGGGTGGTTCGCCCGCCGGAATTGTCGAAAGCCGGGGCCTGAAACAGGTAACCGACAGCGGCGCCATTGAAAAGGCCGTGGACGAGATAATTGCCCAGAATCCCGACAAAATTACCTCTGTTTTGGCCAAACCCTCTATGCTGGGCTGGTTTGTGGGCCAGGTCATGAAAGCCACCGGCGGCAAGGCAAATCCCCAGGCCGTGAACGATTTGCTACGTCAGAAACTCGGAATTAACTAAGTAGATTCAGCACCTTAGATTGTATTTCCGTTTCCCGGTATTATCCGCTATAGTCCGTGTGCAGATTTGTTACGCGAATGGGACAAGCGAGGGTATTCCGATGGCTAAACCAGCCAAGAAAGCGGCCAAAAAGGCTGTTGCCAAAAAAAAGCCAGTAAAATCAAAGCCTAAGAAGTCTGTCAAAGTAGCATCCGCCAGCGGCGACAAGCAGCGCTTCACCCTCCATGGCACCATGACGTCCGGCCCATCCTATACGGTGGGGCTCATGCTGTCCCTGTGCCGTCATCCCTTTTCCTATATTCACGTCAATCTCCGCGAAGGACAGCACAAGCAGCCGGACTATCTGGTGAAAAACCGCTATGGCCAGGTCCCAGCCTTGCGTGATGGCCAACTCTTCCTGGTTCAGTCCGCAGCGATCCTGGAACACCTTTCCGAGACCCTCCACAAATTCGATGGAAAGACCCCGGTTGAAAAAATCCGGGTGCGCGAGTGGCTGTTCTGGCAATGGGACAAGCTCTCCGTGCCATTGTTGCGTTTGCGGGCCCGCAATCGCGGTTTCCGCCAGTTCGGCGATGAAGTCCGCACCATGTATGACACCGAAGCCAAGGCGGCCCTGGCGGTCATTGAGCATGAATTGGCGAAGTCCGATTGGATTGTGGGCAAGAAAGCAACCATCGCCGATATCGGCAGTTATGCCATCGTGCGCTACGCGCCCGAGGCCATGATTGACCTCACACCCTATCCAAATATCGTGGCCTGGAAAAAACGTATTGAAGCTATGCCTGGTTTTGGTACACCGGAACAGATTCTGCCGATGGAGAGCAGACTTCTCTGATTCCTGACGAAGGCATTCCTTGTGGACGAAATAAAGAAAAAGAAGTTCGTGCGCAAAGATGCGCTTGAAGCTGAAGCTGCTGCCAAAAGAAAGCGCAACCGTCCCAAAGGCTATCTCGGCTGCTTACTGGGACTGAGCATCGGTATTGCTGGACTGGCTGCGGCGCGCCTTGGCCACCTCTGGGTGGGTTTTGACGTTTTTTCCCAGTTCACGCCGCAGTTCATGTTTCTGGTGGCGGCCTTCGCCCTTGGCTTCTTCATGCCCCATGGAAAGGTGCTGACCGCCGTCGTCCTGCTGATTGCAATGGTGGTGGGCTATAGCGTGTGGCCCTATTATGCCAGTGCGCATCCCACGGTTATGAGCACCGTCAAGGAAGGGGAGCGCGAACTTCGCGTGGCAAGCTACAACACCCTGTTCAACAACGATCAGGTCGAAGCGGTCAAAGCCGAGATCAAGAGGCTGGATGCGGATGTCATTGTCCTAGTTGAACTGGGGCCAAACAAGCGCGGGATTTTTGACCAGCTGCTTGCCCAATTCCCCTACCAGGCCAAATGCTCGGACCCGACTCATTGCAACTTTGGCATTCTCTCGAAATATCCCCTGACCAAGATCGGCGACCGGATCATGTGGGACGGCCCTCCCTATATCCGGGCCTCTCTTGGTCCCGAATTTGGCAACCTTTCCATTTACGGCGTCCATACCACCCGCTTTCCCCATTCGCGGTCCCAGCTGGAGCAAGCCAGGGCGCTGGCCGTCGAGCTGGACGCGATCACGGGCAGTCGCATTGTCATGGGTGATTTCAACGCCACGCCCTATTCGCGCGTGACGCAGACCTTTGCCACCCAAGGAAATTTCACGCGCCTCACGGACCTGCCCACCTGGCCGGCCCGCACTGGCATGCCGCAAATAGCGATTGACCACATCTTTGTAAGCCCCGCCATTCGTCAGCTTGAGAGCGAGGGCATTGGCAACGGGGCAGGGTCAGATCACTTCCCGATTTACGTCAAACTCGCTATTCCGGTGCCGTAGGAATTTCCGCACGGCCTCCGGTTATCGAAGTTCTGGTAAACCCCGAGTGAATTTTTCGTCGTAAATTTTTCCTGTATATTTGTATAAAATGCCGGATTCATTGGGATTGTCCGTAAGCGGGCCATATCAGTCGGTGACTTCATTTGAAGTTTCTTAAGCTTGTCGTTTAACTCCGCGTTGCCGTCCGGGAGTCAAAAATCACCATTAACGCCGCACACTTCAGTGCCGGCAATAATACGGATGATGGGGATTATCATGGGACGTCAAATGATGAAAAACGAAGCGGAGATTTCAATCACCGCCGCAACAGCCGACGATCTGCTCGAAATCGGCATGAAATATTGCATCGGGCGTGATGTATCGTTGAATCTTGTGGCCGCCCACAAGTGGTTCAATCTTGCTGCCCTCAAGGGCAGCGAAAGCGCCAAGCAATACCGTTGCGAGATTTCGCGTGAAATGAGTCCGGCCGATGTGGCTGACGCCCAGCGCCAGGCTCGCGACTTGCTTACGCTGCACTAAAGATTAGACACAAAAAGGTCCGCGTGAATCTGGGCAAGCGGACCTTTTCTATTTTGCAGGGGTCAGTCGTTGAACTGGACTTCGTCCACCAGCCTGGACGCGGCTTTCTCAAGCTTGGCAATCTCGGCCACGTTTAACGTATCAGGGGTGAACTTGCCCCAGCTCTGGACAATTTCCGAGGGGGGCACGGCCGGATTCACCGGATACTCAAAGTTTCCATTCGCATAAAGCTGTTGGGTTTCATCGCTGGCCAGAAACGTCATCAGCTTGAGGGCATTGTCTTTGTGCGGAGCATTTTTGGCCATGAGCATGCCGGAGATATTTACGTGCGTGCCGATCTCAGCCGAGGAAGGGAATACGATGCGGGTGGCTTTCGCCCAATCCTTTTGCTCGGTTTCCTTCTCGTTGGTCAGCATTTTCCCCATGTAGTAGGTGTTGGCGATGGCCAGGTCACATTCTCCGGCGAACACACCCTTGGCCTGGTCGCGGTCGCCGCCGCTCGGTTTAATTGCCAGGTTCGCCTTCAGACCGGTCAGCCATTCCTTTGCCGGCGCTTCGCCCTTATGGGCAATCATTGCCGCAATCAGTCCCAAATTATAGGGATGATTGCCGGGCCGGCTGCAAATCTTGCCTTTCCATTTTGGATCCGCCAATTCCTCGTAGCTGAAGGTGTCCTGCGTCACCCGGTCCTTGGAGGCATAGACTACGCGGGCCCGCATGGTGAGGCCAAACCACAAATTGTTGGTGTCGCGCAGTGCTGCCGGAACCTTGTCCAGGATTTCAGGCAGTTCGACGGGCTGTGCCAGGCCCTTGTCGGCGGCAATGACAAGCCTGCCAACATCAGCGGTCATCAAAAGGTCCGCCGGGCTCAAGGCGCCTTCCTGTTCCATGCGCTCGATCAGTCCCTTTTCCGCAAAAACCGTTCTTACGATAATGCCGGTTTCCTTGGTGAACTGGTCGAACAGGGGGTTGACCAATTCCGGCTGGCGGTAAGAATAGACATTCACTTCTTCAGCCGCTTGCGCCGATGTTTGAAGGGCAGCGAATGCTGCAAGGGCAAAAAGGCCGCGACGGGAAAACTTCATGACGGGATCTCCTGTTAGTTTTTTCAGGCATAACACCCCGAGAAGCGGAGTCAAGTAAAAACCGACTAAATTACTCGGTTATGACATTTTGCCACTTCCAGCGAAAGATTTGGGGGCAGGTGGTCACGCCCGCTTGCATGCGCAATCAAATCACGGCAAAAGCCCCAACACCGGAGACGTGGCCGAGTGGCTGAAGGCAACGGTTTGCTAAATCGTCATACGTGTTACAGCGTATCGAGGGTTCGAATCCCTCCGTCTCCGCCATAAATCTCATGTATCATTTTGAAACTAAAAGGGTTTTGCGTTTCGCTGAAATGCCTGCCCGGCAAATCGGTTGGGTGAATGTTTGTCTGCTTTTGCTAGTTCAATTGAATGGTAAATGTCGATGATGACGCAGTGCGCCGACATGCACGATGTTTCCGTTGGCGAAGAGGCTTTCAATCAGAAAGAGCGCCCCGTTCTTCGAGCGGTGGGAATTTCCGGGCATCAAATGTTGCGTAGACGAACTAGCCTTCAGAATTTCACATTGGCTCGCTCATCAAACCACTCCCTAATGTGCCGTCACCAAAAGTGCAGTTATTTCATTCGGAACAAAAGGTAGTCGAGAAGAATCCGACATTGTCAGAACTTATACTTGAAAAGTGCGATATCGCGCTCGTATATCTGAGCGACCCGGTCGCGCGTTTCAGCCGTATAGTAGGAGCGATAGTCCTTCTCGCGCAGCGACCGCTGTGTGTGAGGAAGAATCATATTTTGAATTCCGATGCGGGAAAAAATCCTTTGCGCGTCCTCCTTGAGCGTTTCAAAACGCCCGATGAAATCCACAATGCTCAATCCATTCTCGTCATTTACAAAATCTACCTGAGGAGTGAGTTGGACGTGATCCGACAAGGCAGCAGCCTCAATATACTGGGCAAACGTCGTTTCGGCGGTGACGCCAAGATAATGCTGTAGATCCTTGCGTTTCCTCAGATAGGTGTATTGGGATACGAGCTTGTCCCACGGGTTCCTGACGATAGCGAATTTGAAGTATGCGTTGAAGATATTTCCGCCGACTTCAAGGCGGATATGGCGGGCGAGCAAGTGCTGCAGACCGCCCGTTTGATACTTGTTGCGGTAAGATGAGACAAATCCCATCCACAGATCTTCGCGGTTCCTCGGTGCGGGCCAGATGCAGTTTTCTATGCTCGTTCCACCGGTCTTTGGGATATGAACGAATATGCATTTATATTTGTGGGAAATCACGCAGCCTCATTTTCGACATAGACAACCCCCAATTCTCAAATCGCCACATTCCACTGTGCAGTATCCAGTTCGTTTCAACATGCTGTGGCTCATTTAGTGCCAGGTTATGCCTCAGTTCCGGTTCTTCTTTAACAATGAAGCCTAACATATCGGCACCCAATCGATTCGGACATTGAGGGGGGTTGAACTTTTCCTCGGATGCTGCTGCACGCCTTAGCAAACGCTCCATCCTGAATGCACGTTCAATTCCATACTTAATGAAGTAAGTGATTGCATGGGTGACTGATGCGGTAATAGTAGTAATGCTGTATCAACTGCAAATGTACGATGAACAATACGAATGGCTAAGAGGACTTTTAAACATTCCAGGTCATCAAATGTTGCGCTGGCGAGTAATCTAGCTCATCAGAAAGCCCTAGACCACGCCATTCAAATTTTTGATTCTAATGCGCTATACACGATGATTCCAAAAAATGCCTGTTCAACGATGAGATACTCAATCGCGCTGGCAAATGGATTTATTAGAGACGAGTCGGAAATCAATTGGATACACAACAACAATAAATCCTTCACTCACTCTAATAGAAGTGCCTATCTTGCAGATTTTGCGTTTGTCATCATCAGATGTCCTCTTTCCCGCATCTATAGCGCCTACATGGACAAGATTGTGGAGGGTGGAAAAGCGGCGGAGCAGATTTGTGAAACTGCAAATTTTCAACCGGGCAAGAATAATCTTTCGTTCAAGAATTTCCTCAAGATAATACCATTGGGGCGAGCCAATATTCATTGGATTCCGCAGTCGGTTTTCATGCTCTTTGAAAACTATGATGAATATTTTTGTTTCGATAAGTTTGGAGAAATAACCGAAAAACTGAAGCAGCGCATAAATCTTGAGGTGAAAGACACCAGGAAAATCCTCAAACACGACAATTCCCGTCTCAAGGGGGAGTCTATTCCAAAGGCGTGGGATGTCATGTCCGCGCAGCACTTTGTGAACAGATCTCAAGGCATAAGGCCAAACATTGAAAACATGTTTGACCAAGAATGTGTCGATATATGCAAAAGGCTCTATCGCGAAGATCTGGAGCTATACCGGGAACATTTTGGCAATTCTGACCTGATGAAGAGGTTCGGCATATAAAGCCCGCGAGTGCGAAACTTGGGCCGCCTCGGTATCGGTGGACGGCATGTGCGTATCGTTCGGCTTTTGCTACACAATAGTTAGGCGGTCTCCGTCTCCACCATAAACTTTCAATAAAAGGTTGTTATTTCAAAGATTTGCAAAATGGCTTCGGAGCGATTGGGTTCACAATTTCGCCAACAGCCTGCAGAACTTGTCTCCTGCCTCGGAAATGTTGCCATCGTTTCTTATGACGTGATACGGCAATGGAACGGTGGGTGTCACGACCTCGCGCCGGGTGCGCTGCCGTATATCGTCGCCAGCTTCTCTCCCCCTCGCGGCCAAGCGCGACTCGCGCACTGAAGGGTCTGCGATGATTTCAATGACGACGGCGGTTTGATACCGGCCCGCGACCTCAGCAATGATCGTCCGGGACACATTCACGACGACGATCCGCCCGCGCTCCAACTCGCTGTTGATGTCGTTTTGCACTCCATACTTGTGGGCCGTGGGCTTCCCACATCAAAGCAAAGGCGCCCTTGCCAGCAAGTTCATCAAACGTCCGCTCATCCACGGAGTCATGATCTTCGGCAGCAACATCCACAATGCGCGTTACGCACCTTCTGGGAAACACGAAGCGCGCATCGCCTGCGAAATGCGCCATGGAATAGCGCAGTACGCTATCCTTGCCGACCCCGCTCGGACCTACAACCAGAACCAGTCTTCCCGTCACAGCACCCGGATTCCGTCGCGCCAAACACGGCGCACCACAGGAACGCCGCTTCGCAGGATGATTTGAACCAGATCGGCGCGCTTGGTCAATTCAATCACCCCACGATCCTCAAGCCCGGCAGAGCCTTTCCACCATCAAGCGGCACCAGCCACGACTCAAACATTTCCGCCACCCGTTCCCAGGTAAACTTCGCCGCGCCCCGGCGCACGCCATCCCGGTCCAGCTTGAGAGCGCAGGCAACGGCCATGGAAAGATCCCTATCCAGTTCGCCGGTCACACCGCTTTCCACCACATCGATGGGGCTTGCCACATTGAAGGCTGCAACGGGCGTGCCGCAGGCCATGGCCTCAATCATGACAAGACCAAAGGTGTCGGTCAGGCTGGGGAAAACGAAAACATCGGCGGCGGCCATGGCGCGGGCATAGGTGTCCTCACCCAGATACCCGGTGAATACGACAGCCGGATGCTTGTCCTCATAAAACTTTCGCTCCGGCCCATCACCCACCACCACCTTGGTGCCCGGCGTTTCGAGTGCCAGGAAGGCCTCCATGTTCTTTTCCTTTACGACGCGGCCCGCAGAGAGGACTATCGGGCGCGGCAGGGAAAAGTAATCGCGTGGCAGCTTGTTGAAATTCCGGTGGTCGACGCCGCGCGTCCAGACCTTCACGTTCACGAATTTCCGCGTTTCAAGCTCCTTTGCAATCGTCGCAGTCGGCGTCATCACGGCGCGGCTTGGGCTGTGAAAGCGGCGCAGCAGGCGCCACATGAGGCTGCCCACGCCCGGAATGGGAAGGCGTGTTTGGATGTATTCGGCAAAGCGCGTGTGAAAGCTGGTGGTGAAAGGCAGGCCACGGCGGAGACAAGCGCGCCGTGCGGCCCAGCCAAGCGGGCCTTCGGTGGCAATGTGAATGGCCTGCGGCTCGATCGCATCAATCTCGCGGCCAATCGTCAATGCCCCCACCAGGCTCAGCTTGATTTCCGGGTAGGACGGAATAGCCCAGGTCCGGTGGCCTTCTGGGGTAATGTAGCGAACCTCATGGCCACGCTTGCCGAGTTCACGGCCAACTGTCTGAAGGGTGCGGACAACGCCATTGACCTGCGGTGGCCAGGCATCGGTCACGATCAGGATTCGCATCATTCCCCCTTGAAATGTTTCGGGAATGATCCCTCGGGCATGAACATCACAATTACATGACGGCCCGGATTGCCGCGCCATATTCGTATTTTCAAGAAAGGCCTCGGCGCTCCTGGAATATTTCCGCAATGGGGCCGGGTGGCACTGCTTGATGAATGTGGCGGGGATGCCGCCGACGATTGTGAAGGCGCCACATCCTTGGTGACCACGGAATGGGAGGCGACGATGCAGCGAGGCTGGCTGGTAGGGAAGCTCGCTGGGATTAATGCGGGTGAAGGCGGCCACATTCACAAACTTGCCGAGGGTGGAATTGCCAGAATATTTCTGGCTTGGTTAAGGTTGATTATTAAAAGAGCCGCTACCAATGCAGCGGATGCGCGCGTTGGAGGGACTAAAGTGTCGCTGTCAAACGGCTTTGACCGGGTTCAATGTCGGGCTACAACCTGATAGCGGTTTTGGACCCCCGACTGGCCAAGCCCGAATTTCCACCTTGACTCATTCGTACAACGCCCTTTATGGCCCCACCAACGAAGTCTGCCAGAGCGATGATTACAAATGCCTATCTCGTCGAGCAAATGCAAAGACTCGAATTGTCAAACCGCGAGGCCCTTCCGCATTTCAAGACAGTAAGAAGTTCCGCAATAACAGCGTCACAAGGTATTGTCATTTGTCATGTGCGCGATGAAATGGAATTGCTTCCACACTTTTTGAAGCATTACAGGGAAATTGGTGTGAAAAGGTTTGCTTTTGTTGACAACGGTTCAGTTGATCAGACGCTGCCTTTTCTTCTCGATCAAAACGATTGCGACGTGTTCCAATTCACCGGAAGCTTCAAAAACTCAAGAGCAGGCATGATATGGAAAAACCTGCTGCTTCTCACCTATCTACCCGCCAAATGGTATTTCAGTGCGGATGTAGACGAGCATGCGGTTTATGAGGGTTGGCCCGGCACCGGCCTAGACGAATTTGCGAACCGCATGAGCATAAAAGGTCGAAGCGCCGTCACCGCGTTGATGGTTGATATGTATAGCGGCGGACCAATCGCTAAGGCGCATGTAGATCCCACGGCGAGCCTTTTTGAAACCTGCCCATTTTTCGACGGAGATGGCTACCAGATAGAAATGCCAGAAAACTGGCGTGAAAGCGACTTTCCCAGACTAAGCGCTCACGGTGGTCCCGTGGCAAGGGTTTTTGGGAGGAAGGGTAGACTGGGCTGGTTGGCAAAGACCCCATTGATTCTTGAACCGAATATTTACTTCCAGGATCCCCATACCGTTTTTCCAATTGGGCTGAACCTGATGCCAATGGAAATAGCGTTGCTGCATTTCCGTTTCACGGCGCAGCTAACGCAAAAGGTTGCTCACGTCTTGGAACGCCGCGGTCATTCCGAAGAAAGTATTGATTGCTATCAGAAGTTAAGCATCAAAATGAAACAGGATCCTGAATTTGGGTTTTCGTATTCCGGGTCGGTAAAATTCCAAACGCCCCAGCAATTTATCGATCGGTCAATGATCGGGCCGAATAGTGTGGCGCGATTATGAATGTGTTGGCCGCAGTTCTCCGGAGGAGCGCGATCAGCCCCCATACCCCGGGCCTCAATTGGTTTATGCCCCTATTTCCCGTGTGCTGAACGTGACATGGCTCTCAAAATGTTGTTTATGCTCGCCGCATGAAAACTGGATTACAGACTATATTATTTGGCTTGGCGGTGATTTTGTTGTTCCAGCCGGCTCTGGCTGGGCCCTCTGAAGATGCGGCTGCCGCCTACGCCCGCCGAAACTATACTGAAGCGCTCCAGCTTTGGCTGCCATTGGCCGAGCAGGGCAATGCCGTGGCCCAGTACAATCTTGCGGCGCTGTATGAAAACGGCCAGGGTGTGCCGCGCGATAGTGCCGAGGCCGGGAAATGGTACCGGCTTTCCGCCGGGCAGGGCCTGGCCGACGCCCAGTTCAAGCTCGGGGTCCGCTATGAGAATGGCCTGGGCGTGGGGCAGGACACGATGGAGGCCTTGAAGTGGTACCGTCTCGCCGCCGATCAGGGATTTACCCAAGCTCAGTACAATCTTGGGGCGATCTACGACAACGCCAGTGGCGTGCGTCGCGATTTGGCTGAGGCTGCCAAGTGGTACCGACAGGCTGCTGACAAAGGTTTGGTGGCGGCCCAGGCCAATCTCGGCCTCATGCATGAAATGGGGCGAGGCGTGCTGCTGGACCACGCCGAAGCCGCCAAGTGGTACCAACGCGCCGCCGATCAGGGTGATGCCCTGGCCCAAGGTCGCCTTGGGGCGATGTATGACAAGGGCCGGGGCGTGGCCCAGGACTTTGCCACAGCCCTGAAATGGTACCGGCTCGCCGCCGACCAAGGCAATGCCGCCGCCCAAAATGACCTTGGGGTTCTATATGATCAGGGCAAAGGCGTGGCTCAGGAATATGTGGAGGCAGTAAAATGGTACAGGCTCTCAGCCGATCAGGGCCTTGCCGCGGCCCAGGCGAATCTCGGTGCCGCCTATGACGAGGGCCATGGCGTAGCCCCGGACGCCGCTGAGGCCGTAAAGTGGCTCGCTCTCGCCGCTGGCAAGGCCTACCCGCCAGCCCAGCACAGCCTCGGCGCAATGGCCGCAAATGGACGTGGCGGCCCTCAGAATCATGCCGCGGCCGCAAGGTGGTACCGCCTTGCCGCTGTCCAGGGCCATGCCCCCGCCCAATTTGATTTGGGCCTCAGCTATGAAAACGGCCTGGGCGTGCCGCAAGACTACGGTCAGGCCGCCAAGTGGTACCGTCTTGCCGCCGAACAGGGCTACACCGCAGCCCAGTTTCGTCTCGGTGTCAGCTATGACCTTGGCCAAGGTGTCACCCAGGATTATGTCGAAGCGATAAAGTGGTACCGCGCTGCCATGGCCCAAGGTGATGCAGCGGCCCAAAACAGTCTTGGCTCCATGTATGAGTATGGCCTTGGTGTTCCCCAGGATTATGTTGAAGCGGTGAAATGGTATCAGCTCGCCGCCAATCAGGGCTATGCCAAGGCCCAATATAATCTCGGCCTCATGCATGCCAATGGCCGCGGACTGCCACAGGATTTCATGATCGCGCACCAGTGGCTGGATCTGGCGGTTCAGGCCGGTTCGGCACTGGCACCGAAGGACCTGGATGATGCAACCGACAATCGCGACCAGATTGCCGCGCGCCTGACTCCTGAACAGTTGGGCGAAGCACAGCGCCGCGTGCAGGCCTGGCTGGCGGCCCATTCCAAGCCCTGACCTGCGGACCTTGCCGAAAGCACGGGCCGATATATGATGCGGTTTCATTTAGCCTAGGGTGACACATGCAAATTGGCAAAACCGGCGCTGCAGAAAGCCATATCTGTCAGGCCTATCCCGATCGTGTCGAAGTGCGCGGGCTGGACCTTTGCCGTGATCTCATGGGCCGCATAAGCTTCACCGAATATTTTCACCTGCTTCTGACCGGGCGCAAACCTACCGAAACGCAGCGGGACTTTCTTGATCTCTTGCTCGTTGCCATTTCCGAGCACGGCATGATGCCAACTTCGATTGCCGCACGGTTGACGCTCGCTGCCGATCCCGGTTCCTTGCAGGGCGCCCTTGCGGCGGGGTTGCTGGGCTGCGGTCCTGTTATCCTCGGCACCGCAGATCTCTGCGCAAAACTCTTGGTCGAAGCGCAGGCCAAAGTGCTTGCTGGCGGTGATGCAAAGACAGTGGCAGAGCAGATGGCCCGCGGTATCAAGAATGCCGACGGCAAGGCCCCGGGCTTTGGCCATCCCGTGCACCGTCCGCTTGACCCGCGCACCGAGCGAATTCTTGAACTGGCCGATCAACGTGGCGTTAGCGGCCCCCATGTCGCCTTGGCGCGGCACTTCCGCCTCGCCATCGCCAAGGTCTGGGGCAAGCCGCTCGTCATGAATGTCTCCATGCCCATGGCCGCCGTGCTGCTTGACCTGGGTTTTCCCGCGAATGTTGTGAAAGCCATCCCCTTGCTGGCGCGCACCGCCGGCATTCTTGCCCACCTCGCCGAAGAACAGGAAAATCCTCTTGGCTTTCTTCTGGCCGGCAAGGCGGAGGAGGCGGTCACCTACCGCGCTGATCGGCCGGGAGACAAGGCGTGATGCTCGCGCCCGAAGTTGAAACCCGTCCGTGGGCGGAGCAATCCGTCATTGACGATGCCCAATACCGCAACCAGCTCGAATATCTCTATGAACACTCCGCCTTCTATCAAGAAAAGTTCAAAGCGGCCAGCATCGACCCAGCCAGGGCAGGGGGCCTTGCCGACATCGCGCGGCTCCCCTTCACCGAAAAAAGCGAAATCCGCGAAAGTTGTACGCCCGATAACCCCATTGGCTCCCATCTCTGTGTTGACCGCTCCGAAATTGTGCGCATCTATTCGACCAGCGGCACCACCGGAACGCCAAGCTACATTCCATTGACCGCGCGCGATCTCGAAAATTGGGTTACCACCTCGGCCCGGAGCTATTCGGCCTCCGGTGTGGAAGCAGGCCAGCGCATCGTGTCCACCTACAATGCGGGGCCTTTCGTGGCGGGGGCGGCACTCGGCGCCTTCGATAAACTGGGCATGTGCCATATTCCCGTGGGCACCGGCAACTCCGAACGCCTGATAACGGCCATCCGCATGTTGAGGCCAGAAGCCGCCGTTCTCACCCCCTCCTATGCGGCCTATCTTATTGAATGGGCAGCGGAAAAGAACTTTGACCTCAAGGGATCAAGCGTGGGGCGCCTGCTGGTGGCAGGCGAGCCCGGCGGCGCCGAGCCGGCCTTCCGTAAGAAGCTGGAGGCGGGCTGGGGAGCCCGGGTGACCGAAGCCATGGGCATCGGCGACATTGGCGTCTCCCTCTGGGGCGAATGCGAATATCAGCAGGGCATGCATCTGGGAGGCCGGGGCTTTATCCATGCAGAACTGATCGACCCGGACAGTGGCGCACCTCTGGCGATGGAGGATGGCGCCAGGGGCGAGCTTGTGCTGACCCATCTTCAGCATCGGGCCGCACCCCTGCTCCGTTTCCGCACCAGGGACCATGTGGAAGTCTGGACCAGCCCCTGTATATGCGGCCGCACCGCGCCGCGCATCCGTTGCATTGGCCGCACTGACGACATGCTCATTGTGCGCGGCGTGAATGTTTTTCCTTCGGCCATCCGCGAGGTGGTGAGTGAATTTGTGCCTAAGGTCAGTGGCCATATTCTGGTGAAGCCGGCTCAACTCGGCGTGAAGCAGGAACCGCCGCTTCCCCTTGAGGTTGAGCTCGCCAAGGGCAAGGCGGAAGATGCAGGCTTGGCTGAAGCCATCCGTGACCGCCTGCGCAGTGTGCTCGTTTTTACGGCCGGTATCAAACTTGTGCCTTACGAAAGCCTGCAGCGCAGTGAATACAAGTCGAAACTGGTCCAGCATTAGCTCACGAGGCGAAATCCCATGCAAAAACTCCAAAGCCAGGGCGTTCACCACATAACCCTCACCGGTGCCAACCGCCAGACCTCCATTGATTTCTGGGAGGGCGTGCTCGGCATGCCCTTCATTTTCGAGCAGCCCAACCTGGACCGCGCTTCCGAAAGCCATCTCTATTTTGATCCCGGCGACGGGCGCCTGATAACCATTTTCACCGATGAGGGCCGCAAGCCAGATCCGCGCCGCACGCCCACCGAGCCGGGCTGCGTCCATCACATCGCCTTTTCGGTTTCCCGCGTCACTTTCCTCCAGGCGGTGAAACGCCTCGACGACCGCAAGATCAAGCATAGCGGCGTCAAGGATCGCGGCTTCATGGATTCGATCTATTTTACCGATCCGCTCGGCCTTCTGGTCGAACTGGCCTCCTATCGCTTCGAGCCGCCCCATGGCTTTACCCATGCGGACGTTCTGTTCGAAGCCCATAAAATCCGCGTATCGCGCGGAGACTACAACATCGCCGAGGTTCATCTTGCCGATGCCATCGAAGCGCTGATGACACGAAAAAACGCGTCGCTGTCGGAAGACCGGTCGCCAAAGAATCCGTACTGAAAAAACCAAGGGAGGAAGACTATGAAACTGCATGTCCTGAAACCAAGTGTGAACAACATGGCCGCCCGCGTCTTCGTGCGCGCCGCGAAGCTCAATTTCACCGAGGATGATGTTTACGGCAAAACCCGCACCAAGGAGTTCCTGGCCATGAACCCGGCCCATCTCACGCCGATGATTGAGGTCAAGGGCCTGCCAAAGGGCGTGCTCTGGGAAAGCTGCGCCATCATGCAGTATCTCTGCAACAAGCACGACCTGACCAAGTTCTATCCCAAGACGCCCGCCAAGCGCGCCATGATCGACAGTGCCATGTTCTATCTCATCGGCACGCTTTATCCGTTGCTGGCGCGCGCCACCTATCCATCCCTTGGCTTCGCGCAGTACGCAGGCGAAGTGGGCAGCAGTGACGCAATACCGGAGCACAAGGCTGCTGCCCAGAAGGCAGCGCACGACGCCATCGCCGAACCGCTCGACGTCTTTCACAAATTCTTTATGGACGGAAAACCCTTTATCGGCGGAGCGAAACCTTCAATCGCCGACATCCGCCTTGCCGCCACTCTGGAATTCCTCGCAGTGGTCGATTACCCGCTGCCGTCCTGGGCCAAGACTTTCATGGCGGCCATGGAGAAGTCGCTGGGCAAGGCCTACGCCGAACCCGCCGCCGACGTGCGCGGTTACATCTCCTATGTGAAATCGCAGAAGAAGTAACTCATTGTGTAAGTCAGTGGTTAGAATTGGCTTTCAATGAGTCGTTCCACCAGGATCGGCATGTCTTCGGCCGGCGAATTTGCGAAGGCGAGCCGGACATAGGAGTCCTGGTCCGGCCCGAACATGGAACCGGGCAGGCAAAGAACATCATGCTCGCCCGCCAGCCGCATGGCCACGGACTTGGCCGTGGCCTTCTCAAATGGATGCCTCACATAAGCAAAATAGGCACCGGAGCTGATCAGCTTGTAAGAAAGCCGGGGATTAGCGAAGGCCGCCAGCAGGGCTTCCCGGCGTGCTTCCATCAGGCGCTGTTTTTCGCGCTTCCAATCATCGAGATGGGCCAAACCGAAAAGCGCCGCCCGTTGTGAAATCTGCGGGGCGCAGATGGCCATGCAATCCAAAATCTTTTCGGCTTCGGCCAGAACCTTGCTGCCGGCGATGATTGAACCGGCGCGGTAGCCAGTCATCGCGAAGACCTTGGAGAAGCTGTAAAGCTGGACAAATGTGTCATGCCAGTCCGGCGTGGCAAAGAGGCCATGCAGGGGTTCCGGCGAAGAGCGGAAGTCCTTGTATGTCTCGTCAATGATCAGGGCAATTCCGGAGGCCTTCGCAAGTTCATAGTAGTTTTCAATGACATGCGGTGGATAGATGGCTCCCGTGGGATTGTTGGGCGAACAGAGAATAATGGCGCGGGTGCTGCCATCGATAAGCGCTGCCATCTCCTCGGGCAGGGGATAGGCGCGGGCCTCCGCAAAGGCAGGGACCAGACGTTTCTCCACGCCGAGCATGTCCAGCCACATCTGATGGTTGAAATAATAAGGCGCCGGCAGCACCACATTGTCGCCGCGTTGCGCCACCGCCATGATGGCGGCGCAAAACGCCTGGTTGCAGCCCGAAGTGATGCTGACATTCTCCGGGTCGACGTGACCGCGATAATCTGCCGCCATATGCCGCGCCAGGGCGCTGCGAAGCTCCGGAATGCCATGGATGTCCGTATAGAGATGGATGGCGGGGTCGCGCGCCAGACCAGCTATTTCGGCCTGTAAAGCCTCGGCTGGGGCATAGCTCGGAACCGCCTGGCAAAGATTGAGAAGCTCGCGGTTGCGCTGGCCCGGCTTCACCCAAGTCATGGCCTCGGAAATGGGTGGCGCCTCAATTCTTGAAATGGCCGGAGATACCAAAAGAGACATGAAACCGAATTCCTTGCAATTGGGAGCTTTAAGTGTTTGCCGATATCAGCTTGGATTTTCAAGCAATTTGAGGCATTAGAAGGCCAGTGAATTTGACTTCAAGGAAAGCGGGAAACGCATGACAAAAGCTGTTCGTATTGAGAAGACAGGCGGGCCGGAGGTCATGCAATTGGTCGCCGTGGACCTGGCCAGGCCGGCTTCCGGCGAGGTCCACTTAAGGCAAACCGCCATTGGGCTCAATTATATTGATACCTACCATCGTTCCGGCCTTTACCCCGTCAAATTGCCCTCTGGTCTGGGCAATGAAGCGGCAGGTGTTGTTGAGGAAGTGGGGCAGGGCGTGACAAGCCTCAAGGTGGGTGACCGCGTTGCCTATGGCAACGGCCCCATTGGCGCCTATGCCCAGGCGCGAAACATTCCGGCCTCGCGAGTCGTCAAAATTCCAAATTCCATAAGCGACGAAACCGCCGCCGGCATGATGCTGAAAGGCATGACCGTGCGTTATCTCCTTCGCGCCACCTACAAGGTGAAACCCGGCGAAACAATTCTGCTCCACGCCGCCGCCGGCGGTATTGGCCTCATCGCCTCCCAATGGGCCAAGGCCTTGGGCGCCACCGTCATCGGAACCGTAGGCTCTGACGCTAAAATGGAAATTGCCAAAGCTCACGGCTGCACCCATGTCATCAATTCGTCCACTGAAAATGTCGTGGCCCGGGTGAAGGAAATCACCGGCGGTAAGGGCGTGCCTGTGGTTTATGATGGGGTGGGCCAGGCGACATTCATGGCATCGCTGGATTGCCTCAGCCTGCGCGGGCTTCTCGTCAGTTTCGGGAATGCCTCGGGTCCGGTGGTTGGCGTCGAACTTGGCATTCTCGCCAGCAAGGGCTCGCTCTATGTGACACGGCCAACCCTTGGCAGCTATATCGGCACCGAAGCCGAGATGCAGGAAACCGCCGGTGATCTCATTGACGTGGTGCAGTCCGGCAAAGTGAAAATTCCGGTGAACCAGCGCTACGCCCTGGCCGATGTGGTCCAGGCCCACCGTGACCTCTCAGGCCGCAAGACAACCGGAACGACGGTGCTTATTCCATGAAACGACCAAAATATAAAATCGTAGATTCCATGGTCGTGGCGCCAGCGCATGCTCAGGTAATTTCTGACGAGCTTGCGCAAATCCGCAAGCTGATCGATGCCAACAAGAAGGTTGATGCATGGAACGTCGCCAAAGCGCTGCATGAAAAACATCCCCATCATCCAGTCGCGAACTATGGCATGGCCCTGGCAATTTTCAACGCGGGGCAGAAGAGCGCCGCACTGCCCTATGCGGAAGCCGCAGTTAGGCAAGCTCCTGATGATGCTTTGTATCATCTGTTCCTGGGAAAATTATATGTCGACCTCGAAATGCTGGAGTTCGCTCCGGCGGTTCTCGAGAAGGCGGCAGCTCTGGACAAGACCATGTTTCAGGCTCCCTGGATTATGGCGGAGTATTATTTTGGGTTGGGCTTGGGCGAGAGAGCGCTTCAATACTATCAGAAAGCCCGCGGGATGGTTCCAAAGGAATCAACGAACCTGCTCAAATTGGACTATGCAGTTTGCATTGCTGCCTTGGGGCGTGTTGATGAAGCGGAAGCTATGTATTCAGAGCTGTTCAGCGATTCATCATTACGAATACAGGCGTTGTTGGGATTCGCAATGCTTCGAAAACACGACCAGCGGTCAGAGATCGCGGCCCAAATTCGCGCCCAGTTGGCAGCCCCGGGTGCGACCGATCACGGCCGGAGCGCTATGTTGCTCTGTTTGGGCCGTTTGCATGAAAATGGTGGAGAATACGACGAAGCGTTCCAGAGCTTTCAAGAGTCGCGGAAGCTGGTGATTAATGCGCATGACATCCGCCAATTCCGGAGCCAGGTTGACGACAAGATCACCACAATAACCCCAGATGTCGTATCAAGATTCCATGGGTTTGGTGATCCATCAGCCAAACCGATATTCGTGGTTGGTATGCCGCGCTCCGGGACGACATTGACTGAGCAGATCATCGCTTCCCACTCCCAGGCCGCTGGGGTGGGCGAGCTCAAACGCATGGACCGTTTAGCAAGGAAGCTTGCTGATGCTAAGGGAATGGCCGGGATTTTGGCCAAGATGACAGAACTAGGCCCCGCGCGTTGGAAGTCTGTGTCACAGCAATATTTGAACCTTCTCAATGCCTTGGCTCCCGATGCGCGTTATTCGGTAGACAAGATGCCTCACAATTTTGCCCATCTTGGGTTCATTCGCTTTTGTTTTCCAAACGCCAAGATCATACATTGCAAGAGGAACCCTCTCGATAATTTTATTTCCGCATTCCAGAATAGGATGAGCGGTCCTCATGGCTATGCATATGATCAAGTCGATTATGGAGAATACTATCTGGAATACATGCGGCTCATGGACCACTGGAAAGCTGTTTTCCCTGGTGCCATATATGAATCCGAATATGAGAATTTGACGCGGGATCCTGAAACAGAGGTCCGCAAGATATTGGATTTCCTGGGCTTGCCTTGGGAGGAAGCATGTCTCAACTTCCATGATCGGCAGTCGACTGTTAAAACCTTTAGCCAATTGCAGGTTCGGAATCCTATCAATACGGGATCGATCGCCCGCTGGCACAATTACGAGAAGAATCTTCTGCCGATTGTTTCTGTTTTCCAAAAGGCTGGAGTTAAAGTTTGACTTCGTTCAATGGGTAGCATCGCTGAGGAGATTGCCGGAATTCAACGCCTTCTGCGGGCGGGGCGTGGCCTGGAAGCAGAGACGGCAGCGCGAAAGCTTCAGCTGGAGCATCCGGTGCAAGGTGACGTCAATCATGCACTTGCACTTGTGCTGATCAAACAAGACAAGGACGGCGAGGCCTTGCTATATGCCAAAGCGGCGGTAAAGGCCGAGCCACAGAACGCGGCCTATTTGATCAGCCTTGGCCGGCTCTATCTCAAATATGAAGTCGTCGAAGATGCCCTGCCTTTGATCGAAAAGGCTTTGCGGTACAATCCTTCCCTCTACGAGGCGCCGCGGGCAATGGGTGAGTTCTTCTATCAGGTTGGAAATGGTCACCGCGCCGCCAGTTATCTCAAACAGGCGCTTGCGCTAAGTCCATCCGGCCAGCGGCACCAGATAGAAATGCAGCTTGTTGAAGTGCTCTCCTCGCTTGGGGAGACTGATGAAGCGGAGCGTCTTCTGGGGCCTCTGACTGCAATCGACAGGTTTCGTGTGGAGGCTCTTGTCCATCTCGCGGGCCTGCGCAAACACACCATTAGCTCCGGCATCTTTGGACTGCTGCAGCAGGAACTGGAAGGCGGATCACCATCGCCGGAGGCATCCGCCAGCCTGCATAATGTGATTGGCCGGATCTATGAGAATTGCGCCGAATACAGCAAGGCGTTCGAGCATTTCAGAAAATCAAAGGAATTTCTGAAGAAAGAGTTTGACTTCGAGGCCTTGAAACAAACGGTTAACAGCGTGATTGAGGATTTCACCTCGGATACCCTGAAAGAGTTCGAGGGGTATGGCGATCCTTCACGGCTTCCTGTCTTCGTTGTAGGCATGCCGCGCTCCGGCACCACGTTGACCGAACAGATCATCGCGGCGCATCCCAAGGCTGCCGGTGTTGGCGAACTGGAGCGCATTGGCCGGATGAGGAAGGGTCTGAGCGGTGGGACCAGCACCGCCCAGATGCTCCGGGCCATGAGGGCAGGTGGTCCCCCTCGGGTTCGCCTGATGGCCGACAGCTATCTTGGTCTCCTGAAGTTTCTGGCCCCCACGGCGAAACGCGTGGTTGACAAAATGCCGCAAAACTTCCTCCGCCTCGGTTTTATAGCGCTGCTTTTTCCCAATGCCCGGATCGTTCATTGCCAGCGCGATCCCGCCGACACCTTTGTTTCGGCATTCCAGAACATGATGCTGTCCAACCACAGCTATTCCTATTCTCCGGAGGATTTTGCACGCTACTACAAGGAATACAGCCGGCTCATGTCTCACTGGAACCGTGTCTTGCCTGGGCGGATATTCAACCTGCGGTACGAGGATCTGGTTTCCGATCCGGAAACGAAAACCCGTGATCTGCTGGAATTTTTGCGGTTGCCATGGAATTCCCGCTGCCTGCGCTTCCACGAAACGGATATGGCGGTAAAGACCTTCAGCAAGCAGCAGGTTCGCAGTCCGGTAAACCGGAATTCAGTTGGAAAATGGCGCAATTACCAGGACCAGCTCCAGCCGCTGCTTGAAATCCTGGCGGACAACGTGTGAACCTATTGGATACTATTCCCAATTTAGCATACTCGGCTAAAACCGGAAAACCGGCACGCGGCAAACCGCCGACCATCTGCGCGACGGCAGTCGACTCGACGGGGCTTGCTTCCTGTAATAGTCTCTCACGGCGCGCGGCGCATCATAGTAGCCAGGGCATAACAACATGAAACTTGGATCAAGCACTCTTGTTGACTCAGAGCCCGCGCCGAAAAATTTTTCACTCCGGCATCTCTATGAATATTACCTTCGGGGAGAGATCAGGTATAGGGCCCCGTTATTTGTTGCCATCCTGTCGGTCGCATTCCAACATCAAACATATTGGGGTACTTCGGAAAACATAGACACATTGTTTCGAGGTTATTCTCTGGTTCTATTTGGTCTTGTTGCCCTTTCAGGGATTCTTTCCCTGTTTGCGCTGACAAGCCGCTTCGGAATTATGCTATTCATCGCCATTGTTGCGATTGATTTCATTCCCCGCTGGACATCTCTGGCTAACCACACTTATTTGGCGCTTTGGACTATACCCTTTGCGGTCTTTTTTAAAGAGTGGTGGAAATCGGAACTCTATTCTCTCTATTTGCGGGTTACGCTTGGCATCGTGATGTTTGCGGCATTTTCGCAGAAGCTGCTTGCCGGGACATACATCGACGGTTCATATCTCTACTATTTGAGTTACCACGGAGCCCTTACGGAGCGCATGTTTTCATTCGCATGTGACGGCACTTCCGGTGTTCCCTGCGTTTACATCAAGATCGTATCCAACTTCATTTTGCTCTGGCAACTCGCAGTTGGGATTCTGCTTTTGTGGGGGATAAGATCAATCTTGTTCCTGGCTATAGAGATCGGGTTCCTTTTGGGGGCTGGCCTATATGCGGATGAAATGAATTTTCAGGTTCTCAACATAGCCCTGCTGTGCCTCGTTTTCCGGGTCGGCATGCCCGTGTGGCTTATCGTGACCTGCGTAACTTTGCTTTTTATCGACACATATACAATCTCCTATCTGCTCAATCTCATGGTGCTGCATGTCACCTAGTTCCAAAGTCTTGAAGATTGTGATCATTACAGCCCTTGTTTTTCATACATTGTGGATTGTGAACCATCTGAGATGGGTTGCGACAGAGCAGGTAAGCCCATGGAAACTCGGGGGTTATGGCATGTATACCGTGCCTTCCCCCGGAGTAGCATTGGTTTTGCTTGATTTCCGGAATCCGGCCGCTCCCCGCCGGATAGATCCGCGCACCTATAGCCTAGCTCGCTACCAGTCCATGTTGACTTTCACAAACATCAATAGGGTATTTCGATGCACTCATGTAAAGGGGGAAGAACTGAAAGTGTTTTTTGAAGAGAACCCGCAACTTCGCGGCAACAACCTGGGGTTCCTCTATCTGGAGAGCAAATTCATTAAAAATCCAGTGTCGATAAGACGGGTTAGGCAAGGCCGTGTCACAATCACCTGGACCGGGAACGACGTGTTCGAGTTCACCAGTGAATTCTGCGGCAGCCAGGAAACCGGGAAGGTCTCGTTGTCATGAGCCTAATCTCTCCCATCATGCTGGTTTATGACGGAGAATGCCCGGTATGTTCCGCTTATTGCAAGGCGCTGGCCATTAGACAATTGGACTCCCACTTTGAGATCGTGAATGCTAGGCAGCACCATCCCATTCTCGAAATTATAAATGAGATGGGGGTCAACATGGATGATGGGTTTGTCCTGAAGATTGGGAATGAATATTTTCATGGCGCTGATGCAATACACCGGCTTGCACTCATATCCACAGGCGTAGGTCCGTTCAATCGTCTGAATTATCTTATTTTCCAGTCAGCATATCTCTCCAAGGTCCTGTATCCGCTCCTTCGAACCGGGAGAAACATCCTCTTGCGCCTTTTGGGTAGAAAAAAATTGGATCGGGCGGGCTTGACCGTCCAGAAAAATCAGAATTCAGGCTAAACGTGGGCTGGCCCGCGGTCTGGAACGAAAGCTCACGGTTGCCGCCAACTTCGCAACACGCGGTCCGAGCGGGAATGGCCCACACTGTGAAGGAGTTAGAAATCGTTATCCGCCTGTGCAGCTATCCGTGGATTGTGCGGCAAGGGCCGACCAGGCGCTGCTGCAAGTTGTTTGCGAGCAAAAAAATCCCGCCAACGTAGTTGCCGGGATGGCATGCGCGAGATTGATGGAGCGGCCATTGGCATCGGAGAGCGTGCTCACCACCATGCCTATCAGGCGGCCGTTCGAGTCAAATACTGGGCCTCCCGATTCGCCCTTCTGGGTGCCCATTTGCAGCACCAGCGCGTCGGGATAGCCGAACTTGCCGTAGGCAACCGCCCGGCCGAAATGCAGTGACTCAAGCGCCCCAACGCGCGCTGTATCGCCTTGGGCGTGGGGCCGGCCAAGCGTATAGATAAGGTCGCCTTTGATGCGGCAACCTGGCGCTGACGGCGCAACGGCCTTGCCCGTATAGCCGCGAAGCTTGATGATGGCCATGTCGTTGGAGGGCATAATGCCGATCACCTTGCCGGAATAGATCCGGCCATTGGCGGCCCGCGCCGAAATGGAATTGCCTTTCTGCACCGCCACATGGGCCGCAGTCATCACATAGCCGCTGCCATCGACAATGAAGCCGCTGCCCGAAGTAACGGCCGCCTTGCGCGTACCCGATTTCTGGGCAATGGCATCGCGCTCCACTTCCGAGACGGTAAGCGTGACATAGGTGGGGCCAGTTGCGGGCAGGAGGTGGGCGATGGTGGAAGACGTTCCCGCATTGGCGGGTTCAGCACTCTGATCAACCGCTATATCACGGCTTTCGAGATTAACACTCTCCGATGCCGTGCACGCCGAAAGGCCAATTGCAACGAGGGAAAAGAGCAGGACGTGATGATATTTCAAGTTTGATTTATCCGATAAGGTGAAATTTTGGATACGTGAAAATGGCGGCGCAAACAAGGCGAAAACGAAAACGGCCCGCCGAAGCGGGCCGTTCCTGGAAGATATGGTATCAGCTCAAATTAGAAGCGGTATACCGTAACAACGCCGACCTGCACGGAGTCACTTGAACCCCAGTCGCCATCAAGGTCATCGTCTTCATAGCCTGAAGTACGGATCCATTCAGCTTCGAGACCTATGGTGAGCTGGTCAACCGGATCATAATAGAGACCGACCAGGACAGCGTCCGTATCAGAAACGGAATCATCGTCATAATCCTTATGACCATAACCCACTTCGATATGGCTTGTGTCGCTCAGGTTCATGCTGGCGAGGATTGATGCACCCCAGAAATCCACGTCATCTTCGTCGGAACCCATCTGGGCGCCAATCGAGATCGATGCCATGTCACCGAGGCTGAAGCCAACGCCCGCACCAATCCGGTACGAGGGATCATTCCAGCCAGCATTACCGTTATCTCTCCAGACAGCGGAGATTTCGCCATTGAAGCTGTCGCCGCTGTACTTGATTTCAGCCGCAGCACCGAGAGCATCTCCGGCACCCCAATAGGAGCCATTGCCCGAAGCGTCTTCCACGGCAACAGCCGCCGAGATCGGGCCACTGGCCCAGCTCAAACGCATCTGTGAAGTGTCGCCTGGATCGAAGCCAACATCCGCATTGTCGGTGTAGTAGCAGTTGCAGGCGCCATCATAGCCGTAGCCGATGTTGCCAAGCGAACCGGTGTAACCACCGCCAAGCGTCAGTTCCGGGGTCATTGCCCACCAGCCCCAAGCTTCCTTCATGTAGACATCGTGGTCAGATGCGTCGTAGTTGAGACCACCGCCACTGCTCCGGCCGTCGAAATCAGCCCGCATACGCATCTGGACGCCGACTTCGCCGACAGCCGTATCGGTCTTGCCGACAACCTTCAACTGGCCGCGCGCATATACGTCCAAGTCATCGCCATAGTCCTCGGTAAAGTCTTCGCTAGTATCAGTGCTATTATCCGAGAAGTGACGGTCGCCCTTATCAATGTATACGATCGCAGCGCGAACGTATCCCGACCACTCGATCGTTGTGGAAGCAGGAGCGTCAGCTGTTGGCAAAATGCCAATCACTGTAACTTCGTTGCCTTCACGGGCCAGTTGCTGGGAAGTGTTTCCCAAACCGGGAACAGCTGTCGCCGTTCCTTCGGAAATCGTCAGCAGCGAAAAGCCAACCGGAACAGCGGGAGCTGCTTCGAGCTGGGCAATACGTGCCGTCAGTGCTTCGAGCTGTGCCTTGATGGCGGCAGCGTCGTCAGCGCGAGCGCTAACCGAAAAAGCGGCTAGAGCAGCGGTAGCGAGGAGTGCTACTTTCATTGTCTTCATTGTTATTCTCCCACAATCCTTGGAGTTGAGTAGCCCCCCGATCCCCTGCAATGAGTAGGGAAGGCAATGCACGACTCGTTCGCACACATAGATGTTATCAACTCTATTGCCCGTTAAGGTCAACGCATAACGCCACCACTTTTCCAGAATTTCGCCATCTGTGGCGCAAAGGCAACAGTTTTGCCGGAACCCCCAACAACTGCTTTATACCAAGCAAATTCAATAGCTTAAAGTATAGTTAACGAATCCGGTTTGCCCGCCGCAACCTTCTGGTTGCGACTCAGTTTCGATGCTAACAAACTGAAAACAGGCTAGCGCGGGCTCCTCCGGTTGGGGCCGTTTTTGGTTTGCTTACAGGGGGAACAAATGTGGAAACCAAGTCCTGGGAAATGGCTGCTTTTGGCGCTTCCCATGGTCTTCCTGCCAACTTTTGCGGCATTTTGGCTTAACACCAGTTCGCTTGTTCAGGACATTTCCGCCAGATCGACCGAACAGCTGTTCGCCATCGGCGCCAACTGGGCCGTTCTCAACTTTAATGTGCGCGATGTGAGCCTCGGCGGCGATGCCCCCGACCAGCAAGCCATTGATACTGCTGTTGATGCCCTTGCAGGCGTCTACGGCGTACGCACTGTCAGCAACGGCGCCCGCGTTGTAGCGCCTCTGCCCGTCACTCTCGTCGCACCCCAGATAAAGTCGCTCGCCTCCAACAGGGCCACGCCGGAAATTACCGGCACCTGGCAGGAAGGCGCCGCCAAAACCTTGGCCGTCACCCTTGCCGGCAAAGTATTCAGGCTCGGGATTGACCCGGAGATTACCTCAAATGCTGGAACCTGGACGTTAAAGCCGTCTGCTCCTCTGGCCGATGGCACCTTTGATGTGGCTGCCGAGAATTCCGATGGCGTAAACCCGGCCATCGGCACCACTACACCGGCAAAACTCGTCATTGATACGGCAACACCCCTGGCCCCCGCGATTACCCCCGTGGCAAGCGGCATCCAGTGGCCTTTTACCTTGAATGGAACCTGGGTGGAGGATGGCGCCACATCTCTCACGGCAAAACTGGCGAACCAAACCTGGACCCTTGGCAAGGATGAAGACCTGAAATCTGATGGCCAGGGAAACTGGAGCTTTGCCCCCGTAGTTGACCTCCGGCCCGGTGCCTATGATGTCACCGTGGAAGCTAGCGACCAGGCCGGAAACATCTCGAAATCCGTGCTCGCTGCCGCAATTGTAGTCCACGAACAGCCTGCATCACCGGCAACTCCGATCCCGGCCCCCATTGAAGCGATCATGGCGGCACCAACGCTGACCTCCTCCACCATTATGGAGGCCCGGCCAGCCCTCGCGGGAACCTGGCCGGAAGGGGCGGCCAACGGGCTTTCAGTTTCACTGGCGGGCAGGAGCTATGTTTTGGGCACCGATGCGGCCCTCTCTTCTGATGGCGCCGGAAATTGGAAACTCAAATCCGAACCGGTTTTGAAAGATGGCGCCTATGATGTCGCGGTGGAAACCGTGAATGCCGCCGGCAAGCGCTTGGCCATGACCTCGACGATAGTTGTTGATGCGGCCGCATCCGCATTGCCGACAGTTTCCCTTTATTCAGGGGACGCCACGCCATCATTAATCAAGGGAACCTGGGCCGAGGGCGACGCTACCAGCTTGAAAGTGTCCATCCCTGCTGCCGGATTGGAAACAGCACTTGGCGATGGTGGCAGCAATCTGGTTTCCGATGGCCAGGGAAACTGGAGTTTTGCAGTTCTGAAACCGCTCGAACCCGGCAGCTACGATGTGGTCGCCGAAACCGCAGACAAGGTCGGGCGCAAATCCTTTGATCAAACCCGCTTTGAAGTGAATATCAAGACACCCGCGGCTCAGGAGGCTCAACAACCAGCATCTGCCCAGCATCCGGAGCCTGTGTTGGATCAAATCGCTGCGCCCGCGGCAGCCGAACCGCCCGCCGCAGCTCCCCCGCCAACCTATGACTGCGCCGGCGCATTGGCTGAAGTCAGCGCGGCCTTCCCAATTCGGTTTGCATTTAACGACACGCAGTTGGAGGCGCCGCTGGATGCGGTCCTGAATCAGTATGCCGCTCTTCTCAAAGACCTCCGTTGTGCTACGATGAAGGCTGAAGTTGCAGGCCATGCGGATTTCATCGGTCCCAGACTGTTTAATCAGGCGCTGAGCGAGGCGCGTGCCCAGACGGTGGCCAGTGCCCTGGTTGCCGCTGGCGTTGATGCGCCGCGGTTGAGTACACAAGGCTTCAGTGAGTCGATGCCCGCTGACACTGAAAAAAGCGTTGCGGCGCGGCAGAAGAATCGCCGTGTTGAAATCATCCTGGTGAAATAAGGAAAATGACATGAACGAGCTTTTCAATTTTAATGACACCTGGATTGTTGTTGAACAAAACTGGTGGCTTGTGCTGTTGAGCCTGGCGCTCGGTGTCTGGGTTGGCTGGGTGACCTGCAGCCGCGAAAATAACCAGGCCCAGGGCTAACAAAGGAAAAAATGATGTCACACTATCTTTTGGAACTTGTCCTTTGGATGCTCCTCGCGTTTTTCATTGGTTGCATCTTTGGCTACCTCGCGCGCTTGATGTTTGGCGAGGCCAAAGCCGAAGTCCTGGAACCAGTTGCAGTTGCGCCGGCAAAAATGGCCCCTGTTGCCGCACCCCTTGCGCCCAAAGCCGCCGAACGTGCTGCGCCTCCTGGTAAAATGGAAAGGCCGAAGGGAATTTCATCGGCCCGGGGCGGAAAGGCCGACAAGCTCCAGAGAATCAGCGGCGTTGGTCCCAAGAATGAAAAAGTGCTGCATAATCTTGGTTTTTTTCATTTTGACCAGATCGCGGTATGGACACCAGAAGAAATCAATTGGGTTGATGACCATCTGAAATTCAATGGTCGCATCAAGCGCGAAGAATGGACCAAGCAGTGCAAACTCTTGGCGGCGGGCAAGGAAGACGAATTCAGCAAGCTCTTCGGAACCGGTGGCATGAAAAACAAGACCAGCCAAGCCCAGTCGGGCACGCGCCCAAAAAAGTAACCGGATTAAGACAAAAGGACAGGGCCGGGACTAGCGGCCATTTTCCTGTGCGTCGACCCGCGCCAACCAGCGCACCAGGGCATCTTTCGCCGGTGCTTCGTCAAGAAACGGTGCGTGCCCGCGTTCCGGAATGGTGGTTGCATCAAGCCCGGGGTTCTCCTGTTTCATTGCTTCAACAGTGGCGGCGCTCAAGAGGTCAGAATGCTCTCCGCGCACGACTGCGACGGGCAAGCTTTCAGTTTTGCCAAAAAATTCCCAGAGGTTAGCCACGCGTCCCGCCGTGACATCTTCAACGCTTGGAAATGTATGCAGCAAAGCCGGGTCATAATCGAACCGCGGCAATCCATCCACCGACTTGAATGCGCGCTGCGCCAAGACTCGCCATTCATCGGCAGTGAGCGATTCAAATCCCATGTTGTTTGATTTCAGGTTTGCGACGGCCATTTCCCAAGAGGTCAATTCGCTTTGAACCCCGAGATAACTCCGTATACGGAGCAATCCGTCTCTGTCCAGTTCTGGTCCGACATCATTGAGAAACAATCCAGCCAGTCTATCGTGGAAAAATGCCGCCATCAGCATGCCAACAATTCCGCCGCGGGAAGTCCCGATAACAGCCACCCGTCCGATTTGCAGAAAGTTCAAAAGACCAACTGTATCAAGAAGTTCTATGTCGGGGCGGTAGGATGCCGGATCGCTGGCGTATTGTGAAAGGCCGCGCCCCCGAAAGTCCGGGGCGATAACGCGCCGCGTTTGCGCCAGCCATGAAGCTATCGTTTCAAAGTCCTTGCTGTTGCGGGTGAGGCCGGGAAGGCAGAGCAGGGGTGTCAGGCTGGATGGCGCAGACCGATAGTCCCGCGCAAACAGCTTCAAGCCATCGTCAGTTTGAAAATGGGCAGGCTTGTACCTGGAAGCGTTACTCACAGCTCGCGATGAGGGCGCCAATAGAACCACCGGCACATTTCTCCGCGCCCTTGCTGTCGTTTGCGGCAACATTAATTGCCGCTGGCCCGCCACGCCGGAGATCTGCCGTCATGGCGCGCATGGTTCCTGGCGCGAGGCGCGCACGGTAAACATGCGTGTTCTGCAAAACCTTCTGCACATATTGCCGGGTTTCCTGGAAGGGGATGGATTCCACCCAATCAACCGGGTCCACCTTGCCGCTACGCGGATCGCCGTATTCCGCTACCCATTCACTCACCCGCCGTGGCCCGGCATTGTAGGCAACTAGTGTGAGCACATAGGAACCGTTGTAGTCGGCAATCAAATCGCCCAAATGCGCCGCACCCAGCTTCACATTATAAGCCGGATCAGCCATCAGTTTGGCTGGTTCATAGGGCATGCGATATTGCTTTGAGATAAGCTTTGCCGTGCCCGGCATGATTTGCATCAATCCTTGCGCCCCCGCCTTGCTTCCCGCCCGCGGATCAAATTCACTTTCCTGCCGCGACAGGCCATAAACCAGCGATGCTTCAACCGATTTGCCCATCTGCTTCCAGCTTGGCAGCGCCTTTGTCGGATAGGCCCAATCGTCAATATCAATGCTGCGCTGGCCAGCCGCTTTCGCCAGCCGGAGCGCCATCGTTGTCCCGCCATGTTGTTTGGTCAGGGCGGCAACCGCGTTCATTTCATCGACACTGTTAAATCGGCTGGCCAACGGCCAGACAAACATGTTGAGCGAAGACGTGGCGTTGGCCTTCACCATCAGGTTGAACGCCCGGACAACTTCATCACTCTCCACGCTGGCTTTAGCGGCGGCAGACGGCTGCCCGCCCTTGATATCCTTTGGAATCTTGCCAAGCCCAACCTGCTCACGGGCCAATTGGCCATAATAAATCGTTGAATGCTCCGCCGCAGCCTCATAGGCGGCGCGTGATTTGGCCTTGTTTCCAAGGGCTGCATAGGTCCGGCCCATCCAGTATTGGGCCCGTGACTTCTCGGTGCGTGACGGTGCAATTTCTTCCAGCTTGCTGAAATGGCGCAGCGCCGTTTCCGGATCGTCCAGCGAGCGCAGCGCAATCCAGCCCGCCAGAAATTCGCCTTCAACCGCGCTCGCGCCGGTGTTCAGGCCATGGTTCTTGGCAATTTGATAGGCGGCCTTCGCCGAGTCCTTCTGGCGGAAGCCAACGGAATGGCGCGCAACAATGCGCCGCTCCACCCACCAGGCGTCCGCATCTCCAACCGATGCAGCCTCATTGGGAATGGTTGCAAGAATGGCCCTTGCCTTGGAATAGCGTTCCAGTTTTCGCAGGTAGCGGACCATGGCATATTTCATGCCCAACTGCTCACGCATGGCCGCAGGCAAGCGGGCATACTTCTTGTCGGCACCCGCTACATTGCGCAGCAGTTCCTGGGCAACCTTGGCGGCAGTTTGATAGTCGCCCCCCAGGCGCTTTGAATTGCGTATGGCGGCATTGGACTCCTGCGCATAAACCATGCGCCACATCCGCCGCTTGTGATCATCAGCGCTCAGCAGCGAGCCAAATTCGGAAGCCACCGACTTTTCAAATGCCGCATCAACCGTAGGATCATTCCACACTTTTTTGATGAGCTCACGCGCGGCTTGTGTGTTGCCGCTGGAAATGTTGGCCCGCGCCAAAGCCAGTATTCCTTCCGTCGAAACCGGTTGGCGCTTGGCAAAATGTGAAAGAACGCGGTCGGCCGGCTCACGGTTTTTATAGAGTGACTGTTCAGCCCGCTTCATGAGTGTCTCGGCAAGCGGCCATTTGGGCGCGGCATTGAGAAAATTCATGATGCGGCCATAGCCCGCGTCATCCCAATGGTCCCTCAGGTAAAGGAGCTCGACCAGCTTGACGGCCGCTTCATCACCCGAACGTTGGGCTAACGGGCCCGCATCCGAGAACTCGCCCTTGAGCGCCAGTTCGATGGCGTGAACGGCGGGACTCGTGGCTTGCTTGGCAGCGAGGGCAATGTCCGGCGTGAAAACCACCGCCGTGGAAACCAGCGCGGAGCTCATGAGAACTGAACCGATAACCAGTCTGCCAAGTACCCGAATTAGCATCAATTTTCCTGCCTTTGGCCCAGTTTTGACTCGCTCTATAGCCCATTTATGCCAGCCTTACGACTCAAAAGGGCACGAAACGCAATCGCTTGCCGGTCCGAATATGAACGTCTAAGGTGCCCGGCAATCCGCTTGCGGTACAGCTATTCGTATGCCGCTGAAGGTTTCCAATATCTTAACAACGAGGTTTGTCGTGCAGTTTAGAGGTTCATTTCCCGCTTTGATCACCCCCATGAAGGATGGAAAGGTGGATGAATCCGCTTTCCGGAAATTTGTGGCCTGGCAGATCAAGGAAGGCTCAAATGGCCTGGTTCCGGTCGGAACTACAGGCGAATCGCCCACCCTTTCGCCCACTGAACACAAGCGCGTCGTCGAAATCTGCATCGAAGTGGCCGGCGGCAACGTGCCAGTTATCGCCGGCACCGGCTCGAACAATACGGCCGAAGCCATTGAATACACGGTTCATGCTGAAAAGGCGGGGGCCGACGCGGCCCTTGTTGTGGTTCCTTATTATAACAAGCCAACCCAGGATGGAATTTACGCCCATTTTCGCGCCGTGGCCGAAAGCGTGAAGATTCCGATTTTTGTTTACAACGTGCCCGGACGCACCGTGGCCAACATTTCAGTGGAGACACTGGCGAAGCTGGCCAGGAACGTGCCTAATATTATTGGCACTAAGGACGCGTCTGCCGATTTGACGCGGCCTTCACGCCAGCGTTTGGAGTCAGGTGAGCAGTTTATTCAGCTCTCGGGTGAAGATGGAACGGCTTTGGGCTTTAACGCCCACGGCGGCGTCGGCTGTATTTCTGTGACGGCAAACGTGGCCCCCCGTCTTTGTGCGCAACTTCAGGACGCAACCTTGAAGGGTGACTATGCAGCAGCTTTGAAGCTGCAGGATCGGCTGATGCCTTTGCACTATGCCATGTTTGTTGAATCAAGTCCGGGGCCTGTGAAATATGGCGTGAGCTTGCTTGGCCATTGCTTGCCCGACGCGCGGTTGCCTTTGGTACCTGTGACGGACTCAACCAAGAAGACGGTGCGCGACGCCATGGTTCACGCAGGACTTCTGAACTGAGATGTCTTCAAAAAGCGGTGGCGCAAAAGCGGCACGCAAGCAGACGGGCATCAAGGTGGTGGCCGACAACCGCCGCGCCCGCTATGAATATGAAATTCTTCAAACTTTTGAAGCCGGACTGGCGCTGCAAGGCTCCGAGGTAAAATCCCTGCGCGAAGGCCGCACCAACCTCGCCGAAGCCTATGCCACGATGAAGAAGGGAGAGCTCTTCCTTTTGAATTCCAATATCCCGGAGTACCGGGAGGCCAACCGCTTCAATCATGACCCGAAACGCCCGCGCAAACTTTTGCTCCATTCAAAGGAAATTCAGAAACTTTCGGTGGGCATCACCCGCGAAGGCTTGACGATCATTCCATTGAAGATTTTTTTCAATCCGCGCGGCCGCGCCAAAATCGATATCGCCTTGGCCAAGGGCAAGAAACTTCACGACAAGCGCGATGCCATCAAGGACCGCGATTGGGGCCGTGAAAAATCCCGTCTGATGCGCGAGAAGGGCTAGCTTCGCATACGGTCCGCACCATGATCCTCATCGCAGTAGGCAGCAACATTTCCGGCCCCTGGGGCACGCCGCAGCAAAGCGTGCAGCACGCCTTGCGGGCGCTGAACCGCGATGGCCTTAAACTTGTCGAAGCCTCGCGCTTGCTGCTGACAGCACCCTTCGGCAAGCCCAACCAGCCGCCCTTTGTGAACGCCGTCGCCCATATCGAAACGCACCTTTCGCCTTTGGCCTTGTTGCAAAAGCTCCACGCCATCGAGAAGGAAGCTGGCCGCCGCAGAAAGACGCGCTGGGGTCCGCGCACCCTCGATCTGGATATTATTGATTATCATGGCCTCGTCAGGTCAACCGAAAAACTGGTTCTGCCCCATCCGGGCATTGCCGAACGCATCTTTGTACTAAAACCCATTTCCGAACTTACGGCAAAATGGCGTCACCCCACCACCCATCTCAGCGCCCAGGCCATGCTGCGCAAGTTGAAAGGCTATTCACCGGGCCAGGAGATTTAAGCAGGTCTTAACGCTCCTGCGTCACAATTGAAATGCGGCATGGAATTTGCCGAGGTAGGTGAGTGAGTATGCGTAAGAGTGTTTTGGCGGCTGCGGCCGCCTGCTGCATTTTGATAGGCCCGTCGGTCAACGCAGGGCAAATAAAATTCGATCCAGGGATGTTCAAGATCTATGGCGGCATGACCGGCAGTCAAAGCGCGGGCCTGTACACGCCTCAAAAAACCCCGGGAACCTCACGCAAGATCGTGGATTTTTATGAATCCATGGCGGCCGGTTCCATCTTGATCCGAACCGCCGAGCGGCGTCTCTATTACGTGCTGCCAAATAACAAAGCCATCATGTATCCGGTGGGTGTGGGCCGCGAAGGCTTTACCTGGTCGGGCCAGGACGCGATTACCCGCAAGGCAACTTGGCCCGATTGGCGCCCCCCGAAGGTGATGATTGAGCGGGAAGCCAAAAAGGGTCACTACATTCCTGCGTTTATGCCGGGTGGTCCCGAAAATCCATTGGGCGCGCGCGCCCTCTATATTGGCGACACCGAATACCGCATCCACGGCACAACCCAGCCCTGGAGTATCGGCAACGCCGTCTCCTCCGGATGCATCCGCATGATGAATGATGAAGTGATTGATCTCTTCAACCGGGTTGAGCTCGGCGCCACCGTTGTTGTCGAATAATGCAGAATTATTATTGGGATAGCGCTCAACCATAAACCCTCCATTAACCTGAACGGGCCATTATCGGTCGGTAAGTTCGTAGGTGGAGTTCGCGTATGCGTGTCGATTCAAGCGCCCCAAAAGGGCTCTCAAAGTTCAATATTTTGGCGTCAGCGGCCTTGGCGGTCATGCTGGCCGCATGCTCAAATTCCGTAGAGCGCTTCGCTGATAACTCGTCATCGGAAAATCCCTCGGACGCCGATCCGGTCTATACGGCTTCGGTTCCCAAGAAGCGCACCACCTCCGCGCCATCTTATGAGTCATCCGGCGATGACAAGATCGTCTCCCGTCCGCTGGCCAGCGCTCCGCTCGGTTCGCCGAACTATGCGAATAAGAACTACACCTACCGGAAACCGGCATATAAGCAGCCGGAGTATTCAGAGCCAATGGCCGTCGAATCCACAAGAAACACCACCTCGATTCCCAAAGGCGGAACCGTACGCGTCGAGCAGGGCATGACGCTCTATTCAATTTCCAAGGCCAATGGCCTGACCGTTGCTCAACTCGCTGCGGCTAACAACATAGACCCGCCATACACCGTCAGCACCGGACGCGTCCTGCGCATCCCCGGCGTGGCCCAGGCTCGGGTACCAAAGCCTTCCTTTGATTCACAGGATGAATTCGCTTCCGATGAACCGGTCAAGAAGGCGTCTGGCGGCAGGCATACGGTGAGGGGTGGTGAAACCCTGTTTTCCCTCGGCCGCAAATACGGCCTTTCGCCTTACACCATCGCCGACCTGAATGGCTTGCCTCATGACCAATCCCTGAGCGTTGGCCAAAGCCTTCGCCTGCCCGGCGGCAAGGGTAAATCCATTGTCTCGAAGGTTCCGGCCGTAGAAGAATCCGACCAATTCGCCTCCAATGACGATCCGGTTGAAACTGATGATACAGAAAAAAGCCTCACGCTGAAAAAACCGGCTTTAGAACTTGATGAAGAAGTACCGGTCGTTAAGCCGGTTCAGCAGCAAACTGTTGCAGCCGATGCGGCGCCCACCATGGGCAGCATGCGTTGGCCGGTTAAGGGCAAGATCATCTCGGAATATGGTGCCAAGCCCAACGGCCTGAAGAACGAAGGCATCAATATTGCCGTGCCTGAGGGCACCGGCGTGCGCGCCGCCGAAAGTGGCGTCGTGGCCTATGCTGGCAATGAGCTGAAGGGTTACGGCAACCTTGTCCTTATCCGTCACGAAGGCGGCTGGGTCACGGCCTATGCCCATGCCAAGGAATTGTTTGTGAAACGTGGCGACATCGTCAAGCGCGGTGATGTCATTGCCAAGGCCGGCCAGACCGGTTCCGTTTCCAGCCCGCAATTGCACTTTGAAGTTCGCAAAGGTGCAACCGCCATGGACCCCTTGAAGTTCCTGGCTTCCACAACCGCATCGAACTAGAGAACGTAAGATCCTCTGCAAGCCTGGGCCCGGCAGCAATGCCGGGTCTTCTTTATTTGGAAGTAAGTTTGGTCCCCGTCCTGCCGGCCACATCCTGAATGTATTGCCACGCCACGCGGCCCGAACGGCTGCCGCGGGTGACCGACCATTCAATGGCGCCCGCATGAAGCTGCACACCCTTAACCGGCAGCTTGTAATGCGCCGCGTAGCCATCCACCATTTCGAGGAACTCATCCTGCGAACAGTTGTGAAACCCCAGCCACAGGCCAAATCTGTCCGATAGGGAGACCTTTTCCTGCACCGCCTCCGACGGATTGATCGCCGTCGACCTTTCATTCTCAATCATGTCGCGCGGCAGGAGATGACGCCGGTTCGAAGTTGCATAGAGGATAACATTTTCAGGCCGTCCCTCGATGCCGCCATCAAGGGCAGCCTTCAACGACTTGTAGGACGTATCCTGTCCGTCAAAGGAAAGGTCATCGCAAAAGACAATGAAACAAAGCTTGGGTGAACTGCGCAATATCGCCATGAGGGCAGGGAGGCTTTCAATGTCTTCCCGGTGAATCTCGATGAGCTTTAGTTTTCCGCCATGCTCTTCGTTCACCAGATGATGCGCCGCCTTGACCAGCGAGGATTTCCCCATGCCGCGCGCCCCCCACAGCAGCGCGTTGTTGGCGGGCAGGCCCTTGGCGAAACGCCGCGTGTTTTCCAGCAGCGTGTCGCGTGTCTGGTCAATGCCTTTGAGTAATTGCAAATCGACGCGGTTCACTTTGGCTACGGGTTCAAGCGCCGGCGGCGCGGCGTGCCAGACAAAAGCGCTGGAACGCGCAAGATTGCCCGGTTTTGGCGGAAGTGGCGCCAGGCGGTCCAGCGCATCGGCAATGCGTGAGATCAGGCTGTTCTGGGATTTTGTAACCATGCCAAGCTCTTAGCTTGCAAGTCGCGCGCCGTAAAGAGTCCTAAATCCGGCGTTGCAATGGCGCAATCCATCGCTATATTCCGCGCAAACCTTCCATAGGCCAAATCATTCAGGAGCAACCCATGTTCGTAACCCCCGCCTTTGCCCAGTCCGCCGGGTCGCCCGGAATGGGAGATTTCATGGGCATGATCCTGCCGCTGGTAATGATCATGGCGGTGTTCTGGTTCCTGCTCATCCGCCCGCAGCAGCGCAAATTGAAAGAGCATCAGGACGTGATCAGCAAGATTTCGCGCGGTGATACGGTTGTCACAAATGGCGGACTCATCGGTCGTGTCGCCAAGGTGGTTGACGACAAGGAGTTGCTTGTCGAAGTGGGCGAGAACATCAAGGTTCGCGTGCTGCGCCAGGGCATCAGCGATGTGCGCGCCAAGGGTGAGCCCGCCAAGGCCGAAACGAAGTGATGCGGCGGTAACAGGCTAAATGCTTCATTTTTCCAGATTTCAGACGATTGCCATTCTGGCATCGGTCTTGATCGGCTTGATATTCGCCTTGCCAAACGCATTGCCTGTCCCCTGGCAGGAGACGATGCTCCGAACGATTGGTGCGAAGTCCATGACCCTCGGCCTTGATCTTCAGGGCGGATCCAACGTGGTGATGGAGGTCGACAAGAAAGACCTGCGCGACCAACTCATGCTGCAGCTTTCCAGCGATATCCGCGCCAGCCTTCGTGAAGCCAAGATCGGTTATAAGGGCATCACCCGGACCGAAAATGGCGTTTCGGTTCGCCTGTCGGATATTGCCGATGCGGAAAGAGCCAAGACAGATTTGCAAAAACTCCAGCAGCCCTTGACCGGCGGACTGATGTCGTCTGGACTTGCCGTCAATCTCTTCAATCTCGCCACTGACGGCGAGGTGTTGAATTTTACATTTTCAGAACAAGGGTTCGACGCCAAGATCGCAATCGCCATCGGGCAATCCCTGAAGATTGTCGAGAACCGCATTAACGCTCTCGGCACCTCGGAACCTTCCATTCAGCAACAAGGCAAGGACCGCATCGCCATCCAGTTGCCGGGTATACAAAATCCCGATCAGGTGAAGAATGTCATTGGCCGCACCGCGAAACTGACCTTCCAGCTCCTCTGCCAGGAGCAGCCCACCGGGACGAACCAAAATCCGCCCCAGGAATGCAAGGCGTTGCCTGTGAAAGACCAGCCGCAGCAGATTCTCTGGGTCCAAACCTCCAGCCGGGCCACCGTGGATGGCGCGGACCTGACCGACGCGCAACCGAGTTTCGACCAGAACAATCAATCCGTGGTCAGCTTCCGCTTCAACCAGAAAGGCTCGCTTCGTTTTGGCAAGCTGACGGCGGAGAATGTCGGCAAACCATTCGCCATCATTCTCGACAATGAAATCGTGAGCTACCCCAACATCAATGAACCCATTCTTGGCGGTTCGGGCCAGATTTCCGGCAACTTCACCACCGAAGAAGCCAGTGGCCTTGCAGTTGTCCTGCGCTCCGGCGCCTTGCCCGCGAAACTGACCATTGTTGAAGAGCGCACCGTGGGTCCAAGCCTCGGCTCAGATTCCATCCGGGCTGGTTTCCATGCTTCGGTGATCGGGCTTGTGCTGGTCATGATATTCATGGTCGTGGCCTATGGCCTGTTTGGTTTTTTTGCCAACATTGCGCTTTTGATAAATCTCATGCTGCTGATCGCCGTCATGTCGGCGGTTGGCTTCACCCTCACGCTGCCCGGCATCGCCGGCATCGTGCTCACCATGGGCATGGCCGTTGACTCCAACGTCATCATCTTCGAGCGCATGCGCGAGGAATGGCGCAATGGCCGCACCGCGCTCAATTCCATTGAAACGGGGTTCAAGGCGGCCTTTGCCACGATCATTGACTCAAACCTCACCGCGCTCATTGCCGCCGTGGTGCTGTTTGGCGTGGGCTCCGGCCCGGTGCGCGGCTTTGCCATTACCCACGCTATTGGCATTCTGACCACCATGTACACCGCCTATACGGTAACCCGCTTCATCGTTGCATTCTGGGTGCGCTGGGCAAAACCCAAGGAGGTTCCGCTCTGAGAGCGGAATAATTTACATGGCATTCAAACCGATCCGTTTCATTCCCGATGACACCAAAATTCCCTTTCTGCTTCTCAGCCGGTTTGGGTTTTTCTTCTCCGGGCTTGTGTCACTTGCCTCCGTGCTGCTGTTTCTCTTTATCGGCCTCAATGTGGGCGTTGACTTCAAGGGCGGCACGGTAATCACGGTCCGTACCGAACAGGCGGCCAATATCGACGAGCTGCGCACCACACTCGACGGCTTGGGTTTTGGCTCAATCGAGCTGCAGGAATTTGGCACACCCAATGACCTCATGATCCGTGTCGGTGCCCAGGAGGGCGGCGATGCGGCCCAGCAGGCGGTCGTCGACAAAATCAAAACGGCGCTTGGCCCGGGTATTGAATACCGCAGTGTTGATGTCGTCGGCCCCAAAGTTTCGAGCGAGCTGGCAGAGCAGGGCATCATCGCGGTGGTCTCCGCCATTCTTGGCATTTTGATGTATGTGTGGTTCCGTTTCGAATGGCAGTTCGCCGTGGGCGCCGTGATGTCGCTCCTGCACGATGTGCTCTTGACCATCGGTCTGTTCTGCCTCCTGGGCATTGAGTTCAACCTGCAGATTATCGCAGCCATTCTCACCATCGTAGGCTATTCCCTTAACGATACGGTGGTGGTCTTCGACCGCATCCGCGAATACCTGCGCAAATATAAATCCATGCCTCTTGCCGATCTTATCGATTTCTCGCTGAATTCGGTTCTGCCGCGCACCATCCTCACTTCGGTCACCACCATGCTCGCCCTTATCGCGCTTTATATCTTCGGCGGCGAAGTGTTGCGGGGCTTCACCTTCACCATGATCTGGGGTGTTCTCATCGGCACCTATTCCTCGATCTTTATTGCCTCGCCGGTTCTCATTCTCTTGGGCACAAATCGTGAAGGCGCAAAAGAACTGGCCAAGGTAAAACCGGTCAGGCCTTGAGCCCGCACTATCCGGGACGCGCCCCCATCGAGGCCTATGGCAACGGCGGCTTCCGCTTCGCCGGCATGTCGCATCAGGGCTCCCTGCTTGTGCTGCCCAGCGGCATGTACCGCTGGGACGTCATTGATCTCGAATCGTTGAAACCAGGCGATTTTGATTTGGTGTTTGCCGAAGGCAAAGACATTGATTTTCTGCTTCTTGGCACCGGCGTCACGATGAGCCGGCCGGCAAAACCCATCATCGAACTCTTCGCCAGGCGGAACCTCCCGCTGGATTTCATGAGCACCGGCTCAGCCGTGCGCACCTACGGCGTTTTGCTGGCTGAAAAGCGCAAGGTGGCGGCAGCCTTCATCGCGGTTCAGGACGCCCTGTGAGCGACCATTGCCAGGACCTGGTGGCCAAGGCCGACAAGGACCGTTTCCTGAGCTGCCTGTTCGCGCCGCTGAATGCGCGTCCCCATCTCTTCGCTCTCTATGCCTTCAACGTCGAAATCGCGCGCATCCGTGAAGCTGTCAGCGAACCGCAGGTTGGCCTGGTGCGCCAGCAATGGTGGCTCGACACGATTGATGGCATTTATGCTGGCCGCACCCCCGATCATCCCGTGGCGCAAGCCCTGGTCGCGGCCATCGCAAAAGGCGACCTGCCCAAACACGCTCTGCAAAATCTCGTCATCGCCCGCGAATTCGATCTCTTTGACGACCCCATGCCAAGCCTTGCCGATCTTGAAGGCTATCTCGGTGAAACCTCATCCTCACTCATTCAAATGGCTGCGTTGATTCTGGGGAAGGGAGCCGCCGAAGCCGCCGGACTTGCCGGCGTTGCATTTGGTTTAGCCGGCGTCCTGCGCTTACAAAAAGCCCGATACCTTCCCAGCGACATGGTGCAAAATCTTGGCGAGAAGGAAACCATCACGCAACTATGCGCCCATGCCCGCAAGCGCCTGAAAGAAGCGCAAGCCCTGCAGGGAACCATTCCAGCCTCCGCCATGCCGGCCTTCCTCCCGGTCAGCCTCGCCAAACTCTATTTGTCGCGAATCGAACGCGGTGGCACGCTTGAGGTCACGCAATTCCGCCGCCAGATCACGCTCTGGTGGGCGGCACGAAACAATCGCTTCTGAAAGGAATACCTATGGGACTGGCAACGCGGCTTGAAAAACTTGTGCCAGATATCGCGGCGGTCCTGGCGCGGTTTCCCATTCCGGCAGCGCTTTCGGTTTTGCTCTGTGCTTACGTCAATTTCGTTTCCGCTGGCAGCAGTTGGAATGACGACGGCGAAGTGATCGCCGGCGCCGCCGCGGCCTTCATCGCCGCCGGCGCCGCCCATCTCTTTTCCGAAGGCCGCGGACTGTCGCGCGTGACAAGTATTCTCATTGCCTTTGCCGCTGCGGTTCTGGCCAGTGCCCTTGGCTATTTTATTGAGGTTTTTGACAGCAATCTGCTCTTTCTCTTCGCCGGCCTCATTCCCGTTTTGATGATCGCACCCTATCTCAGGGACAACGCAAAGCAGGGCGCGCTCTGGTTGTTCAACCTGCACTTTGGTTTGGCGGTCCTTCTCTCAATTGTTGTAGCCGTTCTTTTCGCCGCAGGCCTGTCGGCCATCGTTGAGTCCTTGAACTTTCTCTTCAACGCCAACCTCCATGGTAATCTCCACGAACATATCTGGGGCACCGCCGCTTCGTTGATTGCTCCCATTTACGGCCTGTCATTGATGCCCAAGAATCTGGACGAAGAAGTCGATATTGCAAGCCAGAAAGGCACGATGCTGGAGCGCGGCGTCTCCGTGCTGGTGAACTATGTGCTGGTCCCGGTCATTCTGATCTACGCCGTAATCCTTCATGCCTATGCGGCAAAAATCCTTATCCAGCAGAACCTCCCGCAAGGTCAGATCGCCACCATCGTCACCATCTTTGCCCTTGGCGGCACGGGCGCCTGGCTCATCGCCTGGCCCTGGCGTGAGGAGGGGACGCGCCTTCTCCGCTGGTTCATCCGCGGCTGGTTCTGGCTCACCATCGTTCCCGCCATCCTGCTCGCCATCGCCATCTGGCGGCGCATCTCGGATTATGGCGTGACACCGGATCGTTACGGCATTCTGTTAGTGGCCATCTGGGTAGCAGCCCTCACCGCCTATCTCGCCTCTCGCCGCAATCGCGCCGACATGCGTGCCATTCTCGGCGGCATCGCGGTGCTCTTGCTCATCGGGTCAGCGGGTCCAATGGGCGCCAACGGCCTCACCATCTCAAGCCAGGTCAAGCAGCTCGCGGCAATTTTCGAAACCAATGGCCTGTTCAAAGACGGCAAGGCGGTTGTAGCCCCCAACAAACTTTCGGGTGAGGCGATCAATCAGGGCAATTCCATCCTCTATGCCCTGCGCGAAGTTGATGGTCTGGATCGCCTGCGGCCCTGGTTCGAAGGCACGGAGCAGGATCCCTTCAAGACGGCGACCGACAAATGGGATCTGGTAGGCAAAATTGCGGTGTTCCTGGGAAGTGAAAATCCGCAACGGCCAGAGGACTCCGTAATCTTCACGTCGAATGTGCCACTGTCCCTAGACCTGACCGGAGCCAAGCGCCTCGCGGGCCCGTTTCAAGCTTTTCAGGATTATCAGCCGCTGGTGGCCAAGGATCCAATGACGGCATTTTATGATACGACAACCCTGACTATTCGTCTTGAAACCGTGACTTACAAAGTCCCTATTAAAGAACTGCTCGAAAAAACCAAGGCACGGCTCTCGATTGACGCCAGCAAGCAACCCTCCGTCACTTTCGAAATTGCGCCCGGCGTCGTAATCGCGATTGATTCAATCTTTGGCACATCCAGCGGCTTGGGCTCGGCCCGCTTCTGGCTCATTCTGCAGCAATAGCCACAGCGCCGCCAAGCCAGGCCGCAAAATCCGCCTTGGCGCGCGACGTATAGGCGCGCTTGCGGGCGGCGGCTTTTTCCGTGTGGTCTAGCCGCTTTCCTTCAACGCGCTTCGGCGCATCAACCGGTGGGAACAGCCCGAAGTTCACGTTCATCGGCTGGAAGGAACCCGTGCCCTTGTCCGTGGTTTCAATATGCCCGCCCGTGATGTGATTGATCAGCGCACCATGGGCCGTGGTTGCGGGCGGCAAGGCAAACGACTCACCCCGGCGTTCCGCCGCCGCCATGCGCCCCGCCATAAGCCCCATGGATGCACTTTCCACATAGCCTTCAACCCCCGTGATCTGTCCGGCAAAACGCAGGCGCGAACACGCCTTGAGCCGAAGCCTCTCATCAAGAACCTTTGGACTGTTGAGGAAGGTATTCCGATGCAAGCCGCCCAGCCGCGCAAATTCCGCATTCTCCAAACCCGGAATGGTTTTGAACACCCGCACCTGGTCGGCATATTTTAGCTTCGTCTGGAACCCCACCATGTTGTAAAGCGTGCCCAGCTTGTTGTCCTGCCGGAGCTGCACCACCGCGTAAGCCTTCACCTCGGGCTGATGCGCATTGGTAAGCCCCCGCGGTTTCATCGGGCCATGGCGCAGCGTCTCCGAGCCGCTCTCCGCCATTACCTCAATGGGCAGGCAGCCGCTGAAATAGGGTGTAGATTTTTCCCAGTCCTTGAAATCGGTTTTCTCGCCATCGAGCAACGCCTGCACAAACGCTTCATACTGCGCCCGGTCCATCGGGCAGTTGATATAGTCCTTGCCCGTGCCGCCTGGTCCAATTTTGTCATAGCGCGATTGAAACCACGCCTTGCCCATGTCGATGGTTTCGCGGTGGATAATGGGTGCTATGGCATCAAAAAACGCCAGGTTCGCCTCGCCCGTGATCTGACCGATGGCCTTGCTCAGGGCAGGCGACGTCAATGGCCCCGTGGCAACGATCACACTGTCCCAGTCTTCCGGCGGCAAAGCAGCAATCTCATCATATTCGACCGAGACGAGGGGATGAGCCTTGAGCGTCTCCGTAACTTCCGCCGAAAAAGCATCACGGTCCACCGCCAGCGCCCCACCCGCCGGCACCTGATGCCGGTCAGCGGTCGCCATGATCAGCGAACCCGCCGCGCGCATTTCCCAATGCAAAAGCCCCACCGCATTCTGGTCCGCATCATCGGAACGGAAGGAATTGGAACATACGAGTTCGGCAAAGCCGCCGGTCTTGTGGGCATCGGTGCCCATCTTCGGCCGCATTTCGTGCAACACAACGGGAACGCCCAACTGCGCCACCTGCCAGGCCGCCTCGGACCCCGCCATGCCGGCCCCGATAATATGAATAGGTTTTGTCATGGGATGGGGTTAGCACAGAGCGGCAAAGCATTTCAAATCAATCGCCGTTGCGCTATGCTTTCCGCCATGAAAATTGATGGACGCTGCCACTGCGGGTTTTTATCCTTTGAAGCCGATGTCGATCCGGAATCGGTCGAGATTTGTCATTGCGCCGATTGCCAGACACTTTCCGGCTCTGCCTTCCGGGTCATCGTTCCGGCAATCGAAGGCAGTTTCCGGCTCCTCTCCGGTGTCCCGAAAACCTATGTGAAGACGGCCGCGAGCGGCAACAAGCGAATACAGGCCTTTTGCCCGGACTGCGGAACCCCAATCTACGGGACGGCAGCGGACCCAAACTCCAAATTCTTCGGGCTCCGCGTGGGAGCAATCCGTCAGCGGGACGTGCTCGTGCCACGGGCCCAGTATTGGCACCGGTCAGCCCAAAGTTGGCTGGGCCAAATAGGCGAACTGCCCGCCTTTGAAGCCGAATGACACGCGCCTCTCCAACCCTCCGCCCCGTGCAAGTTAAATAATCTCACGGCTTGCGGAATGCTCCGGGGAGAGGCATGAGAAGCCAAGGAGTGCCTATATGTCATCGATCCTTGCCGACCTCACAACTGAGCTTTCCGCCATCCGCGCCCAGTCCCTGTGGAAAACCGAGCGGCCCATCCTGTCGCCGCAAAGCGCTCACATCGAGGTGGGCGATCATCGGAAGGTCCTGAATTTCTGCGCCAACAACTATCTGGGCCTCGCCGACCATCCCACCCTTATCAAAGCCGCGAAGGAGGCTCTGGACAGCCACGGCCTCGGCATGGCCTCCGTGCGCTTCATCTGCGGCACGTCAGACCTTCACACCAAATTGGAAGCCCGCATCGCCAGCTATGTGCAGATGGAAGATGCCATCCTTTATGCCGCCTGTTTTGACGCGAATGGCGGCGTGTTCGAGCCGCTTTTCGGCGAGCCGGACGCGATCATTTCCGATGCCCTGAACCATGCCTCGATCATTGACGGCATCCGCCTGAGCAAGGCGGCGCGCTATCGCTACGCCAACGGCGACATGACCGATCTGGAAACCCAGTTGAAAAAAGCCCGCGGCGAAAACAAACGCCGCATCGTGATCGTCTCCGACGGCGTGTTTTCCATGGATGGCTATTTCGCCAAGCTCGGCGAAATCAGGAAACTCGCTGACACCTATGACGCGCTGATTTTGGTCGATGACTGCCACGCCACGGGCTTCACCGGCCCGCAGGGCAGGGGAACGCCGGCCCGCGCCGGGATCAAGGTTGATATTCTCACAGGCACATTAGGCAAAGCCTTGGGTGGCTCCGCCGGCGGTTATATCGCCGCAGCCAAACCCATCATCGATCTGATGCGCCAGCGTTCGCGTCCCTATCTCTTTTCCAACGCGCTCCCGCCGCCCATCGTTGCCGCTGCCATCTCGGCCATTGATCTGGCCGAGCAGGGCGATGATCTGCGCGCCAGGCTTTTCGACAATGCCAAGCGCTTTCGCGCCGGCATGAGCAAAGCCGGTTTCAACCTTTTGGCGGGCGAGCATCCGATTATCCCGGTCATGCTGGGCGAAGCCAAACTGGCCCAGGACATGGCCGCGAAACTTTACGAGCGTGGCATCTATGTAACCGGCTTCTTCTTCCCCGTGGTGCCGCAGGGAAAGGCGCGGATCAGGACGCAAATGTCCGCCGCCCATTCGTCACAGGACATTGATATGGCCCTCACAGCCTTCACGGCGGTTGGCAAGGAACTGGGAGTGATCTGATGCGCGCGCTGGTTAAAGCTGAAGCCAAGCAAGGTCTCGTTCTCCGCGATGAACCCATCCCCCAGATCGGCCCCGATGACATCCTGATCAAGGTTGCCAAAACCGGCATCTGCGGCACCGACCTGCACATCTGGAAATGGGACCAATGGGCCCAGAAAACCATTCCTGTCCCCATGGTGGTGGGCCATGAATATGCGGGCGTTGTGACTGAAATCGGCAGCCATGTCCGCACTGTGAAGGTGGGTGACCGGGTTTCCGGCGAAGGCCACCTGATAGGTATGAAAAGCCGCATGGCCCGCGCCGGCCACTTCCACCTCGATCCCGAAACCAAGGGCGTGGGCGTGAACGTGCCGGGAGCCTTCGCCGAATATCTCAGGCTACCCGCCTTCAACGCCATTCACCTGCCGCCGGAAGTCGATGATGAAATAGGCGCCATCCTCGATCCCCTGGGCAACGCCGTTCACACCGCCTTGTCATTTGATCTCGTCGGCGAGGATGTTTTGATCACCGGCGCCGGCCCCATCGGCATCATGGCCGCCGCCGTGTGCCGCCATGTCGGCGCCCGCCATGTGGTGATCACCGACATCAACGACTACCGCCTCGAGCTCTGCAACCAGGTGACCGACGCGGTCACCGTGAACGTTTCCAGGGAAGACCTGAAATCCGTCATGCAGCGCATCGGCATGCGCGAAGGCTTTGACATTGGCCTCGAAATGTCGGGCGCCCCCCAGGCCTTTGACCAGATGACCGATCACATCATCACCGGCGGCAAGATCGCCATGCTTGGCATTCCTTCAAGCCCCGTGCCGGTCGACTGGAACCGCGTGATCTTCAAGTCGCTCACCATAAAAGGCATCTACGGCCGCGAGATGTTTGAAACCTGGTACAAGATGATTGCCATGCTGCAATCGGGCCTTGACGTGCGCAAAGTGATCACCCACCGCATGAAAGCCGCTGATTTCGCCACGGGCTTTGCCTTGATGAAACAGGGCTCCTGCGGCAAGGTGGTTTTGGACTGGAATTGAGAATCGGACATGCTTTCAGCTTACGGAACGGACAAGGGTTGCCTCACTGAATTTCCCACAATGATGGATGTGGTGCCGGACGGCGTTGTCTGGATCGATATGGTGGAGCCTACTTTCGATGAAGAAAAACTCGTTGAGGCCTCCCTCAAGATAGACATCCCGACCCGCGAGGAACTCGCCGAAATCGAAGCCTCAAGCCGCCTCTATCAGGAGGACGGCGCCGCTTTCATGACCGCCAACTTGATCCGCCGCGGCGAGAATGACCGGCCTGAATCCTCGCCTGTAACTTTCATCATCAAGGGCAACCAGCTCATCACCATCCGTTATCATCATCCGCAAGCCTTTCCGGTTTATGTCCATCGCGCCATGAAACCGCAATCAACCGCCATGACGGGTTGGGGCATATTCGTGAGCTTGCTGGAAGCCGTGGTGGACCGCGCAGCAGACCATCTTGAGCGAGTTGGCCTAATTGTCGATGAGACTTCGCGCAAGACTTTTAACAATAGCCGGACACCATCTGGCAGGAAGGGGCGCAGGAAGCCCTTGAACCTTTCCGATCTCCTCGAAAAAATTGGCGAGGAAGGCGACTTCAATTCCAAGATGCGCGAGAGCCTCGTGTCGATTGGGCGCATGGTGGCCTTCATGCAGGCCATTGCCGATCAGACGCGTCAGACCAAGGACATGAAGGACAACCGTGCCCGCATCAAGGTTCTGCAGCGTGACATCCAATCGCTTACCGACCATGCCTCGTTCCTCAACGGCAAGATCAGCTTCCTGCTCGATGCCGTGCTGGGCATGAGCACCATCGAGCAGAATGGCATCATCAAGATTTTTTCCGTGGCCGCCGTGGTCTTCCTGCCGCCAACCCTTGTGGCCAGCATCTACGGCATGAATTTCAGGGTTATGCCAGAGATTGAATGGCTTTTGGGTTATCCTTTTGCCATTGGTCTGATGATCTTGTCGGCTGTCCTGCCGTTCCTCTATTTCAAGCGCAAGGGCTGGCTCTGATGCCCGTGGTGCTGTGGGTCGCACTCGGCGGCGCAGTTGGCTCCGCCGCGCGTTATGGCGTGAATGTCTGGTCGGGGCGAATGCTCGGTTCCGAATTCCCATGGCATACTTTTATTGTGAATGTTGCCGGCTGTTTTGCCATGGGCCTGCTGGTTGCCCTTATGGGTCTCAAGCTGAATGTGGGCGCTGAGACCCGGGCCTTCCTGACCACCGGTATTCTCGGCGGCTTTACCACCTTCTCGGCCTATTCCATGGATTTTGCGTTGCTGGTGGAACGCAAGTCCTATGGGTCGGCACTCGCCTATGGCGCCGGTTCCGTGGCCCTGTCGCTAATCGCTGTCTTTGCGGGATTGTATCTGGTACGCACCCTCGCATCATGAGTGATGTCAAGCGCTACATCGTGGCCCCCGATGAGGATGGCATAAGGCTGGACCGCTGGTTCAAGATCCATTTGCCCCAGGTCACCTTTGCCTATCTCAACAAGCTCACCCGCACCGGTCAGATCCGGGTGCAGGGCGGTCGCGCCAAAACCAGCACGAGGCTGCAAGCCGACCAGGAACTGCGCGTGCCGCCTCTGATGTTTGATACGCGGCCGGCGGATGCGCCGCGGGGCGATGTCAAACCGCTTACCAAGGATGAAGCCGAACTTTTCGAAAGCATGATCATCTTCGAAGACAAGGATCTCTATGTTCTTAACAAACCGCCCGGCTTCGCCGTGCAGGGCGGCAGCAAAACCTTTCAGCATCTCGATGGCCTGCTGATGGGCATGGCCAAGAAATCCGGTGAGCGGCCCTTGCTCGTGCACCGGTTGGACCGTGACACGTCAGGCGTTATCGTCGTGGCCAAACGGCGCTCGATCGCCTCCGCACTTGGAAAGCTCTTTGCCACCCGTGCCGTGAAGAAAACCTATTGGGCCGTCGTCAAGGGCGTGCCCAAACCGCCCCAAGGCCGCATTGATGTTCCGCTTTTGAAAGCCCAGGGCCCGGATGGCGACCGGGTGAGGGCAGGCGACAAGAACGATGAGAACGCCCAGCACGCCATCACCTATTTCGCCGTAGTCGACCAGGCCCCGCCGATCACTGCTTGGGTTTCCCTGAAACCTGTCACGGGCCGCCAGCACCAGCTTCGCGCCCACATGGCCTATATCGGCCATCCTATTTTGGGCGATGAGAAATATGACGGCAATGCAGACATGCCGGAAGGCATTTCCAGGAAGCTCCATCTCCATGCCCGCCGCATCGTGTTTCCCCATCCACGGGAAGGCGTGGTGGATATTTCCGCCGAGCTGCCCACCCACATGCGCGAAACCTGGAATGCCTTCGGCTTTGATCCCGGCCGCTATGAAACGGATACGGAATGAGTGGCGAAACCGAGGACCAGAGATGGGAGCGCCTGTCACGGGACCGAATCCACCGGCCGCTGCCGAAACGGTTTTACAAATCGGTTGCCGTCACTGAGCAACTCGGCATTGCCTTGGATGGCCGAAGCGTAAAGACGCCGCTCAAGTCCGCGCTGGTGCTGCCCACGCGAGCATTGGCGGAGGCGGTGGCAGCGGAATGGGAGGCGCAAGTTGAAGTCATCAATCCCCATGCCATGCCGCTGACCAAACTCGCCAATACCGCCATTGATCGCGCCACCACGGAGAGATCAAAAATTGCAGCGGAAATACTGGAGTTTGCTGGAAGCGACATGGTCTGCTACCGGGCCGAAAGCCCACCGGGGTTGGTTCTGCGCCAGACCATTCATTGGGATCCGGTCATCTCATGGGCGAAGCTGGAGTTGAACGGCAGTTTTGCAGCTGTGAACACCATCTCCCACAAGCGCCAATCGCCCGCAGCTCTCCATGCTATGGAAGCCCACATCACCTCGCTTGACCCATTCTCATTTATCGCGGTCCACAACCTCACCACGCTCACGGGATCGGCTCTGCTTGCGGCAATGACAGCTGCCGGCAAAATCCCGGCTGATGCCGCGTGGCTCGCCGCCAACATCGATGAGGATTGGCAGATTGAAACCTGGGGTGAAGATGCCGAAGCCACTGCCCGAAGGGCCGGGCGGTTCAATGAGTTTTCCGCTTGCGTGAGGTTCATTAACCTTGCACACCATCGCCCCTAATGCTGCCTTAGAGCCGACAATATGCTAGTTCAGTTGAACACTCTCGAATTTCCATTCAAAGGACGCTGCCATGAAAATCCGCCTGATGTTCGCTTCTGGCCTTGTGCTTGCCGCAGCACATATTCCAGCTTTGGCCCAATCGGCCCCGGCGGACCTGGTTGCCGCCTACCGGGCCGGCGTTGCCGCCGCAAAATGCAATCTCGGCCTCGACAGCAACAAATCGAGCCAACTCGGCGATGCAGTGCAACGCATTGAACAGCGCAGCGGTCTTGCCCAGAATGATCTCGACGCGCTGTGGAGCAAAACCCAGGGTGACGCCGATGCCGACAACGCCGGCTTTTGCGCTTCGGCCGCGGCCGGCATTGATGGCGTGATCGCCTCGGCCCAATAAAAGTTTTTGGTTTTTAGGCGGCCTGAACCTGCCCGGGCGAGACCGGTATCCAGGCGGTGAATGTGGCGCCCTTGCCGAGACCGCCATTGATCTGCAATCCCCCGCGATGCTGTTCGAGAACCTGAATCGCCGCAGGCAGGCCAAGCCCGGTGCCAAAGCTCTTGGTGGTAAAGAGCGGTTCAAGAATTTTTGGAATTTGCTCTTCGGCGATGCCCGGGCCGTTGTCTGAGACGTCGATCTCAATGCCCCGTTGGCTTTGCCGCGTGACGACGCTGATTTTGGGTGTCTGGGTCTTGAATTTCTTTGGATCATCGCCCTTGCCGACCATCGCCTCGGACGCATTGCTGATGAGGTTGATAATCACCCGGCTCAGCCGGTTGGGGTCAAAGGAAGCAGATACGCCATCCAGGCCGAGGTTGCATTCAACCTGGATAACCTCCGGCAGTTTTTGCGCCTCTTCCTCAATCAGCTTGACCACCCAATTGTCGAATGGGAACTCCTTGTATTCCAAATGGTGCGACTTGGCGTAGTCGAGGAATTGTGTGATCACGGCATCACAGCGGGCGACCGAATTGTCGATGCGCTCCAATTGGGTATCAACGTTGACCGAGTGGCCGGCGAGCTTTCGCTTGAGCAGATAGGCGGACGTCCTGACGGCGGACAGGGGATTGCGAAGCTCATGGGCAACCGTTGCAACCAGTTGTCCCATTTGCGCCAGCTTGCCCTTTTTTATGATTTCGTCATGGGCCTCGCGAAGCTGCCGCATCTTTTCCGCAAGATCGATATTGAGTCTCGTAATGTCATCGTTCACAAGCTGCAGCGCCTTGCTGCTTTTTCTCATTTCCTCGGACCTTTTGAGAGTTGTGCGGTGCCAGCCCAAGCCAAGCAGCATCAACAGTCCCAACGCAAGATAGGAACCATTTTCAAAGTCCTTTCTGGCCCTGAAGCGCGTTCCCGAATAGAATCCCGTTACCGGGTAATTTATGCGCAATTGCCATTTGCCACGTGCGTCATGCGTATCCACAACCACTGTTTCTGAAAATACGGTGCTGGCAGCCGGCACTGTATTCGCGGCGCGATACATTAGTCTTATGTTTTTGTCACGCGAGAGCGGCACCGATATGTAATCGGCCAGCGGACTGATCAGCGAGTAATTCTCACCTTCGGTGATTCCGCGAAGCGTGCCGCTGAGAATTACCGCCGCCACACTGCCTGCCAGCGTTCCATCCTCATCAAAGAACGGAACTGAAAATACAAGTCCGCTATCGCCTCCGGTTGCGATTTCCCGTCCGCTGATCATTGGCACCGCAGAGGTCTTCACTCTTTGGATGTCTGGGTAATTTATTTTGAGCCAGTCGAGTTGCTTTTGCATTTCCTGGAATTCGGGCGCTTTGGATGACCCGGAAGGTGGAAGCACCTCGGCTGCGACATCAACTCCTGTGGATTTTGATCTCATCCGTATCCGGTCAAGTTCAAGAATGGGTTTTTCCATCTGGCCCGTGGCCAAATCCATTTTTTTGGAATCAAAATTCAGGGGAACGATGTAAAGTTTTGTAACCGCTATATTCTTCGCAAGATTGTTGTAGACCCGCTGAATGGTTTCCTGTCCATCAACGCCAAGATTGATGCCATGCCGGTCAATTTTGCGGACACTGGGCAGGGAACTTAGGGTTCCCAGATTGTCATTCAGGGCAGAAAAGAATGAGCCCACTCTTTTGGTGTAGTCCTTGGAATCTACTTGCCGGGCTTCCAGGTATTGCTGCCAGGCAACAAGATACTGGCGGTTTGCCTCGTAGCGCACGCCGAGGCAGAGCAGCAATCCCGCCAGAAGAATTGCCAAATACCCGACGTATGCGGAAGACGCTTGTTGCAACTTTCTCCCCTAGGGACTTAGAGCTGCGGCACACTGGTTCCTTTGTGGTTAAAACTCGGTTAAATGTGCAATGAGTTCATCGATTTGTCCGTAACGATAAAGCCATGGTTAAGGCCCAACCGGGAGAGCAGGATGCAGGAAATTCTAGCCAAATTGGAGCTCCGCCGGGCGGAAGCCCGGGCTGGCGGCGGCGAAAAGCGCTCAAAAGCCCAGCATGCCCGCGGCAAGCTTACGGCCCGCGAACGCATTGACCTGCTCCTTGATGAGGACTCCTTCGAAGAATTTGACATGTTTGTCGAGCACCGCAGCACCGATTTTGGCATGGAAAAATCCAAAATCCCGGGTGACGGCGTGGTCACCGGCTGGGGCACGGTCAATGGCCGGGTGGTTTATGTGTTTGCCAAGGATTTTACGGTTTTTGGAGGCTCGCTCTCCGAGGCCCATGCCCGCAAAATCACCAAAATTCAAGATATGGCTCTGCAGAATCGCGCCCCCATCATCGGCCTGTTTGATGCCGGCGGAGCCCGCATCCAGGAAGGGGTGAATGCCCTTGGCGGCTATGGCGAGGTGTTCCAGCGCAATGTCCTGGCCTCCGGCGTCATACCGCAAATTTCGGTGATCATGGGCCCCTGCGCCGGAGGTGATGTCTATTCCCCGGCGATGACCGACTTCATCTTCATGGTCCGCGACACCAGCTACATGTTTGTCACCGGCCCGGACGTGGTCAAAACCGTCACCAACGAAACCGTGACTGCCGAGGAGCTTGGCGGTGCTTCAATTCACACCACGAAATCTTCCATTGCCGACAAGGGCTTTGACAATGATGTTGAAGCGCTTTTGCAGATGCGCCGCCTGATCGACTTCCTGCCATCGTCCAATACCGATCCCATTCCTGAAATTCCGAGTTTTGATGATGCCGGGCGCATCGAGGCATCGCTCGACACGCTTATTCCCGCCAATCCGAACCAGCCCTACGACATGAAGGAACTGATCCTCAAGATTGCCGACGAGGGCGATTTCTTTGAGATTCAGGAAGCCCACGCCAAAAATATTATTGTCGGTTTCGCCAGGTTGGGTGGCCGTACCATCGGCATTGTGGCCAATCAGCCTCTTGTATTGGCGGGCGTTCTGGATAGCGATGCCGGGCGCAAGGCGGCCCGCTTCGTGCGCTTTTGCGACTGCTTCAACATTCCCATTGTGACCTTCGTCGATGTGCCGGGCTTCCTTCCCGGCACCGCCCAGGAATATGGCGGCCTGATCAAGCACGGTGCCAAACTTCTGTTTGCCTTCGCCGAGGCAACGGTGCCGAAAATCACCGTCATTACCCGCAAGGCCTATGGCGGGGCCTACGTGGTGATGTCCTCCAAGCATTTGCGGGCTGACTTGAACTACGCCTGGCCCTCCGCCGAAATTGCCGTCATGGGATCCCGTGGTGCAACTGAAATCATCTATCGCAGCGAGCTCGGCGACAAGGACAGGATTGCCGCCCGCGTGAAGGACTATGAAGACCGTTTTGCCAATCCGTTCGTGGCGGCGGAACGGGGCTTTCTCGATGAAATAATCATGCCTCACTCAACCAGAAAACGCATAGCTCGGGCCCTTGATATGCTGCGCCATAAGGAATTGAATAACCCTTGGAAGAAACACGATAATATTCCACTTTAGGAGGCGGCCATGCGTCTGTTGAAAACTTTGCTGACACGTTTTGTGCAAATAGGAACATTGGAAGTGCATGACGCGGAAGGTAAAACCCATGTCTTTTCCGGAAGGCCGGGGCCAAGGGTTGCAATCCGCCTGAAGGACAAGAAACTTTACCGGACCCTGTTTCTCAATCCTGAGCTCTACGCCGGCGAGGCCTACATGGATGGCACGCTGGTCATGGAAGGCACAACCATCCGCCAGTTCCTTGAGTTTGCCGAGATCAATGGAAACAATTTGCGCAAACACCCCTTGCAGAGAATTCTGCATAAGGGTCTCAAAGGCATTCGCAAGTTGCACCAGCGCAATGACGCCAAATCCGCCCGCGCCCACGTGCACCACCACTATGATCTTTCCAATGAACTCTACAGATCGTTCCTCGACGAGGACATGCATTATTCCTGCGCCTATTTTTCCGGCGACAAGGACACCCTCGAAGTTGCCCAGCAAAACAAGCTGCGCCACATCGCGGCGAAACTTGACCTGAAGCCCGGCCAGCGCGTTCTGGATATCGGCTGCGGCTGGGGTGGCATGGCGCTTTACCTTGCCAAGGTGGCGGATGTGGAAGTGCTGGGTGTGACTTTGTCAACCGAGCAATTGGCCTTGGCGCGCCAGCGGGCGATCGAGCGCGGCCTCGACAACCGGGTGCGATTTGAATTGAAGGACTACCGCGATGTTGAGGGCACGTTTGACCGCATTGTTTCCGTCGGCATGTTTGAGCATGTGGGAATTGCCCATTATGACGAATTTTTCAACAAGGTACGCGACCTGTTGAAGCCTGACGGTGTGGCCCTTCTGCATTCGATTGGCCGAAAGGGTGGACCCGGCGCGACCGGCCCCTGGCTGCGGAAGTATATTTTCCCCGGCGGTTATTCCCCCGCCCTTTCGGAGGCCATGGCAAGCGTTGAGCGCTCCAAGCTGTGGGTGACCGATATTGAGGTCCTGCGACTGCATTACGCCAAGACGCTCAGGGCCTGGGAACAGCGCTTTCAGGCCAACCGCAAGAAGATCATGACCTTCATGGATGAACGCTTCTGCCGCATGTGGGAGTTCTACCTCATCGCCAGCGAGCTGAGCTTCAGTCATGGTTCGCACATGGTGTTCCAGATGCAGCTTGCGAAAGAGCGCGAAACCCTGCCGATTACCCGGGACTACCTGGCGCAGGCCGAGGCTCAATTGAAAATCTAAATCAACTCGCCGACAAGATCATATTCCTCGGCATCCACAATGCGCACCCGCACCATGTCGCCGGGCTTCAGCGATGTTTCACCAGGAAGGAACACGTTGCCGTCAATCTCCGGCGCATCCCACGGCGAGCGTGCAACGGCCTCTTCATTTTCCAGGTCAATGGCATCTACCAGCACGTCAATCTCGCGGCCAATCTTCGATTGGAAAATTTCAGCGGAAATTTCCTGCTGGGCTTCCATGAAACGATTGTAACGCTCGGCCTTCACTTCATCGGGTACTTGCGGCAGGCCCAGGTCATTGGCCTTCGCGCCGGACACGGGCTCATATTTGAAACAACCAACGCGCTCCAGCCTGGCTTCCTTCATCCACTCCAGAAGGTAATTGAAATCCGCCTCGGTCTCGCCCGGGAAACCCACGATGAAGGTGGAGCGGATGGCAATGTCCGGGCAGATTTTCCGCCATGATGCCAAACGGTCCAGAACCTTTTCCTGGTTCGCTGGCCGCCGCATCGCTTTCAGAACATTGGGTGCCGCATGCTGAAACGGAATATCGAGATAGGGAAGAATTTTTCCCTCGGCCATCAGCGGAATTACATCATCAACGTGGGGGTAGGGGTACACGTAATGCATGCGCACCCACGCGCCCAGCTCGCCCAGCTCCTTTCCCATGTCAAAGAACTTGGCGCGCACCTCGCGGCCATGGAATTTGCTGGTGGCGTATTTCGTGTCCACGCCATAGGCGGAGGTGTCCTGGCTGATCACCAGCAATTCCTTCACGCCGGCTTTCACCAGGCGCTCGGCCTCGTAAAGCACCGAAGCCACTGGCCGCGAAACCAGATCACCGCGAATGGACGGGATGATGCAGAAGGAACAGCGGTTGTTGCAGCCCTCGGAAATTTTCAAATAGGCATAATGCTTGGGTGTCAGGCGCAAGCCTTGCGGCGGCATAAGGTCATACTTGGGATCATGAACCGGCGGCAGCGCATTGTGCACGGCGCCAACCACCGCCTCGTATTGATGCGGGCCTGTGATCGCCAGCACCCCGGGGTGGGCGGCGCGAATGGCATCAGCTTCTACGCCGTAGCAGCCGGTGACGATAACCCGTCCATTCTCCTGCATGGCCTCGCCGATGGCCGCAAGGCTTTCGGCCTTGGCGCTGTCAAGAAAGCCACAGGTGTTCACCAGCACCACATCGGCGTCGGCATAGCCGGGTGCTATGAGATAGCCTTCGGCCCGGAGCTGGGTGAGAATGCGCTCGGAATCAACCAGCGCCTTGGGACAACCCAGCGAAACGAGGCCAACTTTGGGGACATGTGTGTTCATGGGGCGGTGTCTAGCGGAGACCGCTGCAAAGGGCAAATCGGCTCAATAAATCGTCCGTTTCATGCGTTCCGGGTATTCTGCGTCATAGGCTTTCCCGTCAAAGTCGCCTTTTGACAGGCGTTCCATCATTTCACCGACGGTGGGCAGTTCCGATCTTGCAACATGCATCGCGGGGTCCCAAAGCTTGGAGCGGACAATGGCCTTCTGACACTGCATATAGGCGCGCTCGACGGTGATAACGATCACGCATTTGGGGTTTTTGCCTTCCATGGCGAAGCTGGCGCTGAGTTCCGGGTCTGCTGTAAGCCTGGCCCGGCCATTCACCCGCATGGTGGTTCCAATGCCCGGAATGAGAAACAGGAGGGCCACGCGCGGGTCACGAACGATGTTGCGCAGGGAATCAATTCGGTTGTTCCCGCGCCGGTCGGGGGTCATCAGGGTTTTAGCATCAGCAACGCGCACAAATCCGCTGGGGTCGCCGCAAAAGGCGATGCATCAATGAGCTTCCGGTAATCATCGGTGATGTGGTCAACCTCTTTCAAAATGGAAGTCGGCACGGGCGCATCGTAAAGCGCGTCAAGTTCGGCTTGGCTCGTTATTTCGGTCATCTCTCACTTTGCCTTTGCACCGGGCGTTTCTTACGGCACTGTGTTGGCCGAATCAATCTGAGGGGAATCAGAATGCGCAAACTTCCAGTGTTCAAGGCCCTGGGCCATGCCTTCCGTTCAACCACGGACAACATTGGCTTTGCGTTCCACATCAGTTGGCCATGGGTACTCTTGCTGCTGCCGTTCAATGTGGCAACCAACCTTTACATGGTCCTGAATGGACTAGAAACCGGTGGTGAACCGGATTCCCATAAAATCGGCACGTATTTTGCGGTCGTGACACCACTGATACTCGCCAGCATTATTGCATACTCCTCCATCGCTGTGAATTGGCACCGCTACGTCCTGCTCGACGAAATCGCCCAAGGCTGGCAACGGCTTCGCATTGACAGCCTGACGTGGCGCTACATCGGCAATTTCATCCTCATTGTCTTGGTGCTCTCGCTTTGCGCAATTCCCGCCGTGTTGGCCAGTGCGCTCGTCGGTTTTTTGGTAAACGCGCTCTTGGGTGAAACAATTGTCACTGTTCTTCTTGTTCCCGCAATAGTGGCGCTCTATGCCATCGCCTTCGTCGCCGCGTATCGGCTTATGGTCAAAATGCCCGCAGTGGCGCTCGGGCGCCATGATTTTTCGATGGGCGACGCGTGGAGAGCGACGAGAGGAAATTCCTGGCGGATGCTGGGGCTTTTGATTTTGTTCGTCCTGTGCTTGGTGCTGATTGGCGTCATGATGTTTGCCATCACCTTTGCATTTGGCTTGATTGGCACGGTGGGACTTTCACTCGCCTTCGCCATTCAGGTCATGGTCAATTGGGTGGCAACCATTCTGGGCGTGACGCTCCTCACCAGCCTCTATGGATTTTTCATCGAGGGCAGGGAGTTTTAGGGAGCGGCGACCGCTATTGGCAAATGCGGTAGTTTCCACTTTTGCCGTGGGCCCCCATGTCAAAATGGAGATGTGAGGCATGGGCCGCGTTCGAACCCGGGCCGAGCACCGTTGTGAAATAACCGCATCCCGAGGCGCGAACGCCCGGAAGCAAGGTACTGTCTCCCACGTTGAGTGTTTTCCCGTTGCGCAGGCGGAATGTGGTCAAGTCCACCGCATTGCCATATCCATGCTCACTGACTTTTGCCGTCCCATCGCCGTTGCGGCCGCGGCATTCAAAGCCGGGACCGGTGGAAATGCTCTCGACCGGGGAGTTCATTTGCGCGGCCAAAATAGGCGCACCGGATTCGCTCAGCCACTTTGAAAACTGCAGGGCGAACTTGCAGTTGAACAACGGTGCCTCGGGAAATTTGATGGTGTTCTCCTTGATGGTCACCGACAGCAGGTTCACCGGATTTTCCACATGGCACTTTCCGTAATCAACGGTGGCAGCCGCGATTTTGAATTTTGCTCCGATGGCGCGAAGCATCTGAAAGCAGGCCTCGGAGTCATCTTTCCGGATGATGTCTTTCGGCAGAGCCCGCGGAATCAGCGCGGCCTGCTGTTGAAGGCCTTGCGGCTTGATGCGCGGTTGGGGAGTGGACACCATCGCCTTTGACGCGATCACTGGCCTTTGGGTGGATTTTGGTGGCGAGGTTGCGAGCTTGTCGACCTTGTTCGATTTGGTGGCGGCGGGCAGGGCGGCGGGCTCAATGGCTGCGTGTTTCTGAAGTTCCTCCGGTTTGGCACGCGGAATGGGCGCGGGTTCTGCAACATCCTGGGCCGTCTTTGGCTTTTCAAATGGAAGGGGCGCGGGCTCCGTAACATCTTGCGCCATCTTTGGTTTTTCAATCGGAATGGGCGGCTCGGTTATGGGCGTTGCGGCACTTGTTTCAATTTCTTCCGGCGCGACGGGCGGCGGTGTTTGCTTCTTGCGCTTCGTTGCTGCCCTTGAGCGTGTCTTGCACGTTGCGTTGAATTTCTGGCAGACGCGGCGATCCAAATTATTCAAAAAGTTTTTGAGGCCTTTTGGCTGTGCCGCGTCGGCGCTCTCCCACCCCGGCATGGCCAGAATTGCAGCGAGAATCAGTATGTATTTCAGTTTGCCCATAGAATTGCGAAGATCCATTGTTTGATAACTGCAGAATCCCGGAAAGGTTCCCTAAAAAGATGGCTTTCTATGGGCCGGGGAGTCCTGGCGGGCCGAAATGGCAGGATGATTGCACCCGCCCATTCCGCTTGTTACAGTCCGAACGAGTTACTCCTGGGGTTTCATGTTCAAGAAAATTTTGATTGCCAATCGTGGCGAGATCGCTTGCCGCGTGATCAAGACCGCCCGCAGAATGGGAATCGCCACCGTTGCTGTCTATTCCGATGCTGATGCGCGGGCGCTGCATGTGGAAATGGCCGATGAAAAGGTGAACATCGGCCCGCCCCAGGCCGCCCAATCCTATCTGCTGATCGAAAAAATTGTTGCGGCCTGCACGGCGACCGGCGCGGAAGCAGTGCATCCCGGCTATGGCTTCCTCTCCGAACGCTCGGCCTTTCCCAAAGCCCTCACCGAGGCGGGCATTATCTTTATCGGACCGAATGCCGTGGCCATCGATGCCATGGGCGACAAGATTGAATCCAAGAAGGCAGCCCAGGCTGCAGGCGTGTCCACCGTGCCGGGCTACATGGGCATTATCGAAAGCGAAGACGAAGCGGTGAAAATCGCTGAGGGAATTGGTTTTCCCGTGATGATCAAGGCCTCCGCCGGCGGCGGCGGCAAGGGCATGCGCGTGGCCCATTCGGCAACGGAAGTGCGTGACGGTTACGCCCGCGCCAAGTCCGAAGCGAAATCAAGTTTTGGCGATGATCGCGTCTTCATCGAAAAATTTATCGTGAACCCGCGCCACATTGAAATTCAGGTGCTCGGCGACAAGCATGGCAACGTGATCTATCTCGGCGAGCGCGAATGCTCCATTCAGCGCCGCAATCAGAAAGTGGTGGAGGAAGCGCCATCACCGCTGCTTGATCCAAAAACCCGGAAACTCATGGGCGAGCAGGCCGTGGCGCTGGCCAAGGCCGTGAACTACGACAGCGCCGGCACCGTGGAATTTGTGGCGGGCCAGGACCGGTCCTTTTTCTTTCTTGAAATGAACACGCGTCTGCAAGTGGAACACCCGGTCACTGAATTGGTGACGGGAATCGATCTTGTGGAGCAAATGATCCGGGTTGCTTACGGTGAAAAGCTGGCGCTTCGCCAGGCCGATGTGAAATTGAATGGCTGGGCCATCGAAAGCCGCATCTATGCCGAAGATCCTTACCGGAACTTCCTGCCGTCAATCGGCCGGTTGGTGAAATATCGTCCGCCAGCGGAGCAAATCAGGGATGGTGTCACGCTCCGCAACGACACCGGCGTGTTTGAAGGCGGCGAAATTTCCATTTGGTATGACCCGATGATTGCCAAGCTCTGCACCCATGCGCCCACCCGGGCCGAAGCCATCACCGCCATGGCGCAGGGCCTCGACGGTTTCTATATCGATGGCATCCGGCACAACGTGCCCTTTGTCTCCGCCATCATGGACAATCCCCGCTGGAAGGCGGGAACTCTTTCCACCGGTTTCATCGCCGAGGAATTTCCCGATGGCTTCAAGGGCAACGCCATGACGCCTGAACTGGCCGACAGGCTCACCATCGTTGCCTGCGTGCTGGACCATGTTGAAAACCGCCGCAAGCGCAAGATCAGCGGCCAGATGAGCGGCCGGCCGGTGAAATTTTCACGGGAACGCAAGGTCCGGCTGGGGGATGACTGGCATGACATTGAAGTCGTTCACCAAACCGAACGCCTCATCCAAATCCTGCTGCCCAGTGAGCGCGGCGAGCGCGCCATTGTCAGCCATTGGACCCCGGGGTCACCCGTATGGCACGGCATCATTGATGGTGAAGAAGTCTCCGTGCAGGTCCGCCGCATTTCCAATGGCTACCGCCTCAGCCATCGCGGCGTGAGCCTTGATGCCCGGGTCTACACGCCGCGCGAGGCGGAGCTCGTGAAGCTGATGCCGAAGAAAGTGGCGGCCGACACCTCCAAGAAACTTCTCTGTCCCATGCCGGGGCTCGTCGTGGCGCTTCATGTGGGCGAGGGGGCCGAGGTGAAAGCCGGTGATGCGCTGGCAATTGTCGAAGCCATGAAAATGGAAAACATCCTGCGCGCCGAGCGCGATGGCACCGTGAAAAAAATCAATGTCAGGGCCGGTGACAGTCTCAGCGTCGATGCCGTCATCATGGAGTTTGTGTGAAGATACTCTGAAAGGAATTTTTCAGCGCCACATCCGCATCGGCCAGCGTTACCGGCAGGCCTAGATCAACCAGGCTGGTCACCCCATGCTCCCGCACCCCGCAGGGAATGATACCATCGAAATGGCTGAGATCGGGATCCACGTTCAGGCTGATGCCGTGAAAGCTCACCCAGCGCCGCACCCGGATGCCAATGGCGGCGATCTTGTCTTCGCGCCCCTCGTGGCCCACCCATACACCAACCCGGTCCTCGCGCCGCTCGCCTATCACATTGAACGCAGCAAGCGTTGCAATCAGCCATTCCTCAAGCCCCGCCACAAAAGCCCGCACATCCTGTCCCCGTTTTTTGAGATCAAGCATGACATAGGCCACGCGTTGGCCAGGGCCATGATAGGTATATTGCCCGCCGCGCCCCGTGTGATGGACCGGAAACAGCCCGGGCAGAATGAGGTCGCTGTCCTTGGCCGAAGTGCCCGCCGTATAGAGCGGCGGATGCTCCAGCAGCCACACCAGTTCTTGGGCTCCCTCTCTGGCAATGGCCTCGACCTCGCGTTCCATCCGCGCCACCGCTGCCTCATAAGGAACAAGGTCGCGGGCAATCTCCCAACGCACAGGAGTGGCACTTTGCAATTTTGGTTGGATGGCGAGGCGGAGGGTCATTTCCCGTCTTTTCCCAATTTCGACAATCAAAGGCAAGCGGTGTAACTTCGCCCGACTCAATTGCTCAGGGGATTGCATGGACGGCTTTGGATGGTTGATTTCACTTGCCGGCTTCGTGCTGGCCATCATCGCCCTTAACAGGATTTCCCGCCTCGACACACGGATTGCCCAGTTGAAATTGCAGCTGGGGCAGCTTTCCGATCAAGTGTCGGGTCCTGCGCCAGTTCCCCAGGAATCGCCGAAGGCTGAAAAGAAAAAATCAAACTGGCCCACCACGACCGTTGCTGCAGCGCAAAGCCCTGAACCCGTTTTGGCTGAAACACCAACTCCCGAACTCATGGCTCAAGTAGCCAAAACCCTTGAATCAGCTGCGGAGAAAAAGTCCAAGGCGCCGAAGCAGGATATGGAACAGCAATTGGCCTCCCGCTGGTTCGTCTGGATCGGCGGTATTGCCATCGCCATCGGCGGCTTGCTCTTCGTCAAATATGCCTATGACAATGGTTTGATCTCGCCATCCCTACAAATTTTCCTCGGCCTGCTGCTCGGCGCTGCCCTGATCTTTTCCGGCGATACTCTGCACCGTAAAACGCCCGGCACAGCGGAACCCAACTACGTGCCAGCGGCCCTGTCGGCGGCGGGCCTTGCCACCGCCTTCGGCAGCATCTACGCGGCCTATGCGCTCTATGAACTGGTGCAACCAACGACGGCCTTCATTGGATTGGTCGTCGTGGCCCTCGGCGCGTTGGCGCTTTCGCTTCGCCAGGGACCGCTCATCGCGGCCCTTGGCCTTCTTGGTTCCTACGTGACTCCAATGATGATCTCCTCGCCCGATCCCTCGGGCTGGAGTTTCTTTCCCTATCTCCTGATTATTCTGGTCGCGAGCTTCGCCGTTCTCCGCAAGCGCCCTTGGTGGTGGCTGGGCTACGCTAGCATCATAAGCTCGGCCCTTTGGTCATTCCTCTGGCTGGGAGGTCCATTTGAGGGTGCCGACATCCTGCCCATCGGATTGTTTGCCCTGTGCATCGGCGCCGTGTCGCTCTTTGCAAATTCTGGCCGCAGCATTCTGGCCAGCGCCTCGGGCTCGCTTTTGAACCCCATGGGCATGACTGACTCGCTGAAAATCGGCTCCATCGGCGGCGTAGCAGCCTCGCTGGTTCTGGCAGCTCTCGTGGTAAAGTGTGGCCATTCCGGCCTGGCCCTCACCCTGTTTTTCATCGGCATGGCAGGCATTGCCGCCCTCTCATGGTTCAAGCAGGGCGACACGGCCGCCGCACCCGCCGCCGCTTTCCTGTCGTTCGTTGTGCTGATGGTCTGGGAACAGGCCGCCTTCAACGAATGGGCCATGGACGAAAGCGGCCTGTGGTCCAGCATCTTGGGTGGCGATGCCCAGCCCTATCTCCGCTGGATGCTCGCCGCAGGCGCGGCTTTCACCGCACTTGGCCTTGCGGGTGTTTTCAAAAAATCACGGCCCATTACATGGGGCATTCTAGCCGCCAGTTCTGCTTTGTTATTTTTGTTTGGCGCATGGGGCCGGGTCGATGGCCTGTTGTCCGACACCACATGGGCGTTCCTCGCGGCAGTGGCAGCGGCCGTATTACTTGCAGCAGTCTGGCTCCGGCGCGGGAAAATCACTGCGAACGATGACAATTTCACCGCCGGAATTCTCACCATCGGCAGCGCCGGCCTTCTCTTGTTTGCTGAAGATCGCATGCTCAACGGCGTCTGCCTCACCATCGGCATGGCGGTTCTCGCCGCAGCTTATGCATTTTCCACCAGAACCCTCGCCGTCAAATTACTGGGGCCAATCGCGGCGGCGCTGGGTTCACTCACCGCCTTGCGATTGTTTGTTTCGCGTGAACTCTGGAACGATGACCGCACCTTGCCTTTGGGTCAGCATTGGCCGCTCTATGGTTATGGCATTCCCATTGTCCTGTTCTATTTCGCCGCACGCGGGTTGAAATCATCCGGCCACAACAAATCCGGAACCGCCCTTGAGGGTATCAGTCTCGGCCTTGCCATTTCACTGGTCTCGCTCGAACTCCGTGTTTTCATCGGCGGCGGCTTGACAACCGACGAACCGCAACTCCTCGAAGTGGCGGCCCATATTCTGACCTGGCTGGGTGCCACATACGGCCTGATGTATCGCCAGCAAATATTTTCATCCCCGATTTCCTTCTGGGGTGCGCGAATCTTGATTGGGGTATCTTGCGCCGCAATTGTCTTGCTGAGCCTCGGAGTCCTGAACCCAATTGTCACGGAAGATCCCATCCCCGGCAATGTCGTGTTCAATGCTTTGCTGCTGGCTTACTTGGCACCTGTCGTGCTGCTCGGCTTCATCGCCCGGAGGCTCGATGCCTTGGGCTGGCTCGAATTCCGACCCGCCGTCGGCATTTTGGCACTGGTCCTCGCCATGACTTACGTGACCCTCGAAACCAAGCGCGTGTTCCAGGGCCATGCACTGGTGGCATGGTCGCTGTCAGCCGCTGAATCCTATGCCTATTCCGCCGTATGGCTTGTCTCTGCACTCGTCCTGTTCATCGCAGGTATTAAACTGTCCCGGCAATATGTTCGCTACGCTGGCCTTGCCGTCATGGTGCTGGTGGTGTTGAAAGTGTTCCTTTGGGACATGTCCAACCTCGGTGGAGCTTACCGAATTGTCTCCATCATGGGCGTCGGTCTGTGCCTGATTGGCATAGGTTGGCTCTATCAGCGTTTTGTGCAAAAACCAAAGGAGGCATGAAGCCCCAAGGGAGGAAAGCATGACCAAGGCAGCACAGAATGAAACGTTCCATCGCCTCACCATTGCCGCGATGATCGGTTCGCTCGAAAATCTGGACAGGATTCTCGTCAAGGCGGAAGCCCATGCCCGCGAAAGTAAAATCGAACCTGATGTGCTGTTGGGTGCCAGGCTCTACCCCGATATGTTCAGCCTGATCCAGCAATTGCAGTATGCCCTTTATCTTCCCATGGATTTCGCCCGGCACTTCACCGACGAGCCTGCGCCGCATGTGGGCTATGAAGAGGCGAGCTTTGAAGATGTGCATGTGAGCCTGAAAACCGCAATCGCCTATCTCAAGGCGATACCGGCGAGCCGCCTTGCCGAGCGGGCCCAGCGCGTCGTGCCAATCTTCTTTGACGGCACCAAGGGAATGCCGGCTGACGATTACGCCGCAACTGTTGAAATGCCGGATTTCTATTTCCACCTCACCATCGCCTATGCCATCCTCCGCCACAAAGGTGTGCCCCTCGCCAAGGAAGATTTCATCGGCCCCTATAAATCAACGCCAATCGAGTGAGTGTTGCATGACTGGAAAAACCATTGGTCTCGAAGGTAAACTTTATGACTATTACGCCGCCCACGCTTATCGCGAACCGGAAATCCTGAAAGAACTGCGCCTTGAAACCGCAAAGCTCGGCGGCAACGCGCGCATGCAGATCGGGCCGGAGCAGGGCGCCTTCATGGCCATGCTGGTAAAGCTTACCGGTGCAAAGCGCATTCTCGAGATCGGCACCTTCACCGGCTATTCGTCACTCGCCATGGCACTCGCGGGTGAGGCGAAAATTATAGCGGCTGATGTGAGCGAGGAATGGACTAGCGTGGCGCGCAAGTTTTGGAAGAAGGCGGGCGTTCTCGGCCGCATTGAGCTGCGATTGGGTCCGGGGGCCGAAGCCAT
>DATLDM010000046.1:0-31665 GCA_035525875.1 Aestuariivirga sp.
GCCGCCGCCATGACCCATGTGAGTCTGGCGCGGCGTTTTTGTCAATTCCCAAACGCTTGGCGTGGGGACGTTTTCAGGCGGCGTCGGCGTATTCCGCTCCGGTCTTGGCGCCGGTGATGTAGGCGACCACGTCCTGGCCGCTGGTATCCTGCTTGTTCAGGTTCGCCACGATCCGGCCGCGGCGGAAAACCACGATCCGGTCGGCAAGGTCGAAGACCTGCCGCATGTTGTGCGAGATGATGATCAATGGTTCGCCGTTGGCCTTCAGGGTGCGGATGATGTTTTCGACCTGTGTGGTCTCCTGGACGCCGAGTGCCGCGGTCGGTTCGTCCATGATGATGAGTTTCGAGGCAAAGGTCGCGGTGCGGGCGATCGCCACGCATTGGCGCTGGCCACCCGACATGTTGCGGATGGAGTTGCGCAGGTTCGGAATCTTGACCGCCGTTCGCAGCAGCGCCTTTTCGGTTGCCGCCCGCATGCCCTTGAAATCGAGTATCGAGAACGGGCCGAGATTGAGCCAAATTTTCTCGCGTCCAAGGAACAGGTTGGAAGGAACATCGAGGTCGTCGGCCAGCGCCAGGTTCTGGAACACCGTTTCGATCCCGGCCTCGCGGGCATCGAGGGGACCCGCGAAATGCACCTCCTTCCCGTCGAAGAAGATTTTGCCGCGGGTGCGCTGCTCGACCCCGGTGATCTGGCGCACGAAGGTCGACTTGCCCGCGCCGTTGTCGCCCATGATCGCGACATGCTCGCCCATGTGCAGTTCGAAATTCGCGCCTTCGAGTGCGTGGACACCGCCGTAATGCTTGGTCAGTCCCTCGGTTTTCAGAATGACGTCCGGCATCACTTAGCCTCCCCGCGCCCGGCGGCGCTGCCGCCATTGATCCAATACCACGGCGCCCACGATGATCACGCCCTTCACCATCTCCTGGTAATAGGCATCGAGCTTCAGGAAGGTGAAGCCGGAGATGATCACGCCGAAGATCAGGGCGCCGATCACCGTGCCGAAGATTGAGCCCCGGCCGCCGGAGAGCGACACGCCGCCGATTACCGTCATGGCAATGGCATCGAGTTCATACATCACCCCCATGCCGGCCTGCGCCGTGAGATTCTTGGAGCTCACCACCAAAGCGGCGATCGAAGCCAAGATTCCGGCAATAACATAAACAAGAATCTTGTGATGCTCGACTTTGACTCCGGAAATGCGCGCCGCTTCCTCGTTCGAGCCGATAGCATAGCAATGCTTGCCGTATTTTGTGTAGGTCAGGACCAAGTGGAAGAGCACGGCGAGCGAGATAAAGATCAGGACCGGGTTGATTCCCCTCCAGGAGAACAGCCCGAAGCTCAGCCAGCCGAGGAAGTCGCCGTTCGAGATGCCGGCGAAGCTCTCGGTTGGGAAGGAGATCGGGTTGCCGTTCGACCACCACCGTGACAGGCCGCGGGCGGAAACCATCATGCCAAGCGTGGCGATGAAGGGCGGTATGTGGGTGTAGGCGATCAGCAATCCGTTGATCAGTCCTGCAATGAGCCCGCAGCCTATGCCAACCATTATTGGCACGATGACCGGCAGGTCGAGCCAGCCAAGCTCCGGGAAAATCGCCTTCGGATTGGGGTTGCCGTTGACCATGGACACCTGCGCGAAGCTCATCGCGATCATCGCTGTCGCGCCGACGACCGAGCCCGACGAGAGATCTATGCCCCCCGAGATGATAACCTGGGTCACGCCGATGGCGATGATGCCGACGGTCGAGACCTGCAGGATGATGATCGTCAGCCGTGGCACGTTGAAGAGCGTGTCCACGTTGGGGCGGGTGTTGAACAGGAAGCTGTCGCCGATGATGAGGCGGCCCAGGATTTCAAAGGCCGCGACGATGAGCAGCAGCGCCACAAACACGTTAAGTTCCGGCGGCCTGGCCCGTTTCGAGGCATCATACTTCAGGCCGCCAATACCATGGGTTGCTTCTGCCACCTTCATCCTCCACCGATGGGCGATCTGCCGCCCGTCTCCCAGCTCCACCTTACACTAGAGCAAGATGCTGCCTTATGAAAAGGAGCGGCGCATCGGCGCCGCTCCCACATGCCGTGTTGTAATGTGTCTCAATTCTTTTTCAGATAGTCGCCGATATTGGCCGGAGTCACCAGCTTGAAGGGGATGTAAACCTTCTGCTCCACCGCTTCGCCCTTGGCCAGCTTGAGCGCTGCGTCGAGTGCGCCCGCACCCTGGCCAGCAGCATCCTGGAACACGGTCGCATCGAGATCACCCGCCTGCATGGCGGCCAGTGCATCCTGGGTCGCGTCCACGCCGCCGACGACAACCGACTTCATGTCAACGTTGGCCGCCTTCATGGCCTGGATGGCGCCGATGGCGCTTTCGTCATTGTTGGCAATCACGCCGTCAAAGGCCGTACCCGTCGAAAGCCAGTTGGTCATCAGGTTCTGGGCCTCATCGCGGCGCCAGTTTGATGTCTGCTTGTCGATGATCTTGATGAAGCTGCACTCCGGCGTGGCGATCACATCGTCAATGTCCTTGGTGCGCATCACGGCGGCCTGGTTCGAAAGCTCGCCCATGATCACATAGACCTTTGCTTCGGTCTTGCCCGCTTCCTTGAAAAGGCGGCAGACTTCCTGGGTTTCCAGCGTGCCGGAATCCTTTTCATTCGAAGCCACGAACGCCTGGTTATCCGGCAGCGTGTCGACGTTGACCGGCTCACGGTTCACGTAGACCAGCGGAACCTTGGCGGCGGCGGCGGCATCTGACATCGCCTGGGTCGCAGACGTGTCAACCGGGTTCACAATAATCGCGTCAACGCCAGAGGCGATGAAGTTCTTGATCTGGTCCAACTGCTTGGCCACATCGTTCTGCGCATCCTCAACCTGCAGGTTGACGCCCTCCATGCCTTTCGCCTGGGCGACCATGCCGTTCCGCAGCACGGTCAGGAAGTTGTCGTCGAACAGGGCCATGGACACGCCGATGTTTGCGGCAAGTGCGGTTCCGGACATGAGCGCTGTCATGGCGGCCGCGAGAATAAATTTCTTCATGCTTGTAACTCCTCCGTGAGAGTGTCCGGCGGCACCCTTTGATTGGCCGGAAAGGCCCCAAGTCGGGGCAAGGGGTAAAAAGACACGGTTGGACAAAATGTGAAAAACATTCAAATCCTCCCGATTGCCAGCCGCACCTTGTTGATCGGGCAGTCTGGAATGCTGGAACCAGGATGGAATATTTGGAACATCCTGGCCCTAATTTGGATAGAATATTCCATTTCCTAAGAGAGTCAAACACTCCTCTGGGAGTTGCATGCGAACCTATCAAATTCTATCATTTGCCTTATGTCCCACTTGATAGGGACTTTCAGACGTTTTCACTGACAAATATTTCAGCGGGAAGCTGAATGAGGAGTCCGCCCTCGTGATGGCCGGAAACCACGGCTTGGGCCATGGCCGCAACGGCGTGAGAAGCCACTGCCGCAACCGGGGTTGCCAGAACCAGATCAATGGTTCCATCGATGAGGGCGCTGCGGGTGACCGGGATCAATTCGTTGCATACGGCAATGATGCGGTCGCCGGCTTTTTCATCGCGAAGGGCGCGCACCAGTCCTGCCATGCCGCCGCCCGACATATAGATTCCGACGAGATCCGCGTTGCTTGAAATCATGTCTTCGACGGCTTCATAGGCAATGCGCTGGTCATCCAGATTCACCAGAGGCTCGAGCACCTGGAACTGGGGAGCATTCTCACGCATGTAGCTCCTGAAGCTGATCTCGGCGGTTTCCTGGCTGAGATAGCGGTGGCTCCCCAAAAGGATGCCAATTTTTCCCGGCTTCCTTGCCAGCCGGGATATGGTCCAGGCGGCGGTTCGACCGGCTTTTCTTGCATCCACGCCAATATATCCGGCGCGCGCCGGCGTGGTGAGATCGCTCAACAGCGTAAATACGGGTTTGCCCTTGGCAACAACTTCCTCAACGGCTTCACTCACCAGCGGATGGTCAACGGCGACCACCGCCAGCACATCAACCCGCACACCGATGTCACGGATCTTTGCGGCAATGAAGGAGGGAACGAGTTCATCCATGAATTCGATGACGGCTTTGCCACGAATGGAAGCGGTTGCCTTCGTGGCATTCAGAAGTTCATTGGCCAGAGCCTGGTAGAAATCATCCCCACGCTTCTGCAGCAGGAACCCCATGGTGCAGGGCCTGACTTCGGTCACGCGCTGCTTGAGGAGGCCGGTGGCATGATACCCAATGGCTTCGGCGGCGGCCACGACGCGAAGGGCCGTATCCTCGCGCACCGGCAGGCGGCGGTTCAGGACACGGTCCACAGTGGCAACGCTCACCCCCGCCTCGCGCGCCAGATCGGTAATCGTCGCCCTCTTGCCCATCCTGATTTCCTTTAGCACCTCACTCCTATCACATGAGAGTTTTTGATGCAATTTGATAGAATATATCAAAATTTGTTTGCTCCTAAGGGAATCCTCGACTAAGGAAACCCCCACGTTTTGGAGTAACTGCCCATGAATGTGATTGCCACGCCGCGCGACTATGGCCTTCTCGGCCGTGATTCCAAAAAGGCCGAGGAAATGGGCCTGGCGTCGGCCCAGTGGTATCAATGCCCGATGCCCCGCAAGCGGCTCAAGGAACTGATGCAGCGCCGGGATGGCCCGGCCGTCCGCGACAGTCTTATCTGGTTTGCGTCGTTCCTGGTCAGCGGCGGGCTTGCCATTTATTTCTGGCCCACCTGGGCGGCCCTGCCATTTTTCCTCATCTATGGCGTGCTCTACGGTTCGTCCTCGGATTCGCGCTGGCATGAATGCGGCCATGGCACCGCCTTCAAGACCCGCTGGATGAATGACGCCATTTATCACATCGCCTGTTTCATGATCATGCGCGAGCCCACGGTGTGGCGCTGGAGCCATACACGCCACCACACGGACACCATCATCGTGGGCCGCGATCCGGAAATCGCCGTCATGCGCCCGGTGATGGTCCTCAAAGTTATCGCCGCGTTCTTTGCCATCCCGCAAGTCTGGGGTTCGATCAAAAGCCTGGTCCGCCATGCCTTTGGAAAAATCGGTGACCAGGAAGCAACGTTCATTCCTGAAATGGAGCGGGGCAGAATGTATAGGGTGGCCCGCCTCTGGCTGCTGATTCACGCGGCCGTCATTGCCTTCGCCTATTATTCAGGATCCATTCTGCCCATGCTGCTCGTGGGGCCGCTGCCAACCATGTACGGGGCCTGGGTCCATGTCCTCACGGGTCTGACCCAGCATGGCGGACTGGCGGAAAATGTGCTGGACCACCGCCTCAACAGCCGCACGGTTTACATGAATCCGGTTTTGCGGTTCATTTACTGGAACATGAATTACCATATCGAGCATCACATGTTTCCCATGGTGCCTTATCACGCACTTCCGGAGCTGCACAAGGACTTGCGGCCCTATATGCCGCGGCCAAGCTCGGGCATCATTGACGCCTACCGCGAAATCATCCCGGCGCTTTGGCGCCAGCGCAAGGAGCCGGACTGGTGCATTGAGCCCAAATTGCCAGCGGGTGTTTCCCCTGTTACAGCTGCGATGGAATGAAGGACAGCCAATGGGCCAGTGGATTGAAGTGTGTGCGACTGGAGACATCGACGCGGAAGACGTCATGCGCTTCGATCATCAAGGGCAAACCTTTGCCATCTACCGCTCACCCGATGACAAGTTCTATGCCACCGATGGCCTTTGCACCCATGAAAAAGTGCACCTTGGCGACGGGCTGGTGATGGACAACATCATTGAATGCCCCAAGCACAATGGCCGGTTTGACTATCGCACCGGTGCCGCAAAGGGAGCGCCGGCCTGCGTCAATCTCAAAACCTATCCGGTTAAAGTCGAAGCTGGAAAAGTCCTGATCAATACAGGCGCATAGAATGACTGAGTGCGGCATGGTGATTGTGGGTGGCGGCAAGGCGGGGGCGCGTGCCGCCGTTGCTTTCCGTGAAAATGCCTGGAAGGGTCCGGTTACGCTCATCAGTGATGAGGCGCTTGCTCCTTACGACAGGCCGCCGCTTTCCAAGGCCGCCATCATGGACGAGTCCGAGCCGCAACCCGTGTATTTGCTTGATGAGGGCATGATGGCCTCGCTTGAGGTCAATTTTCTGCGGGGCAGTGCGGTAACGACGATAGACCGTCATGCAAAAACCGTGTCCCTCTCCGATGGCAAAAAAATTCCTTACGACCGCCTGCTTATTGCAACGGGGGCAGAGCCCCGGAAGCTGTCGCTTGCCGGTTCGGAACGGGCGCTTTTGCTGCGCGATATCGGCGATTCGGTAAGAATACGAAGCGAATTCTCCGAAGGCAGAAACATTGCGATCGTCGGCGGCGGATTCATCGGGCTTGAACTTGCATCCAGCGCTGCCAAGCGTGGCTGCCGCGTTACAGTGATTGAGGCGCAGCCGCGCATTCTCATGCGGGGTGTGACGGAAGAAATTGCGATGCGCATTGCGGCGCGCCATGCGGAGGCCTGTGTCACTATTCTGACGGGAGCCAGCATTGGGCACATTGGTCCCGACAAGATCGTCCTTTCGGATGGGCGAGAAATTGCCGCTGACATCATCATCGCCGGCATCGGCGCTGCGCCGCGCTTCAGGCTGGCCGAACAGGCTGGGCTTGCCATCGACAATGGCATCTCGTGCAACACTTACCTCCAGACATCGGACCCCCATATTTTTGCGGTTGGCGATTGCTGCTCCTTTCCCCATCCCATATTTGGCAATGAGCGCTTGCGCCTGGAGGCCTGGCGAAACGCCAGCGACCAGGCCATTGTGGCGGTTGAAAACATGCTTGGCGGGCAAAGGCCCTATGAAGCGGTGCCATGGTTCTGGACTGACCAATATGAACTCAACCTGCAAATTGCCGGACTGCCGCACCTCGGCGTTTCCGTCGTCAAGCGCGTGCCGAAGGAAAATGCGTTGATCCTTTGCCATGTGGATGGCGAAGGCCGGCTCATGGGGGCCAGCGGCATCGGGCCGGGCAATTCCATTGCCCGCGACATCCGCCTGCTCGAAATGCTGATTGGCAAAAGGGCCGTGCCCGATCCGGCCCTGCTTGCCGATCCGGCGTTCCAGTTGAAATCCCTGCTCAAACCCTGAGGAAACAGCGATGACCCGCACAAGACCCACCGTAGCCGATGTCCGCGCGATGAAAGGCAAGTATCAATATACGATGCTGCGGGTTGAAAGCATGGAGGAGGCAGAAGCCGCGGAGCAGGCCGGCATCGACATGGCTTCGATTTCTCCGGAACTGATCTGCAATCCACAGTTCCGCGACGCGGCGCCCGGACTTTTTGCGGTTCCGGGCCTGGATTATTTTGATGTCGGCACCGCCGATGATTTCGTCCGCTGGGCCTTTCACATGGTCAAGGCCAGTGCCGATGCCATTTACTGCAGCGCCAGCCTGCAGACAGTGCAGCGGCTGAGCGAGGAAGCCATTCCGGTGATTGGCCACGTGGGACTCATTCCCTCAAAGCGCACATGGACCGGCGGGTTCAAGGCGGTTGGCAAAACCGCCGACAGCGCCATGCAGATTTTCAACGCCGTCAAGGCGTATGAAAGCGCTGGGGCCTTTGGCGCGGAGATTGAAGTTGTGCCAAGCGAAGTTGCAACTGAAATTTCAAAACGCACGACGCTGTTCATGGTCTCCATGGGAGCGGGAACAGGCTGCGATGCGCAATATCTTTTTGCAGAGGACGTTCTTGGAAGTAATACGGGCCATTATCCCCGACATGCGAAGCGCTACCGTGATTTTGTGGCCGAGAATGCCCGCCTGCAACAGGAACGCGTTGCGGCATTTGCGGAATTTTCCCGGGATGTGAAGACCGGCGCCTATCCGGAGCCGCACCATGAAGTGGGTATTGCAAAGGACGAGATGCAGAGTTTCAAAAAAATGCTTTCATCGGCGCGTTCCTGACACTTAAAATTTTAGCTAATTTTTTCAAGCTGCATTTACCCTCTTTGCGTGGTGTAATTATTTTGAAAGACTGCGCTGTCATGTTCGGGCAATACACCACGACATCATGACAGGCAGTGCATATGAGTAACCGCGACAGCGATATAATAGATCAGCGCGAGAAGGGCGTGCTTGAGGAAATCAACCGCCTGGCGCGGCCTTCAATGCCCCATACGGTGCAGAACATTCTGTGGGCTGCGGGCCTTGCCGGGCTTTTCCTGTCCGTTTCCATTCTTGTCCGCGAGCAGGACCTCCGTCTCAAGGAATTTCTGGGCTATCTTGCCGTTACAGCACTGGCACTCACACTCGGTGCCCTGTTCGTCGCGGCGACACGGCGGCGCGCCACGGACCGCAGGATCATGGCGCTTACAACGACAATCGCCGCCCTGCAGCAGGCCCGGGCCCAGGCCGAAACCTCAAACCGCGCCAAGTCAAGATTCCTGGCGACAATGAGCCATGAAATACGCACCCCGATGAACGGCATTCTCGGCATGATCGGGCTCTTGCGGGAAACCGAGCTGACGGCCGAACAGGCGAGCTACGCACAGGCTGCAGATGCTTCGGGGCGAACGCTCATGTCCATCATCGATGAAATTCTCGATACCTCGAAAATTGAATCGGGCCGCCTTGACCTTGAGCGCAGCCCTTTCGATCTTTCGACGCTCGCCGAAAGCGTGATCGAACTTCTGGCGCCGCGCGCCCACGCAAAGGGAATTGAAATCTCCTGCCGCGTCACGAATAATGTTCCCGCCATCATCATTGGCGACGAAACCCGGACCCGGCAAATCCTGTTCAATATCTGCGGCAACGCAATCAAGTTTACAGAACAGGGCGGGGTGGCGCTTTTCATCGATTATGACAGCAAGGCCAAAGCGCTGGCGATGGACATTGCCGATACCGGCATTGGATTGTCGCCCGGCGAGATCAGCCATATTTTTGATGAATATGCCCAGGCCAACAGCAATACCACACGCCGTTTTGGCGGAACGGGGCTGGGGCTTTCAATCAGCAAGAAACTTATCGAGGGAATGGGAGGCAGGATTGCCGTGTCGAGCAAGGCGGGGCGGGGTTCAAAATTCTCCATTACCCTTCCCTATGCCAAGGACGACGATGGTGAATTGCAGGCAAAACCCCTTCTCGCCAGAACCTACGAACTTGCGGCCCCGGCAGGCCCCATCCGGCAGCATCTTGAAGCCCTTCTGGTGGAACTCGGGGCATCGGTGCGCATCATCTCAGGCGCCCAGGAGGTGCGGGAGGCACTTTCAAGCAAGAGCGGCGACCGGTCGGCAATCCTGATATGCGACTCGTCCTTTGCAGCCGAACTTCGCAAGTGGGCGCAGCAGAACCGGAAACCCGGCGATTCCAAGCAAGTCTGGGTGCTGATGCAGGCCGAGCAGCGCCGCGCCTTGCGCGAGTTTCTGGTGCAGCCATTTGCCGGTTACCTGCTGAAGCCATTCCGGAAAATCACTATAGCACGGCAACTGATATCGCGTGACGCCCAGATGATAAGCGGTGCCGTCAAGGAACTCCGCCAATTGGTAAAGAGGTCCAAACCGGAAAGGACGCTCCATGTCATTCTGGCGGAAGATAATCCGGTAAACGCCCTGCTGGCCAAGACTATGCTGGAGAAGGCAGGTCACGCGGTTCACCATGTCACTTCCGGTCTGCAGCTGCTTTCGCTGTTGGGCAGCAAGAAAAAGTTTGACTTGGCGGTCATGGACGTTGAAATGCCGGAACTAGACGGACTGGAAACCACCCGGCGGGTCCGCGCCATGGAAAAGAAATCAGGCTCAACCTCCCATCTTCCAATACTGGCGCTCACCGCCAACGCGCGCCCGGAAAACTACCTGGAATGCATGGCGGCGGGCATGGACGGTCATCTGTCCAAGCCCTTTGACCGGCAGGACATGGAAGAAGCAATTGCCAAGATATTGGGTTTAAAGTCCGCCGCCTGACCCTGTCACCAAACTTTCACATTCTTCCTGATTATGGCAGTTTGTCGCAATGACTTCGGAGCCGCCGTTGGACCGCCTTTCGCCTGCGCATGAATCCCTTGGGACACGCAATGACCTGTGTGTTCGCCTGGCGCGCGGCGGGCAGGAAGTTGCGACAGCGCAGGAATTGCGGTTCAGCGTCTTCTATGAAGAACTGAAGGCAAACCCTGATGCCACTTCCCTACAATCGCGCCGGGATGCGGATCGTTTCGATGCGTTCTGCGATCATTTGATTGTGGTTCGCAGGATGGCAAAGAACGAGGCGAGGCGATTCAGTGTTGATGACGGCGAAATGGTCGGCACCTACCGCCTGCTGCGCCAATCGGTGGCTGAACAGAACGGCGGGTTTTACACGCAAAGCGAATTCGACATCGCGCCGTTGCTTGCGGCAAAACCCGCATTGAAATTTCTGGAGCTTGGAAGGTCCTGTGTTCTCAAACAATACCGGACTAAGCCGGTGGTCGAGCTTCTTTGGCAGGGTATCTGGAACTACGTGCGGCACCACAGACTGGACGTCATGCTGGGATGCGCCAGCCTTGAGGGAATTGATCTAGGGGTTCACGCCTCGACCTTGAACTTCCTTGCCCGGAACTGCGCGGCGCCTCCGGAGTGGAGTGTGCGCGCCGTGCCCGAACGCTATGTTGAAATGAAATCAGATGCCGAGAATTCTATTGATGCCAAGGCAGCGCTCAAGGCTCTGCCGCCGCTGATCAAGGGATATTTGCGCCTCGGCTGCTACATCGGAGACGGGGCTGTGATAGACCGGCAGTTCAACACCATCGATGTACTCATTATCCTGCCCGTCTCAAATATCAATCCGCGCTACTTCGCACATTTCGGCCAGCCCGACGAAGCCATCACCTATTGATATCGAAAGCGGCAATCGCCGCCAGGTTGACAATGTCGGTTGTGGTTGCCGACATGGAGGCAATTTGCACCGGCTTTGCAAGCCCGGTCAGCAAGGGCCCCACCACCGTGATGCCGCCAAGCTGCTGAAGCATCTTGGTTGAAATTGACGCCGAATGGGCCGCCGGCATCACCAGGACATTTGCTGGCGCGGTCAGGCGGCAAAACGGGTAGAGCGCCATGGCATCACGCGACAGGGCCACGTCGGCGGCCATCTCGCCATCATATTCAAAATCAACATTGCGCTTGTCCAAAACCGCAACGGCATTTCGCACATACGCGGCGCGCTCGCCGCGGGGATAGCCAAAGGTCGAATAGGAGAGGAAGGCCACGCGGGGCTCATAGCCGAAGCGCCGGGCGACGCCAGCAGCTTCCTGCGCGATATCAGCCAGTTCCTCGGCGGTCGGCAATTCGTGGATCGAGGTATCGGCGATGAATACCGTCCGTCCACGGACGAGCGCCATTGACACACCGATGGGGCGATGTCCCGGGCGGTTGTCAATGGCGCGGCGCACATTGTCGAGGGCCACGGAAAAATTCCGCGTGAGGCCGGTGACAAGCGCATCGGCATCACCAAGCGCCACCATGCAGGAGGCGAATATGTTGCGGTCCTGGTTTACTAGGCGCTGGCAATCCCTGAACAGGAAGCCATTGCGCTGCAGGCGTTCGTAAAGGAAATTCGCATAATCGACGTTTCGGTCGGTTACCCGCGCATTGAGGATTTTTACGTCCTCGTGGAGTTCGAGGCCACTTGCGACAAGGGTTTTTTCAACTTCCGTTTCGCGGCCAATGAGAATGGCAGTTCCCAATCCCGCCGTTGCGTAGCTGTTGGCGGCGCGGATCATCCGGTCTTCTTCGCCTTCGGCAAACACAACCCGCTTGGGCTTGGATCTTACCTGGTCATACACGGTTTGAAGCGTGCCGGCGATGGGATCAAGCCTGGCTGAGAGTTGCGCGGTGTACTCATCAATGTCCGCCAGGTGCTTGCGCGCAACTCCCGAATCCATGGCGGCCTTGGCCACGGCGACAGGAATTCTTGAAATGAGCCTGGGATCAAAGGGAACCGGAATCAGATATTGCGGGCCAAAGGCAAGGCGTGAGCCATGATAGGCGGCCGACACTTCATCGGGAACATCCTCGCGGGCAAGGCTTGCAAGCGCCTGGGCCGCCGCGATCTTCATTTCCTCATTGATGGTGCGGGCCCGCACGTCAAGGGCGCCCCGGAATATGTAGGGAAAACCCAAAACATTATTCACCTGGTTGGGATAGTCGGAACGGCCGGTTGCCATGATGGCGTCCGACCTGATCTTGGCAACCTCTTCAGGCAAGATTTCCGGATCGGGATTTGCCATGGCAAAAATGATGGGATTTTTTGCCATGCTCTTGACCATCGCCGGGGTCAGGGCGCCGGCGACCGACAGGCCGAAGAAAACATCGGCGCCGTCCATGGCATCGGCCAGGCTGCGGGCTTTGGTGACCGTTGCATGGGCGGATTTCCACTGGTTCATGCCTTCGGTGCGGCCCTGGTAAACCACGCCTTTTGAATCTGCCAATATGACGTTTCCCGCCGGAACGCCCATGGATTTTATCAGCTCGACGCAGGCAATGGCGGCTGCACCCGCGCCATTGCAGACGAGCTTGAAGTCCTTGATGTCGCGCTTGGTGATATGGAGCGCATTGATCAGGGCTGCCGTGGCAATGATGGCGGTTCCGTGCTGGTCATCGTGAAAGACCGGAATATCCATGATCTCGCGCAAGCGCTGTTCGATCATGAAACATTCAGGAGCCTTGATGTCTTCCAGGTTTATGCCGCCAAACGAGGGGCCGAGGTAACGCACGGCACCGATAAACTCATCGACATCCTTGGTATCAACCTCGAGATCAATGGAATCGACATCGGCAAAGCGCTTGAAGAGAACGGCCTTGCCTTCCATGACCGGTTTCGAAGCGAGCGCCCCCAGGTCGCCAAGGCCCAGAATGGCGGTGCCATTGGTGATGACGGCGACGAGATTGCCCTTGGCCGTATAATCATAGGCGGCATCGGGGTTTTCAGCGATGGCGCGGACCGGCACCGCAACGCCGGGACTATAGGCCAGCGACAGGTCGCGCTGGGTGGCCATGGGTTTTGTCGGATTGATTTCGAGCTTTCCGGGCTTTCCCATGCGATGGAATTCAAGGGCCTCTTCATCGGTAATGGACGGCTTCCGGCTGGCTTTTTTATCGCTGCTCATTGATACTCATTTCATGCATACCCTGCTGCGGGGCGAGACTAGAGGGAGCGCAGGCAATGCTCAAGCCTCTAAATTTCAGCAAATATAGGGGGTGACAGTCTTGCCCCGGTATCTGTTATAAAACCGCCATGAACGAGATGGCGACACTGAAAGGAACAACCGGCGAGGAGGAGCGCCCAACGCCGATGATGGCCCAGTTCCTTGAAATCAAGGCCGCCCATCCCGGCTTCCTGCTGTTTTACCGCATGGGCGATTTTTATGAAATGTTCTTCGATGACGCGGAAACGGCATCGCGGGCCCTGGGGATCGCGCTTACCAAGCGCGGCAAGCATCTCGGCGCTGATATTCCCATGTGCGGCGTGCCTGTCCATGCGGCGGAGCAATATCTGCAGAAGCTCATTCGCCTCGAACACCGGGTTGCCGTCTGCGAGCAGATGGAGGATCCGCAGGAAGCAAAGAAGCGCGGCGGCAAATCAGTTGTCCGCAGAAGCGTCATCAGGCTTGTGACGCCTGGCACCCTTACGGAAGATACGCTGCTTGAATCAAGAACCAGCAATTACATCGCGGCCCTTGCCGTCACCCGGGGCACCCACGAAATGGCGCTTTCCTGGGCCGAGATTTCTTCAGGCGAATTTTCCGTCTTGCTCACGGACCACAAGCGGCTGGCGGCGGAACTGGCGCGGCTGGAACCGCGCGAGATTGTTTTCAGCGACAGCCTGCGGAACGACAAAGCCATTGAGGGGGTTCTGGAGGCAAGCGGCATTCCCTTGAGTCCGCAACCCGCCTCGCGCTTTGACAGTACGGCGGCGGATAAGCGCCTCAGGGACCATTTCGGTGTACTGGCTTTTGATGGCTTCGGGGCTTTTTCGCGCGCGGAGATTGCCAGCCTCGGTGGCCTTCTTGATTATATCCTGCTGACGCAGGTTGGAAAGGTTCCGCATCTTCGCATTCCCCGCAAGGAAGAGGGACAGGCGGGACTGCAGATCGATGCAGCAACGCGCGCAAACCTGGAACTCACCCGCAAGCTTTCGGGCGAGAAAGAAGGAAGTCTTCTTTCCATCATCGACTTCACGGTCACGGCGGCAGGGGCGCGTTTGCTGGCAAACCGGCTTGGACAACCCCTCAATCAAGTTGCGGCAATTGAAGCGCGCCTTGATGAAGTCAGCCATTTTGAAGCCATGTCTGAGCTCAAGGATAATTTACGGCGCAGTCTTCAATCGATGCCGGACCTTGAGCGCGCCCTGGGACGCCTGACGCTAGGCCGCGGCGGCCCGCGCGACCTTGCCGCGATCCGCGACGGCTTGAAATGCGCCGAAGCCATTGGCGATCTCCTCGATATCAACAATCCGCTGAACCAGCTTCCGGCAAATCTTGCGGGGGCAAGACGCATCATCAAGAATCTGCCGCATCGCCTGGTGCAGCGCCTGGAGGAAGGGCTTTCCGACACACTGCCCATGCTGGCGCGTGACGGCAATTTTGTCAGGCGGGGCTTTAGCGCGGACCTCGACACTGCCCGCACCCTGCGGGACGATACGCGACAAGTCATCGCCGACCTGCAAGCGCGTTACGCTGAGACCGCCGGCATCAAGAACCTGAAAATCCGCCACAACAACATGATCGGCTATTTCATCGAAGTGGCAACACAGAACGCGGCAACACTGAGCGATGAAAAATTCGGGGCGCAATTCATCCACCGTCAAACCATTGCCAATACCACGCGGTTCACCACGCTTGAACTTTCACAGCTTGAACAGCGCATTGCCTCGGCGGCCGAACGGGCGCTTGCCATTGAGCTTGAAGCGTTCAAAGGTTTTGTGGAAAATGTCGGGGCCGAGAGAGAAAACATTTCAAATATTGCCGCGGCTCTAGCAGCGCTTGATGTGGCTTCAGCGTTATGCGAGCTGGCCCAGAGCAGCCGCTATGTGCGGCCCGTTGTCGATCACTCGCGGAGCTTCAAGATCGACGGCGGCCGGCATCCGGTGGTGGAGCGGGTTCTGCAAAAGCGCGGCGACAGCGCCTTCATTGCCAATGACTGCGACCTCTCGGCGCAGAACCACCGGCTGTGGCTGCTGACCGGGCCCAATATGGCCGGCAAATCCACGTTTCTGCGGCAAAACGCGCTCATCGCGATTCTGGCGCAGATGGGCTCCTATGTGCCCGCCAGAAGCGCCTATATCGGCGTTGTTGACCGCCTTTTCAGTCGCGTGGGTGCTGCCGATGACCTGGCGCGGGGGCGTTCGACGTTCATGGTTGAAATGGTGGAAACCGCGGCAATCCTCAATCAGGCAACGGAGCACTCCCTGGTTATTTTGGACGAAATTGGGCGCGGAACCTCAACCTTTGACGGGTTGTCGATTGCCTGGGCCACGGTTGAACACCTGCATGAGAGCAACCGCTGCCGCGCCTTGTTTGCCACGCATTACCATGAACTGACGACCCTTGCGGCACGGCTTGCCGGCCTTCATAACGCGACCGTCAAAGTTCGCGAATGGAAGGGCGATGTGATTTTTCTCCATGAGGTCACAAGCGGGGTGGCTGACCGGTCCTATGGCATTCAGGTTGCAAAACTGGCGGGATTGCCGAACGCGGTTACGGAACGGGCCGCAACCATCCTGTCGCAGCTGGAAAAAAGCGAACAGGCCTTCAAGCGCAAGACGCTTGTCGATGACTTGCCGCTATTTTCCGCCTTGCAAACATCATCCCACACGTCTTCGCAAACCAAGAGCGACGAAATCCGCGAGATGCTGGCGTCTGCCAGGCCGGACGAGTTGACGCCCCGCGAGGCATTGGCATTCCTCTATGCCCTGAAGGCGAGAGCAGCCGAAACGCAATGAAACCCAAAACCATTCACCATCCGGAGCGGCTGATTGACGTCGCGGCGTTGCGCGCCACGCTGAATGGGCTTGCTGCTGCTCCGCCCTTCGACATCGTTAAAATCCGCCCGACCATTGTTGATGTCCTCAAGGGAGTCCTGAAATCGGCGAGGACTGAGGCGGAAAGCCGCCTTTGCACTGACGGCAAAGGCACGCAGTGCGCAAAAAACCTTGCCTATGTCCAGGATGAAATCATCCGCACGCTCTATGAACTTGCCAAGGAGAAAATCTATCCCCGGGCGAACGCCAGCGAGATGCAAGAAGTGGCGATCATCGCCACGGGCGGTTATGGGCGCGGCACCCTGGCTCCCGGCTCCGATATCGATCTCCTGTTCCTGCTGCCGGGAAAGCAGGATGAAACCAGCGGGCGGCTTATCGAGTTCATTCTCTATACGCTGTGGGACATGCGCCTGAAGGTCGGCCACGCGACACGCAGCACCGAGGAATGCATCCGCCTGGCCAAGACCGACAATACGATCCTCACCTCCATTCTCGAGGCACGGTTCATTTGCGGAAATGAACGGCTCAGCAAGAGCATGCAGTTTCATTTCCGCCGCGACATTGTGCAGGCCGGAGCGCGGAAGTTCGTGGCCGACAAGCTTGCCGAACGCGATGTTCGCCTGGCCAAGAGCGGCGAAAGCCGTTATCTGGTCGAGCCTGATTTGAAGGACGGCAAGGGGGGTCTGCGCGATCTTCATACGCTGTTCTGGATCGCGAAATTTCTCTACGACACCAATTCCCCGGAAGAGCTTGCCGACAAGGGCGCATTTACCCACGAAGAGCTGTCGCGGTTCCAGAAATGCGAGGATTTTCTCTGGGCGGTTCGCTGCCACCTGCATTTCATTGCCGGACGCGGCGAGGATCGCCTGAGCTTTGACCGTCAGTCGGAGCTTGCGGGCCGTCTTGGCTATCAGTCCCATGCGGGGCTGAAAAATGTCGAGCGCTTCATGAAGCATTACTTCCTGATCGCCAAAGAAGTGGGAGACCTCACGCGCATTTTCTGTGCGAGCCTGGAAGCAAAACAGGTGAAGGACATTCCGGTTTTGAGCCGCCTCATGGGGCGGTTCAGGCCGAAACCCGTGGTCAAGATTCCGGAAAACAAGAATTTCCAGATTGAAAGCGGGCGTCTTACGCTCGTAAAACCAACGGTGTTCCGCGATGATCCGGTCAATCTCCTGCGCCTGTTTTCGGTGGCCAGCATCCATGGCGCGGAGATTCATCCGGATGCGCTCAAGACAGTGCGGAAGTCGCTTTCCCTCATCGACAAGGAGCTTTGCAACAATCCGGAAGCCAATGCCCTGTTTCTGGACATGCTGGTCAACAGCGACTCGTCGGAAACGCTGCTGCGCATGATGAATGAAGCGGGCGTTCTGGGCCGCTTCATTCCGGAATTCGGCAAGGTCGTGGCGATGACGCAGTTCAACATGTATCACCACTATACGGTGGACGAGCATCTTATCCGCGCGGTCGGCATTCTGGCGGCGCTTGAGAAGGGGCGATTGTCGGAGGACCACCCGCTTTCGGCGGTCCTTTTCCCAACGCTCAAGAGCCGGCGCTCGCTCTATGTGGCAACCCTTCTGCACGACATTGCAAAGGGCCGGGAAGAGGATCACTCCATCGCCGGGGAGCGCATGGCGCGGGCCCTTGGTCCGCGCTTTGGCCTTACGCCTGAAGAAACGGAAACGGCGGCTTGGCTTGTCCGCCATCATCTGCTGATGAGCGAAACGGCGCAGATGCGCGATCTCAATGACTTCAAGACCATCTTGGATTTCACCGCTGTTGTGCAAAGCCCGGAGCGGCTGAAACTTCTGCTGATCCTGACCGTCGTTGACATCCGCGCCGTCGGGCCCGGCGTCTGGAATGGCTGGAAAGGCCAGCTCCTGCGCACGCTTTATGCGGAAGCGGAACCGGTGCTTACCGGAGGCCACACGGGGAGCTCACGCCAGGAAAGAGTCAAAGAAGCGCAAGCGGCTTTTCTGGCGCATTTTCCGCAGTGGACGGAAAGCCAGATCAAGACTGCCACATCGCGCCACTATGATGCTTATTGGCTGAATGTCGGGCTCGAGAAACAGATCACCCATCAGGCGCTGATCGACAGATCATCGCCCCGCGATATCGTGACAGAAGTTCACACCGATGCGTTCACGGCCATCACCGAGCTTACAATCTACGCACCGGACCATCCGCGTTTGCTGGCGCTCATAACAGGCGCCTGTGCGGCGGCGAACGCCAATATCATGGGAGCGCAGATCTTCACGACGACAGACGGGATGGCGCTTGATACCATTCTCATCCAACGGGAATTCTCCACCGAGGATGATGAAACGCGCCGGGCCGAGCGGGTCACGGAAATCATCCGCATGGCTTTGCAAGGGAAACTGCGGCTGAAAGATGCGGTTGCCAGCGCCACTCGGCAGCGTTCGCGCCTCAAGGCCTTCTCGGTTGCCCCCCGCGTCATCATCGACAACCAGTCGTCAAACCGTTTCACGGTGATCGAGATCAACGGGCTTGACCGGATCGGGTTGCTTTACAACCTTACCGAGGCGCTGTTTCACCTCAGCCTGAACATCGCCTCGGCCCACATCACCACTTTTGGCGAAAAGGCCATTGACGTTTTTTATGTCACGGACTTGACCGGCGACAAGATTCTCAATCCGGCGCGGCATGCGCAAATTGAACGGGAACTGATGAAGGTTCTGGCTCCTATGCCGGAAAGACTTGCAAACTCCGCATGAATCAGTGGAAGGAGAAGCCTGAACTTGGGTGTTGAGACATGTCGCTCCTGAAATCGGCAGCAACCGTGGGCGGGCTTACCTTGGTAAGCCGGCTGCTTGGGTTCCTGCGCGACCAGCTCATCGCCTTCACGCTGGGAACGGGACCGGTGGCCGAAGCGTTTTTCGTAGCCCAGAGATTTCCCAACCTGTTTCGCGCCCTGTTTGCCGAGGGGGCGTTTAATTCGGCCTTCGTGCCGCAATTTGCCCGGCGCATCGAAGGCGAAGGGCAATCTGCTGCCCACAAGTTTGCGACGGAAATTTTCTCCGCCCTGCTGGCCTGGCTTCTGGTGTTCACCGCCCTTTCAATGATTGCCATGCCGTGGCTGATCTATGTGATCGCCCCGGGGTTTTCAGAAGAAGCGCAGAAACTTCAACTGACCATTGATCTCACGCGGATATGTTTTCCCTATCTGCTTTTCATGTCGCTTACGGCTTTGCAGTCCGGTGTGTTGAACAGCCTCAACCGGTTTATGGCCGCAGCGGCGGCACCCATTCTTCTTAACATTGTGATGATTGGCTCGAACATCCTTGCCTGGGCCTTGGGCACCGGCAACAGCGCGGCGACGGGTTATATCTTTGCATGGGGTGTTTCACTGGCGGGTGTTGCGCAATTCCTGCTGCTGGCAGTTGCCTGCCGGCGTGCCGGGATGCCGCTTTTTCCAAAATGGCCAACATTTTCACCGGATGTTAAAAAGGTGCTTGCCCTTTCCGTTCCCGGGATCATCTCCGGCGGGATCATGCAGATCAACCTGCTGATTGCCACTGTAATTGCCACGAGCTTCGACCGGGCGGTGGCCTATCTCTACTACGCGGACCGGCTTTATCAGTTACCGTTGGGTGTCATCGGTGTTGCCATTGGTGTTGTATTGCTGCCCGACATGTCGCGGAAACTTCGAACGGGTGACAATCAGGCCGCGCTCAACAGCCAGAACCGGGCGCTTGAGCTTTCGATGTTCCTCACAATCCCGGCAGCCGTTGCCCTGATGGCGATCCCGGCGCCCATTCTGCATACGGTGTTCGAGCATGGGGCCTTCACCGCCGCCGATACGCTTGCGGTGGCACCAGCTGTACTGGCCTTTGCCGCGGGGCTTCCGGCCTTTGCCATGACCAAGGTTTTCCAGCCCGGCTTCTATGCCCGGGAAGACACCAAGACGCCGATGCGCTTTGCCATCATTTCGGTGGTGATCAACATCGTGGCCAGCCTGCTGCTGTCGCGCTGGTATGGCCATGTGGGCATTGCCATGGCAACCTCAATCGCTGCTTGGGCCAATGCCATATTGCTCGCCATTTCGCTCACGCGGCGTGGGCACTACCAGCTGGACGACCGTTTGAAAGCAAGGCTGCCGCGCATCCTTGTTTCCGGCCTGCTTATGGGGCTGCTGCTGCTCTTCGGTCTCTGGCTCTTGGAGAAGAATTTCAGCGCAACGGCGAGCTTCCTCAGCTCCCTCTGGGGACTGGTTGTTCTCGTGGTTGGCGGCATCGCCAGCTACTTTGCCCTGGCGCATGTTTCGGGGGCGATGACCTTGGCCGAGATGCGGGCCGCCCTAAAACGCTAACTCTTTTCAAGCCGTGCAATTGCGGGCATAAGGCGGCCTGACCAGTCCACAGGATTTCCTTGATGACCACTTTCACCCCACGGGTTTTCTCCGGCATGCAGCCTACGGGCAATTTACACCTCGGCAATTATCTGGGCGCCATGCTGAACTGGATCAAATTGCAGGAAACCCAGGAATGCATCTATTGCGTGGTGGACATGCATGCCATCACCCTGTGGCAGGAGCCGAAAGAACTGCACAAGGCCATTCTTGAAGTGACGGCGGCCTATCTGGCTTGCGGGCTGGATCCCAAGCGCTCGATCATTTTCAACCAGAGCCAGGTGCAGGAGCATGCGGAACTGGCCTGGATATTCAACTGCGTGGCGCGCATGGGCTGGCTCAACCGGATGACCCAGTTCAAGGAAAAAGCCGGCAAGGACAAGGAGCAGGCCTCGGTGGGGCTCTATGTTTATCCCAACCTCATGGCGGCGGATATCCTGGCCTACAAGGCAACCCATGTGCCGGTCGGCGAAGACCAGAAGCAGCATCTGGAACTGGCGCGCGACATCGCGGGCAAATTCAACCTGGATTTCGGCGATGCCATCAGCGACGCCGGCTACAATGGCGATTTCTTTCCGCAACCGGAGCCTTTCATCGTCGGGCCAGCGACGCGCGTCATGTCGCTGCGTGACGGCGCAAAGAAAATGTCGAAGTCGGATCCTTCTGACCTGTCGCGCATCAATTTGTCCGATGATGCCGAAACGATTGCCCGTAAAATCCGCAAAGCCAAGACCGATACGGACGGCCTGCCTTCAGAAGCAGCCGGGCTCAAAGGGCGGCCGGAGGCCGATAATCTGACCGGGATTTACGCGGCCCTTTCGGGAAGTTCGGTCGACCAGGTTCTGGCACAATTCGGCGGCGGGCAGTTTTCCCGCCTGAAGGAGGCCCTGGCCGAAATGGCGGTTGCCAAGCTTGGCCCAATCGGCCGGGAAACCAAGCGTTTGCAGGCGGATCCTGGCCATGTGGAGGGCATTTTGGCCGATGGCTCGGCCAGGGCCCGGGCCATTGCGGCGCCAATCCTGCGGGAAGTGCGTAAAATTGTCGGTTTTGTCGTCTCCTGACGCGAAGCAACAGTTTGAAATGATTCCAAACTAGCCTATATAGAGGGCCAGAGGACACACCATGTTTATTCAGACCGAAGCCACCCCAAACCCCGCCACCCTGAAGTTCATTCCGGGAAAGCCCGTGCTGCCCGGCTCAACGCGGGAATACCGCGCGGCAGACGAGGCGGGCGACTGCGCCCTGGCCCAGCAGCTGTTCACGGTTTCCGGCGTTTCCGGCGTGTTCCTTGGCCAGGACTTCATCACGGTCAGCAAGAGCGACGGCGAATGGCAGCACCTAAAGCCCGCCATACTTGGCCATATCATGGACCACTACCTGTCGAGTGCCCCCATGCTGATGGGCGAAAAGCCCATGGCCGTCACAGACAGCGGCGAATTTTTTGACGAGTCCGACAAGGCCATCGTCGGCACCATCAAGGAATTGCTTGAAACCCGCGTCCGGCCTGCCGTTGCGCAGGATGGCGGCGACATCACTTTTCATGGCTTCAAGGAAGGCGTTGTCTTTCTCAACATGAAGGGCTCGTGTGCTGGCTGCCCAAGCTCAACCGCCACACTCAAGCATGGCATTGAGAACCTGTTGCGGCACTTCGTTCCGGAAGTCACCGAGGTTCGCCCGGTTTAACCTATTTGTTCTTGAAAACAGGCTTCCGCTTTTCAACAAAGGCGGACATGCCCTCTTTTTGATCTTCCAGCGCGAACATCGAATGGATAAGGCGGCGTTCAAAACGCAGACCTTCGGCAAGGCTGGTTTCAAATGCCCGGTTCACCGCCTCTTTTGCCATCATGACAACGGGCTGGGAGAATGTCGCTATTTTTGCGGCGGCGTCCACGGCCTCGTCCAAAAGCTTTTCCGCCGGAACGATGCGTGACACCAGTCCGCAGCTCTCGGCCTCGGCGGCTTCCATCAGGCGGCCTGTGAGAATCATGTCCATGGCCTTGGCCTTGCCGATAAATCTTGCAAGCCGTTGCGTGCCACCGGCACCGGGAATAACCCCCAGGGTAATTTCCGGTTGACCGAACTTTGCCGTATCGGAGGCAATAATGAAATCACACATCAAGGCCAGTTCGCAACCGCCGCCCAGGCAATAGCCGGAAACGGCAGCGATCATGGGCTTGCGGAATTCCGAAACTTTGTCCCACGCCGTGAGAAAATTGCCGAGATATACATCGATAAAACTCTTGTCCTTCATCTCGCGGATATCGGCGCCTGCGGCAAAGGCCTTGTCGCTGCCTGCGATAATCACACAGCCAATGGCGGCGTCTTCCTGAAAACCTGAGAGAGCATGGTTGAGTTCATCAATGAGCTGCGCGTTCAGGGCATTCAGCGCTTTCGGGCGGTTGAGGGTGATGATCCCCACGGCATCCCGGATCTCACTGATAATATTTTCATAGGCCATTGGCATTTCCTATTTCTGGCAGGACGGGCAGTAAAAGGTCGAACGTCCGGACTGCACTATACGACGGATGGTTCCGCGGCAACCCGGGGTTGGGCATTTTTCACCGGCCCGGTCATAAACCGCGAAACGCTGCTGAAAAACCCCCGCGCTGCCATCGGTCGAGGAAAAATCCCGCAGGGTGGAGCCGCCCGCCGCAATAGCCTCGTTCAGGATATCGCGGACATGGCGGACAACATCATTGAGGCGGGCATCATGGGTGTTTTTGCGAACCAGGGTTCCCGCCTTGCGCCGGGGTGAAAGGCGGCTGCGATGCAGAACCTCGCTCACATAAATGTTGCCTAACCCCGCAATGATCCGCTGATCGAGCAAGGCGGCTTTCAAAGGGGCGGATTTTTTCCGGAACTGGCCTGCCAAAAAATCGGCACTGAATTCATTGCCGAGAGGCTCTACGCCGATTTCCCTCAGGAGCTTGTGAGTTGCCATTTCATTTTCATGAAGCAGATCCATGACGCCGAAGCGGCGGTGGTCGGTGTAGACAATCTGCACGCCATTATCGAGCAGGAAGACCACATGGTCGTGGGGACCGGAACCGGCGCCATCGGCACCCTGTTCAAAATAAAATTCGCCCAGGTTGTTTGGCCGGGCATTTTCATCCAGGACCGTGAAGCGCCCGGTCATGCCGAGATGCACCAAAAGGCAATGGCCATCGTCAAGGTTAACCAGAATATACTTGGCCCGGCGCTGCAGGCCCACGACCTGCCTGCCCTTCAGCCGGGCAGCGAACCTGGTGGGAAAGGGAAAGCGAAGGCCTGCACGGCGAAGTTCCACACCGGCAATGGAACGGCCAACGAGGACGGGGCTAAGCCCACGCATAACAGTTTCTACTTCGGGAAGTTCCGGCATGATTATTAAGCAATAAGCGTTAAGCCGCCACACTGGCAATAGAACTCATGAAACCTTTGGTTTATGATGGCTCCATGGTTGAACCGGTTGAAAATGACGTGGACTTCGGCTTTCGCCGGGTGGGCGAAAACGAGAAGCAAAGCCTGGTAAACGAGGTCTTTTCCAAGGCCGCCGAACGCTATGACCAGATGAATGATTTGATGTCGGGCGGTTTGCACCGGTTCTGGAAAGACGATCTGGTCACGATGCTCAACCCGCCGCGGAAACCCACCCCTTTCAAGGTGCTTGATGTGGCGGGCGGCACGGGTGACGTCGCCTTTCGCATTGCCCGGGCCGGCGGTGCTGGAACCCATGTGACGGTTGCCGATATCTCGCCGGAGATGGTGCAGGAGGGCAAGAAACGGGCGGAGCGTGAAGGATTGCTCGGCCGCTGCGACTTTACCGTGGGCAATGCGGAACGCCTGGCCTTTCCCGATTGCAGCTTTGATGCCTATACAATTGCCTTTGGCATTCGCAATGTCACCCATATCGACCGGGCCCTGGCGGAAGCGCACCGCGTGCTGAAGCCCGGCGGGCACTTTCTCTGCCTGGAATTTTCCCATGTTGATATGGATTTGCTCCAGAAGGCCTATGACGCGTTTTCGTTCACGGTCATTCCAGCGGTCGGCAAGGTTGTCACCGGCGACGGCCAGCCCTATCGTTACCTGGTCGAAAGCATCCGCAAATTTCCCAAGCAGGATGACTTCAAGGCCATGATGGATGCGGCAGGCTTTGCCCGCACGAGCTACCGCAATCTTTCCGGCGGGATTGTCGCCATTCATTCGGGCTGGCGAATCTGATGATTTCAACCGTGAAAAATATCTGGCGGCTGGCCCGCGCCGGACGGACCATGGCGCGCTATGATTTTTTCCTGCAACCAGAACAGGTTTCCGAACTGCCATGGTTTGCAAGGGCGCTTCTGAAAACTGCCAAATTTGGCGCGGCCACACCAATCGTTGATTCCGGCAGCCGGGTGACAGCAGCGCTCTCGTCGCTGGGGCCGAGCTACATCAAGCTTGGACAATTTCTGTCCACCCGTCCCGATGTGATCGGTGCCAAGCGGGCCTTTGAATTGAAATCCCTGCAGGATCGCCTGCCGCCTTTCAGCATGGCGGAGGCGCGCGACATCATCCGTGCCAATTTTGGCCAAAGCGTTGAAGAGCTCTTTACGGAGTTTGGCGAACCGGTCGCTGCCGCATCGATTGCGCAGGTTCACAAGGCAACAACAAAAGACGGAGAGTTGGTTGCCGTTAAAATTCTGCGCCCCGGGGTCGAGAAGCGCTTTGCCGATGATCTTTCGAGTTTCTTTTTTGCGGCACGGATGATGGAACGCTTCTCACGCGAGGCACAGCGCCTGCGGCCCGTGGCCGCGGTTGAGATGCTTGAGCATTCCATGAAGCTCGAACTTGACCTCCGCATGGAAGCTTCGGCCATTTCGGAAATGGCCAAGGCAACCGTTGACGATCCGAATTTCCGCCTGCCGCGCGTCAACTGGCCGCTCACCGCCCGCCAGGTTCTGACGACCGAATGGATTGAAGGTACGCCCATCGCGGATATCGCAACCCTGAGGGCGAAAGGTTTTGATCTCAAGGCCCTGGGTGACAACATTATCCAGAGCTTCCTGCGCCATGCCATACGTGACGGTTTCTTCCATGCGGACATGCATCAGGGAAATCTTTTTGTGGATGCAAACGGCCATCTCGTGGTGGTTGATTTCGGCATCATGGGCAGGCTCAGTGAAGGTGACCGCCTGTTCCTTGCGGAAATTCTTTTCGGCTTCATCACGCGGGACTACACGCGGGTTTCGCAAGTGCATTTTGATGCGGGCTATGTGCCGCGCGACCAGGACGTAGCCGATTTCGCCCAGGCCCTGCGGGCCATCGGCGAGCCCATCATGGGCCTTGCGGCACATGAAATATCCATGGCGCGGCTGTTGACCCAGCTTTTTGAAGTGACCGGGCAGTTCAACATGGTGACCCAGCCGCAGCTCCTCCTTTTGCAAAAAACCATGGTTGTAGTTGAAGGGGTCGCCCGCACCCTTAATCCGGAGCTTAACATGTGGGTCACCGCCGAACCCGTGGTGCGGAGCTGGATTGAACGGAAGCTGGGGCCTATCGGCAAGCTGGAGGGGGCCGTGCAAAGTGCGGCTTCGCTGGGACGCCTGGCCTCCATGCTGCCGGACGTTGTGACCGAAATCGTGCAATCCGGCAGCATCAAGCTCGACACCGACACGACAAACCGCATTGCCATCGCCCACCACCACGCCAACCGTTTCCAGCGCTATGCGCTGATGGCAGGGGCGGCTGCGCTGGTGGCAATTGCCCTCAAACTCGTCCTTTAAGAAAGAGCGTTTAATCGCTACATTGGCACCATGACCGCTGTCTCCGGAAAGACCTTACTTCTCATCATTGGGGGCGGAATTGCCGCCTACAAATCCCTTGAATTGATCCGCCTGCTGGCGGGCAAGGGGGTGGGGGTGCGCACCATCATGACCAAGGCGGCGGAAGAGTTTGTAACGCCCCTGTCGGTTGCCAGCCTCACCAGGCAAAAGGTCCACACGGCGCTGTTCAATCTCACCGACGAAATTGAGATGGGCCATATTGAATTGTCGCGCGCGGCGGACCTGCTGGTCGTGGCGCCTGCCACGGCGGACCTCATGGCCAAGATGGCACATGGCCAGGCCAATGACCTTGCTTCAACAACACTGCTTGCCACGGACAAGCCGGTGCTGATCGCCCCCGCCATGAATGTGCGGATGTGGCATCACGCGGCGACCCAGCGCAATCTCCAGCACTTGAAGCGTGATGGCGTTCTCTTGGTCGGCCCCAATGAGGGTGACATGGCCTGCGGCGAATATGGACTGGGCCGCATGGCGGAGCCTGCCGAGATCGTTGCGGCGATTGAAGCGGCCCTGGCTTCTAAAGCACAGCCCCTCAAGGGCAAGAAGGTGCTGATCACCGCAGGACCCACGCGCGAGGCCATTGACCCGGTGCGCTACATTTCAAATTATTCTTCCGGCAAGCAAGGCTATGCCATTGCGGCTGCTGCGGTGGCGCTCGGAGCCGAAACGGTTCTGGTATCCGGCCCTGTCGATCTTCCCATCCCACCCGGCGTGCAAATGATCCCGGTGACAAGTGCAACAGAAATGCTTGCAGCCAGCGAGCGGGAGCTTCCCTCTGACATCGCCATCTTTACGGCGGCGGTTGCAGATTGGCGCGCGGCGGAAGAGAAAGATCAAAAGATCAAGAAAAATAAAAACGGTATGTCTTCGCTGCAACTGGTGGAAAATCCTGACATCCTGCAGGCCATCGCCAAGCGCACGTCAAAGCGGCCAAGGCTGGTTGTCGGTTTTGCGGCGGAAACTGAAAATCTCGTGGAGAATGCCCGCGACAAACTGAAAAAGAAGGGCTGCGATCTCATCGTTGCCAATGATGTGAGCAAGGCGCGCGGAGTTTTTGGCGGCGATCAAAACACCGTGCAGCTTGTTTCAGCCTCTGGAGTTGAAAGCTGGGGGCTTATGACGAAGCAGGATGTGGCGCAGCGTTTGATGGCGCAACTTGCCGCGCAACTGTCAACAGGCAAGGCATGACGCCGTTACGGATCATGCGGCTGGCCAATGGCGAGAACTTGCCGCTGCCAGCTTATGAATCACCGGGCGCCGCCGGCATGGATCTGCGTGCTGCTGAAGACACGGTGTTGAAACCCGGCGCGCGCTTTCTGATGCCCACTGGTTTTGCCATCGCCCTTCCCTACACCCACGAGGCGCAGGTGCGGCCCCGGTCCGGACTTGCGGTCAAGCATGGAGTTACGGTTCTGAATGCACCGGGCACGATCGACAGCGATTACCGCGGCGAAATCAAAGTGCCTTTGATCAATCACGGCACGGCTGAATTTATCATCAAGCGCGGCGACAGGATTGCCCAGATGATTGTGGCCGCCGTGGCGCGCGCCACATTGCAAGAGGTGGCGGCTCTCGATGATACGGCGCGGGGCAACAATGGTTTTGGCTCGTCGGGAGTTCGCTGATGGCGCTGTCACCGGAAGAACTTGAACGCTACGCCCGGCACATCGTAATGCCTGAAGTTGGCGGGCCGGGGCAAGCCAAGCTCATCAACGCGAAGGTTCTGGTCATCGGTGCCGGCGGCCTTGGCGCGCCGGCGCTGCTCTATCTCGCAGCAGCAGGCGTTGGCACCATCGGCATTTGCGACCATGACACGGTGAGCCTTTCAAACCTCCAGCGGCAGGTTGTCCACACAACTGCGGCGGTGGGAGAATTTAAAACGAAAAGCGCCAAGGCAACTTTGGCGGCGATCAATCCGCATCCCAAAATTATCGAACATCGTTTGCGCCTTGATGCGTCCAATGCGCTCGAGATCATCCGGCAGTATGACATCGTGGCCGATGGCTGCGATAATTTCCCCACAAGGTTTCTGGTCAGTGACGCCTGCTACTTTGCAAAAAAACCTCTGGTCTCCGCTGCGGTGGGCCAGTTCGACGGGCAGATTTCAACCTTCAAGCCCTACGAAAAAGCGCCATCGGACGAACCGTGGCCCACGTATCGCTGTTTCATCGGCGAGCTTCCGGAGCGGGGGCTTTTCCCGGCCTGTGAAGAGGTGGGCATTTTGGGGGCGCTCCCCGGCATTGTTGGTTCCATGCAGGCCATGGAAGTAATCAAGGAAATCCTCGGGATTGGCGACAGCCTGGCGGGCCGCCTTGTCATGTACGACGCTTTGGCCACACGGTTTTATGAAACCAGGTTGTCGTGGAACCCGGAGAATCCTCTCACCGGCCACAAACCCACGATTACGTCGCTGCAATCCAAGAACTACATTTGAGAATATAAAGAAATCTTTATGTCCTTATTGCAAGGCTGTGCTGCGCCTGCTATAGGCACGGCATCAATCGTTAATTTCCCTGTTTTGGAGCACACCCCATGGCCACTTTTACTGATTACCATGTTGCCGACATCAAGCTTGCCGATTGGGGCCGCAAGGAACTCGACATGGCCGAGGTTGAAATGCCGGGCCTGATGTCAACCCGGGAAGAATATGCCAAGGCCCAACCCCTCAGGGATGCACGCATTTCCGGCTCGCTCCACATGACGATCCAGACTGCGGTTTTGATTGAAACCCTGAAAGCCTTGGGGGCCAATATCCGCTGGGCGTCCTGCAACATCTATTCGACCCAGGATCATGCGGCCGCTGCCATTGCCGCCGCGGGCATTCCGGTTTTTGCCTTCAAGGGCGAGACGCTCAAGGAATACTGGCAGTACACCGCAAAGATCTTCGACTGGGCCGATGGCCAGACGACCAACATGATCCTTGACGACGGCGGCGATGCCACCCTTTACATCTTGTTGGGTGCCAAGGCCGAAACGGATCCGAAACTAATTGCGTACCCCAAGAGCGAGGAAGAGGAATGCCTCTATGCGGAGATTGCCAAGCGCTTGAAGACCAGCCCCGGATGGTTCAGCAAAGTGCGCGCCTCGATCATTGGCGTTTCCGAGGAAACAACAACGGGCGTTCACCGCCTCTATGAATTGCAGAAGAAGGGCGAGCTTCCCTTTCCCGCCATCAACGTGAACGACAGCGTCACCAAGTCGAAGTTCGACAACAAGTATGGCTGCCGCGAATCGCTGGTGGATGCCATCCGGCGCGGCACGGACGTAATGATGGCCGGCAAGGTGGCGGTGGTTTTGGGTTATGGCGACGTGGGCAAGGGTTCGGCGCTTTCACTCCGCGGTGCCGGGGCCCGCGTGGTTGTAACCGAGGTTGATCCCATCTGCGCGCTGCAAGCGGCGATGGATGGCTATTCCGTGCAAACCCTGTCGGATGTAGTGGCTAGTGCCGATATTTTTGTGACGGCGACGGGCAACAAGGATGTCATTACCGTTGATGACATGAAGCAGATGAAGGACATGGCCATTGTCTGCAACATCGGCCACTTCGACAATGAAATCCAGGTTGCCGAACTGAAGAATTTCCAGTGGACCAACATCAAGCCGCAGGTTGACCTGGTGCATTTCCCCAAGGGCAACCGGATTGTACTTCTCTCCCAAGGCCGTCTTGTCAACCTTGGCAATGCCACGGGGCATCCGAGCTTTGTCATGTCGGCCTCCTTCACCAACCAGACGCTGGCGCAAATCGAGCTCTTCACCAATGCCAAGACGGGCAAGTACAAGAACGAGGTTTATGTGCTGCCGAAGCACCTCGATGAAAAGGTGGCAAGCCTCCATTTGGAAAAGCTCGGAGTCAAACTGACCAGGCTTAGCGATGACCAGGCGGCCTATATCGGGGTGACGCCAAAAGGCCCGTTCAAGCCTGACTATTACCGCTACTAAGCAAGCCGCCTGAGACCTGCCCGCTTCCCATGAAGTAGTTCCGACAGGCTATTTTTGAGTCTATATCTCCGGATGGGACAGATGCGGCCTGATTCGGGCCCGCATCTCGCAGGTGGCCGGAGAAAAAATGCGGGAAGGCAACAGCACAATGAACGCAATCATGCGTCATATCGCGGTTGTTGGTTTCGTATTTTTGCAGAGCAGCGGCGCCCTTGCAGCCCCCTTCCAGATCCTCGACGTTGACCCCCTTATGAGTTTCCTCACACTGGCCGCAGTGGCAGTTTTTGTCTGGGCTTTTCACGTCGTCAGGAGGCTGAGTCAGGGCGAGAACAGGGCGCGCCAGCGCGTCAATGAACTGGAAATCAGACTGAACGAAGCGGAGACGGCCTTTGCCGCCGAAGCCCATGTCATGGTGGTCTGGCACGGGAAGGAGGAGGTCCCCAGCCGCATCATCGGCAGCATGCATGGCAGCGCCAAGGTTCCTGCGGCTGCTGCCGAGATGCTGAATTTCCCCGCCTGGCTGGAAGCTGATTCCAGCAATGTCATTGAAGACTGCATCCGAACACTGCGGGAGATGGGGAAGCCCTTCAACATTGGCGTCAAGACACTCAACAATGAATTGCTTGAAGCCGATGGACGAGTCGCTGGGGGCATGGCAACCCTACGGTTTCGTCCCCTTTCCGGCGAACGCCAGCAGATCACCGAACTGAACTACGATGCGCGGAAATTGGGCATGCAGGTCGAGCGCCTCAGTGCGGTGCTTGACTCGGCTCCCCTGCCCATCTGGCTCCGCGACGGGGACGGCAGGCTGAGCTGGGTCAACCAGGCCTATGTCAAGGCGGTGGAGCTGCCCGACAGCGCTTCCGTTCTGCGGTCCCTGATCGAGGTTTCCTCGCCGGAACGGATCGATACGACAAAGGCCGATCCCAAGGTCGGACTCTTGGGAAGAACCCACGCGGTTTTTGCCGGAGCCATGCGGGCCCTCAATATCCATGAGGTGGCCCTGCCGGGGGGGCGGGCGGGCTTTGCTGTGGATGTTTCGGAGCTAGAAGAAATCGAAAAGGAACTTGACCGACATATCAAGGCGCACGCCTCGACGCTCAACAAGCTTGACACGGCAATCGCCATCTTCGGGCCGGACCAACGCCTGCGCTTTCACAACATGGCCTTTGCCCAGCTCTGGCCACTTGACGGGAAATGGCTCGACATGCATCCCACCGACGGCGAAATTCTAGACCGCCTGCGGGCCCAGCGGTGCATCCCGGAACAGGCCAACTACCGCGAATGGCGGGCCAAGCAGCTTTCTTCCTATACGACGCTCGAAATGCGCGAAAGTTGGTGGTACCTGCCCGATGGGCGCTCGCTGCATGTGGTGTGCGAACAACATCCCTTCGGCGGGGTTACCTATCTGTATGAAAACGTCACGAAGGAAATTCAGCTTGAGAGCCGTTACAACGAACTCATCGGGGTGCAGCGCGAAACTCTCGACAATCTCGAAGAGGCCATTGCGCTTTTCGGCTCCGATGGCCGTTTGAAGCTCTTCAATCCGGCCTTTTCGAAATTCTGGA
>DATLDM010000058.1:0-40448 GCA_035525875.1 Aestuariivirga sp.
GTCCCAAGGGTTCGGCTGTTCGCCGATTAAAGTGGTACGTGAGCTGGGTTCAAAACGTCGTGAGACAGTTTGGTCCCTATCTGCCGTGATTGTTGGAGAATTGAGAGGATTTGTCCTTAGTACGAGAGGACCGGGATGAACACACCTCCGGTGGACCTGTTATCGCGCCAGCGGTACAGCAGGGTAGCTATGTGTGGACGGGATAACCGCTGAATGCATCTAAGCGGGAAACCCACCTCAAAACAATTTCTCCCTTGAGAACCGAGGAAGACGACCTCGTTGATAGGCCAAGTGTGGAAGCACAGTAATGTGTGAAGCTTATTGGTACTAATCGTTCGACAGGCTTGATCTTCTCATTTGTCGATGCCCATAGGGGCTTTGGCTTTTGGTTGAGACTTAATCAAATATATTGTGCGCCTTCTGTTTTTCGCCGGCCTGGTGGCTATGGCGGAGTGTCTATACCCGATCCCATCTCGAACTCGGCCGTAAATCGCTCCAGCGCCAATGGTACTTCGTCTTAAGACGCGGAAGAGTAGGTCGCTGCCAGGCCTGCGAAAGACAGAAAGCAAAAACCCTTCATCATGAAATCTTACAAAAAACCCGCTGACCAGAAATGGCAGCGGGTTTTTTGTTTTGCTTCGCCCAGACCTTCATTTGACTGCTCTTCGCCGCCGTTTCCTGATTTGCAACTAAAGATAGTATTTTATAAATATTTGTAACCTTTGCTTGCAATAATCTCCAAATTGTGAAACGGTGAAAAAAAGAAAAAATTGCGGGGATAGGGGGGACTGACGATGAACTATGTGTGGGCGCCTTTAATTTCCATTGGCTTCATCGTTTCCGGTTGCACTTCAATGAAACCTGTGGATGTAGCCAAGCCGAGCGAGGTCACCGTAGATGCCGCTCTCAATGACGTTGCACAGGGGCTGAATAATTTTCGCAAGGTCGGAGCCGCCACAAACACGCGTTACGGCTTGATTGTCGACGAAGTTACAGTGACGTTGAAAGTGACCGCATCGGCCGATGACTCGTCGAAATTGGTTCTCGATGTTGCAAATGTCGCTCCAACTGTACTCCAGGGCGGTAACGCTGCCATTCATGCCGAGCAAGGCGGAGAAAGTCATGGATCCCGAGACAATACCATCATTGTAAAACTCAAAAATGTTTATACGGCGCAGCTTAACCCGGTGGGCCTGCGGGAGAAACCAAGTGGTGGCAAAATTGGAGTTAGCGACGTTCTAAAGGTGTCACCGGGTCAAAAGTCCAACATGAGCATTCCGCTGACTAACGGACAATCAATTGATTGCGCCAGGCCACAAACTGCCTTTCAGAGGACGGTTTGCGAAAAATATATCGAGCAGGAACAATGACGGCTTAAATTTACAGAGTTGGAGTGCACCATGTACAGATGGACCGGACTGTTCGCGTTTTTGTTGTATTGGCCAATCGCAATTTTGGGTTCTGAGGCCATACGGGCGCAGGAAAAAGTTGATCCATTGGCAAATAATGCAGCGGTTCAAAACGGCAGGGTAAGGGTAATCATTGTTACCCGTGCCGACATTGATCAAGATGACGGAGGACAGTCATTGGGTCAATCAATGGGATATGTAACGAGCGTGCTCGGAGGCAGTGGAGCTAATTTCATGGCAATCGGGAAATTGCCGGCTGTCGCTGCCGAGGTGACGGAAGAAGGCCTCGAAAAACTTCGGGAGGATCCAAATGTAGTATTTGTCACGCGGGATATTCCGATGCCGCCGTCCCTCTTGCAAAGTGTGCAAAACGTCGGCGCAGTGGTGCATTTCGACAAGGGCTTCAAAGGAAGGGGAATCAATGTTGCGGTGCTTGACACAGGCGTTGATACATCGCATCCGGCACTAAGGGATTCAGTCGTGAGTGAAGCGTGCTTTTCGACGGCTCAATCCAATATCTACAAAATAAAATCACTTTGCCCGGGCGAGTATTCGGAAGCAGTAAAACCGGGCGCCGCCACGAAATGCCCCCATGAACTAAGCGGGTGCGAGCATGGCACTCATGTTTCCGGAATCATTGCAAGCCATGGTCTGTTCGAGGCCGGTGTGCCAATAAATGGCGTAGCGCCGGCGGCCGGGATAGTAGCGGTCCAGGTTTTTACGTTGTTCGAAGATACGACGCAATGCGGTGGTGAACCAAAATGCGTTTTGAGCTTCACGTCTGACCAGCTGCGCGCGCTCGAATGGATCTATCGGAAACGCACTGAACTCAAGATCGGGGCGGTAAACATGAGCTTGGGCAGCGGTTACAGAGACGCGCCCTGCGACAAGACTTCCGCGCTCACTGAAATTATCGAACGATTGAGAGCCAAGGGTATCGCGACAGTCATAGCGGCGGGCAACAACCATTATTTGGACGGAATGTCCGAACCCGCCTGCATTTCGTCGGCAGTTTCGGTCGCAGCACTCAACAAAACCGGCAATCTGGATGTGGCGTATTCCAACGTTTCAAAGTATGTCACGATTGCCGCTCCCGGCACCAGCATCCTGTCAACCGTGTTTGAAGGAAAGTTCGCGAAGGAATCCGGAACTTCAATGGCGGCCCCGCATGTGGCTGGTGCCATTGCCCTGCTTCGGCAAGAGTTTCCAGATGCCTCGGTCAAACAGCTTGTCGAGCTCTTGAAACGAAAAGGGCAGGATGTTGCCGATCCCCGGACCGACACAAAGATGAAAAGTTTGTTCCTCGCAAATATTGATCCCGCCAAAAGCCCTGCGGCGCAACTCGCAGAAACCGAAGCTGCTGAGAGTGGGATTGCCGCCACGGCAGGCGCCCCCGAGCCGTCGAGTTCGATCAATAACAGTACGAATTCCTATATTGTCCAGTCCGGGGGAAACACGGAATCGCAAATAACGTCCAAGATCGAATCAGCTTGCATAGCTGGAGGATCATCTCTGGCTATTAACTGCAGTGTGAAACAGATCAGTGAAGACGCGTATAAGCTGGAGTTTTCACCGGGCGCGATTGACGCTTTGCGGGAGCAGTCCGACGAAATCGACAAGGGAACACAAGACGTGGGAAAGAGCCTGGAAAAAATACTTGGACCGGGTTCCAAAGTATATGAGGATTCGCTTTCAGTGCCGCAGTTTGAATAATAGCGCTCATCATTAAGCGCTCCTGCATCTGATATTTAATCGTCTTCCACCGTCCACTCATGCTCGATCTTTGCGGTGTGGCGGAACATGGCGGTGGCGGAGCAATATTTTTCCTCGGAAAGCTTGATGGCGCGCTCGACGGCGGCGGGTTTCAGGTTCTTGCCCTTCAGGCGGTAAATCATCTTCACATGGGTGAAAACTTTCGGCTCTTCCGCGGCGCGGTCGCCGTCGAGTTCTATCTCGCAGGAGGTTACTTTTTCGCGTCCCTTCTCAAGAATCATCACCACGTCAAAGGCGGTGCAGGCGCCCAATCCGATGAGCAGCATTTCCATGGGCCGGATGCCGATATTGCGGCCGCCCGCCTCTGGTGCCCCGTCCATCACCACCGCGTGGCCCGAGCCTGACTCGCCCACGAAGGCGCGGCCATCCAGCCATTTGATCTTTGCTTTCATTCCGCGCGCTCCTTGCCTCTGATAAATGTCTGCGGCGGTCAGGCAGATTCCGCCCGCGCCCCATAATTCACATTTTGCAGGCTGATGATCAAGCCAAAGGCCATGACCATGAGCACGGCGCAGAGGCCAAAGGCGAAGCTGGTGGATTGGCTGGTGGCCACCCAGCCGAAAATCCACGGCGCTAAGATGCGGGGCGGGCCTGCGATGAGGGACACGAAGCTCAGGCCGGCGGCGCGGTTTGCCGGCACCTGGGCGGCGGCTAAGTTGAACAGGCAGGGGCAGAGGATGGCAAGGCCAAAGCCCACGCCGGCAAAGGCAATGACATTTGTGGCAAAGGAATACGACAGGCCGAGGACGATGAATCCGGCCGTTGCCAAAGCCAACGAGGCCAGCATGAGCGGAATCTCGCCATATCTTGCGCGCAGCCGGTCGCCGCGAAAGCGGACGATGGCGTTGCAGGCGCCATAGAAGGCGGCGCCAAGCCCGGCGATGGCGGCGAGTTCCGGGGCCTGGTCATTCAGCAATTTAGCGGACCAGAACAGGCTTGAGGTTTCCGCGGCCACCGAAAGCCCAATGGCCAGCCCCATGATGATCAGGGGAAGTTTTGACGGCAGGTTGGACAGGCCGCCGGCTTTCCCGGGGGTTACGACGCGGGCCGGCACGGAAATATAAACCATGAGCCAGGCAAGGCTCACGACGATCACACTGAGCAGGCTGGTGGCAAAGGTTCCTGCCATCGTGGAGACAAAGCTGGAAGCAATTGCAAACAGGGCCACGGCGATGGAAACGCTGCCGTGAAACGCGGTGAAAATCGGGCGGCGCAGATCATGCTCGATGGCGCTGGCCTCGGCGTTCATGGCCATGTCGAGAAAACCGAGGACCGCGCCAAAGGCAGCGAGGCTGGCAAAGAAAAGCCAGGGTGAGGCGGCAACAAGAAGCAGGATGATGTTGAGCGCCAGAAGAGGGAGCACGGCCAGCATGACGCTGCGATTTGAAAAGCGCCTGCCTATCATGCCGCCCAGGGCCATGGCCGAGACGCCTGCCAGGGAATTCAGGGTAAAACCTATGCCAAGGTCGAAGCTTTCAATGCCCGCTGCTTTTATGACATGGGGAATGGCCCCCGCCCAGCAGCCAACAGCCGCGCCAAAGGCTGCAAAAACCATCATGATCGCGGCGCGTGGCGTGTGGAAGTTTATCATTTTCCGTAGGTTGTGTGGATTATCAACCCCGGCCGATGAAGGGCATCTTGGTTGCCATCACGGTCATGAACTGCACGTTTGAATCCAATGGCAGGGAGGCCATGAAGACGACGGAGCGGGCAACGTCCTGAACATCCATGGTGGGCTCGGGTGCTACTGTGCCGTTGGCCTGGGGCATGCCGGCATTCATGTTTGCGGCCATACCGCTGGCCGCATTGCCGATATCGATCTGGCCGCAGGCGATATTGTACTTGCGGCCATCAAGCGAGGTGGAGCGGGTGAGGCCGGTGATGGCATGCTTAGTTGAAGTATAGGGCGCCGAGTTTGGCCGCGGCACATGGGCCGAGATGGAGCCATTGTTGATGATGCGGCCGCCCATGGGAGACTGCGCTTTCATGATCTTGAAGGCCTCCTGGGTGCAGAGGAAAGGCCCGGTGAGATTGGTGTTCACCACGCTCTGCCATTGCTCGAAGGTGAGATCCTCCAGATTGATGGTGCCGGGTGCGCCGGTTCCGGCGTTGTTGAAGACCACATCAAGCCTGCCAAATTTTTCCCTGGTCTTGGCGAAGAGATTGGCCACGGACTTGGGATCGGCCACGTCGGTTGCCACCGCGAGTGCGTCCTTGCCGATTTCCCTGGCCACTGCTTCCAAGGCATCGAGGCGGCGTCCGGCAAGCACCACGCTAAAGCCCGCCTTTGCCAATGCAATAGCGCTGGCCTTGCCAATGCCTGACCCAGCACCCGTTACCACTGCGACTTTCATGATTTCAATGCTCTCCAGGCTGTGATGAATTCCTTGGCCGCCTTTGCCACGGCGGCGGCTGTGGCCCCCTGCTTATAGATATTTGAGCCAATGCCAAAGCCCGCAACGCCGGCATCAACCCAGCCCTGCATATTTGCGGGCGTGATGCCGCCGACGGCATAGACCTTCACATGCTTTGGCAGAACGGCGCGCCAGGCCTTGACGGTTGCGGGGCTTGCGGCTTCGGCCGGAAACAATTTGAGATGGGTAGCGCCAGCGCGGATCGCGGCAAAGGCCTCGGTGGGCGTGAAGACGCCGGGAACGGGCTCCAGCCCAAGCTCCCTTGCGCGAGCGATTACCGCTTCGTTGCAGTCGGGAGAAACGCTGATTTGGCCGCCATGGGCTTTCAGCAGATTGACATCCTGGACGCTGAGAACGGTTCCGGCGCCGACGACGAGCCTGCCTTTGAAGGCCTTGGCCATTTTCTCAATGGAGGCAAATGGGTCCGGCGAGTTCAATGGAATTTCGGCCACGCGAATGCCGGCCTCAACGAGCGCTTGCCCCACGGCCTCAACTTCTGCCGTTGTAATGCCGCGCAGGATGGCGATGAGGCCGCATTCGGATATGGCATCGGCAAAGATCATGCGAGCAGTCCCGCAGCGGTGGCGATGCGTTGCAGGCCAATGACGGCAACATCGGGTTCGCCATAGCTCACGTTCAATCCGGCTGTCTTCATGGCCATCATGTAATGCTCTCCAAGGGTGGGAGTTGCCAATATCCGATACTGTGCGCCGGCCGGAATTTTCGCAATGGCATGGGCAATTTCGGTGCCGATCACCTGGCCGGAAAGATAGGAGCTGAGATGGTCGGTTGGCATCTCATTGAAAAGCGCCAGGGTGCGGGTTGAAAAAATATTGTGGAGGAATCCTGCCGGGTCGCGCAGTCCGGCGCGGACGCCTTGTTCGAAGGCTGAAGGATTTGTGGTTTCGCCGGTCATCAATTTTCCCAGAATGGAATGGGTTTTAAGAAGGGCAAAAACCTCGCCCGTCATGTAGGAAGAGAAGCCCGTGATCTCGCGGTCTTTGACAGTGATCCATTTGCTGTGGGTGCCGGGGGTTACGAAATGTTCGGTTCCGCCTTCACTCGCCCCCAGCACCTGGGTTTCCTCGCCGCGGATCACATCGGGTGCGCCATCGGGGCCACGCGTGCTGATGCCGGGAACGAAATATATTTTGCGGCCCTGTTTCGAGGTGTGGAGATGAACGGCAGCGGTAATCGCTTGCAGGCCAGCGGGGCAGGCGACATAGGGCAGTTCCACCCAGCCCTGGCGGCTGGTGATCATGCCCGATGCCATGATGGGCAATTTCTTATCCCATTTGCCGATGTGGCTTTCCAAGGCCGCATCAAATGCCCCATCTTTGACAGCGAGAATTCCGTGGGGGGCGGTGACGGTTTGCTGAACCGTGCCATCCTTGTTAAGCAGATAGGCGCGAAACGACGAGGTGCCCCAGTCAAGGGCGATAAAGGCTGAACTCAAAGGGACTTCACTCCGCCGGGCTTGTAGTCCGGCTTCAGGAACTTCAATCGGTTCCGCAAAGACGCACCAAAAGCCGGAGCCGAGATTTCAAATTCGTCGCCATCCTCGGTGACGATGCCATCGGCAATGCTCAGCGTGGCGGTGCCGAAGAAATGGATATGCACGTCGCCCGGCCTCCGGAAGCCCGCATATTTGAAATGGTGATATTCGAGGTTGGCCAGGGTGTGGGACATGTTGGCTTCGCCGGTGAGGAACGGCTTTTCCCAGATTGCCTTGCCCTTGCGATTGATGCGGCTCATGCCGGAAATATTATTGGGGGCAGCACCTGCAATCATTTCGGGACCAATGGCGCAGTGGCGCAATTTCGAATGGGCGAGAAAGAGGTAATTCTGCCGCTCGGTGATGTGGTCGGAATATTCATTGCCCAGCGCAAAGCCCAGGCGCACCGGATTGCCCTTGCCGTCAATCATGTAGAGGCCGGCAAGTTCCGGTTCCTCACCGCCGTCAAGCGCGAAGGATGGTTTGGGAAGGGCCGCACCGGGGGCCGCAAGCCAGGAACCATCGCCCTTGTAGAACCATTCGGGCTGCACGCCTGCCTGGCCCTTGGCGGGCCTGCCACCCTCAAGGCCCATCTTGAACATCTTCAAGGAATCGGTGAGGTCGTCCGATTTTCCTTCAAGCTTTGCATGCATGGAATCGCGGGCCGAAGCGGAGCCCAAATGGGTAAGGCCGGTGCCGGCGATCATGCAATGGGCCGGGTCTTCATGATCCACCGGCGGCAGCAGGCGATTTTCTTTGAGCGCCGCAGCATAATTCTCAGTGGCCGCGGTGGCAAGCGATGACGCCGCCTTCGAAAGCTTAACCCCATCCTTAAGGGCAAGGGTGGCCAGTTCGGTGGTACGTGAAACTTTCTTCAGCAGAATGATTTTTTCAGCGCTTACAAGGCCTACGCGGCGCTTGCCTTTGGAATCGAGAATTTGGACGATGTTCATTATGCCTCCCAGCGGGTTTTCTATATTGTATGATAAATAATTCGCGATGTCATGGTTCTTTGGGCCACGTATCGGCGATTTTATAGCCCGCAGGCCAGGGATCGCCGGGATCGAGCATCAGCGTGGTCTGGCCGGTGATCCAGGCGGAGCCGGAAATCGTCGGGATGATGGCCTTGTGATTACCCACAATTGTTTCGGCTTCAATTCGCCCCACAAAGCGGCTTTCGATGATGGAGCGGCCGATGAAGCTGTCACCGGTTTTCATCAGGCCCTTGGCATGGAGCACGGCCATCAGGGCGGAACAGCCGGTGCCGGTCGGCGACCGGTCGAGCTTGCCGGGTTTCACCACACAGGCATTGCGGCTGGAGAGCATGCCATCAACGCGCTCCAAAGGCCCGGTCATGAAGCAGAAGGAAAAATGGTTCCAGTCGGGCAGCGTCGGGTGGGAAAAGCCCAATTGCGCATTGGCCGCCGCGGCAATTTTTCGGCCGATGACGGCGATCTCGCGGGCCTCGCCGGGCAGCATTTCAAAGCCAAAGGCTTTTGCCTCGGCCAGCACAAAGCTGTCGCCGCCAAAGGCGGTGTCCACCAGAATGGTCCCATGGCCTTCCACTTCCAGCGGCACCTGCAAACGGTCGGCAAAGGACGGCACATTGCGAAATGTGATGCGGTTGGCCTTGCCGTTGTTGCACTGGGCGGTGATTTCAACGAGGCCCGCCGGCGCTTCAAGTTTCAAATGCGTTACCGGCTCAACCATGGGGATGACGCCAGTATCGAGAAGGACTGTGGCCACGCAAATGCAATTGGAGCCTGACATGGGCGGCGTGTCTTCCGGCTCCATGATGATGAAGCCCATCTGCGCGTCGGGGTGCTTTGGCGGCACCAGCAGGTTGACATGGCGAAACACCCCGCCACGGGGCTCATTCAGGACGAAATTGCGCAGCGTCTGGTCGTTGGCGATGAAGCGCGACTGCTCCCATATCGTATCACCGGGTGGTGGGGCGACGCCGCCCACGATGACATCGCCCACCTCACCTTCGGCATGGCAGTTGATGATGTGGACGGATTTCGAGGTACGCATGGCCGGGCGTTGTAGCTGATGCCGGGCCTTGCGAAAAGGGATGGAAAAAAAGGGTAGTGGTTCAGTCTGAATTAAATGAAGTCAGCGGCCTGACCGCCCTGAAGATAACCGAACACGCGAAAGCCGTCGGTAGTTTCCTCGCCAGGCACATGTACCTTTTTGAGGGCCGACCGGACATGTTCTCGCTGGGCTGGTGTATCGACCTGAATGTCTACGTGGAGGATGGTTTCATATTCGCCTTCTCTAAAATGGTAAAACCATTCACGGTCGGGCTTTGAGCGGTAGCCGTTCAGAGAAAGCGTGCTCCATGATGGAGGCGGAGTGAGCGCGTGCATTTCCAGCCGGAGTTCGTTCCATTTCGTGTTGTTCATCGCCGGACTGAGCATTTCGTTCCTTTCAAATCTCTCGCTTCTTGTATGAGCCGCGTACGGTAGGTTTTTCGGCTTCTTTCGCCTCGACCAGTGCCACAATATCCCCAATCTCCGGTAGTGGGTCAGTCTGAATTATTTGAGCTTATATGAACCGGGAGCCACGCGAATGAATAGCTCGGTAGTGCGCCCATTGCCTACACAATGTTTAGGAAGGAACACATGATACGTTCGCTCTGCACAACCCGGACAGGCGAGTTTGACCGTCGCAGCCGTGAAGGGCTCTGTCAGTCTACCTGAACGGACAGCATCATAAATCTGCGAAGCTAATTCTTTCATGCCGTCGCCTCCTTCTTCATGCCGTCGCCTCCTCGTTTCCTTGCTAGATCGAAGGCCATTTTAAAAAACCTGCATGGATATAGGCATTGATCCCCGAAAGGCTCAATACTGTTAAGTTTCAGACCGACCCACTACCGGATTTCGAACTGAAACATTACCGAAAATGAAACATTTTCCCTTGAAAAACCGCATTGTGGACGGCAAATAGGGCTCAAATCAATTGCGGTTACGGAATTCATGAAAAAACTGGAACATCTTGTCGAGAGCGTCATTCTTGCATCGCGCTGGCTGCTCGTCGTGTTTTATCTGGGCTTGGCCGTCGCCCTGGGACTCTACGCCCTTTCATTTTTGCGGAAGCTTTACGACTTTACCAAAATGGTCCTGGTGGTTGATGAAACCGATGCCATTCTTAAAATGCTGGCGCTGATCGATGCGGCCCTGGTGGCCAGCCTCGTGGTGATGGTGATCATTTCCGGCTATGAAAACTTCGTCAGCCGCTTTGACAATGCGGACAGCGAAGTGTCGTTCCTCGGCAAAATCGATGCGGGCTCGCTCAAGATCAAGGTTGCCTCGACCATCGTTGCCATTTCATCCATTCATCTGTTGCAGATATTCCTGAACATCGCGTCCTATACGGACAACCAGGTGATGTGGCTGACGATCATGCACATGGCTTTTGTGTTCTCTGCGCTGTTCCTGGCTTACATCGACCGTGTGATGTCGATGACAAAAAAGGACAAGGGCGGCTCCGCTTGAGCCGCCCCGGTTCGCGTCAGACGGCCCTGAGATACCACTCAAAGTCGCGGAGTGTCGGTTCTGCGTAGAAGCGGTCGGCTTCCACTTCCTTCAACGTGCAATAGGTGTCCACAAAAGGCTTGCCGAAATATTCCTTCATGATGGAAGCCCGCCAGAAGGCGTCGATGGCGTCAAACCAGTTGCCGGGAATATATTTGGCGCGCTTTTCATAACCATTGCCCACCACCGGATTTCCGGGATCAGATTTTTCGGTGATGCCGTAGTGCATGCCGGCCAGAATGGCGGCCATCACGAGATAGGGATTGGCATCGGCTCCCGAAGGCCGGTGTTCGATATGGCAGGCATTGGCGGCGCCCGCCGGAATGCGGATCGACACGGTGCGGTTGTTGATGCCCCAGCTTGCCGATACCGGCGCGTAGGAATTGCGGCGGAAGCGGCGGTAGGAATTGGCATTGGGGGCAAAGATCAGCATGGATTCCGCCATGGCCGCCTTGAGACCGCCGATGGAATGGAGCAGCAGTTCATTCTGCATCGGATCATCGGCGGCAAACAGGTTGTTGCCCTTTTCGTCGCCAAGGCTCACATGGATATGCATGCCGGAGCCCGTCCACTGGGCGTAGGGCTTGGCCATGAAGGTTGCGGCCATGCCGTGCTTTTCGGCGGTGGCCTTGATCAGGCGCTTGAGCATGATGCCCTCATCGCAGGCCTTCAGCACATCGGCCCGGTGGCGCAGCACGATTTCCATCTGTCCCGGGGCATATTCCGAGATCAGGGTTTTGGCGGGCAGGCCCTGCGCTTCGCAATAGGCGTAGAGGTCCTTGAAGAAGGGCGCGAAATCATCGAGGTCCTGCAGGTAATAGGCTTGGTAGTGTTGCGGCCTGTGTTCGTTGATGAGCGACTTCGGCGCGCGGGGTTCCCCGGCGATGGCCGAGGCCCGGTCCATGAGGAAGAATTCGACTTCAACGGCGCCAACAGGCGTCATGTTCAGCTCCGTTTGGAATCTTTTAACGATAGCTTCCAGCGCGTTGCGCGGGTCGGCAAAATGCGGCGTGCCGTCGAGGTCATGGACGGAGGCTAGATATTGCGCGGTTGGCTCTTCCATCCAGGGAATGCGGACAAGACTGCCGAGTACGGGCCAGAGCAGCATGTCGCGGTCGCCTTCATCGAAAACCAATCCGGTTTCCGGCACGTCCTGCCCGGTGATGTCGAGCACCAGCGCCGAGATGGGCATGAAGCGGCCATCCTTCCAGGCCGGAACCAATTCATCACGCCTCAGGATCTTGCCGCGGGCAACCCCGCAGATATCGGTCCAGATCACGTGGATGCTGGTGATGTCCGGGTTCGCGTCTAAAAATGCGTGGGCTTCCGCCTCGCGCCTTGGAAATACAATCGACATGTTACTGTCTCCGAATTAGCTCATCAGTTCCGCCAGGCAGTGATCGAGTCCCTCGATCATCTTGTTGACGTGTGCCTCAGTCGTTGAAGGGCAGATGAGCAGCATGTTGTGAAACGGCGTCATGATGATGCCGCGGTTTAAAAGATGATGATGCACCGCCTGGTCGATGGGCTGGTGGATCATCTTTGCCGCCTCGCCGCCGTTGCGCGGGCGATTTGGGCAGCACATGAATTCAACGCGGGCTCCGGCGCGAACCACATGCCAGGGAGCTGAATGTTTGATGATGACATCCACCAGTCCCTTTTCGAGCTTTTTGGCAAGCGCGATCAGGGGAGCAAAGGCCTCCCGCGTGAAATAGGTTTCGAGAACGGTTTCCATCAGGGCCAGCTGGATCTTCGATCCGGCCAGCGTCGTGCCGATGCCGGAGTGGCCGGGTGTGCGGGTTTTCAGATAGTCGCGGATGCGGATGGTGACGGCTTCGGAAAAACCATAGACGGCGGCGGGAATTCCGCCGGCGATGGGTTTTCCCAAAACAAAGGCATCGGGCTCAAGCCCGTGTTCAACCGTATAGCCGCCGGGGCCTGATGACATGCAATGGGTTTCATCGATTATCAGCAGAGTTCCGGTGCGGCGGGTGATTTCACGGAGTGCCGTGTGGAATCCATCGTCAGGCAAAACCATGCCGACATTGGTCATGATGGGTTCGGCCAGAACGCAGGCCACATCGCCTGGTGCAAGGGCCGCTTCAAGGGCCGGAATATCATTGAACTCGACAACCTTGGTCAGCTGGGTGAGGTCATTGGGTTCGCCGATCAGGGCGCGGTCGGCTTCCGGCTTGCCATGGTCGAGGTTCACATAGGTTTCATCCACGGCTCCGTGATAGCAATGATTGAAGACCAAGATTTTCTTGCGCCCCGTTATGGCGCGGCACCAACGCAGCACGGCGCGGTTGGCGTCTGAGGCGGTTGCGGTGATCTGCCAGGCCGGCAATTTGAAACGGTCTTCCAGCAGCTTGCCCACCTTCACGGCGCTGGCGGAGGGCAGCATGGTGGTGAAGCCATGGGCCCCTTCGCGCTGGAGGGTATCAACCACGGGCTTGGGCGAATGGCCAAACATGGCGCCCGTGTCACCCAGGCAGAAATCAATGTAGGTGTTGCCGTCGGCGTCGGTCAGATCGACGCCTTCCGCCTTCTCAATAAACAGCGGGAAAGGGGTTCCCCAGTCCACCATCCAATGCATGGGCACGCCGCGCAGCCAGTTCCTTGCTACATTTTCGGAATGCCCCTTGGACTTTGGGTTGCGCTGGATAAAGAGGGCCTTTTCTCTCGTCAGCATGGCCTTAATCGAGGCTTCCGATATGGCAGTTTTCATGATTTCCTTGGCAAGTGGACGTTGGCCTTGGTTTTAACCGGGCTTTAGGCCCATAAACAACCCCCGTGGATTTTTGCAACCGAATCTGTTTTGAATGCAGTGCAGCAATCAGGAGCCTTTGATGAGCCGTGTCGTCTATGTTAACGGGAGCTATGTCCCTGAAGAACAAGGGAAAATATCGATATTTGACCGCGGCTTCCTGTTTGCGGATGGCATCTATGAGGTAACCGCGGTGGTGAAGGGCAGGCTGGTTGACTATGATGCCCATATGGAGCGGCTGGAGCGGTCTTTGGGCGAAATCCGCCTGGACTGGCCGTGCAGCAAGGAGGAGCTTAAAGCCATGCATCTGGATATGGTTAAGCGCAATAACCTTGATGAAGGCTGGATTTACATGCAGATTACCCGGGGCTCCGCCGACCGGGATTTCAAGTTCCCGAAGGGCGTTAAGCCTACACTCATTGCTTTTACACAGGCCAAGAAATTGGTTGATAATCCGGATGCCGTCAGAGGGGTGAGCGTGATCACGGTTCCAGACATTCGCTGGGCAAGGCGGGACATCAAGTCCGTCATGCTGCTGGCCCCGGTATTGGGCAAACAGGCGGCCTATGAGGCGGGGGCATTCGAGGCGTGGATGGTTGAGGATGGGAAAGTGACCGAGGGAACGTCGTCAAATGCCTATATCGTCAAGGACGGCAAAGTGATTACCCGGGAGATCTCCAACAGCATCTTGGCGGGCTGCACACGGCGGGCCCTGTTCCGTCTGGCCAAGGAAAAAGGTGTGACGCTTGAAGAGCGCGCCTTTACGCCTGACGAGGCCTATGCGGCGGACGAGGCATTTCTGACGAGCGCCTCCAATTTCGTGATGCCGATCGTCGAGATTGACAACAAGCGCGTGGGTGGCGGGCAACCAGGGCCTGTCACGCGTAAATTGCGTGAAATGTTCCTGGAAGAAGTAATGAATTAATTTGAGAAGGTCTGTTTGGGTCAAAGATGAAATACAAGGTCCGTGTATCGCCGACACTACTGGAAACCATGACACTGGCGGCTATCGAAGCCTATTGTTATGGCAATCTGCGCAAGCAGAAGAATACGGCGGTTGAAACCCTTGGTTATGTCTGGGGCTACCGCAAGCGCGAGAACGGCACCTCCATTTTCTATCTCGACCGCACGAGTGTGAGCATTTCGGCGGAGCGGCAGTATCACAGCGTGACGCCCAATCTGGATGCGGCAAAGCTCAAGAACGAGGTGATGATGCGCTGGTCGCCGCATCTCACGCTGATGGGCGATTTCCACAGCCATCCCTACCGCAACCTGACCGAAGTTAACGACGAGGCTGGCTATAATTTTTCGCCGGAAGATCTGAAAGAGCTGAAGAGCAATGATTTCGTCTGGGAACAGGCCAGCGACAATCCGGTTATCCTGGTGATCACGGTTTGCCGGCTGGGCCGGGTGCGCGACAGCGTGCAGGACAATTTCCGCAACAACACGGCGCGCTTTGCGGTGGGTGATTTCCAGTTCTGGCTGAATGCGGCAGTGGGCTATCTGGATGCGGATGGCAAGCGCGTGGTAACCGGCAACACCAACTCGGACGTCCATTTGAGCGTCGAGGGCTGGTATTACAACGAAGCGGGCGGGCGGGTGCGTTCGGCTAGCGCTGGGCGGACTCCCAAGCCGGGTTGATCCAGGGTTCCTGGTTCGAAGCCGGCAAGGGATCGCGGCCCAGGATGTGATCTGAAGCCTTTTCACCAATCATCAGGGTCGGCGCGTTGATATTGCCGTTGGTGACTTGCGGCATGATGGAACTGTCGGCCACCCGCAGGCCTTCAATGCCGATGACCTTGCATTCATGATCGACGACAGCGGTGACGTCTTTTGACGACCCCATCTTGCAGGAGCCGCAGGGGTGATAGGCGCTTTCGCAATGCTGGCGGATGAAGGCGTCGATTTCCGCATCGGATTGCACGGCGCTGCCGGGCTGGATTTCGCGCCCGGCGTATTTCTGCATGATGGGCTGCTGGAACAATTCGCGGGTGAGGCGCACGCAGGCGCGGAATTCCTCCCAATCATCGGGATGCGACATGTAGTTGAACAGGATCTTTGGCGGTATCTTGGGATCGCTATTGCGGACGCGGACATGGCCGCGCGACTTGCTGCGCATGGGCCCCACATGAACCTGGAAGCCGTGGCCGTTGAAGGCAAGCTTGCCGTCATAGCGCATGGCGGCGGGCAGGAAGTGATATTCGATATCGGGATATTCAATGCCGGCCTTCGAGCGGATAAAGCCGCAGGATTCAAAATGATTGGTGGTCCCCAGCCCGGTTTTGAACGACAGCCATTCCAGGCCGATCATGGCCTTGGAGTAGAGGTTGAGACTTGAATAGAGGGTGACGGGCCGCTTGGATTCCATCTGGAAATAGATTTCAAGATGGTCGTGCAGGTTCTCGCCAACGCCGGGCAGCACATGGTTCACCGGAAGGCCCGCGGCCTTCAATACATCCGGCGCGCCGATGCCGGAGAGCTGCAGGATTTTCGGCGAGTTGATGCTGGAAGCGGCAACAATAACTTCACGCCGGGCTTTTGCCGTTATCGTCCCATTGCCCACGTCGTACTCCACTCCGGTGGCGCGCTTGCCTTCAAGGATGATGCGGTGAACATAGGCACGGGTCACGAGTTTTACATTTCGACGCCTGATGGCAGGCCTGAGATAGGCATTGGCGGCGGACCAGCGGAAACCGTTGTGGACGGTCATTTCCATGGGGCCGAAGCCCTCCTGCTGGTAGCCGTTGTAATCCGGGGTCACCGGGTAGCCCGCCTCGCGGCCGGCGTCCACAAAGGCCTGGTAGAGCGGATTTAACCTGCGGCCGCGTTTCACATGCATGGGGCCATCGGTGCCGCGCCAGCCTTCCTGGCCGCCGTGGGAATTTTCCAGGCGCTTGAAATAGGGCAGCACATGGCGGTAGCCCCAGCCCTTGGCCCCCATTTCCTCCCAGGCATCAAAATCCCGGGCGTGGCCCCTGACATAGACCATGCCATTGATCGAGGATGAGCCGCCCATGACCTTGCCGCGGGGCGTGGCCAGCCTGCGCCCGCCCAAATGGGGTTCGGGTTCCGTTTCAAAGCCCCAGTTATAGGTGTTCATGTTCATGGGGTAGGAGAGCGCCGAAGGCATCTGAATAAAGGGGCCACGGTCACTGCCGCCGAACTCGAGAACAAGAACGGTATTCTTGCCGTCCTCCGACAGGCGGTGGGCCATGACCGATCCGGCAGATCCGGAGCCTATGATGATAAAGTCGAATTCCTGCATGTTTCCCAGCTAATTCCCCGGCAGATGCCTTTCATGTGCACTTTATACACTGCCAGTGTTTGACAGGCAGCGACAGTTCTGGAACAACGCGCGGCAAGGGAAATCTACGAAAAATGACAAAAAATCTGCTTGAGGGGGAGCAAGACGCGTTCATTCTGGTGAATGAAGCGGGTCCCTCGCCCTATGTTGTGGTGTGCGAACATGCCAGCAACCGCCTGCCAAAACAGCTCGGAAATCTCGGACTTTCGGCTGAGGACCTGCAAAAGCACATTGCCTGGGACATTGGCGCCGAGGGGGTTTCGCGGCTGCTTTCACGCCTTCTCGATGCGCCGCTGGTTTTGCAGCGTTATTCACGCCTGGCCTATGACTGCAACCGGCCGCCGGACTCGCCCGACGCCATGCCGGAAATGAGTGAAACGACGCCCATTCCCGGAAACAAGGGCCTGACTGCGGCAGACAAGATGGCCCGCGTCGAAGCGATTTACTGGCCCTTCCACGAGCGGCTGGCCCGCATGCTGGACGCCCGCGCCTGCGAGGGGCGCGCCACCAGCCTGGTCACCATTCACAGCTTTACCAAACTCTACAAGGGCAAGGAACGGGCGGTTGAACTCGGCATCCTGTTTGACCGGGATGCGCGCATAGCCGACAAATTGATCAAGGCTTTTCCGAAGGTCGACGTGCGGCTTAATGAGCCATATGGCCCCAAGGATGGAGTGATGCACACTCTCAACCTGCATGCGGCGCCACGGGGGCTGAAATCCGTCATGATCGAAATTCGCAATGACTTCATTGCCAATGAACGCGGACAAAATGAATGGGCGCAGCGCCTGGCGATGCCGCTCATTCACGCGATAACAAAATAGGGAGACGAGAATGGCCGATGGCATGCTGACGCTTGAAGAACTGAAAAAGGAAGTCAAAGCCGGCACGATCGATACGGTGGTGGCGGCTTTCCCCGACATGCAGGGCCGCCTCATGGGCAAGCGCTTTGAGGCCAACTTCTTCGTCGATGGCGCCTACGAAGAAACCCACGGCTGCAACTATCTGCTGGCAGTTGACGTCGATATGGAACCCGTGCCGGGCTACAAGGCAGCGAGCTGGGAAAAGGGCTATGGTGACTTCGTCATCAAGCCCGACCTCGCCACCATCCGCCTGTGTCCATGGCTGCCAAAGACGGCGCTGGTGCTGTGCGACCTGCTCGACCACCATGACCATTCGCCCATTCCGCATGCGCCGCGCAATGTCTTGAAGCGTCAGTTGGAACGGCTGTCGGCTCTGAAGATGAAAGCCTATTTCGCCTCCGAGCTTGAATTCTATGTCTTCGACCAGAGCTTCAAGGAAGCCCATGCGGGTGGCTACCGTACGCTCACAACACCGTCACACCTCAACGAAGATTATAACATCCTGCAAACCAGCAAAGACGAGAACCTGATGCGCGCCATTCGCAACGGTCTCTATGGTGCCGGAATCACGGTTGAGAACTCCAAGGGCGAAGCCTGGGCGGGCCAGGAGGAAATCAACGTGCGCTATGACGCGGCACTGCCCATGGCCGACACCCATGTGTTCCTGAAACACGCCTGCAAGGAAATCGCCCTTGGGCTTGGCCAGTCGCTCACCTTCATGGCCAAGCCTAACTACACATGGGCGGGAAGTTCGTCGCACATCCACCAATCCCTGTGGAGTGCCGATGGCAAGCAGCCGCTGTTCTTTGACAAGAGCGGCGAGCATGGCATGTCAGACATGATGAAGCATTATGTGGCGGGCCTGCTCGCCCATGCCGACGAAATCACCTATTTCCTTGCGCCCTTTATCAACTCCTACAAGCGCTACATCGCAGGCACCTTTGCGCCTACCCGCGCCGTGTGGAGCTTTGACAACCGCACTGCGGGTTATCGTCTCTGCGGTGCTGACAGCAAAGCCATCCGCATTGAATGCCGCGTCGGCGGCTCTGACCTCAACCCCTATCTGGCTTTTGCGGCGCTGCTTGCGGCAGGTCTGGACGGTATTGAAAACAAGATGGCGTTGGAACCTGTTTTTGCGGGGGATGCCTATGACAAGTCCAAAAAGCTGCGCGAAATCCCCAAGACGCTCCGTGAAGCGACGGCGTTGCTCGACGGTTCAAAACTTCTCCGCAAAGCGCTGGGAGATGATGTTGTCGATCACTACGTTCACACGGCGAAATGGGAACAGTTCGAATATGACCGCCGCGTCACCGACTGGGAAGTGCGCCGCGGCTTCGAGCAGTATTGACACAGCCGCAAATACACTATAAACACACACATATATACATGAGTGTTTAAGGAGTGTATTTTGGGAAAATATGAACCTCTTGGGGAGTTTTTGCGGTCGCAGAGGCTTGAGCGGATAAGCATGACCTTCAGTGAAATTGAGCGGATTCTGAAGGCAAAACTTCCCGATTCAAAAAAACACCGGGCCTGGTGGAGCAATAACCCGAACAACAATGTAATGACGCGGGAATGGCTTGACGCGGGATATGAAACGGAATCGGTTGATATTGCTTCAGGCAAGCTGGTCTTTCGCCGCAACAAAAAACAAAACGCAGGCAAGGGAGCACGCCTATCCATTTTTGGTTGCATGAAGGACTTGTTCACATTGGCCCCTGGCTATGATCCTACCTCACCAACGGGCGAAGATTGGCTTAAGGGCGACATTCTTGGCCAAGGCCGGAAATGAACGAACAAGCCTTTTTTCTGCTTGATACCTGCGCGATGGTTCAAATTGCCGGTCCGGAGCCTTTGCAAGCGGATACGGCGCAAACGGTGGAGCAAGCAGCTAATTCTGGACGGCTTCGTGTCTCGCCAATTTCTGCTTGGGAAATCGGCATGGCTGTTGCTCACGGCAGAATAAATACCACGCTGACCGCCTTGCGCTATTTCAACACGTTCATGGAGCGTACGGGCTCGCAGCTTTGCGCATTGGACCCGGAAGTCCTGATTCAATCTATTAGCCTGCCAGGCGATTTTCATAAAGACCCAATGGACCGCATTCTTGTGGCCACGGCGCGGCACTATGGGTTTACACTGGTGACGAGCGACCGCGCCATTCTGGCCTATGGTCGACAGGGCCATGTCAAAACACTAGCTTGCTAACTTTTAAACCTGAGGAACCCCGCATGACCATTCCAAACCGCAATTTCAGTTATCCCACGGCGCTTAAGTATGGCGTGGGGCGCATCAAGGAACTGGCCGAGCTGTGCAAGGCCAATGGCATCATGCGGCCACTCTTTGTCACCGATCCCGGGCTTGCGGGCATGCCCATGGTGAAAGCTGTTGTGGCTGATGTAAAAAACGCCGGCTTGGCGATAGAGGTTTTTTCCGATGTGCGGCCCAATCCGATTGAGGCGAATATCAAGGAGGGCGTGAAAGCGTATCATGCGGGGCGGCATGACGGCGTGATCGCCTTTGGCGGCGGCTCCGGCCTTGATATCGGCAAAATGATCGCCCTCATGCATGGGCAAAGCATTTCGGTTTTCGATCTGGAAGACATCGGCGACTGGTGGACGAGGGCTGATGCGTCCAAGATTTCGCCGATCATCGCGGTTCCGACCACGGCGGGCACCGGCTCGGAAGTGGGCCGCGCCGGGGTTGTCACCCATCCGGTCACCCACGAGAAGAAAATCATTTTCCATCCGGCGATCATGCCCAAGGTGGCGATCCTCGATCCGCAGCTCACGGTGGGCCTGCCTGCAAAACTCACGGCGGCCACGGGCATGGATGCGCTGGCCCATTGCCTGGAAGCCTATAGCGCGCCGTTCTATCATCCGCTCTCCGCCGGTGTTGGGCTCGAGGGCATGCGCCTGGTGAAGGAAAACCTGGCGAAGGCGGTGAAGAAAGGTTCTGACCTGGACGCGCGCGGCAACATGCTGATGGCCTCTACCATGGGGGCCACTGCCTTCCAGCGCGGGCTCGGCGCCATCCATGCGCTGTCGCATCCCTTTGGCGGGCTTTATGACGCCCACCACGGGCTGCTCAACGGCATCGTGATGCCTTATGTATTGAAAGCCAACCGCAAGAAAATTGAAAAGGATATTGAGCGCGCTGCCGCCTATCTCGGCATCAAGGGCGGTTTCAATGGGTTCCTCAAATGGATTCTCAGCTTGCGCAAGGAGATTGGCATTCCGCACACGCTGAAGGACATTGGCATTGACACCAAACGCCTGGACGAAGTGGCGGCGATGGCGATCAAGGACCCGTCGGCGGGTGGCAATCCCATCCAGTTCACGGAGAAGCAGTATAAATCTCTGGCGAAGAAGTGTGTGGTCGGCGATCTTTGACGCAGCCGCAATTCCGACCACATTTTCTGCATTAATACTCCTCACACGATGCATATCCTCAATCGACCTACGGGCTGGGTGGCGCAATTTAAGTCCTCTGAGGAGGGTGAAATGTGTGACTACTCACTTGAAGTCTATGGCTCGCGTCCGGCCCGCGAAGGCGAACGCTATGTCACTTCCCGTTTCCCGAGCGGAACGATTGGCCTGACCTCGCCGGAACTTGCTTCGACGGCGGTTTGCCTCAACTGCGATACGGCGCTTGAAATCCGTGGCATTCCGGATTCCATGTGCCGTGAGTTCGGCATTAAGCCTGATGAAGACGCGGTTTTCATCCGGCTTGATGCAGGCACCTACCGGGATGGCATACGTTTCAGCAACGGCGCCGAAGTATCGCTGCAGACGTTCCCGCCAGGTGTCAGCTTTGCGGTGAAACAGCTGCTCGAGAACATGAAGACGCCTGCCGGACGGCACTCTGTGCTTGAGTTGATGGGGCTGGCCTGAAATCTTGCCGGGTGTAATAATCAGGTCGTGACGCGTGACTTTGAAACAACGGTCGCGGCTGTAAGAGCTTGCGAAATCTGTCGACCCAATTTGCCTTTGGGTCCGCGCCCGGTGTTTCAGATTGCCCAGACGGCCCGCATTCTTATTGTAGGCCAGGCGCCGGGCCGGCGCGTGCATGCCACCGGCATTACCTTCAATGATCCCAGTGGCGACCGTTTGCGGGGCTGGATGGGCATTGACCGCGGTGTATTTTACGATGCGGCGAGAATTGCCATTCTCCCCATGGGTTTCTGTTATCCGGGAACTGGACAGTCCGGCGACCTGCCGCCGCGTCCGGAATGCGCCCAGCACTGGCGCCAGCCGCTACTGGGATTTCTGCCCCATATCGCCTTGACGCTGGTCATCGGCCAGTACGCCCATGCCTGGCATCTCAGCAAGCAGCAGAAGGGCAGCCTTACGGACACCGTGAAGAACTGGAGGGAATACTGGCCAGATATCCTGGCGCTTCCCCATCCCAGTCCACGCAACAACATGTGGCTCAGGCGAAACCCGTGGTTTGAAGAAGAGATTCTGCCGGTTCTCAGGTGCCGGATAGCCCAGCTTCTAGAGCGTGATCACCCTTGGTTAAACCGAAATTCCATTTGTTTTCCTTCTCCCCAGCGGGGAGAAGGAGGGGCCTAAGCGAAGCTTGGGAGGATGAGGGGGATCAGGTGATTCAATTTTGAAACCGGCTCCCCCTCACCTTCCCAACACGTGCGTGTTGGGCCCCTTCCTCTCCCCCAAGGGGAGAGGAAAACTAAGGACTATCGCTGCACATAAAGATGATCGCACTCTAACTCAAACCGCTTTTTTAAATTCAGTCGCCAGGTTTTTCCTCAACGAAAACCTCGATTTCGAATTCTCCTGAATTGAGAAAATCTAGAATGATCTTGAAACGGTCGCCAACTTTCAGTGGCTGTCTCATTCCAACCAGCCGCAGATGGGTTGCGGTAGGGCGCATGGGAACGGGCTTTCCCGGTTCAAGCTTGATGGATGTTAACGGCGGATCGCCATAGTGGTTGTTTTCGCGGAGTTGGATGTAAGTGCAGACATCCGAACGTGCGGCTACCAGTTCGTCGCTCTCTTTTCCCTTGATTGCCATTGGAAAGAAAACCTGGCCGTCGGCAAGCTGCCGGGGCAGGGCCCAGGCATGGCCGATGGCGATGTTGCCATGCCGGAAGGAATGGGCTTGGGCAAATGTTGGCGCAAAAAAGGCAAGCAGGAAGGTTCTTCTTAACATCCGGAAATCCTAGCGCCTTGGCAGGTTTTCGGGAATGTGACAGTATCGCCCCATGGCGCGTGTGACATTTACCAGCAATTTGCGCAGGCATGTGGATTGCGTAACCGTTGAGGCCAGGGGCCAGACGGTGCGCGAAGTTTTGAATTGCGTCTTTGAATCCAATGACCGGTTGCGGACCTATATTCTTGATGACCAGGCGGCGCTGCGCAAGCACATGACCATTCTGGTTGACGGCAAGCGGGTGAGTGATCTCACCGGCTTGAGCGATGCGGTCCAGCCCAAAAGTGAAGTTTATGTCCTGCAGGCCCTTTCAGGAGGTTAGGCGATGAGTAACAGCATTCTGGTTTCAACCCGCAAGGGCCTGTTCACTGTGAAGCGTGGGCGGGGCGGCTGGAGCGTCAGCGATGGCGACTTCGTTGGCGACAACGTGACCCTGACGCTCCATGACCCGCGCGACGGCACGGATTATGCGGCGCTCAACCATGGCCATTTCGGCATCAAGCTGCACCGGCGCGACAAGGGCCGCAAGACGTGGAAGGAAATCACCACGCCCACCTATCCGGCAAAGCCCGAAGGGCTCAATGATCTTGATGGCTGGGGCAAGCCGGTGAACTGGACCACGCAACTGATCTGGGCCCTTGAACCGGGCGGGCGCGATGAGCCGGGCGTGATCTGGTGCGGCACCATGCCGGGGGGCCTGTTCCGTTCGCGCGACCGTGGCACGACATGGGAGCTGATTGAAACCCTGTGGCACATGCCGGACCGCAACAAGTGGCTGGGTGGGGGTGCGGATATTCCGGGCATTCATTCCATCTGTGTTGACCCCCGTTCATCCAAGACGGTTCGTGTGGGCATTTCTTGCGGCGGCGTGTGGGTGACCCATGATGGCGGGGCTACGTGGGCGCAAACCGCCCATGGCATGAAGTTTGACCAGGGGCCGCCGGAGCAGGCGGGCGATCCCCATACGCAGGACCCGCACATGATGGTGCAATGCAAGTCTGAACCGGACAAGTTCTGGGTTCAGCATCACTGCGGCATCTTCAAATCGGTGGACAATGCCAAGAGCTGGACCGAGGTGAAGGCCAAGCCCTCATCCTTCGGCTTTGGCGTGGTGGTTCATCCCGATGATGCGGATACGGCGTGGTTCGTGCCGGGCATCAAGGACGAGAAGCGCATTCCGGTTGACGGCGCGCTGGTGGTGACGCGCACGCGCGACGGCGGCAAGACCTTCAAAAGCCTGAAAAAGGGCCTGCCGCAGAAACACGCCTATGACCTCATCTTCCGCCACGGGTTGGCAATTGACAGGCCGGGCGAGAGGCTTGCGATGGGCTCGACGACGGGGGGTGTCTGGGTCAGCGAAGACCAGGGCGACAGCTGGCAGAGTGTGAGTCACTCCCTGCCGCCGGTTTACGCCGTGCGCTTTGCGTAAATAACTTTTCCTCTCCCCGGCGGGGAGAGGGAGGGGCCCAAGCGAAGCTTGGGAGGGTGAGGGGGCCTCGGCCTCAAACGACTGTGTAGTCTTCCGGCTTCAATGTTGCATGGATGGTTTCCAGCACGTCGTCGAGATTGCTAAAAACATCGGCATTCCAAAATCGTAACACAAGGAAGCCAGCAGCCTCGAGCGCGCGGGCGCGCTTTTCATCAGCCTCTGCCTGTTCCGCGTGTTGCCCGCCGTCAAGTTCGATAATCACCTTTGCATCAAGGCTCGCGAAGTCAGCTACATATCCGAGTAACGGCACCTGGCGGCGAAACTTGCGGCCCGCTATTTGGCGGTTGCGCAGTCTTGACCACAGAACGGCCTCAGCATCGGTTTGCGACGCAGTGCACGGGCTTGGGTGTGGGTTGTGTCCATGCTGCGAGCACAATGGCTTTCCGGGATTGAGTCAAAATTGAGAGACCTGTTCCCCCTCACCCTCCCAAGCTTTGCTTGGGCCCCTCCCTCTCCCCGCCGGGGAGAGAAAAAGTAAACGCGGTGGCTAAAGCCCGACCATGGAGAGAGATAGATTACGTCAACCTTCGCCAGGAATGTTTTTTGAGCGCTGCGGTGAACACGTCGGTTTCCCAATCTTCAGCCAGGGCCTTGGCCATGAGTTGCTGCTGGGTTTGGGGGGCGAGGCCGCCGATGGGCGGGTCGCGGTCGAGGTTGGTGGGGAAGGCATAGCCTTCGGCGCAGGCGGCGATGGCGTTTGAAATTTCGCCGGGGCTCAATTTCATCTTGCGGAGCGTGGGGTAAAGAATGGCTGACATGGCGGCGCGGTCCATGCTTTCCATGGCGCGGCCATAGGCTGAAGATACCTGCAGCAGGTTGGCCATGCGCTTGATGTCTTTGGTGCGATTATGGCCCGCCGCATGGAAGAGGGCGGGGCTGAGGAACACCGCATCGCCCTTGGCCAAGGGCAACTGGATGTAGTTCTTGTTGAAGTAGTCCTTGAACTCAGGTTTGCGCCAGGCAAAGAAGCCGGGCACGAAATTCTGCGAATAGGGCAGGTAGAGCGTGGGGCCGCTTTCAACCGGCATGTCGCAATGGGCAACGGCGCCCTGCAAGGTGAGAACCGGCGAAAGCTGGTGGGCATGCAGCGGGAAACGCTCGATCTCGGCGGCGGTCTGGAATCCCATGTGATAGTCGCGGTGCACCGACTGCGCTTCGCCGCCGGGATTCACCACGTTGAGCTGCGAGGTGATCTGGTAACTGGTGCCGAGCCAGCTTTCGGAGATGAGGGCGACGATTTCATTGGAATAGTATTTGGCGAAAAGCTCGGGATCGCGCAGGCAAAGTTTTTCCAAGGCATTCCAGATGCGGTCATTTGCGCCGGGCTTGGCGAAATGATCGCCGCCGCCGGTTTTGGCTTCGTGCTGTTCCCTGATCATGGCGTTGAATTGATCAGTTGCCGCATCAAGCACGGTCTTGTCGGGGAAGGCATTCTTGAACATGAGAATGCCGGGGCCGGAATAGATCGCCTCGGCCCATTCCGCCATGATGGCCTTGCGGTGGTCGGGATCCTTCGCCGCGGCCCGCACCGCGTCTCCTTCATAGACCAGCACGTTGGATTGCACGGCGCTGGCCAGCGGATAATCGCTGAGGCTGGTTTCGCGGGCCATGAGCTTGACGAAATCATCGAGCTTGCAGCTTTCGGCGGTCATCCAGGTGCGGTCGGAACGGCGCTTGGCAATGCTATCGGTTTTCATGGGGTGCAGCCTTTGCTCATCATCAGGTCATTCCCATTGTACGGCCAAGGGAACCCCAGAACAATAATCCGCCGAGGCCTGCAATCGCAAGGCCGCCCCCTATGCGAAGGGCGAAGCCCAGCCAGTCCAGCCATCTGTCGTCACGGGAGGCCAGGCGCATGGCGATTTTTTTGGAATAGACGGCAATGGCTGCAATGGCCGAGACGGTGAGGAATGTGCCGATGGCCATGACGAGGGTCGAGGCCACGCCTGCCCAGTAAATCCCCAGGGCATTGGCAAGAATCAGAACGAGAATGGCGCCGGTGCAGGGCCTGATGCCCACCGCGAAGGCCAGTGAAAAGGCCTTGGCGAGGGACCACTCTCCGCGCACCTGTTTTGGCTCGGCGACATGGGAATGTCCGCAATGTTCGTCGTGGACATGATCGTGGTGATGGTGGTCGTGATGATTATGATGAACGTGCTGGGCGTGGGGACGCAGGGCAGTCCAAATGAGATAAAGGCCCATGGCGCCGATCATGGCGTAGCTGGCGCTTTCGAGGAAACCTGCCACATCCCTCGCCGTGCTGCCGGCGCTTGCCACAAGGAGCAGCAAGATACTCACCAGCAGAATAGCCACGAGGGCCTGAATGATGGAACTGAGGAAAGCAATAACGATGCCACGCTTCAGCTCATTTTCTGTGGCGAGCAGCCAGGCGGAGATCACGGTTTTGCCATGGCCGGGGCCTGCCGCATGAAAGATGCCGTAGCCGAAGCTCAAAAACATCAGGGTCCAGGCGGCCGCGTAGGGGCTGCTTGATTTAATCTGCCTGAGGGTGCTTGACATGGAGCCATAAAATGCCTGCTGTTGCTCACGCACCCACAGCACGGGGTCTTCCCAGAACGACACCATGATGAGCGAGCCATCGGCATTGCGGGGCTGGACCAGCAATTTCTTCTTGTCGATCTTGATTTCGCTTGTGGGTTCGCTTGCGGTTTGCGCCATGGCAGGGGCCACAAAGAATCCGGCGAGGATGATTACCATGAGCAGGTTGCGCAGGAACCGCCTCATGCTTTGCATGCGATGGATACGGCCTGGGCAAACATGGCGCCGAAGTCCTCAGCGGTTTCCGGCTTCCAATCCGTTCCTTTGGTGGAAAGCATGGTGCGGGTCTGGTCCAGCTCGGCATCGGTTGGAACCGGCTTCACCACCAGTTTGCAGGCTTCCGGCATCTTGCCCACGACGTCGACGGGGTCATTCGCAACATAATCGATGGCGATAAAAAATTCCGGGTCGTAAACCTTGAAGGTAAACTCCTGGGCTTTCGGGTCGATGGGTTTTTCCAGGGGAATCTGGAGATGGAGGGTGAGCTTGTTGTTACTCCAGATCTGCCCGAAGTCTGTCACCTCGCCAATTTTCTTCTGCTCGCCATTGGCGCGCATGACGGTAAAATATTCATAGTCTTTCAGCGAGGCGATATTCTCTTTGGTGAGGGGGGCCAGTTCGCTTTGGCTGTAAAGGCCGTCGCCATCGACGTCCAGGCCATCAAGCGCCATCTGCGTATAGGCGTCGTCAAAGGTCCATTCCAGATCGACCCCCTTGATCAGGCCGTCCTCGGTGAACACCACATCGGACTGCATCTCTATCCAGACATGGGGGTGCGCCTGGGCCGGCTGGCCTACGAAACCGGCCATCATTGCAGCCATGACAATATAAAGGTTGCGGCGCGCCGCCATCCGTGAAAACTCCGCTTCAAGGCCCGCATAGTGAACGTATGCGGCAAAAAAGTGAAATTAAGTTTTGGCAAGGTCGGGAAACGGGTGGGCGGCGGGCCGCCACACCGGCATGGTGCCTTCTGCAGCAGGAATGGGAAAATATGGCAACGCAAAAGATCATGGGCGCAAGGGAATGGGCGTTGCTGCTCACTCTCTCGGTTCTTTGGGGCGGGTCGTATTTTTTCATTGGCGTTGCCGTCAAGGAATTGCCGCCACTCACCATAATGATGCTGCGGGTGGGCCTTGCCGCCCTGATCCTGCATGTGGTGATCCGCGCCATGGGGCAATGGATGCCGCGCGACCCCAAGGTGTGGCTGGCCTTTGGCGGCATGGGACTTCTCAACAATGCCATTCCGCAAACCCTGATTGTCTGGGGGCAAACGCAAATCCCCAGCGGGTTGGCCTCCATCCTGAATGCCACCACGCCGCTGTTTGGCGTTGTCGTGGCGCATTTTTTCACCAGCGATGAAAAAATGACGGGCAAGAAGCTGTTCGGCGTCATAGTCGGATTTATAGGTGCGGCCGTCATGGTGGGGCCTGCCGCGCTGCAAGGGCTTGGGAGCAACGTTTGGGCGCAAGTGGCGGTTCTCCTGGCCTCGGCTTTTTATGGCGTTTCGGGCGTTTATGGGCGGCGTTTCAAGCAGATGGGGATCTCGCCCATGATGACGGCCACCGGGCAATTGACGGCTTCAACAGTGATGCTGGCACCTGTTGCGCTGCTGGTTGACCACTCCTGGACCCTGACCCACCCCAGCCTTGCGGCGTGGGCCGCCATTGCCGGGCTTGCCATTCTTTCAACGGCGCTGGCCTATTTGATCTTCTTCCGCATTCTCGCCTCATCGGGGGCGACCAATTTGTTGCTGGTCACTTTTCTGATCCCGGTCAGCGCAGTGCTTCTGGGTTTCCTGTTTCTTGGCGAGCAACTGGAACTCAGGCATTTCGCCGGCATGGGGCTTATCGCGCTGGGCCTTGCTGCCATTGACGGGCAGCTGCTGGCGCCGCGCAGGCCCCATTAATCTGAAAGCTGCGAACGGCAGCTGTGCGGGACGAAGCGGACATAAATCATCTCGGTTATGGCGGTTCCGCCATGGCCTCTCATTGCTCCGCGCATTGAGCGGTGGTAGTAAGAATTGGGCAGGAGGTACTTTCTGTGAATTTGTCTCCCAAGACCGAGCGCGCCATAGAATTGTGCTACGATTCAATCGCCGCGCCACATCTGTGGACTGGTGCGTTGGATAATTTGGCCCATTCCCTGGGCGCCGCCGCCTGCCAGATACTGCCGCACGAACTCTCGCAACGTCCATTAGGCCAAGTCCGCTCCAGCCATGCTTGGAGAATACACGAGCGTTGGTTGAAGAACCTCGATTGGGTGACGCCCGTTTACGAGCCACGGGGCGATCACCTTGTCCGGCAAGGCTATCGCGCAGTCCTTCAATCGCAACTGTTCACAGACGAGGAAATCAGGCACTCGCGGTTTCACCAGGAAATCACGAGGCCCGTCGGATGTCTGCACTGGGCGTGTGGCATATTCCAAGTTGAAGGCCGGATATGGTGTATCCCCTTCTTTCGCGGCAATGAACCGTTCGCCCCCGATGTCTTGCAGCCCATTGCGGAAGTTGCCGGGCGGATGGCGCACATCGTCGGCCTGGCGGAAAAAATCTCCCGGGTTGGTGCGGAGAACGAAGTTCTCACTCTCGACAGAGTTGGATGTGCGGCTATTCTAATTGACAGGCATGGACGCGTGACGCGAGTGAACCATCGCGCTGAGGAACTATTCTGCACGGATTTTGGAATTCGCAATAGCAGGCTTTGGACGGCCGCAAATGCCAGCCTGGAGCGGCTTGACCGCTTTATGGCGGAAATAGAACTGGCGCGATCCAGCTCGCGGCCGCTGCCAGCGCCGGTGATCATTGCGCGCAATGGCGCGCCCTGGCTGCTGATCGAGGCAATGCCGGTCACCTCTGCCTTGAACGATGTATTTGAAGGCTGCCGAGCCCTTCTGGTAGTGAGCGACCTGTGCCGACCGTCCATCACTGACGCTGCGCTGCTAAGCCTGGTCTTCGGCCTTACCAGTGCCGAAGCCCGCTTGGCCGCCGCAATCTGTGAGGGCCAAGACCTCAATGGGGCAGCGGTTAACTTCGGCGTGAGCCGCGAAACACTTCGCAGCCAGTTGAAGACAGTTTTCGCCAAGACCGGGTCGCGGCGACAGGCAGAACTGGTGGCGCGCGCCGCCCAGATCAGAAACACCACTCAGCACTGATCGTCACACCCATTTGGGGGATGCGGAATTTCCAGAAATGGCAGACCTTCCCCAAATCATAACTGTGAATTTGGGGAGGAAGCTGTCATGTCCACAATCAGTCGCCGGAACGTCATGGTTTCAGGCAGTGCCGCGTTCGCGGCCTTTGCAGTTTTCCAATCGCGCTTTGCCCAAGCCTTTCCCAGCCGCCCGGGTGAGACTGTCATACCATGGCTCGACCAACCAGCGGAGAATCCAGTTCCGGAAATAATTAAAACTCAGCTCGTCTGGGAGGATCTCGATTCATGGGTGACGCCCAATGACAAGTTCTTCAGTATTGCGCATTTTGATCGGCCGGTCATCGACGCCAATGCGTGGAAGTTGGAAATTGATGGTCTGGTGAACACACCCATGGCGCTGACTTTGGCAGACCTGAAGTCCCGGCCGCGCCAGGAGACGATTTTCACCGTGGAGTGTTCTGGGAACCATGGCTTTCCCTTTTTTACGGGTGGTATCGGCAATGCAAGCTGGGCCGGAACGCGGCTTGCCGGCCTCTTGGAAGAAGCGGGAGTGAAGGAGAATGGCATCGAAGTGGTGTTCTGGGGAACCGATGCAGGTGACGTGGAGATCAAGGAGCGCGACGTCAAAATGCACCAGAATTTCGCGCGCAGCATGACGCTCGCTGAGGCGATGAATCCCAACAACATTCTCTGTTATGAAATGAACGGAGCAGAACTCCCTGCTCCAAATGGTTTCCCGCTGCGCCTAATTGCACCCGGATGGTATGGCATCGCCAATGTCAAATGGCTGAAGCGCATTGAGCTGCGTGACAGACCCTTCAGGAACCAGTTCATGGCTCGTGATTATGTCACTATTCGGGAAGAGGACCACAATGGCGAAACCGTGTGGGCCGAAACCTTAGTTGGCCGCGCCCTGTTAAAATCGGCACCCGCGAGGGTCACAAAGAAAGACAACAATTACCGGATTACCGGTGCCGCCTGGGGAGCGCCAATCGGGAAAGTGGAGGTGAAGATTGATGATGGGCAGTGGCAACCGGCCACAATTGACAATAGTGATGAGGCGGAATTCGCCTGGAGGATTTGGCATCTCGATTGGGATAACCCAGCCCCCGGAGAGCACACGGTTACCTCGCGCGCTGCCGACGTTTCAGGGCAAATCCAACCGGCGATGGATGATCCCTGGATCGCCAAAAAGAAAACCTACTGGGAGAGCAATGGTCAGGTTACGCGCCACATCAAAATCTCTTGATTGTCGTCTCAGTTAAATTGTCAAGGAGATGCCTGATGCGCGTGGATTTGATCTTTTTTCCGGTATTGTTCCTCATAATTGCACCAACATCCCAAGCGGCCGTTATTCATGACGCGGCTAAGAAGGGCGACGCAGCCGCGATAACTGCCGCCCTGGACGCAGGTGCCGATGCAAACGCCAGCGACGGCATCGCCACACCGCTCTATTATGCCATCGACAGAGCACATCTCGAAGCAGCGAAACTGTTGATTGCCCGCGGTGCCAACGTCAATCTCGCCGCCAAATGGGGACCGCCTCTCCTGGTGGCGGCCGAGTCCGGCAAGCCGGAACTCGTCAAATTGCTTCTCGGCGCCGGAGCCGACGCGGCGGCTGTCTTCAAGGGGCAGACGGCGCTGCACACCGTGGCTCGCAACGGCTGCCTCGACTGCGTGGTGGCCCTCGTTGAAAAAGGTGCGGACGTCAATGCCCTGACTTCATTACGCCAGCCCCCGATACATTTTGCAAAGGAAAAGGGGCACGAGGCTGTCGCCGGCTATCTGCTCTCCCATGGCTATACTTTTCCTGAACCACCACCTGTGACACCCCGGTTGGCTATGGCTGATCCGGTTAAGGGAGAGACCCTGTTCAAGAAGAACTGCCGGACGTGTCATGCCATCGATTCTGGCACTGGAAACTTAAAGGGCCCCTCCCTATGGAATATCGTGGGGCGCGCCCGCGGAAAAATCGCCGGCTATAAATATACCCCCGCCCTGCGTGGGATAGGCGGAGACTGGAGTTATGAGAATCTGAATATCTTCATCTCCGACCCAAGCCGCGCTATTCCCGGAACGGAAATGTTGTTAAATCCCGGAACGAATAAGTTAAACGAGATGCTCGATGACGCCGAGCGGGCCGACATCATCGCTTTTCTGCGTGGCAGAAGCGATAATCCCTTGCCCTTGCCCTAAAATATTGATGGCGGCTGCTGGCGTCATTCCGCGATTAGCAGTGCTTCGAGCTTGCCATACACGTCGTCCAGGCTGTCGGTAAAGCCGTTGGCAATGGCGGCGGCGCGCGCCTCGGCATTTGCATAGCGCATCACCATGGTCATCCGGGTCCCGGTTCCACGCGCGGCCAGATCAGTCGTGATCTCGACGTGGTAAGACGCATCGCCGCTGAAATGTTCTACATGGGTCATGTGGTGCGGCGCATCGACAGCCAGGATCGGCCCCGAGAAAGAGAACTCGTCCCATTCATAGTGAAAGGCTCCGCCCGGACGCGGGTCCATCTCGCAGCGTTTCAACCCTCCCAGCCACTGCTGGATCAGCGCAGGCTCGGTCAGCGCGCGCCAGACGCGGGCGGGTGGATGGGTGAAATCGCGCCGGATGATGATGTCGGTTTCGCCGTCGAGCGCGAGCTGCAGCTTGGACATGTCCAGGCTCATGTTCATGATGTGCTCCTTTCAGAGGTGCCGGAAGGTGTTTGCTCCGTTTCGTCTGACAGGCCGTCGAGAATCGCATCCATCTTCTGGAACTGCATCTCCCACAGCGCGCGGTATTGGCCCAGCCAATCCCAGAGTGCTTCGACGGCGTCGGGTTTCAGGCGGCGGGGGCGGGCGGTGCCGTCGATGCGGGCCTCGATCAGCCCCGCCTCCTCCAGCACCTTCAGGTGGCGGCTGATCGCGGGCTGGCTTATCGAAAACGGGCGGGCGAGGTCCTGCACGGTCGCTTCACCCTCCGCCAGCCGCGCGATGATGGCGCGGCGGGTGGGGTCGGCGAGGGCGGCGAAGGATTGGTTGAGGATGGGCATGACGGGTATCCGTTATATAATTAATTAGTTATATAACGGATTAATGATTTAAGCAAACCCCAAATACAACGCCTAGTTCATAAGGCAATCGCGCGCGTCTTTTGCGAGCCTGGTGAGCAGTTCGGCATAGGCTTTTCGACCCGGGGCGATGTCGCTGCCAATGGGATCGAGCACGCCCGGTTTGGCCTTCGAGCCTTCGAGCACAACGGTCACATATTTCGAATCGAACTGCGGCTCGCGAAACACGCATAGGGCTTTGGTTTCTTCGAGCTTGCTTCTGATTTCGTTCAGGCGTTTGGCGGAGGGGGCGGCAGCGGAGACATCCGAGATGCTGCCGACTGCGGTGAGGCCAAAGCGTTTTTCAAAATACTGGTAGGCATCGTGGAAAACCACGAAGGGCCTGTTCTGAATGGGTTTCGTTTCGGCGCTGATGTCCGACATGAGCCGGTCGAGGGAAGCCACATAGGCCGCGGCATTTGCTTCGTAGGTTTTGGCGTGTTCGGGATCAACCTTGCTCAAGTCGGCAGCGACGGCGTTTGTCATGGCCTTGGCGTTTTCAGGATCGAGCCAGACATGGGGATCAAATTTCAGGATGGCCTCGTCATGGTCATCATGCTCCTCGCCTTCGTGCTCCTCATGCTCATGCACTTCGAACGTACCGCCCTGGCGCACGGGCAGGGTCTTGATTCCGGCGACTTTGGAAAGGGCGATGAATTTTTTGCCGCCTACGGCATCGCTGCCGCTCACCTGGCCGAGTTTATGCTCCAGTCCGCTGCCTATCATGAAGACCACGTCGGCCTTGCCGAGATCCGAGAGCTGCTGCGGCGACAGGGAGGCGGTGTGTTCGGAGTTCCTGCCGGAGAGAAGCAGTTCGGGCGTTCCCACATCGCCCATGACCGAGGCGACGATGCTGTGGACCGGCACGATGGAGGCAATGACTTTTGGCGCGGCCAGGGCCGAGGTGGAAAGCAGGATTGTGGCAAGGCAGGAGAAGGCAAGGCGCATGGGGTTTCCTCGTATGTTATGTTATAACGTATCAGATAAAACCGGCCTGTCAAGCCATGTTGATCGGATGTGGGCCAAGGATTGAGTTGAAGTTCGGAGTTTTGCCTGTCAGTTAGGGCTTATGGATCTCACTGTTTCAGTCCAGGCAGCGCTGCTGGGGGGCGTCATAAGTTTTCTCAGTCCCTGTGTGCTGCCGCTGGTGCCCTCGTACTTGTGTTTCATCACCGGGGCCTCGCTGGACGAGCTCTCAAATGAGGATGGCGGCGTGCAGCAAAAGCGGGCGCTGATTGCGGCGCTTATGTTTGTGCTGGGTTTTTCCACCGTCTTCGTGACGTTGGGCGCAAGTGCTTCGGTTGCCGGGCAATTGCTGCGCGAGCATCTTGGGGTGCTTTCGCAAATTGCCGGGGTATTCATCATTTTGATGGGGCTGCATTTCCTCGGCGTCTTCAAGTTTGCGCTTCTGAACCGTGAAGCGCGTTACCATCAGCAATCGCGGCCAGTCGGCCTGCTCGGCGCCTATGGCATTGGGCTCGCCTTTGCCTTTGGCTGGACGCCCTGCATCGGGCCGGTGCTGGCCACTATTCTCACCATCGCGGCAAGCGAACAGGATGTGGCGCGGGGTGCGGGCCTTTTGGCGATTTATTCGCTGGGGCTCGGCATTCCATTTCTGCTCGCGGCGGCGGGTGTCGGAACATTTCTCGGTTTCTTACGAAAATTCAAACGGCATCTCGGCACGGTTGAACGGGTGATGGGCGGCTTGCTGGTGCTGACGGGCCTCATGTTTCTTACCGGTTCCATGCAGACCATGGCCTACTGGTTTCTGGAACAGTTCCCGTGGCTGGCTACGATCGGCTGAGTTCTATGGGCTGGCCGTGCGGCGTGGCATGGGCGGCGCGGTCCCAGGCGTCGACACGGTTCAAGCGCTCGACTTGCGACATGAGGCCCTTGGCCTCGACGATTTTTTCCAGAGCCGACAGCCACTGCTCATAATAGGGCGCATCTTTCGATTTGATTTCAGCACCCAGGGTTTCAGCCCATTCGCTCCAGGTGAAATGCCCGCGCTCATGTAGCTTCACCGCCATGGCGAAGGCCTGCGCCTCCCACGGTTCGTTGAAAACCGGGTCCTCGAGATCAAGCGGGTTCAAGATAGGGCTCCCAGAGATCGAGCATCACCTGGTCATTATTGGCCCGGCCCCAAAGTTCGTTCGCGGTGAAGCGCACGGTGTAGAGCCATTGCGGGTCGTCACCCAATCGGTGCGCGGAGGAATCCGGCAGCACATGGGTGCCGTGGCTGGCGATAATTTCACCGGCCTTGCCGCGGGCATAGCGGGGCAGGCGGGTATGGCCTTCCGGCGAAATATTCCGTGTACGGATTTTATCGCCAGCTCTGAAGCGGGCCTTAAGGTCACTCTTGCGGTTTGCAGGTCCGCCCTTTTGCAGGATAGCCGGGATCATCGCAGCCGTTGCAACCCGTGCAACGGGTTTTGGCGGTGTTGAGGCGCGGCCATTCGCAATTTCATCAGTGCTTGCCAATCCCGCGTCGGTCATGAGCGTCACAAGGCCGGCTATCCAAACTTCGTAATAGCTGGAACGCCAATACTGCAGGGCGGGCAGGCGCTCGCGGGCATGCCTTGAAATGTCGATGTTCCAGCTTCCGGTCATGCCCATGGCGAGGGAAAGGGCGAAAGCGCGCCGCTCCCAGGGTTCGTGAAACCATGGCTCGTCCGCTTCGGGAGAGATGGGGCCAAATCCGGCCTGGCCGCCCATGTCCTGAGGGCCGTTCATGATACGAGGCCCGTTCCAATCATGGAATTGCGGGTGACGCGTCCGGCCAGTTGTTCTTCGGTGAAATTCTCGCTGCCCTTGGGGCGCAGCGGAATGACGATGTAGCGCACCTCCGCCGTTGAATCCCACACCTGAACCGCCGTTCCCTCGGGCAGCGTCACAGCAAATTCCTTGAGAACACCGCGCGGATCGATGACGGCGCGCGAGCGGTAGGGCATTGATTTGTACCAGATGGGCGGCAGTCCAAGAACCGGCCACGGGTAACAGGAGCACAGGGTGCAAACCACCATGTTGTGGGTGTCGGGCGTGTTGAACAGCGCCACCATGTGTTCGCCCTGGCGGCCGGTGAAACCCAGGCTTTCGATTGCCGCGGTTGCATCTTCCTTCAGCCATTTGGCATAGGCCGGATCGGTCCAGGCCTTGGCCACCACCTTGGCGCCATTGCGCGGGCCGATTCTGGTTTCATAGGTGTCGATCAGAACGTCGAGCGCTGCCGGATCGACGTAGCCCTTTTCAATGAGCAGCGACTCCAGCGCCTTGACCCGCAAGGCGATGGGGGAAAGTTCCGAGGGCTCGTCGTGGCCGTGTCCGTCATGTGGCATGTTATTTTTCCGGTTGTTGGTTTAGCATAGTCGGAAATTGCGGGACGGAGAAGGGCAATGGCTGGACTTGAAGGCATAAGGGCCTGCGTTTTTGATGCCTATGGCACGCTGTTTGACGTCAATTCCCCGGTGCAGAAACTGGCGACGGAGATTGGCGACAAGGCCGCCGATCTCGCTGTGCTGTGGCGGCAGAAGCAGCTGGAATACACCTGGCTGCGCAGCCTCATGGGGGTGCATGCGGATTTCTGGCATGTGACGGGCGATGCGCTGGATTTTTCGCTGGAGGCCCTGCAGATCGAAGACGTTGGCCTGCGCGATGAATTGATGACGCTTTATCTGAAGCTCGATGCCTATCCGGACGTGGCCGAGGCGCTGCAGGCCGTGAAGGCGAAGAGCAAGCGCACGGCCATTCTTTCCAATGGCAGCCCCTCCATGCTGGATAGTGCTGTACGCGCTGCCGGACTGGAAAAATCCTTCGACATGGTTCTGTCGGTGGAGGATGTGGGAATTTACAAGCCGAGCCGGCGCGTCTATCGCCATGCTATGCAGAAGCTGCAAATCCAGGACGCGCCGGCGATCTGCTTTGTCTCAGCCAACAGCTGGGACGCGCAGGCGGCGGCGCAGTTCGGGTTTCAGGCTGTGAAGCTTGCACGCAGCGGCGGGCAGGACGACAGGATTCCGGGGAAAGCTGCGGCGCGGATTGAGTCGCTTTCAGAACTTGCGGGTTTACTTACCTAAATTACTTCTCTCATCATGACCGGGCTTGACCCGGTCATCTTCTCATCTGCCAAGAAGATGCCCGCATCAAGTGCGGGCATGATGGGAAGAGGGACAGTTGCGCAGGGCGCGCTTAGACCAACTTCCCATTGCCGCGGCGGCCAGCCTTGAACTAACATTCAAGGTGGTCCAACCAGACGAGGCAGATCATCCATGGCATATGGCGATATTATCGGATACCTTGCATCTGCACTCGTCTTTGCGACGTTCTACGTTCGCACCATGATGCCCCTGAGGATACTTGCCATTGCGAGTAACCTTGCATTCATTACCTATGCCGCAAGTGAAGGCCTGATACCCGTTCTGGTGCTGCATTCGGTGCTGCTTCCCGTCAATCTCGCACGCCTCTACGAGATAAAAAAATTGCTCGCCTTTACCCGCTCGGCGCCTGCCAGAGATGAGTCAATCGAAGCAATGCTCCCGTTCATGCGCCAGACCAGGATTCAGAAAGGCGAATACCTGTTCAGGAAAGGCGACCACGCGAAGCATATGTACTACTTGATGGAAGGTACGCTGCAACTGATTGAAATAGACAAGACCGTAAACAAAGGCACAATTATCGGTGAGATCGGCATGTTCTCGCCGTCGCGTGAACGCACCGCCACCGCGGTCGCCGCTACTGACTGTCAACTTTTATCGGTGGATGACAACACGCTGTATCAGGCATATTACCAAAATCCGAAGCTGGGCTTCTATCTCATTTCTCTTATTGCCGGCCGCTTTGTAGAAGTTCAGTCCAGCACGCCGGGTTCGTTGCCATCAATGTCTAGACCAGATTGATGCCGTTCCATTCACGCCGCGGTCCGGCCTCGCCCTACCGCAGCTTGATGGCCGCAAGCGCGAGTACCGACTTGAACGCCTCCATGTCGGTGTACAGTCCGTCCCCGGCAGCATCGCCCACCACCACGACACCGCCGCGGTTGAGGACGCCGCCGTGCAGCATGAGGTTGTCGGCAAACCCCATGGTCTCGATCATGATGCCGTCCGGTCCGCGCTCCACGCCTTCGCTGTCGCGCGTCACCTCGCCGGCATAAAAGCTGCGGGTGCGCTCGCCATTGTCGGCGCTGACGTTGGTATAGGCGAAAGCCGCCTTGCCCTGCGCGCACATGTAGCCGAGCTCGAAGCACGTACCGGTATCGGCGGCAATACCTCGGAACGGCGTCAAGGTGGCGATGATGGCATCGGCGGAATTCATCAGCTGCTCGTCGATCCGGCTGATGGCGAGGCCTAGATCCCAGGCGCTGCCGGTCTTTGGAAACGCGAGGTCGCCGGGCGACACCGGTATCAGGCCGGCCGCCCGCGTCAGCGCGATCTTGATGTCGAGGATCTCGCGCGCATTGGCGAGGAACACTTCCGGGCCGGCGAGGTAGACGGATTTCTGAGGCATCACAGCCTATTTTGGTCGCCGCGACCGGTTCGTGCAAGGCACGAGCACGGGCCGGGCAAAATAGGCCGTAAAGCGGAAATTGGCAAAGTGGGTTCAATTTGTCCGCTCATGACCCAATGCAGACATCTTGGCTGGCTAAAGGATCCTTTGCTGAATTCACCATTTAGGGTCACGCCTTCAAGATCCTCATCTAAAACAATCGGTGGCTTCCGCTGCATGACGCTGAAGGGTGCCACATAGGCCATTTCGAAAGCTTGCACGATGGAGTTGGATACCTCGGAAATTGCGCGGCCTATGCCTAGCTTCGGAGGTGCCAGGCGCGGCAGGCGCGGCAAGATCGAGCGGCGAAGGGAAATTGGGGTGATGGTGATATCGGTCATGGCGTCCTCCTATGGTTGCCAGAATGGCACTGGAGTTCCTTCAGGTCTTTGGGAGAAACCTGAAGAGTTCTGAATTATTCTGAGTTTCACTTTCCGGAAGTTTCGGTTATCGTATTACCCGAGCATCGGAGCGTAACGGGTGGACTTGCAATTCGGGCAGTACCTGCTGAAGCGCGCGGAACGGCAGTTGCTAGGCCCTAAGGGGCCGCTGGAGCTTTCGGCGCGGTCCTTTGACATCCTCGCTTTGCTGCTGGAAAGACCCGACGAGGTGATCGGCAAGACCGAACTCTTTGACGCAGTCTGGCCCGGGCTGGTGGTGGAGGAGAACACCCTGCAAGTCCACATGTCGGCTCTGCGTAAGACCCTGGATGCAGGCATGATCACGACGGTGCATGGTCGCGGCTACAAGTATTCTGGACCTAGGCCCGTCGCAGTCCCAACAGGTCCTGGTCCGGGCAATCCGGCTAGTTTGACAGCAAGCAACGGACAGCATCCCATGCTCGATATGACCGGTGGCAAGAGGGTGCCTGTCACTGGCGGTTGTCTATGCGGTGAAATCCGATACAGGGTTACTGGGCCAGTCCTTGATACCAATTTTTGCTCCTGCCGGATGTGTCAAAAATGGAGCGGCGCTCCATTCACCGCAGGATCGACATATCCTGCTTCAGCTGTACAGTTCACAAAGGGCGAGCCGAAGTATTACAAATCATCTCCATTTGCTGAGCGGGGGTTCTGCGTCAATTGCGGGTCGAGTTTGACATATCGGCCTTTGGTGCCACCCGTAACGCCGGATTGGGCAAATTGGATACTGATTTACACGCCAAGCCTGGACAATCCGGCACCCAACGCTCCCACGTGGCATTTGGGCATCGAAAGCCAGTTGCCCTGGGCTGATATACGAGACGCGCGCAAGCGCGTACGCTGCCAAGATTCCCCTGACCTCGTCGAGGCCTGGGCGGCTTTCAATCTGCCTGTCCCCTAGACTCTGTTGGGTGTGCGATTTGGACCGTGCAAGCGGCTAGCATCGCGGTGGCCGCTCCTGGCCGGCAATTTCCCCAAGGGGACATATGCGAATAATTTCCTTGACAATATATTCCTATTATGCCATTTGTATTCCTTCTACGTTTTAGACAGGGAAACACATGGACTGGGCCAAGGCCATCGAACGCAACAGCGAAGCCCTCAAGGGCATCATTGCGGCCCTTTTTGCTATGCTGGGCGACGCCACAGTTTCGCGGATTCCGCGCCCTGTTTACTATGCCGTGCTTCGGGTGCTGGGGCCTGCCGAATCTGCTGCCAGGCGCCTCATCGTCATTGCGGCGCGGGGTGTTGTGGTGAAGCTTGTTCCCTCGCGTCCCAAGCCTGTGGGGAAAATCCCGCGGGGCGGCGCGAGCCGGCTTCCCTCCTTCCAGCTCTACGATACGCGGAAATACTTCGCGGAGTTGAGCCAGCGCCGGGTAAAATACGCAAAGTATCCGCCGCGCATCCATTTCTTCGGGCCCGGTTCCCGAGTCGACGACCTCTGGCCGGGGCGTCCTCCCGTGG
>DATLDM010000081.1:0-3806 GCA_035525875.1 Aestuariivirga sp.
CTGGCCGGGGCGTCCTCCCGTGGCCGCTCCGCCACCCTCTGATGGCCTGGCCAGTGCCGTGCGCCTTACCCGGAGGCTCCAGGCCCTCAAGCTGGCGCTTGACGACCTGCCGCGCCAGGCCAAACGTCTCGCCCGCTGGCGGGTGCGGCGCGAGAACGCGAAAACTCCCAAGTTCAAATCGCCGCTCCGTCCCGGCCGTCCTCCCGGGCACCGCAGGGAGCCCACTCACGAAGTCGATGAGATCCTCACCGAATGCCATGAGCTCGCCTGGGCAGAGAAGCCGGACACGAGCTGAGTTTGGGAATAATCATCTGTCTACGGATTAATTTGGTTGGTTTTCACCAAGGGCGGAGCTTTGCCCAATTTTTACTTCTCATCATGACCGGGCTTGACCCATCTTCTCGCCTGCCAAGAAGATGCCCGCAGCAAGTGCGGGCATGATGGGAAAGGTAAGTCCATGGAGAGTATAGGAAGAACCTACTTAATGCCGTTTGACAGCTCTTCGGGCCTTGGCATGGAGATGATGTTGTAGCCGGAATCGACGTAGTGGATTTCGCCGGTGACGCCGCCGGACAGCGGCGAGAGCAGGTAGAGGCCGGCGCCGCCCACTTCCTGCAGGGTGATCGTGCGGCGCAGCGGGGCGTGGCTGTTCTGGTAATTGAACATGGCGCGGGCATCGCCGATGCCGGCACCGGCCAGGGTACGCATCGGTCCGGCAGAAATCGCGTTCACGCGGATGCCCTGCGGGCCGTAATCGGCGGCCAAATACCGCACTGATGCTTCAAGGGCGGCTTTCGCCACCCCCATCACGTTGTAATTCGGCATGACGCGCATGGAGCCGCCATAGGTGAGCGTCACCATGGAGCCGCCATCGGGCATGAGGGCCGCCGCGCGCTTGGCAATCTCGGTGAAGGAGAAGCAGGAAATCACCATAGTGCGGGCGAAATTATCGCGCGAGGTATCGGCGTATTTGCCCTTCAGCTCGTTCTTGTCGGAAAAGGCGATGGCATGAACGAGAAAGTCGATCTTGCCCCATGATTTTTTCAATTCGGCAAAAACATTATCGACTGTCGCAATGTCCTCGACATCGCAGTTCAGAAGAATAGTGGAGCCAACGGAATCAGCCAAAGGCTTCACGCGCTTGCCGAAAGCTTCGCCCTGATAGGTGAAGGCCAGTTCGGCGCCGTGCTTGCGCAGTTCACTCGCGATGCCCCAGGCAATGGAATGATCGTTGGCGACGCCCATCACCAGGCCGCGCCTGCCCTTCATCAATCCATCAATCATCTGGTCAACCGTTGTAGCGTTGAAATATGAGGGAACCGTTGGTGCCGCCAAAGCCGAAGCTGTTGGACATCACCACGTCGATCTTTGCGTTATCCTGGCGGGTTCGCTGGATGGGAATATCCTCAAACTCCGGATCGAGTTCGTCGATATTGGCGCTTTCGCAGATGAAGTTGTTCTTCATCATGAGAATGGAATAGATGGCTTCCTGCACACCGGTGGCGCCGAGCGAATGGCCGGTCAGCGATTTCGTCGCAGAAATGGCCGGAATGTCTTTGCCGAAAACATCGCGCACCGCTTCAATTTCCTTACTGTCGCCAATGGGCGTCGAGGTGGCGTGGGGGTTGATGTAGTCAATCTTGTTTTTCACAGTCGACATGGCCAGCTTCATGCAGCGCGCCGCACCTTCGCCCGATGGGGCCACCATGTCATAACCATCGGAGGTGGCGCCGTAGCCCACGAGTTCCGCGTAGATTTTTGCACCGCGCGCCTTGGCGCGTTCAAGTTCCTCAAGCACGACAACGCCGGCGCCGCCGGCGATCACGAAACCATCGCGATTCTTGTCATAGGCGCGCGAGGCTTTTTCCGGCGTGGCGTTATAGCCTGATGACATGGCGCCCATGGCATCAAACAAAACCGAAAGGGTCCAATCCAGCTCTTCGCCGCCGCCGGCAAACATCACGTCCTGCTTGCCCCACTGGATCATCTCGGCGGCGTTGCCGATGCAATGAGCCGAGGTGGAGCAGGCCGACGAGATGGAATAATTTATGCCGCGAATGCCAAAGGGCGTTGCGAGGGTTGCTGAATTGGTGCTGGACATGACGGCTGGCACGGCGAATGGCCCAACGCGCTTGGGTCCCTTTTCGCGCGTGATATCGGCCGCAGCAACCAGCGTTCTCGTCGAGGGACCTCCGGATCCCATGATCAGCCCGGTGCGATCATTCTTCACGTCGCTTTCCTCAAGGCCTGCATCGGCGATGGCCTGCTGCATGGAAATATAATTCCAGGCGGCGCCATCGCCCATGAAGCGCCTGGCCCTGCGGTCAATCTGGCTGAGATCGCAATTGGGGGCGCCATGCACCTGGCAGCGGAAACCAAGGCGCTCATAGTCATCAGCCTTCACGATGCCGGATTTTGCTTCCCGCAGCGAGGCCAAAACTTCCTGGGAGTTGTTCCCTATGCTTGATACGATACCTATTCCGGTGACGACGACACGCCGCATTGCGGGGGTCTCCTATGATTATGCCGGTTGAAACAAGCCGACTTTCAAATCGGTAGCTGTGTAAATAGTCTCGCCATCGGCTTTCAACAAGCCGTCAGCAACAGCCAATTTCAACTTGCGCAGTATAAGGCGCTTCACGTCCACCTCATAGGTCACCTTTTTGACCGCGGGCGTTATCATGTTGCTGAGCTTGACTTCGCCCACGCCAAGGGCGCGGCCCCGGCCGGGTTCGCCCAGCCAGCCCAGAAAGAAACCGGTCAATTGCCACAGCGCGTCAAGGCCAAGGCAGCCCGGCATGACGGGATCGCCCTGGAAATGGCAGGCGAAAAACCAGAGGTCCGGCTTGATATCGAACTCGGCGGTGATCCGGCCCTTGCCATGGGCGCCGCCATCGGCGGAGACATGGGTGATGCGGTCAAACATCAGCATGGGCGGCAAGGGAAGCTGGGCATTGCCGGGGCCAAACAGCTCGGCTCGGCCACAGGCCAACAGCTCATCGTAAAGAAAACTCGATTTCCGCTCAGTCATTCCGGCCCCATCTGCTGCGTCCAATATCGGCTAAAAGCCGCGAAATCATACAATTGCGGATGATATTGCACAAACCACCCCCAAAAGACTATACTGAATTCAAGATGTACTCAGCGATGTTGACAATGAACGCGCCTGGCATGATTGCCGAGAAATTGCGCGCCGCAGGCCTCAGGCCTACGCGGCAGCGCCTGGCCTTGGCAAAAATCCTGTTCGGCAACGGCGACCGGCATGTGTCGGCGGAGGTTTTGCATCGGGAAGCCTGTGCCGCCAAGGTGCTGGTTTCGGTTGCAACGGTCTACAATACGCTCAACCAGTTTACCGCGGCGGGCCTGCTCCGCGAAGTGGCGATTGAAGGCGACCGCAGTTTTTTTGACACCAACACTTCCAACCATTTTCATTTCTATCATGAAAAGGAAGGCCGGCTGTTTGATATCGGCACGGACAATCTTGAAATCAAAGGCCTGCCCACGGCCCCCGAAGGCACGGAAATTGACCGTATCGACGTTATTGTCCGTCTGAAGAAACGCGGAAACTAATTGACGGTTTCGCCGGGGTAAACGCCCCAGAGCATGTCCTGCTCGACAAAGCCATCATAGCCGCCCGCGGTAATCTCACACCACTTGCCACTGCAATTTGAAACTTCACCCATGGCCCCTGCCGCAAGCTGGGCGTAAACCGAGCTCGCTTTGTTGGGGGCGGAATGAAGCTGGGTCAGTTGTTGGCCGCGCCAGGGAGCGACTACGGCGGTGCGTTTTCCGGCCAGCATGCTTTG
>DATLDM010000094.1:0-27929 GCA_035525875.1 Aestuariivirga sp.
GTCAAGGGGGACATTGGGATGCCATATTTGGCAGTAATGTGCCGGGCCACTTCCTTGCGAGTCATCAGGCGGGGAATTTGTTCAGGTTCGCTTTTCATGTTCATCTCCAAGAAATAAAGATGACCGGCACATACGCCGAAACTTGAGAACACGTCGACTGAAGGTTGTGGTGAAGTTGAATGCAGGACAGGCATCAAGTTCACCACCGAAAATTCTTGACAGTTCTCATTTTAGGAAGAGCGCCACCGGAACTGGTCAAGCTTAGGTTTGATGTGATTGGACGGGAGCTGACGAGGTCACCATATGGTCACCAAGCTCATGTTCTCAGAAATGAGAAAATACATGCAGAGAAAAAAAGGGTTAGATTTCAAAGGGAAGAAGTGGTGGAGCCAGACGGAATCGAACCGACGACCTCTTGCATGCCATGCAAGCGCTCTCCCAACTGAGCTATGACCCCACAGGTCTTCAAAATGAACCAGCATCTTCTGGTTCGGGAAGCGGGCGGAACCTAGTTCCGCGTCTCCCAACAATCAAGCAAAACTTCCAATCACGAAAAAGAAGCGGTTAAACTTCTTCCTCGCCTTCCTTGCCGCCCGAAGGACCGCTGTCCAGGAGGCCGGAGACGTTGTCGCCTTCTTCCTCCTCAACGACGAGGAACGTATCGTCCTCTTCCGCATCGGCGGGTTCGGCGTCCTCGCCCAGATCGACATCTTCGATCCCGGCGGTTTCGTCATCATCCTTGCCGTCCTCCTCGACATCCTCAAGGCTGATGAGTTCGACATCGGCGTTTTCGCTTTCCTCGACCTCCACCTTCTCGCGGGGCTTCGCAACCGGCGCAGGTGCGGCACCCGGGTAATCACCCTTGGAGGGCAGGATGGGCGCCGCAATGAAGCTGACGCCGCACTTCGGGCAGACAATGGGATTCTTTAACAAGTCATAGAACCGGGACGCGCATGAAGGGCATGTCCGCTTGGTTCCGAGTTCAGCTTTGACCACGGTTGATCCTTTCGAGATCGCATAAGACGGTGAATTGAGGCTCCCATGCCACGGGTTTTGCCGAATGTCAAAGCCCGGGGCGGGAAGGGGGTGACAGCCCATTTCAACCCGTGTATCGAATTCGGCGAAATGACCCGAATGCCGCCCCCAATCCAGTCCCTGATATCGCGCAAAGCCACCGGTTTGAGGGGCCGGATCAAGGTTCCCGGCGATAAATCCATGTCGCACCGGGCTCTCATGTTCGGCGCCATCGCCATCGGCGAGACGCGGATCAAGGGCCTTCTGGAAGCCGAGGACGTTGTGAATACGGCCAAGGCGATGACGGCCCTGGGGGCGGGCACATCGCGCGATGACACCGGCGTCTGGCATGTCCAGGGCGTGGGTGTTGCCGGCCTGCAATCGCCCGACCAGCCCCTTGATTTCGGCAATTCCGGCACCGGCGTGCGCCTCGCCTTGGGGCTCATGGCCACAACGCCAATCATTGCCCACTGCATCGGCGATGCCTCGCTGTCCCGGCGTCCCATGGGCCGCGTGACCAGGCCTTTGCAGGAGATGGGCGTGCGTTTCGAGGCCGCCGAAGGCGGAAGGCTGCCGCTCACCATCTATGGCGCAAAACATGCCGTACCCATCACCTACACCTTGCCCGTGGCCTCGGCCCAGGTGAAATCGGCTGTTTTGCTGGCGGGCCTCAATGCGCCGGGACGCACCACCGTCATTGAACCGGTGGCAACCCGCGATCATACGGAACGCATGTTGAAGGCTTTTGGCGCAAAGCTTTCGATTTTGGACATGGACGGAGCCCGTCATATCTCCGTTGAAGGCCAGCACGAATTGGTGGCACAGCAGATTGATATTCCGGGTGACCCATCCTCGGCGGCATTTCCCATTGTCGCAGCCCTGTTGAGCGAGGGTTCCGATGTCACCATCGAGAACATCATGCTCAATCCGACGCGCACTGGGCTGATCACCACACTCCTCGAGATGGGCGCCCAGATTGATATTGAAAATCGCAGGACCGCCGGCGGCGAGGAAGTCGGTGATCTCCACGTCAGGTATTCGAAACTGCATGGCGTTAGTGTGCCCGCCGCGCGCGCCCCCTCCATGATTGACGAATATCCCATCCTCTCGGTTGCCGCCGCTTTTGCCGAGGGCACGACCCGCATGGAAGGCCTGGAAGAATTGCGGGTGAAGGAAAGCGACCGTCTTGCGGCAGTCGAGGCGGGCCTGCAGATCAATGGCGTGGTGACCCATTCGGGGCCGGACTGGTTGGAAGTTTCAGGCGGCGGTGCCCCCGGCGGTGGCAAGGTCATAACCCACATGGATCACCGCATCGCCATGGCCTTTCTTGTCATGGGACTGACTTCGCGCATTCATGTGGGCATTGATGATGGCAGTTTCATTGCCACGAGCTTTCCCGATTTTGTCGGCCTGATGAATGGCATGGGCGCAAGGATTGCCGCCCTTCCACCCAAATGATTATCGCCGTTGATGGCCCGGCTGCCGCAGGCAAAGGCACCATCGCCAAGGCCTTGGCCCAGCATTTTTCCTATCATCACCTTGATACCGGAACCCTCTATCGCCGGGTTGGCCTGGAGCTTTTGAAATCCGACGGCGACATTCATGACGCCAAGGTGGCAACCGCCATTGCCGAAAACCTCCATTCCCATGCCTGGCTCGATTATGAGTTGCGCACTGAAGCGGTGGGCGCCGCGGCCTCCCTCGTGGCCAGCATCCCGGAGGTGCGCGCCGCACTTCTCGATTTTCAACGAAGCTTTGCCCAACAGAAGCCCGGCGCCGTGCTTGACGGCCGCGACATCGGCACTGTGGTCTGCCCCAATGCTGACGTGAAACTGTATGTCACCGCTTCGCCGGAAGTGCGGGCCCAGCGCCGCCAGGCTGAACTGCGGGAAAGCGGCGCTGACGTCACCTTTGACGCGGTGCTGCAGGACATCAGGCAGCGGGATGAGCGCGACATGAACCGCCCTGTTGCACCCCTCATTCCAGCCAAGGAGGCCGTGGTCATTGATACCTCTGAATTGACGGCGGAAGAGGCAATTGCGGCAGCGGTCAGGGCCGCAAGCTCAGCTCGCTGAGCTATCGCGCCAGGAAATCAGCAGGATCCAGGCCGCATAGGCAAAAAGCGCGCCCGCCACCAGCATCCACAGGGGCTGCTGGGTGTAAAACACCTCAAAGGCGGTCCATGCCGCGAGGACCCCTACCAGGGCCACCCGCCGCCATAGGGGCTTGTAGAAAGGATGGCTTTCATCAATGATTTTCATGGCATTTATTTAGGCGAAGCAGGGGGCCAAGTCGAGGCTGAATCCAGCGGTTGCCCTCGTCTTTGCTTTGAGCTATAGCCAGCCCCGTTGGAGGTCGCCTGCCCTTGTGCAGGTGAACATAATCGGGGCGCCAGGCTGTTTCACAGTGCGCGCCCTTAATTGTTTCAGCATCGGCCCAATTGGCAAAGCCTCCGAGCTTATGTGTTGGCGCTGGAACGGCTAAACGTGGAGCATCCCCCAGGGGTGGGCCACATAACCCTTAGGACTACCTGACCCATGGCGAAATCTGTCGCTTCCATGAACCCCACCAGAGAAGATTTTGAAGCCCTCCTCACCGAGAGCTATCTCGATAACCCGGCCACCGAAGGCGTGGTCGTCAAGGGCCGCGTCGTGGCCGTTGAAAATGATTTTGTGATCATCGATGTCGGTTTGAAAACCGAAGGTCGCGTGGCGCTGAAGGAATTCTCCCAGCCCGGCAAGGACGTGGCCATCAAGGCCGGTGACACGGTCGAAGTTTATCTCGAGCGCATCGAGAATGCCCTCGGCGAAGCGGTTCTCTCGCGCGACAAGGCGCGCCGCGAAGAGGCCTGGACCCGTCTCGAAGAAATGAGCACCAAGAATGAGCGCGTCGATGGCGTGATCTTCGGCCGGGTGAAGGGTGGCTTCACTGTTGATCTCGGCGGTGCCGTGGCGTTCCTGCCCGGCAGCCAGGTTGACATTCGTCCGATCCGCGACGTGGGCCCGCTCATGCATGTCTCCCAGCCCTTCCAGATTCTCAAGATGGACCGCCGCCGTGGCAACATTGTTGTCTCGCGTCGCGCCATCATGGAAGAGACCCGCGCCGAACAGCGCTCCGAGCTCGTGCAAAATCTTGCCGAAGGCCAGGTCGTTGACGGCGTGGTCAAGAACATCACCGATTACGGCGCCTTCGTTGACCTGGGCGGCATCGACGGCCTGCTCCACGTCACTGATATCGCCTGGAAGCGGGTGAACCATCCGAGCGACGTGTTGGCCGTTGGCCAGACCCTGAAGGTGCAGATCGTCCGCATCAATCCGGAAACCCAGCGTATTTCGCTCGGCATGAAGCAACTGGACAAGGATCCATGGGAGCTCGTGTCCGGCAAGTATCCGATCGGCTCCAGGGTTCGCGGCAAGGTCACCAACATTACTGACTACGGCGCCTTCATTGAGCTTGAGGATGGCATTGAAGGCCTGGTTCACGTCTCGGAAATGAGCTGGACCAAGAAGAACGTGCATCCCGGCAAGATTCTTTCAACCACGGAAGAGGTTGAAGTGCAGGTTCTCGAAATCGACTCGGCCAAGCGCCGCATTTCGCTGGGCCTCAAGCAGGTCCAGGACAATCCCTGGGAAACCTTCTCGTCCAAATATCCCAACGGCACCCATGTTGAAGGTGAGATCAAGAACATCACCGAGTTCGGCCTGTTCATCGGCCTCGATGGCGATGTCGACGGCATGGTCCATCTCTCCGATCTCGATTGGAAGCGCCCCGGCGAAGAAGCCATCAAGGACTACAAGAAGGGCGACATGGTCAAGGCCATCGTTCTCGATGTGGACCGTGAAAAGGAGCGCATCTCGCTCGGCATCAAGCAGCTCTCCGGCGACCAGCCAAAGTCATCCGGTGGCGGCGCAAGCGGCGGCATCAAGAAGGGCGACACCGTGACCTGCGAAGTGGTCAAGGTTGAAGATGCGGGCCTTGAAGTGAAGGTTACAGGCTCCGACATGACCGCCTACATCAAGCGCGGCGATCTGGCCCGTGACCGTTCCGAGCAGCGCACCGAGCGCTTTGCGGTTGGCGAGAAGTTCGACGCCAAGGTGACCGTCTATGATGCCAAGGCACGCAAGATGAACGTCTCAATCAAGGCCCTTGAAATCTCCGATGAGAAGGAAGCCGTTGCCCAGTATGGCTCGTCTGATTCAGGCGCCTCCCTTGGCGACATCCTCGTGGCCGCCCTCAAGAAGAAAGACGCCGAAGGCAAGGAATAACCTTCAAGCGCGCGACAATTATCTCCGTCCGGATGGGTTCATTCGGACGGAGTTTTTCTGTATACAGTCTGTCAGATCGTGGAGGATGCGTATGTCGATAAGCCAGGCTGAAGTGATCGTTGACCGCCGGCAACTGAAACGGCGCCTGTTCCGCTGGCGCATTCTGGCCATCCTTGCGGTCCTTCTCGCGTTGGGTGCGCTCTTCTGGAGCGGCGATGATCTCAAGAAACGCTTTGACCATGTCGCGCGCATCCACATCGACGGACTCATCACCGGAGATGAGGCAACCCTCAATCTTCTCGATGAGCTTGCGAAGTCAAATCGCGTCAAGGGCGTCATCATCCGCATCGACAGCCCCGGCGGCACCACCGCGGGCTCCGAGGCGATCTATGAGAAGATCAGGAAAATTGCCAAAGACAAACCAGTCGTGGCTGTGATGGATACGGTGGCGGCCTCGGGCGGCTACATCACCGCCATTGCCACCGACTATATCGTGGCGCGCGGCAACACCATCACCGGCTCCATCGGTGTGATCTTTTCGTTTCCGGAAGTTTCCAAACTGCTTGAAACGCTGGGCATCAAGATGGAGGAAATCAAGTCCGGCGAATTGAAGGCCGAGCCCACGCCCTACAAGCCCATGTCGGACCGGGTGCGCCAGGTTTCCAATGAGATGGTCCAGGAGTCCTTTGCCTGGTTTACCGGCCTCGTGGTCGAGCGCCGCAAGCTCTCGGCAGAACGGGTGAAGGTTCTGGCCGATGGCCGCGTCTACACGGGGCGTCAGGCGGTAACCGAAAAACTCATTGATGCCCTGGGCGGCGAAGAGGTGGCGCTGGAATGGCTCCAGACGCAAAAGAAACTCCCAAGGGACATCAAGACCGTGGATTGGCGCAGCGCCTCGGGTTCTGGCCCCAAGGGTCTGGGCTTTTCCGTGGCCAACACGGTGCTTAAAGTTTTGGGTTTTGAAGGCCTGAGACGGCAGGTCGAAAGCGCGAGGCTTGACGGTTTGCTCGTGCTTTGGCACCCTCAGCTTTGACTTCCAGAGGAGGCGGGCCAGAATCATGATTAAATCCGAACTCGTGCAAAAGATTGCCGACAGCAACACCCATCTTTACCACCGCGACGTTGAGCGCATTGTGAACAAGATCCTCGATGAAATCATCCGCGCCATGAAGGATGGCGAGCGCGTCGAGCTGCGGGGTTTTGGCGCCTTTTCAGTCAAGCAGAGAAGTGCCCGCACCGGCCGCAATCCGCGCACCGGCGGGGCGGTTGAAGTCACCCCCAAGCGGGTTCCATTTTTCAAGACCGGCAAAGAATTGCGGGCCCGGCTGAACGGCAAGACGGAATGATGCTGCAGCGGATTTTGCGCTGGACCATAGGCCTGCCCATAGCCATTATTGTCGTGTCTTTCGCCATCGCCAACCGGCAGTGGATTACCGTTTCATTCGATCCTTTCTCGCGCGATGCGCCCTTTGCCGCCATGGACATGCCCATGTGGGTGCTGTTCTTCTGTGGTGTTTTTTTTGGCCTGATCGCCGGCTGGATTGCCTGCTGGATTGCCCAGGGCAAATGGCGGCGTGCCGCCAAGGATACGCGCCGGGAACTCGCCCGCTCCCAATCGGAGGCGAGTGAATTGCGGCGCGAAATTCCGCCCGTGGACCATAGCTTCCTATGAAAGTCATATCGGCTGCGGAGCTGGCAAAAATTGCGACCTATGGCGCGATTGTCGAAGCCTTGCGGGAAGGCTTCAAGGCCGACATTGCAACACCAGTCCGCCACCATCATGAAACCTCCCCGGTTTCAACCCTGCTGCTGATGCCGGCCTGGTCCAGGGAGTGGACCGGTTTGAAAACCGTTGTCGTCAAATCAGACAATGCCGCAAAGAACCTGCCTACGGTTCAGGCGAGCTATCTTCTCATCAAAAATGACACGGGCGAAACCGTGGCCATCATGGACGGCACGGAACTGACCCGCAGGCGCACCGCTGCAGCTTCTGCCTTGGCTGCCGACTATCTGGCGCGGCCTGATGCTTCAACTCTTGCACTCGTGGGCGCTGGTGCGCTGGGCAGTCATTTTGTCCGGGCTCACGCAGCGGTGCGGCCGATCAAGAAAGTATTTATCTACAATCGCTCACCTGAAAAGGCAGCGGCTCTTTCGGCTGAATTAAAAAGCGAAGGGTTTGAAGCGTGGGCGGTGACCGATCTGGAAGCAGCCGTGCGTCAGGCCGATATCGTATCCTGCGTGACGACATCCACAAAACCCATCGTCAGGGGCGAATGGCTCAAACCCGGCGCTCATGTGGACCTTGCCGGGGCCTTCAAGCCCATCATGCGCGAAACCGATGGCGACGTGGTGGCCCGCGCCCGGGTTTTTGTGGATACCAGAGAAGGCGCATTGTCGGAAGCCGGTGACCTGCTGCAAGCCCGCGACGAGGAAAAATTTGATTTCACCCATGTCCAGGGCGATCTTTTTGACCTCTGCCGGGGCACCGTGAAGGGGCGGAAAACGCCAGAGGAAATCACCCTGTTCAAGTCCTGCGGCACCGCCCTTGAAGACCTTGCCACCGCCATCATGGTCTATTTGCGCTCCTGACTGTTTGCGGCTAACGAGAGCCCCATGAGCGAAGCGAACCCCATCTGCGTGGCCCTCGATACGCCGGAACTTGACCGGGCGCGGGCCCTTGCCGGGGCGCTAAGGCCCCATGTGGGCTACCTGAAAGTTGGCATGGAGTTTTTCTATGCCCATGGCAATAGGGGCTATGAGGCCGTGGCCGCCGAAGGCCTGCCGATTTTCCTCGATCTCAAACTCCATGACATTCCGAACACGGTGGCCGAAGGCATGCGCTCCCTCGTGCGGCTTTCACCAAGCCCGGCCATCATAAACCTTCATGCCAGCGGCGGCATGGCCATGATGCAGGCAGCGGCAGAAGCAGTCGGTGGCCGCGCCAAGCTCATTGCCGTGACTCTTTTAACCAGCCTTTCCAACGACGACATTTGGGCCGCGGGCTTCAATGCGAAACTTGATACGGGCGCCCACGCCGCAGTCCTTGCAAAGCTTGCCAAAGCTGCAGGGCTGGACGGTGTAGTTTGCAGCACCCACGATCTTGCGGGCATCCGTGCCGCAACTGGTCCGGGATTTCTGACCGTTGTCCCCGGCATCCGCTCCACCGAGGACGCCTCCCATGACCAGAAGCGTATAGCCACACCGCGGGCAGCCGTGGCTGCTGGTGCTGATATTCTCGTCATCGGCCGGGCCATCACCGGTGCGCCTGATCCCGCCGTTGCTGCAAAGAAAATCCTGGACGGGTTGCGCCATGGTTGATGTCAAGATTTGCGGGCTCTCCACTTTGGAATCGGTGGACGCAGCCATCGATGCCGGCGCCGATCTTGTCGGCTTTGTGTTTTATCCCCGAAGCCCGCGCCACGTATCTTTTCCGCTAGCCAAGAAGCTTGCCGCCCATGCGCGGGGCCGGGCAAAAATCGTGGCCCTCATCGTCGACGCCGATGACGTCGCCCTTCAGGAGATAGATAATATCGTGGCTCCCGATTTGTATCAGGCCCACGGGGCGGAGACGCCGCAGCGCATTCAGGAAATCGCCGCGCTGACAGGCAAGCCGGTGATCAAGGCGATTAAAGTTGGAGTCATTGCCGATATCGCCCGGGCCGCCGACTACGCGGGCAAGGCCAGCCTCATTCTCTATGACGCGAAGGCTCCTGAGACCTTGGTTAATGCGCTGCCCGGCGGCAATGGCATTGCCTTTGACTGGAACCTGCTGGGCAGTTCGCAACAGTCCGAAGGATATATTCTCTCCGGCGGGCTCACTCCGGACAACGTCGCAAAGGCCATTCGAGTCACCGGGGCCCCCATTGTCGATGTCTCCTCGGGCGTCGAATCCGCCCCCGGCATAAAGGATTTAAGCCTCATTCGGAAATTCATTGAGGCGGCGAAGGCGGCCCGCTAAAACGGCTTTGAAAGCGAGTTTTTATGACGACAGCACAGGTCAATTCCTACCGCACTGGCCCCGACGAAAAGGGCCTGTTCGGCATCTATGGCGGGCGTTTCGTGGCCGAAACATTGATGCCGCTCATCCTTGAGCTGGAGCAGGCCTACAAGGACGCCAAGGCCGACCCCAGCTTTCAGGCCGAACTCGACTCGTTCCTTGAGCATTATGTGGGCCGGCCGAGCCCGCTCTATTTCGCCGAGCGCCTGACCGAGCACCTGGGCGGCGCAAAAATCTATTTCAAGCGCGATGAGCTCAACCACACCGGAGCACACAAGATCAACAATGTGATGGGCCAGATCCTGCTTGCCCGCCGCATGGGCAAGAAGCGCATCATCGCCGAAACCGGCGCGGGCCAGCACGGCGTTGCCACCGCCACCGCCTGCGCCCGCTTTGGCCTGGAATGCATCGTCTACATGGGCTCGGTGGATATTGAACGGCAGAAGCCCAATGTGTTTCGTATGAAACTGCTGGGCGCGGAAGTGGTGCCTGCCCTTTCCGGTTCGCGCACCTTGAAGGATGCGCTGAACGAGGCGCTCCGTGATTGGGTCGCCAATGTCGAGGATACATTCTACTGCATCGGCACCGTGGCAGGTCCCCATCCCTATCCGGAAATGGTGCGTGATTTTCAATCCATTATCGGTATTGAAACCAAGCGCCAGATGTTGGCCCGCGAAGGGCGCCTGCCGGATTCACTGGTGGCGGCCATCGGCGGCGGCTCAAATGCCATGGGCCTGTTCCATCCGTTCCTCGACGACAAGGACGTGGAAATCATCGGCGTGGAAGCGGCGGGCCTCGGCCTGCGCACCAAGAAACATGCGGCTTCGATCACCGGCGGAAAACCTGGCATCCTGCACGGCAACCGCACCTACCTGCTGATGGATGACGATGGTCAGATCACCGAAGGCCATTCCATTTCAGCCGGCCTCGACTATCCCGGCATCGGCCCCGAGCATTCATGGCTGCACGACATGAAGCGCGTGCAATATGTGGCGGCCACCGACAAGGAAGCGCTCGCCGCTTTTCAGCTCTGCTGCAAACTGGAAGGCATCATTCCGGCCCTTGAACCCTCCCATGCGCTGGCCCACGTTATGAAGGTGGCACCCACCAAGCCCAAGGACCATTTAATGGTGATGAATATGTGCGGCCGCGGCGACAAGGACATTTTCACTGTCGCTGATATCCTCGGAGTGAAACTGTGACGGGCCGCATTGAACACCGTTTCGCCGAACTGAAACAGAAGGGCCGCGCTGCGCTGGTGACTTTTGTGACCGCCGGCGATCCCGACTATGAGACGTCGCTGAAGATCATCAAGGGCCTGCCCAAGGCCGGGGCCGACATCATTGAGTTCGGCATGCCCTTCACCGATCCGATGGCCGATGGCCCCGCCATCCAGGCGGCGGGCCTTCGTGCTTTGCATGGCGGGCAGACGCTGAAGAAAACCTTGAAGCTCGTTAAGGAATTCCGGGCTGGCGACAAGGATACCCCCGTCGTGCTGATGGGCTATTACAATCCCATCTATGTCCATGGCGTTGAAAAGTTTCTTGTGGACGCCAAGGCCGCAGGCGTCGACGGCCTGATCGTCGTTGATCTTCCGCCTGAGGAAGATGATGAACTCTGCCTTCCCGCCATCGCCGCTGACATCAATTTCATCCGTCTGGCAACGCCCACCACCGATGACAAGCGCGCGCCCGCCGTGTTCAGGAACACCAGCGGCTTTGTCTACTATGTCTCGGTTCTCGGCATCACCGGCACCAAGGCGCCCGATCTCAAAAGCGTCGAGAAGAATGTGAACCGCCTGCGCAAACACACGAACCTGCCGATTGCCGTGGGCTTCGGCGTAAAGACCGCTGTGCAGGCCCGCGCCATTGCCAAAAGTGCTGATGGCGTTGTGGTGGGTTCCGCCCTCGTCAGCGCCATTAAGGACAGCCTGACAAAGGCCGGAAAGCCTTCACCAAAAACCGTAAAAGCGGTACACTCGCTGGTGAGCGATATTGCCCGTGGCGTGAGGAGCTAGATCAGGTGAACTGGATCAAGAATTTTGTCCGGCCGAAAATCCGCTCCATTCTTGGCGTCAAGCGCGATGTGCCGGAGAACATGTGGATCAAGGATCCGGACTCCGGCCAGATGGTGTTTTACCGCGACCTGGAAGCCAACCAGTTTGTCTTTCCGGGCTCCGATCATCACCACCGCCTGGCCCCGGACCTGCGGCTGAAATCCATGTTCGATGACGGCGTTTACGAAACCCTGGAGTTTCCGGCCGTTCCTCCCGATCCGCTGAAATTCCGGGATGAGCGCAAATATGCCGACCGCTTGAAAGAGGCGCGCCAGAAAGCCAACAGCGAAGATGCCATTCATGCGGGCTTCGGCACGCTTGACCAGCTTCCCATCGTCATTGCTGTCCAGGACATGGGCTTCATCGCGGGCTCGCTGGGGACAGCAGCCGGCGAAGCCATCATCACCGCCATGCGCTTTGCCATTTCCAAGAAATGCCCATTCGTGTTCTTTGTGGCTTCCGGCGGCGCCCGCATGCAGGAAGGCATTCTGTCGCTCATGCAAATGCCACGCACCACAGTCATGGTGCAGGAACTGCGCGCCCATAAGCTGCCCTATATCGTTGTCCTCACCAATCCGACAACTGGCGGTGTCACCGCCTCCTATGCCATGCTGGGTGATTTCCATATCGCCGAACCAAAGGCCCAGATCGGTTTTGCCGGTACCCGCGTCATTGAGCAGACGATCCGCGAGAAATTGCCGGAAGGTTTCCAGCGTGCCGAATATCTCCAGGATCACGGCATGGTTGACCTGGTGGTCCACCGCCACCAGATGCGCGAGACAGTCAGCCGTGTCACCCGCATTCTGATGAAATCAGCCGAGCTGCCGGGTTCCAACAGCGGGGCATTGGTTCCGATCAGCGTTGAATAATATCTTGCCGCGCAGTGATGCCATATTAAACCGGCTGCTCTCCTTGCATCCCAAGATCATTGATCTCAGCCTCGAACGCATGGAGCGGATTCTTGCTCGGCTGGAAAACCCGGAAAAAAATCTGCCGCCGGTCATTCATGTGGGCGGTACAAACGGCAAGGGCTCCACCGTTGCCTATATCAGGTCCATTCTCGAGCAAGCCGGCCTCAAGGTTCATTGCTACACCTCGCCCCACCTCGTAAAATTTCACGAGCGCATTTATGTGGGCGGTGAGACGATTGCCGAGGAGAAGTTGTCGGCCCTCTTGGAAGAATGCGAGGCCGCCAACGGCGATGCCCCCATTACGTTTTTTGAAATCACCACGGCGGCGGCGTTCCTCGCCTTCGCGCGAACGCCTGCAGACTATCTTATTCTGGAGGTAGGTCTTGGCGGCAGGCTTGACGCAACCAATGTCGTTGCAAAGCCCGCGCTCTCCGTCATTACGACCGTTGATTACGATCACCAGCAGTATCTCGGGAACACGCTCACCGCCATCGCCCATGAAAAAGCCGGCATCCTGAAGAAAGGCGTTCCCGCAATCATCGGCGTGCAGCCCGACGAAGCGCGGGCGGAAATCGAACGTATCGCGGAAAAGACCGGCGCTCCTGTCTTTATTGCCAATCAGGACTGGCAATCCTTTGAGCAGCACGGACGCTTGGTTTTTCAGGATGAAAACGGCCTGCTGGATTTGAGCCTGCCGCACCTGAAGGGCCGCCACCAGGTCGACAATGCCGGCAATGCCATCGCGGCGATACGCTTGTTGGATGATGCGCGTGTATCTGAAACCCATATTGAGCAGGGGCTGAAATCGGTGGTCTGGCCGGCCCGCATGCAAAGGCTGGGAGCCGGCGTGCTCACCAGCCTCCTGCCGAAAGATGCCGAACTTTGGCTTGATGGCGGCCACAACCCATCAGCGGGCCGCGTCATTGCCCGGGCCTTTTCCGATATCAATGACCGCTTTTCGCGGCCGCTTGTTTTAATCTGGGGCATGCTCAACACCAAGGACGCGGCGAGCTTCATCGAACCCTTTGCAGGCCTGGCGCAGCGCATTGTGACAATTGCGATACCGGACGAGCCCAATGCCGTTCCCGCCGACCAGCTCGCCGAAATCGCCCGCGGCCGGAACCTGCCCGCCGAAACCGCGGCGTCTCTTACAAAAGCTTTGGGGCAGGCATCCCAGACGACACCTGCCCCAAGAATATTGATTTGTGGTTCACTTTATTTGGCCGGCCACGTCCTGAGCGTCCATGAAAACCAGGCGATGTCGGGCGTATCAGGAGCTGCCCGGCGTTAGAGCGACTGCTCAATCCAGGATTGCAACTGGCCTTTGGGGGCAGCCCCAACCTTGGTCGAGGAAACCGCGCCGCCCTTGAACATCATAAGGGTGGGAATCCCCCGGACCCCATATTTTGAAGGGGTTTGCGGGTTTTCATCGATGTTGATCTTGACGATCTTGACCTTAGGGCCAAGCGTCTGGGCAATTTCCTCCAGGGCAGGACCAATCATTTTGCAAGGTCCACACCATTCCGCCCAGAAATCAACCACGACCGGAGTCGTGGATTTGAGGACATCCGCATCAAATGAGGCGTCAGATACTTTATGAGTGGACACGATTGATTCTCCGCTATTCCTTGAGTTGCTACTGAAGGTAGGTATCGCCAAGGGTCCGGTCAAGGGAGCTAACCCCCAATATTTAGCTCCCCAAGGAACCTTTAGGCCCGAAAACCATTAGACCGATTGGGCTTAATGATGGTTTGGCAGGTATTTGATGGCAGTGCGTCCAGCGTGGAAAGGTTACCTCAAGTTATCACTGGTAACCTGTGGTGTGGAGCTTTCCAACGCCACAACCCAGAGCGAGAAGGTTTCCTTCCGGATTCTCAACAAGGCCACCGGCAATACCGTGTCGCGGCAATACATAGATTCCGTCACGGGAAAGCCCGTTGACGAAAAAAATGAGATCAAGGGCTATGAAATCGAGAACGACAAGTTCCTGCTTTTCGAAGAGGAAGAAATTGACGCGGTCAAGATTGAATCCTCCCACACCTTGAGCCTCGAAAGTTTCGTGAAGAAATCGGAAATTGAGCAAATCTACCTTGATACACCCTATTACCTGACGCCCTCGGACAAGGTTTCCCAGGAGGCCTTTGCTGTCATAAGGGACGCACTCGATGAGAAAAAAATGGCCGGGTTGGCGCGCATTGTGCTCTACCGCCGCGAACGGCCCGTCGTCATCGAGGCGCTCGGCAAGGGCATGCTGCTCACAACCCTGCGCTATGACCATACGGTGCGCCAGCCTGAATCAGTCTTCGATGAAATCGCCAAGATCAGTGTCGACCAGGAGATGACCGATCTGGCCACCCATATCATCGACAAGAAAAAAGGGAAATTCGATCCCTCGAAATTTGATGACCGTTATGAAGATGCGCTTCTGGCGCTGATCAAGGCCAAGAAGTCCGGGAAAAAACCGCCGATTGTTTCCACCGCCGAGCCTCCCTCCAATGTTATCAACCTGTTTGATGCCCTTAAGAAGAGTCTCGCATCTGAGGGCGGCAAATCAGCCACGAAAGGCAAATCAGCCAGCGAGAAGGTTGTAAAAAAAGCCTCGGCAGGCCGCAGGCGGTAATCGGTTGAGTTGGTAAAATGGCGAATGTGCTCGAACAGTATTGGCGCAAGCGTGATTTCAAGCAAACCAGCGAGCCTGCGGGCAAACGGCAACGCACTACCCAAAAGTCAAAATCCGTCGGCGGTCTCTTTGTTGTTCACAAACATGATGCCCGGCGGTTGCATTATGATTTGCGCCTTGAACACAACGGCGTGCTGTGGAGTTGGGCCGTCACCCGGGGACCGAGCCTTGACCCTTCTGAAAAACGCTTGGCCGTTCATGTTGAAGACCATCCCTTGGATTATGCGAAGTTCGAAGGCAATATTCCAAAGGGTTCCTACGGCGCTGGCTCGGTAGTCGTGTGGGACCAGGGAAGCTGGATTCCCGAGGGCGATGCAGCAGCCGGCATGAAGAAAGGTCATTTGAGCTTTGAGCTTGTGGGCAAAAAGCTCAAGGGAAGCTGGCATCTTGTGCGCCTCAAGGCGCGCGAGAAGGAAAAACGTGATAACTGGCTGCTGATCAAAGCCAAGGATGAGTTCGCCACAGCCGATAGCGATATTTTAGAGAGGGCGCCAGAATCCATCAAGTCAGGCCTCACCAATGACGAAATTGCCGAGGGAAAGAAACCAAGGGCAATACAGACAAAAACCGCAAAGTCCCCAACGCAGCGCGTCTCGGCAAAGAAAAAATCAGCCGCAATGCCGGGTTTCATTCCGCCTGCTCTTGCAACGCTGAAAGCAACGCCGCCCACTGGAACTGGTTGGCTGCACGAAGTGAAGTTCGACGGCTACCGGATCCAGGCGCACATTTCGGCTGGAAAAGTGAAATTGTTCACGCGGTCTGGGCTCGATTGGACACCGCGCTTCGGCGAGCCGCTGCGCCGGGAACTGTCGGGACTCAAGTGCAAGCAGACCATCATCGACGGCGAAATAGTTGTGCTGTCGGACAAGGGAGTTGCTTCCTTTGCCCTTTTGCAGGGCGATTTGTCAGCCAGGCGCACTGACCGGATGAATTTTTATGCTTTCGACCTGCTGCACCTCGATAATGTTGCGCTGCTTGAGGAACCACTGATTGAACGCAAGTCGCAGCTCGAAGACCTCCTGAAACAAACCAGCGCGAAGGTAATCCGCTATAGCGAGCACTTCGAAGAGCCGGGCAAGACCATGCTTGCCCATGCCTGCCGCATGGGTCTTGAAGGCGTCATTTCAAAACAGGTTGACGCGCCCTATCGGAGCGGGCGCACGCTTGACTGGATCAAATCAAAATGCACCTTGCGCCAGGAATTCATCGTCATTGGCTATCTGGCCTCCGCCGCAACGGGGCGGGGATTGCGTTCAATCATTGTTGGGTATCGCAAGAATGGCAAGCTGGTGCATGCCGGCCGGGTGGGAACGGGCTTTTCGACGAAAGCCGGCGATGACCTCAAGCGGAAACTGGAAAAGCTCAAGGTAAAGTCACCGGCTGTCGCAGGGCTGGAAAAGAAGGAGAAGGACGCCATTTGGGTGCGGCCCGAACTGGTGGCCGAAGTGGAATTCCGGACGTGGACAAGCGATGGCATTCTGCGGCAGGCTTCGTTTCAGGGTCTGCGGGAGGACAAGCCGCCTCAGGAGGTTGTGAAAGAGCAGCCGGTGGCGCCGTCTACTTCGGCAAAACCTGGTGCGGGAAAAGCAAAAGCCAAAACAGATGTGCAGTTGAGCAATGCCGGCAAGCTCCTGTGGCCGAAAGCCAAAATCTCGAAGCAGGATCTGCTGGATTATTATGGATTGGTCTGGCCCCGCATGGAGCAGTTTGTCATCAACCGGCCCTTAAGCCTTTTGCGCGCCCCCGATGGGGTGGGCGGCCAGCGTTTTTTTCAGAAGCACGCCTCGCCCGGCATGCATGATGCAATCAGCACGCTGCGTGACCCCAGGGACAAGCAGGAGCATCTCTACATCCGCGACTTCAACGGACTGGCGGCCCTAGTCCAGCTTGGCGTGGTGGAAATTCATATTTGGGGAGCAATGGCCGATGCAATCGAAACGCCCGATCAAATTGCTTTTGATCTTGACCCTGATGAAGGCGTGACCGCGGAAACCGTCCGTACTGCTACCCTGGAAGTCAAGACGCGTCTTGAAGACCTGGGCTTTTCCGCATTTGTAAAAACCTCCGGCGGCAAGGGTTTTCATGTTCTTGTGCCGTTGAAGCCAAAGGCCCGCTGGGACGAGGTCAAAACCTTTGCCCATGACTTCGCCGCCGCAATGACGCAGGTGGCGCCCGATAGATATACCGCGACCATGTCGAAGAAAGCCCGAAAGGGCCGAATCTTCATTGATTACCTGCGGAACGGCAGAGGCTCAACAACCGTGGCGCCCTATTCGGCGCGCGCCAAGGACGACGCGACCATATCGATGCCGGTCGAGTGGAAATTGCTGGACGACGGAGTGAGCCCAACCGCTTTCACGATCGGCGGCAAGGAAACCAGCAAAATGCGGGGCCAGCCCGATCCCTGGAAAGATTTCTTTAAGGTCGCAAAGCCCTTGCAAAGATAGGGATTGCCGTTACCGATCCATATTTGAAATGGCCTTTTGAAGCATCTCATCGGCAATCCATTCCAAACGCGGCAGTGCCGTCCACAGAATGGCGGCGCGGATGGTTTTGCCGCCATAGGCTTGTCCAAGCGTTCGCGCATAGGAGGCGAGTTGCCTGACGTGGGCGTGCTCGGCATTGAGCCCGTCCGGCACGTTCCAGTCGGTCTTGTAGTCGAGCACAAGAATGTCGTTGTCCCGCACCACAAGCCGGTCAATCCGTTCGGTGATGCGCTGGCCGTCCGGCAAGAGTGATCCGATGCTGACTTCCGCCTGGCTGTCCGCGCCGAAAAAATCGCTGTGGTCGGCATGCGTGATGAGGCCAAGGATTTTTTCAGCCAATCCCGAATCAAGTCCGTTCTTTGCGAGGATACGCCGGGCGAAATTCAATCCGGCGTCGGGAGCCATGCCGGGCAAGTCCTGCAGGATTTTATGGATGGCGCGGCCCCGGGCCACGGCCAAGCTTGAGCCAGTATCACGCCGTGCACCCGTCGGGCGTGCCCAACCTTGATGCACAATGTCCGGATTTTTGAACAGCCAGCCGGGAGCCGCTTGTGCGGCTCTCGGCAGAACGACGGCCATCCCGTTCCAAGTGGGATCCGGACCATAACGCCAGCATGAACTGCCCTCAGGGGATTCGACGGGCCGCAGAATGCCTTGGCTCTGCACCGCTTCCTCCACCAGCCGGTACCAGCTGTTCTCCGGGCTGTCCCGATGGATTTTGTAGCCGCAGACATAAAGCTCGTCACGCGCCCGGGTCATCGCCACATAGAGCAGGCGCCGCTGCTCCTCCAATTCCGTTTGCTTGTCCCACTCTTTCCAGTCCTCGATGACCTGGGATTGCGCCAGTCCAGACAGCCGCCAGAAAGGCAGTTTCGGTCCGCCCGACGTTGGTTCCACAAACATGAGGGCTGAGGTCGCGTTGCTTCGCGGCATGGACGTGGTGTCCGGCAGGATCACGATGCTGGATTCAAGTCCCTTTGCGCCATGCACCGTCATCAAGCGCACTTCGCCGCGGCCGCGATCCATGTTGCGCTTGATTTCGGTCTCCTCGGAGGCAAACCAGGTTGCAAATCCCGCCAGCGAGGAGGAATGGTTTTCCTCATAAGACAGTGAAACCTCGAGGAGAGCGTTGAGGGCGTCCCCCGCCTCACTTCCCAGTCGTGTCAAAAAGGCTTTCCGGGTTTTGATTAAAACCATCGAGAGGAATTCAAAAGGCCGCAGGCTTTCGGAAGCCTTAAGCCATTCTTCCAAAACCTTGCGGGCTTCCCCGCAGCTCGCATCATTGGACGCCCCCAGCCTTGCCCATAGGGATGTGGCGTCGCGGCCATGGGCCAGCGTGAAAAGTTGATCCTCCGTGAGCGGTATTGGCACAAGCGGGCTTTTAAGCACGCAAGCCAGCGAATAATCATCGTCGGGCAGGAGCACAAACTGCACCAGGGCCATGATGTCGAGGATAGCGATATTCTCTGAAAGCTTCAGGCGGTCTGCACCCGCCACCGGAATTCCGGCCCCTCTCATTTCGCTGATCAGGATGTCGAAGAGCGCACTTCGGGTACGAAACAGGATCAGAATGTCGCCGGCTTCGACCGCGCGGTCGAGCGCTGTAATGTGGCGTTTTCCGATCCAGGACTCGATCGTTTCCGCTAGTTTTTGCGCCAGTTTGCGCAACGCGGATTTTGGCGGGTATTGGTCAACCGGGGCCTGCCACGGTTCCCGTTCGGCTTTTTCGTCGGCCTCCATCAGCGGCCAGAGTTCAAACAATCCGTGCTCGTCCTTCCGGGTGGATTGATGCACCAAATTCTGCGGGTAGGGCCCGTCAAGTCCGGCGCGGGCCCGCGTTCCCTCGGCAAAAACCACGTCGACCACCTTCAGCACTTCCTCGGTAGAGCGGTAGGAAACAGTGAGGTCAACAGGTTCGAAGAGTTGCCCAACATCGGCAGCCTTGTTTCGGAAAAACTCCCGTGAGTCCTCAAAGGCGGCAGGATTGGCACCCTGAAAGCTGAAGATCGATTGCTTGCGGTCGCCGACCACAAACAACGTGCGGTCCGGAATCTCGCGGCTGCCGGTTCCGGAAAAGAACTCTTCCGTCAGCGCGCCAAGAATTTGCCACTGGGCCAGGCTGGTGTCCTGTGCCTCGTCCACAAGGACATGCTCGATACCGCGGTCAAGCTTAAACAGAACCCATTGGGCCGTTGCCTTATCGAAAAGCAACTCACGGGTTTTCAGGATGAGGTCGTCGAAGTCATAGGCGCCGCGGAATTTTTTGGCCGATTCGAACTCCGAGATCATCGCATCGGCGAGCGTGAGCAAGGCGCATGTCGCTTCAATGCGCGTGAGATTATCGATCTGCTCGATTATGTTCAGGCTGCGCGAATAGTCCTCTGAAAGCCAGTCCCTGATCCACGGATTATCCTTGAGAAGTTTTTCAGTGACGATGGAAGCAATTTTTTTCGGCTTTTCGCCCTCGGCCGTATAGTAAATGCGCCGATACAGTTTTTCCGCCCCGACGCCGTCATTTTCCTGCAGAAGGGCGGCAAACCAGCGCGCTGTTTTTTGGTTGGTGGCAAGCGAGCCGGATAGGACCGGAATCATTCTTTCAATCATTGCTCGGTCGAACGTCAGAAATTCCTTTCTGAGATCTTCAACGCTCTGCTGCGGGTCTATGCCCAATTCAGCCCTCAGCGCTTCGCCGATGTTCTCAATGGAACCGTACTGCGCCATGGCATCTTTCAGAACTTGGCGCTTGGAAAGCAGGCGCTCCAGAAGCGCATCAAAACTGTCGGAATGCGTGTGGCGGGTTATGATCTCCAGCGCGCTGGCGAAAGGTGAAGTCTCATCGCCCTGCGCCTCGCGCAGCACCTGATCACGGGCCTCCCGAAGCAGTTGCTTCGATTGGCTGGATTCGAGAACTTCAAATCCCGGGGCAAGCCCGGCCTCGACCGGGAAAAGCTGAAGGATTCTCTCGCAGAAAGCGTGGATCGTTTGAATCTTGAGGCCCCCCGGCGTTTCCAGGGCGGTTGTGAAAAGCCGCCGCGCCCGGGAAAGTATCTTATGATCGACCTCATCTTGTCCCATCGCCACGAGCCGATCGGACAGTTCGGCATTGGAAAGGCCAACCCATTCGCCGAGCCTTTCATGCAGGCGCTTGGCCATCTCCTTCGCCGCAGCCTTGGTATAGGTGAGGCAAAGGATTGACATGGGGTCGACGCCTGTGAGCATGAGGCGGGTTACCCGGTCCACCAGCACATGGGTCTTGCCCGAGCCCGCATTGGCCCCCACCCAGGCGGAAGCCGCCGGATTGGAGGCGGCTTTCTGTTGGGACGTGGCGTTCATGAATTTGGCCATCAGCCGTCACCCGCCAGGATCCATTCGCGGTAGCGCGAGAGATGGTCGTAGTCGCAAACCGCTTCGACGTTTTCGACGGCGTAGCGCGGAAGATAGGCGAGATTGGGGTTCTGGTATTTACCCAGAAGCCCAATGAGGCGGGCAAGATGTTCGCGCGCCACAGCCATCGGCGCAAAATCAACCGATTTCAATTCTCCGGCTGGAATGCCGCCGGTTATCCTGATGTAGGTCAGCTCGCTGGTCTCGTGCTTGCCCGCATGTTCAAAAGCGCCGCATTCCAGCATGGCGGCCTCCAAAGTAAGCTGGGGCGAAAATCCCTCTTCAATTTTCTTGGTGCTGGGAATTGCCCCCGTCTTGAAATCGACAATGCGCGCCCTGCCATCGGAAAAAATATCGATCCGGTCGGCGCGCGCGCTGAGCGTGAAGTCGGCCTCGCCGATTTTTAGGGCAAGGCTTCCCTTAGCTTCCGCAATGACCTCAGCCACATCGCTGCGCAAGGAGACTTCGTTCTCGACGATCCATCTGGCAAGGCGCTGGAATCTCGTCCACCAGAAGCCCATGATTTCCGGATCGTTCCGGAAGGGCCGGAATATCTCTTCACCAAGATCGAAGAATTTTTCCACGGCATCGCTCGGAAGGGCCTTTGGATAGAGCGTGAAAAAGTCGCCAATGGCCTTGTGAAAAAGCGTGCCGCGCAGCGCCGCATCGGGAGCCGCCGCAATGTTGGGCAAAGGCCTGAGTTTCAAAACAGCTTCGGCGTAAATTGCATAGGGGTCGCGGATCAGCGTTTCAACCCGGCTCACGCTGATCCGCCTTGGCCTTGCCTCGAGCGGCGGCCGGGGCTGCGGCTTGCCAAGAGGCGTGGGTTGAAGGGTATCAGCCTGGTCAAGCCGCGCCGCCCACGCCTGCCATGGATCGGAAGGCATATCTTCTGGCTTGTGGCCCACCGCCTTCAGGATTGTCTGCAGGCGCAAAATCCAGCGGGAGGGAATGGCCGGATCCATGCCGTCGCGCCGCGCCCAGGTGAGCAACACACGGGGCGCACCAAAAGCCTGGACAAAATCATGGGCCTCCTGGCCAATCCTGAGCTCCGGCTGCTGCATGCCGAAGGTATCGCGCATCGGCCGGTTGAGCCACGGGCCGGGGTCCGGCAGGCGTGGCCACGTCCCCTCATTTAACCCGCCAAGAACAACCGTTTGCGGATGCACTAGGCGGGCTTCCAGCAAGCCAAGGATGGAAAGCCGTGTGCCGGCATTTCTGATGTCCCGGACCGGAATTCTTTGCAAATGCCGGCGGATTATGGCGCTGGCACGCGCGAAATCGCAAACGGGAAGCCGCGGGGATTCCTGCTTCAAGCTTTCGACGAGCGTTTCCAGTTCCTCCGCTTCGGGGCCATCCCAGAACCCATCGCCAGAAATCCTTTCTGCCACGGAAACCAAGCCATCGAGATGCTGCCTGAAAGTGGTGACGGAGTATGGCGAGAGCGGACTCAGTATTTCGACAACGCGCGCAAGACATTCGCGCATCTCCTGCCAATCTTTCTCCTTGAGATGGGCCACAATGACATGAGGGTGGGAATCACCTTTTGATCCCTTAAGGGCCAGATCGAACGATGGCAGCAAACCTTCCAACCCGTGAACCATGGGCGAAGACCGGAACAGGGAGATTTCGATCTTTTGTGCCGAGGCATTGAAATGTGCCCGTTCAAAACCAAACTTTGCAAGCGGATGACTGAAGAGGCTTTGCAGCGCCGAGGCCGAAAAATTCTCTTCAACCACATCCATGAGAAGAACCAGCAGGGAGGCTGCGCCGAAGCGGCTGAGAGGTTCGCCGGCGGAATCATCAACTCCGATATTCCAGCGCAAAAGATTTGCTTTCACCCGCCGCGCCAGGTCGCGATCCGGCGTGACCAGGGCCATGTCGCCAACGGGCTTTTCCAAAGTCTCCCGCATCATCAGCGCAATGATCAATGCCTCGTCATTTTTATCGCGCGCTTCGACCAGCGATACATTCTCCAGAGCCCGTTTGATCCTGCCGCCCTGGCCGGCCAATGCCTGTTGCCAGGCGTCGGAAACTTCCGAGGGCCGCATGAGTTCGCTTGCCAACCAGGCCCGGTCTCCGGAATCGGCTTTAAGCGTGACGATATTTTCGCGTTCCACGCCGACGGCCTCAATGAGCTGCTTGATGGCAAATTGCGGATGCTGCGGCGAAACCGCCTCCCAGCTCTTTGCGTCCATTCCCTCATCAAGAGCGGGCAGGATCACCGCGCCGTTTTCCAGAGTGGAAATTGCTTTCAGCAATTCCCGCGTCGCCGGAATCGTGCCGGTGGAACCTGCGGCGATAATGGGGCCGGAGGGAGGATTTTCAGTCAGCCTCTTGGCTTCTAGGCGAATGAGGCGGCTGCGCCGTTCCCTCGCCCCCATGAGATTCTCGCTCATGAGCTGCGCCGGGAGTTTTTTGCTCACCAGATCGAACAGGCTGAGGATTGCTTCCCGGTGGACCGCAAGATCAATCAGGTAGGCTTCCGGCAGGCGGTCAAAGGAAACCTCCTCGGTTTCCATGACGTCGATGAGCTCGGCGAGGCTCGCCGCCAGGGATTGGGTCTGCTGTGGCGCTTGCGCAAGCTCCTGTGCCAAGCGAAGCTGCGGATTTTCGGCGGCCCACCTGTCAATGAGGCTCATGAGCGCGAACTCACGGCCGATATCGCTTATCGCCTCGGGCAAGCCGATATAGGGGCGCTGCGCCTCGAGAATATCTTCATCAAGGTCGCCGATGGGCCTTATCTGCGGCAGCACCAGCGCCGGCTTGCCACTTCCGATGAGCAGCTTTTCCTGAAGTGCGCGTGCCGCGCGCCGTGTTGGCACAAGGATGGTCCATGCGGCAAGCGAGGGATGCTGACGGCCCTCCGCATAGGGAAAGCCCCGCAGAACCGCTTTCGCCAGAATGTCCAGAAACGGCGCGTCACTGGCTATGGTGTAGACGCGCTGCCGCCTCTCATCCATGATCTAGGTCTTGGCAAGTTCGGCCTCGGCCAAACCGATGGCGGCTGGAGTGCCCACATGAAGCCATTTTCCGCTATGCGCGATGCCATGCAAGCGGCCCTCTGAAATTGCCTTGTCCCACAAAACATTCATCGAGAATTTTTCTACAGCAACCCCGGCAAAAAGGCGAGGATGCACGAGATAGCCGCCGATATAGGCAAGAGCCCCTGATCCCTGTTGTCGGGTGAGGCGTCCGTCACGCTCCAGGCGGAAATCCCCCCGGCCATCGTAGCCGATGGTGCGGTCAACGTGACATAGCAGAAGCAGGCAATCCATCGTCGCATCATCCCACGCGGCACGCAGGCGGCTGAGGGCCGGAACCCTTCCATCCAACCAGAAACTGTCACTGTTAAGGACAAAAAAAGGCAGGCGGCCAAGAAGCGGAAGGGCCTTGGCAATGCCGCCACCCGTATCAAGAATCACCGCCTGTTCATCGGAGAACACAACGTCAGGTTCTGCCTGCTTCTGTGACCACTGCAATATCTGCGCGGCCCGGTAATGGCCGTTGACAACAGCCTTTTGAACGCCGGCTTCGCGCAGCCGGTCAAAGCCGTAGTCAATGAGGGCCTTGCCGGCAATTTCAATGAGGGGCTTGGGACGATCATTGGTCAAGGGCCGCATGCGCACGCCAAGTCCTGCTGCAAGGATCATCGCATGGCTGCCGATTGCATCGGTCATAATGGCAAATTCCGCTCATACCAACTCCTGAGAACGGCAAGGTCGGGATGAGCCAGATTGCGCTTGAGATAGCCCGAAACGCGGGGGATATGGTTGAGGTAGATGGGCTTGCCGTCGCGCTTGGAAAGGCGCGCAAAAATCCCCAGTATTTTGGTGGCGCGCTGGGCTCCTAAAATAGCGAAGACCCGGGAAAATTCTCCGGCGTCAAACGGACCCGTGGCAGAGCGAAGCCCGCAATAGTAGTCAAACAATTCATCGGCGCGTTTGAAATCAATATCGACACGCGCATCCTGCAGCATGGAGACAAGGTCGTAGGCCGCATGCCCCATGACGCAATCCTGCGTGTCGATGATCCCGACACGGCGAAGCCCCTTGCGCTCCGGCAGCCAAAGCAGATTAGGGGAATGATAATCCCGCAAGGTCCAGACAGGCTTGTGGGAATCGATGCTGGTGAGGAGCGTCTGCCAGATCGTTGAAAAATCCGCTTTAACGTCATCGCCCGGCGCGGATTTCTTTTGCAAAAGCCAGAACCATGACAGCAGAAGATCAACCTCGATCATCATTGCATCAAGATCATATGGCGCAATGTGATGGTCGTTGCCGCCCTGCACCGGAACCTTGCTGGGCCAATCCCTTGCAGCCATGTCTGCAAGAACCTCCACCGCTGCCTTCATGGGTTCTGCCATGTCCTCGCCCTTCGCCATCATCCGGCTGAAAACCTTGTCTCCGAGCGATTCGATAAGGGCCATGCCATGCTTGATGTCTGCCGCGTAAATCCGGGGCACGCTGTAATCAAGATTGAAAAGATAATCATTGATGGCCACGACCGCGCTGATGCCTTCGGCCAAATGGGCAATGGCGCTGTAGGGTTTGCCGTTTTTCACCACCGGGCCATCCGGCCTGCTGGGCATGTCCATCAGCAATTGCGTGGTGGCGTTGCCTGCCACACGCTCATAACGTCGGGCCGAAGCATCACCTTCGAAATGATAGCGTGTCCCGCCGGCCACCCGCGATTGGTTCACAAATTCCTTGATTGCCTCGTCCCGCTTGAGAATTTCAATCCACTTTCCCGCCGCCTCAAGTTTCAGGTCCCGGGTGTCGCCTGATCCGCCGAAGAAAATTTTCAGGCGATCGGGAGAAATATTTTCAGGCAGCCTTTCCGGCCATTCAATGATCATCAGGGATTTGCCGAGAAATTCCTCAAGCCCAAGTTCGGTTACCTCCGAAGGTGACCCAATCCGGTAGAGATCAACATGCACCACCGGCACCCTTAGGGCATCGTAGGATTGGACCAATGAAAATGACGGGCTTGGAATATCGAACTCCCTGTCATCCTGCGCCAGCCCCCGGATAAAAGCCCGCGCAAATGCGGATTTTCCGGCCCCAAGGGCCCCCGAGAGGTGGATGGCCAGGCCCGGGCGCGCCCACAGCGAAAGCTCCCGAGCAAAGGCCTCCATGTCGGCAAGTGTGGTGGAGCGGCGTTCAATGATCATGGTAAATGGGCTTAGGCAACCCGTTGCGGGCTGATGCGTTCAGCCGGGCTGCTCTTGAGGTTTTGTCTCGCGGGTCCATCAACCGGGAAGCTACACACAACAGTTGTGCCGCGGTCAAGCTTGGAAATAAGGGAAACATTGCCGCCGTGAAGTTCGGTGAAGCTCTTGACGATGGCCAGGCCAAGCCCCGGCCCGCGGTGGCTTCCTGGCAGGGGTTTGGATTGGAATCTCTCGAAGGCCTTTTTCTGGAATTCCGGGTCAATGCCCCGGCCAGAGTCGGCAATCCAGATCTGAACATTTGCCCCGGAGCGTCTGGCCCCCATGCGAATCTGGCTGCCCCTCGTCGAAAATCCGATAGCATTTGACAGCAGGTTTGAAATGATCTGTTCAACCCGCATAGTATCGCCAACAAATGCGAGCGAGTCCTCCGCCAACTCTATGCTCAGGGTTTGGTCGCGCCGGATCATGGCCGGGGACAGTTTTTCGGCAACCGATTGCAGGATAGCGGCAACATCCAGTTTGGCCAGTTTCAGTTCCATGGCGCCGGCATCAATCGCCGACAGGTCGATGATGGCATCAATGATCGCCTTCAATTCCTCCGATGATTTCTTGATGTCGAGAATATATTCCCGCTGCTTTGGCGAAAGCTCGCCCACCAGCCCGAGGTCCAGCGTTTCAGCAAAGCCCAGGATGCTTGTAAGGGGGGTTCGCACTTCATAGGAGACGTTACTGAGAAAGGCGTTCTTGAGGCGGTCAGCCGCTTCCAGGGCCTCCGTGCGGTCGCGCAGGGCCCGCTCCATTTTTGCCGGATCGGAAATGTCCGAGAAGGTCAGAAGCGTGTTGCCGTCGGGCAGGGGAACCGAACTGTATTGCAGAATGCGGTCACTGGCCGTCATGCGGCCGCGCAGGGCCCGGCGCTCCGATTCCATGCCGGTGACGCCGAATTTGATCTCCTGCCATGCAGCACCCGCTTCCCGGATCACCACGGCATCGCTGGCAAGCTGGTCGACGTGAGGTTCCTTCTGGAGAAAGGCGCCGTCAAAGTTCCAGAATTTTGAAAAGGCCGGATTGAAAAGCTTCAGGCGGCCGTCGGAACCGAACAGCGCAATGGCCTCTTCGAGATTGTCGAGGGTTTCACGCTGCACCCCGATGAGCTCGTTGTACCGGCTCTCGAGCTGGATTTCCTTCGTGACGTTTTCATACAGGTAGGTAACGCCGCCAAACGGGTGCTGCTCGCACACCACATGCAGCGAGCGCCCGTCGGGCAGGTACCACCAGCTTTCGCGCATTTCGAGTGTCGTATAGGAGGAAAGCTGCTTGGCCCGCCATTCGCGGTAGTTGGCCTGTTCCGGAATGCAGCGCTGGGTCCGCAGGCGGTCGAGTATCTCGCCGTCGGTGGGATGCAGGTCGAGCCATTTCCCGTCAAGCGGCCAGAGCTGGGCAAAGGCCATGTTGTGAAAGCGCAGGCGCTGGTCAGGACCGAAGATGGCGATTGCGGTGTCAAGCTTGTTGAGCGTCGAGGCATGCGCCTTGATATGCCGGTCGAGCTCCTTTTCGATTTCTTCCAGCTCCGAAACATCCACCGCAAAACCGGCCCGCCCCTCCGGCAGGGCCACTTCATGGATATTGAGGGCCCGCATGGCTCCGGCAAATACCGCGTGGGTTCTTCCCAGGAGTCCGATCTTGGGGTTCGCCTTTGTCGTGTCAATCCGCTCTGGCGAGGCAACCTCGATCAGCGACCGCAGAACGGAATCGCTGTCGGGCAATTCCACCGCCCTGACATAAGCCTGGTTGACCCAGCTGAGCCTGCCATCCCCGTCGCGAAGCCAGATGGGCAGGGGCGCCGAATCAAGCACCGCGCTGAGGCGCTCGACTTGCATGCCTAGTTTCCGCGCGTCGTAATTCAGTTCGGTGATTTGCTGCCGTTCCCCGGAGAGCGGACGAAACCGCAATGTCGCCATGC
>DATLDM010000096.1:0-32216 GCA_035525875.1 Aestuariivirga sp.
TGGTGTCGGCAAAGACATAACCTGACCCCGGAATGGCCTTGAAGCCGCCGGTGCCCCAGCCGCAATTCACATAGAGGCCTTCCACATCGGTTTTCGAAATGATAGGCGATCGGTCGCCCGTCATGTCGACGATGCCGCCCCACATGCGCAGCATCCGCAACCGCGAAATGATTGGGAAGGTTTCCACGAGCGCCGTCACTGTATGCTCCAGCGAAGGGAAGGAGCCGCGCTGCGAATAATTATTGTAAGGATCCGTGCCGCCGCCAATGACCAACTCGCCCTTGTCCGACTGGCTGATATAGCCATGCACCGTATTGGCCATGACAACGCAATCAATGACCGGCTTGATCGGTTCAGACACCAGCGCCTGCAGACAGAGACTTTCGATCGGCATGCGCACGCCGGCAGTTTGCATCAAGGTTGAGACATTGCCTGCGGTAACCACGCCAACTTTTTTCGTCTTGATCGAACCACGCGAGGTTTCCAGGCCCACGACTCTCCCGCCCTCGCGGGTGATGCCGGTGACTTCGCAGTTCTGAATAATGTCCACACCCAACGCATCGGCGCCGCGGGCATAGCCCCAGGCCACCGCATCGTGCCGCGCCGTGCCGCCGCGAGGCTGGTAATAGGCGCCGAGAATGGGGTAGCGGCAGTTCGGGTCATCATTGATGATCGGAACGATTTCTTTCACCTCAGCCGGTGAAATCATCCGGCAATCCAATCCCGCCAAACGGTTGGCATGCGCCGTGCGCTTGAAGGCGCGAAGCTCATGCTCGGTCTGGCACAGCATCAAAACGCCGCGTGGGGAAAACATCACATTGTAGTTCAGTTCCTGGCTCAGTCCCTCGTAAAGCGAGCGCGCCAGCTCATAGATGGCAATCGACGAATCCTGCAGGTAATTGGAGCGGATGATGGTGGTGTTTCGCCCCGTATTGCCGCCGCCCAGCCAGCCTTTTTCGAGAATGGCAATGTTGGTCAGTTTGTGGTTTTTGGCGAGGTAATAGGCCGTGGCCAGCCCATGCCCGCCGGCCCCCACGATCACCGCGTCGTACTCGGCCTTTGGTGCCGGCGAACGCCAGGCCCGCTCCCAATCCTTGTGGTAATTCATGGCGTTGCGGGCGAGCGAAAAGATCGAATAGCGGGATTTCATCGGGCCTGTCCTTAATGCGTCTGTCTTGTATCAAATAGGCCCTGCAATCACTACAGCTTTCCGACGCCCCATTGCCGCCATGCGACAATGCGACGTGACAGCCCCCTGACGATGAATTGTATTGTCAGCCCACCATGAGAAAACCCATAACGGCATGATGATTTGGTTGATTTTTGCAGGCATGACGGCGGCGGTGGTGGCTTCGCTGCTTGTGCCGTTCATGCGCAAATCGGCGGACGCCCAAAGCCCCGATTCGGATTTCGACCGGGCGATTTACCGCGACCAGTTGCAGGAGCTCGACCGCGACGCGGCACGGGGGCTGATCGGCGAGACGGAGGCGCAGGCGGCCCGCAATGAAATCTCGAGGCGCTTGTTGCAAGTGCCGAAACCGGAAGAACCTGCCGCCGGAAACCACTACGCGCTGCTGGCCGTTCTGCTGGTGCCGCTCATTGCGCTTCCCGTCTATGCCAAATTCGGCAACCCGCTACTGCCCGATGTACCCTTGCAAGAAAGAATGAAGGGGGCCATCGCCAACCAGGATTTTGAAGCGCTCGTGGCAACCGTGGAAGCCCATCTCGCTGAAGCCCCCAATGATATCGAGGGATGGAAAGTTCTGGCCCCCGCTTACAAGCGCGAGAAGCGCTGGAACGATTCGGCCGCGGCCTATGCCAATGTCCTGCGGCTTGCCCCGCCAACCGCCGACGCGATCGCCGATTATGGCGAAATGCTGGTCTTCGCCAATGAAGGCATGGTGACCGACGAGGCCGAGGGCGCCTTCGTCGAGGCCTTGAAACTCGAAGCAACGAACGAGCGCGCCAAATACTATTATGACATGGCCCTCAAGCAGGAGGGCAAAGCCCCTGCCTTGAGCGATGAACAGATTGCCGCCGTGCAGGCCATGCCGGCGCAGGACCAGACGGCAATGATTGCCGGCATGATGGACGGGCTTGAGCAGAAGTTGGGCAAGGACAGCCGCGACCTCGAAGGCTGGAAACGCCTGATCAGCGCGAGGCGCATCTCCAATGAAATCGACAAAGCAAAAATTTCGCTCGACCTCGCCAAGAACATTTTCAAGGATGAGCCCGCTTCACTTGAAGCTCTGCGCGCCTTTGCAAAAGAATTGGGGATAGCAGAATGAAAAGGACCCTCACCCTGAGGCGCCCCGCAACGGGGGGCCTCGAAGGGTCCGCCGCAGCAAAGGTGCTTCGAGGCTTTGCCTTCGGCAAAGCACCTCAGCATGAGGGGATATGGGAATGACCCGCAAGCAAAAACGCCTGTCCGTGATCGTTGGTGGCCTCGCCATTCTGGGCCTGGCCGCCGGCCTCGTGCTCTATGCGCTGCGTGACTCGATTGTGTTTTTTTACACACCCAGCGAAATCTCCGAAAAGAACGTGCGGCCCGGAACCCGACTCCGCCTCGGCGGGCTGGTGGAGAAAGGCAGCATTTCCAAAGCCGGCGGCACGACGATCACCTTCATTGTGACCGACATGATCAAAACCTTGAATGTCAGCTATACCGGGCAACTGCCCGATCTCTTCCGCGAAGAGCAGGGCGTTGTCGCCGAAGGTGTTTTGGATGCGAGCGGTGTTTTCATGGCCGATACGGTTCTCGCCAAGCATGATGAAAACTACATGCCGAAGGACGTAGCCGACAAGCTGAAGGAAAAAGGCGTCTGGCAGGAAGGCAAGGGGGCTGGGCCATGATCGCCGAGATCGGACACTTCGCCCTCATCCTGGCGCTCGCCGTGGCCGCCTTCCAGACTCTCGTGCCGCTCATCGGCGCTGAGCGTGGCAACCGTCAGATGATCGCTTCGGCGGTTCCCGCCACGCTCATTCAACTCGTTCTCGTCTATGTGGCCTTTGCCGCACTCACTCACGCTTACCTGATTTCCGATTTCTCCGTGCGGAACGTATTTGAGAATTCCCATTCGGCCAAGCCGTTGCTTTATAAAATTTCCGGCGTCTGGGGAAACCATGAAGGCTCCATGTTGCTCTGGGTTTTCATTCTCGCGAGCTTCGGCGGTGCCGTGGCGATCTTCGGTGACAACCTTCCGCCTGCGTTGAAAGCCCGCGTGCTGGCCGTGCAGGGCTCTATCGGCTTCGCTTTCCTTCTCTTTATAGTGGTGGCGTCCAATCCCTTCGCCCGGCTCAATCCCGTGCCAATTGAAGGCAATGGTCTCAATCCTGTTTTGCAGGACCCCGCCTTGGCCTTTCACCCACCCTTTCTTTACGCAGGCTATGTCGGACTTTCCGTTGCCTTTTCCTTTGCCATTGCGGCGTTGATTGATGGCAAGGTGGATGCGGCCTGGGCCCGCTGGGTGAGACCATGGACGCTCGCCGCCTGGATGTTCCTCACCATTGGCATCAGCATGGGAAGCTGGTGGGCCTACTACGAATTGGGCTGGGGTGGCTGGTGGTTCTGGGACCCGGTGGAGAACGCCAGCTTCATGCCCTGGCTGGTGGCAACGGCCCTGCTGCATTCCGCCATCGTGGTGGAGAAGCGCAACGCCCTGAAGGTGTGGACCGTGCTGCTCTCCATCCTTGCCTTCTCGCTCTCATTGCTCGGTACCTTCCTCGTGCGCTCCGGCGTCCTGACCTCGGTTCATGCCTTCGCCGTTGATCCGGCACGCGGCATTTTCATCCTCGGCATCCTCTGTTTCTTTATCGGCGGCGCACTAACGCTCTTTGCCTGGCGCGCGCCTACACTTAAGGCGGGCGGATTCTTCTCGCCCATCAGCCGGGAAGGCGGCCTGGTGCTGAACAATCTCTTCCTCTGCGCCGCCTGCGCCTCGGTCTTGATCGGAACGCTTTATCCCCTGGCGCTTGAAACCGTCACGGGAGAAAAAATCTCGGTGGGCCCACCCTATTTCAATCTCACCTTCGGACCCATCATGCTGCCGCTCCTGCTGCTTGTGCCCATCGGGGCATTGTTGAGTTGGAAACGGGCCGAGCTCTTTGCCGTGCTGCAACGGCTCTGGGCCGCGGCGGCATTGGCAATCGGCTTGGGCGTTTTGGTGCTGATAGCGACCCAGCGCGGGCCGTGGCTTGCGCCATTCGGCACGGCGCTGGGCGCATGGTTGATTTTTGGCAGTCTGGCGGATTTGGCAAATCGCATTGCCCTGTTTCGCGCGCCCATGGGAGCAAGCCTGTCGCGCCTTGCGGGCCTGCCGCGCTCAAGCCTCGGCATGACCTCAGCCCATGCGGGGCTTGGCCTGATGATCATCGGCATCATCGCCATCACCTTGTGGAAGGTGGAGCATATAATAGCGATGAAAGCCGGCGATCGCGCTGATGTCGGCAATTACACGGTGCAGTTCGTGGGCGAAGCACCGCTGACCGGTGAAAATTATACGGGCCGCGCCGGCCAGTTCCGGATTTTCCGGGGTGAAACTGAAATCGCCACCGTCGTCTCCGAGAAGCGTGAGTTCAAACCCATGGGCACGCCCACAACCGAAGTGGGCCTCCATCAAACCCTGGCCGGTGATGTCTATGTAGTGATGGGCGACAGAAGCGCCGATGGGGCACGGGTCGTGCGGATGTATTTCAATCCTCTGGTGTCGCTGATTTGGCTTGGTGCGCTCATCATGTTTTTTGGTGGAGCCTTGTCGCTCACCGACCGCCGCTACCGGGTCGGGGCACCAAAACGAAAACTCGCCCCTGCGGGAGTTCCAGCGGAATGAGATGGTTCCTGCTTTGCATCTTTCTTTTCACGGTTCCCGCTCACGCCGTGCAGCCCGATGAGATTCTGCCCGATGCGAAACTGGAGCAACGGGCCCGCGATCTCTCGATGGGCTTTCGCTGTCTCGTCTGCCAGAATCAGTCCATCGACGAGTCCGATGCGCCCCTCGCCAAGGATTTGCGCCGTCTCATCCGCGAGCACCTGACCAAAGGCGACAGCGATGCCCAGATCAGGGATTTCGTTGTGGCGCGTTATGGCGAATTTGTCCTGCTGAATCCACGGCTCACACCCCACACCGCCATCCTCTGGGCAACGCCTTTTTTGATTATTTTGGTTGGTTTTGCCGTGATTCTGGGGCGGCGTAAGACTTCAAGCGCTCAGGCAGAATCGGCCTTGAGTGCCGAAGAGCAAAAAGCCCTGCGCGACATCGCCAGCTAGCCCAACATTACAAATTATTCATGCCGCCGAAAGCTTGATGTAAGCCGGGAGCGCCTATCTCTCTGTTATCGATTCCCTGCAATGGAGAGAAACTTACATGTCAGCCTCATTCGTCCTCACCCGCAAAACCCTGTTTGGCCTGTTTGCCGCCGGACTTCTCAGCGCCACGGCCTTAACCACGTCCATGTTCGTAGCACCGCCCCATGAAGTGCACGCCCAGATTCAGGCCGCCATTGACCCCACCAAGGGCTTTGCCGATCTGGTGGACCGCGTAATGCCAGCCGTTATCAGCGTTGAAGTCAAATATGCCAATGTCGCCGATTCGCAAGGCGAAGCCGCCCCCCGCGAACAGCAGTTCGAGGAATTTTTCAACCAGTTTCCGCAGTTCAGGAATCAGTTGCCGCCAGGCTTGGAAAACCGCCGCCCGCGTGGCGGTGCTGCCGTGGGCTCAGGCTTTTTGATCAGTGCTGATGGCTATGCGGTGACCAACAACCACGTGGTCCAGGACGCCGACGAAGTGACAGTCAAGATTCAAGGCGGCATGGAACTGAAGGCCGAAGTGATCGGCACCGATCCCAAGACCGATTTGGCCCTCATCAAGATCAAGTCCGACAAGCCCTTCCAGTTTGTGAAATTTGCCGAAACGCCCGCCCGCGTTGGCGATATCGTGATGGCCGTTGGCAATCCCTTTGGCCTTGGCGGCTCGGTCACCACCGGCATCGTCTCGGCCCGTGGCCGCGACATCGGCTCCGGCCCCTATGATGATTTCCTTCAGATTGACGCCTCTATCAACAAGGGCAATTCCGGCGGCCCCGCTTTCAACCTGAATGGTGAAGTGATCGGCGTGAACACGGCGATCTTCTCACCCTCGGGCGGTTCCGTGGGCATCGGCTTTGCAATCCCCGCCGAAATTACGACGGACGTGATCGCAAGCCTCAAGGAGAACGGCAGCGTGACGCGTGGCTGGCTCGGCGTGCAAATCCAGCCGGTGACCGATGAGATTGCCGAAAGCCTCGGCCTCGCCAGTGCCAAGGGTGCCATTGTCTCCGACGTCACCGAGGACTCCCCAGCCCTTGCTGCAGGCTTCAAGGCCGGCGACACTATTCTCAAGGCCGATGGCACGGACATATCCGATGCCCGCGACCTGTCGAAGAAAGTGGCCCGCTTCGCTCCCGGCAAATCCATCAATGTGGATATCGTCCGTGACGGAAAGCCTATGACGGTCACCGTCAAGATCGGCACCATGCCGAATGACATGCGCATGGCCAGCCGGGGAGGCGCGCCGGATACGGCCGATCTCGCCTCTCTCGGCCTGAAACTGGGCCCGGCGGAAGATGGCGCCGGCGTGAAGATTGTTGAAGTTGCGCCAAATTCCGTTGCCGACGACCAGGGCCTGAAAGCGGGCGATATCATTCTTGAGGTTGCCGGGAACGATGTGAATGGCCCGGCGGACGTCAAGAACGCGTTGAAGGATGCGGGCAAGTCACGGGTGCTGATGCTGGTGCGGTCCGGCGAAAACCAGCGTTTCCTGGCTCTTCCGCTGGCCAAGGGTTAAACAGTTAGGACGCCCGAATGCCCCCTCCGCTCGGCATTTGACGTCCAATAGCGCGGAGGCCGCCTCCAAAGGTTCCCCCCTGATCCGGTGGTCTCCGCGCACTCTTCTCTGAAAGGGCAAGTCATGCAAATCTCCAATTCAAGAAAAACCGAATCTCCGGGATTGGGACTGGCTACGGATAAAATGCGGGTACTTGTGATTGAAGACGACCGTGACGCCGCCTCCTGGCTTATCAAGGGGCTGACCGAAAGCGGCCATGTGACCGACCACGCCGCAAATGGCGAAGAGGGCCTGGCCATGGCGCTGGAAGGACTCCATGACATTCTCATCGTGGACCGCATGCTGCCCAAGCTCGATGGCCTCACCATCATCCGCAGCCTGCGGGCCAAGGGCATAACCACTCCCGTTCTGATTCTCAGCGCCTTGAGCGATGTAGATGAGCGCGTGAAAGGCCTGCGGGCCGGCGGCGATGATTACCTGGCAAAGCCCTATGCCTTCTCCGAACTCCTGGCCCGCGTTGAAGGTCTGGGGCGGCGCAGTTCCCAGGAACCGCTGGAAACCAAGCTGAAGGCGGTTGACCTTGAAATTGACCTGCTGACGCGCGCCGTGACGCGCGGCGGCCAGACCATTCCCCTGCAGCCCCGCGAATTCAAGCTGCTGGAGTATCTCATGCGCAATGCCGGGCACATCGTGACCCGCACCATGCTGCTGGAAAATGTCTGGGACTATCATTTCGATCCGCAAACCAATGTGATAGACGTACATGTATCGAGGCTCCGGTCGAAGATCGACAAGGGCTTCGACGAGCCCCTTCTGCAAACCGTGCGTGGAGCCGGATACATGATACGTGCAGTTTAATCCGAAGATACTGAAAACCTCGACCTTCCGCCTGGCGGCTATCTATCTATTGGTCTTTGCCCTTTCAGTGGGCTCCATTCTGGCCTACGTCTTCTGGAATACGGCGGGACTTCTGGAACGCCAGACCGACGCAACCATCCGTGCAGAAGTGCAGGCCCTTGCCGACCAGTACCGCTTGCTGGGGCTGCGGGGCATTGTCCAAACCGTTCAGCGCCGGAGCGCCGAGCGTGGCGGCGGCGTCTACCTGATTGCCGATTCCGAAGGGAAGCGCATCGCAGGCAATCTCGAATCCGTGCCGCCCCAGGTGATCGATGAAACCGGCTGGATTGATTTTCCCCTCGATATCCAGGTTGGCCAAAACAAGCAGCGTCGGTCGGCCCGTGCCTTTCACACGGACCTCAAGGACGATTATGAATTGATCGTGGGCCGCGACGTTCAGGAGCTGCGGCAGTTCGGCGACATCATCCGGCGTACTTTGTATTGGGCCCTCGGCATTGCCCTTGTGCTGGGTCTCGGCGGCGGCTTGCTCACCAGCCGCAACTTCCTTCGCCGGGTGGATGCCATCACCGACGCCAGCCGCACCATCATGGGCGGTGATCTGTCAAGCCGCATGCCGGTTCTGGGAACTGGCGATGAACTGGACAAGTTGGCCCGCTCGCTCAATGAAATGCTCGACCAGATCGAGCGGCTGATGACCGGCATGAAGGAAGTCAGCAGCAATGTGGCACATGACCTGAAGACCCCGCTGACCCGGTTGAGAGCGCGGGTTGAGTCCGCCCTGCGTTCCAACAGCAAGACCGAATATCGCGCTGCCCTCGATAAGACCATCGAGGAATCTGACCGTCTGCTGCAGACCTTCAACGCGCTGCTGTCCATCGCCAGGGCCGAAGCCGGCCAGTCCAGAGAAATGCTCCAGACCATTGATGCCCGCGAGATTGTTGAAGGCGTGGCCGAACTTTATGAGCCCATTGCCGAAGAGGACGGCGGAACCCTGGATGTGAAGGCGGTTGCGGGATTAAATGTCTTGGCCGATCGCCAGTTGCTGTCACAGGCCCTGAGCAATCTGGTGGACAACGCCCTGAAATACGGCGTGACCCATGCGAATTCCAAGCCGCACATCGAAATTGAAGGAAAAGTGGAGGAGGGCAGTGTCGTCATTCTCGTGGCTGACCGGGGGGCAGGCATTCCCGCCGACGACCGGGCCCGGGTGCTGGACCGCTTCGTGCGTCTCGATTCGAGCCGCAGCAAACCCGGCAATGGCCTGGGCCTCAGCCTCGTGGCCGGCGTCATGAAACTGCATGGCGGGGCCCTGCTGCTGGAAGACAACGAACCGGGCCTTCGCGCCAAGCTGGTGCTTCCGCTTCACGAGAGTGAAAGCTAGGTCGCCACTTTTCCTCTCCCCTTGGGGGAGAGGAAGGGGCCTATCCTGCGTTGCGAAGCTAAGCAGGATGGGAAGGTGAGGGGGAACCGGTCTTACAATTGAATGACCTGTTCCCCCTCATCCTCCCAAGCTGCGCTTGGGCCCCGCCTTCTCCCTACCGGGGAGAAGGAAAACAAAGGAATTTCAAAGACAGGCGAACCCACGCTAGTATGACCCCATGACTGGGGTTTTTTCCGAACGATTAAAGCATCAACTGTCTGCACCCCGTGATGGTGAAGCGGCTGCGAGGTTCTGGAATGACCTGGCGCCCGGCCATGAGGCGCTGCTGCAAAACCACCGGAAATTTCTTGAAGCCGTGGCGGGAGGTTCGCCCTACTTGCGCGCCCTCATGCTGCGCGATCCGCAGTTTCTCGCGGACCTGCTACGCCATGCGCCCGAAGGCACGCTGAACTCACTCTGCGCCGGCCTTCACGCCGCGCAAACTCTCACCAGTCAGGCGGAAATCATGGTGGCGCTGCGTCATGCCAAGGCGAAGGCCTCGCTTCTCATTGCCCTTGCTGATCTGGGAGAGGTCTGGTCTGTTGATGAGGTGACGGCGGCACTCACGCGCTTTGCCGATGCCATGCTGGGAGCCGCGATCAATTGGCTTCTTCTCGATGCCACGCGCGCCGGAAAATTTCGCTGTATCGATGAGAGCGATCCATCGCGTCACTGCGGTTATGTGGTGCTCGCCATGGGCAAGCATGGCGCCGGCGAACTGAATTACTCCAGCGATATCGATCTCATTATTCTGTATGACCCGGAAACCGCACCACTGGCGGAAGGTGTCGAGCCCGCCACATTCTTTGTGCGCCTGACCAAGCGGCTGGTTACGATCTTGCAGGACGTGACGGAAGACGGCTACGGCTTCCGCGTTGACCTCCGCCTGCGCCCCGATCCCCGCGCCACCCAGGTTGCCATCGCCCTGGAAGCAGCGGCCAATTATTATGAAAGCATGGGGCAGAACTGGGAGCGCGCCGCCATGATCAAGGCGCGGGCCGCGGCGGGCGACATTGGCTTAGGGATGGAATTTCTGCTGCGCCTGAAGCCCTATATCTGGCGCAAATACCTGGATTTCGCGGCAATCGCCGATGTGCAATCCTTGAAGCGCCAGATCCATGCCGTGAAGGGCCACGGCACCATTGCGGTCCACGGCCACAACATCAAGCTCGGCCGCGGCGGCATCCGCGAAATCGAATTCTTCGTGCAAACCCAGCAGCTCATTGCCGGCGGACGCAACCCGGCGCTGCGCGGCTTGCGCACGCTGGAAATGCTGGACGCCTTGGCCGAAGCAAAATGGATATCCCAAAGCGCCGCCGGTGAATTGAAGGCGGCTTATCGTTTCATGCGCGGCATTGAACACCGCATCCAGATGGTGAATGACGAGCAAACCCATGTCCTCCCACGGGATGAAGCTGAATTCGAAAGTTTGGCGCTTCTATCCGGCTTTGCCTCTCCACAGGGCTTCGAAGCAAAACTGCGCCGGACTTTTGAACTGGTGCAGGGCCATTATTCCGCGCTGTTTGAAAGTGCGGGCGAACTCGGCACCGACACCGGCAGTCTGGTTTTCACCGGCGGCGAGGATGATCCCGAAACCATCGAAACCCTGGAGCGCATGGGCTTCAAGCGGGCGAGCGAAATTTCGGCAACCATCCGCGGCTGGCATTTCGGCCGCTACTCGGCAACCCGCAGCGGCAAATCCAAGGAACTGCTTACTGAGCTGATGCCGCAGCTTCTCCTGGCGCTGGCGCGCAGCGGCGAACCGGACCTGGCCTTTCTCGCCTTTGACAAGTTCATCGCCGGACTCCCCGCCGGGGTTCAGCTTTTTTCCATGCTGAAGGCCAACCCCAACCTCCTTGACCTCATCGCAACCATATTGGGAACCGCACCGCGCCTGGCCGAGCAATTGAGCGCCCGTCCGCGCGTTTTGGATGCAGTGCTTGATCCGGGTTTCTTCGATGCCTTGCCGCGCGCCAGCGAAATCCAGGCCTTGATAACCTCCGTCATTCCGGTAGGCGCCTCGCTGGATGAAGTCGTGGACCGTGTCCGCATCATTGGGCGGGAACAGATGTTCCGCGTCGGCGTGCGTGTGCTGTCGGAAACCGTCAGCGCAGTGGAGGCGGGCGCTTCTTTTTCGACGATTGCAGAATTGCTCCTGCAACGGCTGCACGGCTCCGCCCGGCAGGAGATGCGGTTGCGCCACGGTGATGTGGCTGGCGGCCGCAGTTGCGTGATTGCCATGGGCAAGATGGGCGGCCGGGAAATGACCGCCTCGTCCGATCTTGATCTCATGTTGATCTATGACAGCCAACCCGGAACGGAAAATTCCGGCGGTGCAAAGCCGCTCAGCGTGAACCAGTATTTCACCCGCCTGACCCAGAGATTGATCAACTCGATCACTGCCCCCACCGGTGAAGGCGTGCTGTTCGAGGTGGACATGCGCCTGCGTCCATCGGGCGGCCAAGGGCCCGTAGCGACAAGCCTCGAGAGTTTCCGCGACTATCAAAAGAACTCCGCCTGGACCTGGGAAAAACTTGCCCTGACCCGGGCCCGCGTGGTGAGCGGCGATGCGGGTCTCGCGGAGACAATTTCAAAGGCAATTACTGCCAGCCTGTGTGCGGAGCGCGATGCGGCCACCATTCGGCACGACGTTCTCGACATGCGCCGCCTGATGGTGAAGGAGCAGGGCTCGGCCGGGCTCTGGGATATCAAGCGGGCTCGCGGCGGCCTGGTCGAGATCGAGTTTATCGCCCAGTTCCTCCAGCTCATCCATGCGATGCGCCACCCGGAAATTCTCGATACCAATACCCATGCGGCTCTCGGCAAGCTCACCGCCGCCGGTTTCCTGGAGACGGGCGTGGCGGGCGATCTCAAGGAGGCCTGCCTCCTTTACCACCGGGTTACCCAAGTTCTGCGGCTCTCCATTAACGGGGTCTATGATCCGGCCAAATCCCCGGCCGGCTTAAATCAATTGGTTTCCCGCGCCGCTGGCGTGCCTGATATTAGGGCCGCCGATTCGCTGGTTAATGACACGCAAAAGCGGGTTGCCGGCCTGTTTGACCAGCTTATTGGCCCGGTGACTTGACGCTGAAGGATTCCTCTACTTTTCCTCGCCCCTTGGGGGAGAGGAAGGGGCCCAACACGCAAGTGTTGGGAAGGTGAGGGGGCGCAGGTCTTGCAATTGAATCACCTGCTCCCCCTCATCCTCCCAAGCTTCGCTTGGGCCCCGCCTTCTCCCCGCCGGGGAGAAGGAAAACAAAGGCAAATTCTGGAAGCGACGGATTCCGGGTTCCCGTTTCGTCTTGGGTTTGGGAAGGATGAATTCCCGAATTTCAATGGAGGTAACAATGTCCAAGAAAGCTCTGTATGCGGTTTTGTTGATCACTGGCGTTGCGGCTGCGGGGGGCCTTGCCATGGCGGCGGAGCCCTATTTGCCCAAGGCCCAGAAATCCTTTGACCGGATCGACCTTGACAAGGATGGCAAGATCAATCTGGCTGAATTCACACCGGTGGCCGAGAAGCGGTTTCTCGGCATCGACGTGAACAAGGACAACGCGGTCAGCACCGCTGAAATCGACGCCTCGCTCCAGGCCGCCCTGGAACGCCGCCGCAACCGCATTCTGGCAAATCTCGATGCCGACAAGAACGGCAGCGTCAGCCGCGCCGAACTCGATAGTTACATTGGGGCCATGGTGGCGGGCGCCGATACCGACAGTGATGGTGGCGTATCTTTTTCTGAAGCGCGTATTTTCAAAATCGCAAAATGGCGTAAAGCTTTGCAACTGACATCGGCCAACTAGGGCTGGGATGAAGCGCATGGAGTAGGGTGAAATACAGGAGTCCAGTTCAGCGGACCTGCAGACGGTGAGCGATGCCACTTTGCTCCTGGCATCGGCTCGCCGTGACGCTGCTGCTTTCGCTGAACTCGTCTCGCGTTACTACAAGCCGGTGTACCGCATGGTGTGGCGCATGATGAACGGCAACGCCGAAACCGAAGACGTGGCCCAGGAGGCCTTCATCAAACTCTGGCAGAACCCGGCGCAGATCCGCGAGGCCAAGGCACTCAAGGGCTGGTTGATGCGAGTGGCCTCGAACCTTGCCATTGACCGGTTGCGCCGCAAGCCCCACACCGACATCGATGCCATTGCCGAAGTGGCGGATCCGCGCCAGGTCACAGGCGCCGGGCTTGAGGAGCAGGCGGTAACCGCCCGCGTTAACCAGGCCATCGCCAGCCTTCCCGAGCGGCAGAAATTGGCGGTAACCCTGGTTTACTTTGAAGGCATGAGCAATATTTCAGCGGCCTTGGTGATGGAAATCTCCGTGGACGCCATTGAGTCGCTTTTAACCCGTGGCAAGCGGGCCCTGCGGGAAAGCCTCGCCGAGGATTGGCGTGGGTTGTTGGATGAATTGAGTTCGAAAGCCGGATGAAGGTATACTATGGAAAAATATGACAAGAACCAGATGGATGCGGCCCTTGCGAAGCTGCTGAAGCGCGCCACCGATCCTTCGGTGCCCGAAGGTGCCGAGGCACGCCTCATGCTGGCCCTTCAGTCGGCCGGGCAGCAGGTGAATGTTGTGTCCTTTCAGCCGCGTCCCAGAATGCAAAGCTGGGCCGTGGGTCTGCCACTGGCGGCCGCCCTGGCCTTTGGAATTTATCTCGGCTCCAAGGACACGTTCGACGCTTATCTTCCCGATGCCATCACCGAAGGAGCCACCGCGGACCTCTCCGATACAATTCCCTCAACGGGTCTTGATGACGCCGAAAGCTATGCCGAAGGTGACGTGACATGAGCGACGGCGGCCCAACTCTGAAATCCCGCTATTGGCCATTCCAGGGTTCGTACTGGTGGTCAACCCTGCTGATTGCCTCGCTCGCCCTTAATCTGTTCATTGGCGGGGCGGTTACCACGCGCTTCCTCACCCGTGATAGCCCCCAGCGCTTCATCGGGGCTAGCTACACCCAGCTTATCCCCCGCCGCTTCTTTGCCGAAATTCCCGTCGAAAGGCGAAAAGTTCTTCTCGACATACTGAGGCAATACCGCAAGGATTTCCGCGCCGATCGGGAAGGCACCGAAACCGTGGCCGCGAAGCTGGCCGATGCCCTCATGAATGAGCCCTATGACGTGGAGAAGGTCAAACTTGTGGTCAGCGAGTTTGCCGGCCAAAGCGGAAAACTGGCAGCCCGCGGCGGCGACGCGGCCCTGGATATCATAGCTCTGCTGTCTCCCGACGAGCGCAAAATCCTCGCAGACGCCATCCGCGACCGCGCCAGCCGGGGTAGGGACAGGAAGAAGTGAATCAGCAGCCAGTCGTGCCCGTGGTGATGAGGCCCTTTAGCCCGAGCTACGGTTAAGCCGCCTTGGAATTCTCCGCTGTTGGCGTGCTGAGAAGCTCAACCGTCACCGTTGTCCCAGATCCAACCGTGCTGGCAATGGTGAGCGAGCCGTTATGCAGATCCACCAGCGATTTTGAAATCGCCAGCCCGAGACCCGAGCCGCCCTTGCTCTTGGTGAACTGGTTTTCCACCTGCTCGAAGGGCCGCCCCAGTTTTTCAATGTCACTGTGCGGAATGCCGATGCCAGTATCGCTGATGGTGACCCGGGCGCCATCCAAAGTTTTCGCCACCTTGACTTTTACCTGACCGCCCTCCGGCGTGAACTTCACGGCATTCGACATCAGGTTGATGAACACCTGCTTCAGGGCCCGCCGGTCGGCGGTGATGCTGCAGGTCTTGGGAAGATCAAGGACTATATCAACCTTGCCTTCCGCCGCGCGCGGCCCCACGAAGCGCATGATGTCGTCAATCACCGACGGCAGCGACAGCGTCGTAAGCTCAAGCTCCATGCGACCGGCCTCGATCTTCGACATGTCGAGAATGTCGTTGATCACGTCGAGGAGGAATTGCCCGCTCTTGTGAATGTCATGCGAATACTCCGTGTATTTGCCCGAACCCAACGGGCCAAACATTTCTTCCTGCATCACTTCGCTGAACCCGATGATGGCGTTGAGCGGCGTTCTCAATTCATGACTCATATTGGCCAGGAATTCCGATTTCGAGCGGTTTGCCGTTTCAGCCCGGGTCTTTTCGCGCGCATACTTGTCGGCCAGATCGGCCAAGCGCTGCGATTGCTGGTCGGCGAGCAGCCGCTCCTTTTGCAGGTCGCGCACCGTCATCATCAGGGTGCGCTCGGAGAGCAGCAGGCGCTCTTCCTGTTTCTTCAGCGCCGTGATGTCGGTACCCACCGACACGAAACCGCCGTCCTTGGTGCGCCGTTCGTTGATCTGCAGCCAGCGGCCATCGCCGAGTTGGACCTCAAGGGACTTTCCTTCGAAACTGTCGCCGCCCGCCGTCGGCACATATTGGCGCACGATGGGTTCCTTCGCCGATTGCGTGACGATGGCGTAGGGTGTTCCGGGCACGCAGGACGAGGCGGGCAGGGAATGGAACTGCTGGTATTTGGAATTGCACAGCACTAGGCGATTTTCCGTGTCCCACAAAACAAAGGCCTCGGAAATATTTTCAACCGCGTCTTTCAGGCGGAGCTCCGCATCCTGGTTGAGCTTGTCCGATTGTTTCTGCGCCGTGATATCAAAAACGATGCCGATGAGATGCGGCGCTTCCGGATTGTCGCCCGGCGCCAGCGCGGCCCGCGCCCGGAGCCAAACCCAATGGCCATCCTCATGGCGCATCCGGAATTCACGGTTGAATACCGTGCGCTCGCCGCGCAGCAATTCCTCAATCATGAATTCGATGTTGGCATTTTCCGGATGAAGCCGCTCCGACACTTCCCCAAAACTCAAAAGCTCGCCCTTGGGCGGCAGCCCGAGGATTTCATACATGGACTTGGACCAGAAAATCGTGCCCTCCGCCAGGTTCCAATCCCACATGCCGCAATTGCTGCGGTCCAGCGCCTTGTCCAGCCGCTCGGTGGCGATGGCGAGGGTGGTATCGGCTTCCGAGGCTTTTTCCGCCTGCCAGTGAAAGGCGCCGGCCAGCATGGCGAGAACCAGCACGGTGGCGACAAAGAGAATGGAAAGACGGGTCACTCCGTCGCGCCATGCACTCAGCAGGTCCGAGCGTTTCTGGAACACCACAAGGCTTCCCGGAAATGTGCCGAACTGGCGCGCCGTCACATAAGCCGCCTCGCCATTGGCCAGCACGAAGGGGCGCATGGTCTGGGCATTGAAATCTGTATCGGTGATGAACTGCGGCCCCAGGACATCGGTTATCTTCTGGCCGGAAAGTTTTGCATAGGCGGGCGCGCTGGCGATGATCTGGCCGAAATTGTCAACCAGCGCAAAAACCCGGTCCTCGGCCACCGCACCAGCCACCAATGATTGCGCTAGCAATTCCGCCGTCAGGGGGCGAACCGTTTGCCCGTTCGCCACATCTGCTGCAAGCGCCGCAACGATCTTTTGCGTCACCAGTTCCGCTTGCAGAATGGAAAGGCGGTTTTGCTCGGCAAGATGGCTGCTGCGGCTTTGCAGGAGTTGCGCCATGAGCGAAATGCACAGGGCCAGAAGAAACAGCGTCGTGAGAACCATGATCAGCCGGCGCAGGGATTTTTCCGAAATGGTGATACGCCACCGGCCGGGCAAGGGCGAGGGCAGGCGCAATGCGCGCTCCCTGAAGAACAGTTCTCCGATCTGTGCCTTACCCAAGATGTGATACCTTTGCCCGTCGCCGCGTGAATCGGCAATTGATACGCATTTGGCCGCCAAAAACCGAATCAATACCCCATTGATTCGCAAACGAAACAACTTGTCCAGTTATGAATTTTTGGAACGTTAGCCCTTGAGGGTTTTCGAAACGATTTCAATGCAATCGCGCGAAAGTCCGGGGCTCGCCAAGATCCTTTCAAGCTGCCCTGCGGCGGCCTTGCGGCGCACCTCATCCATGATGCGCCAGCTGCGGAATCCGGTGGCCATGCGGGCCGCAACCTGGGGGTTGAACGCGTTCACTTTCAGGATCGTGTCGGCCACCACCCGGTAGCCCTCGCCCTCGGCCGCATGGAAGCCGGAAAGATTCATCGCGGTGAACCCGCCGATCAGCGCATAGACGCGGTTCGGCGTGCTGAGGCGGAAGTCCGGATGGCCCATGAGCGTCTCAATTTTCGCCGCATCAGCCACATACGAGTTCAGCGCGAACCACTTGTCGACAAGCAGGTTGTCGCTCTTGTGACGCCCATAAAACTTCTCCAGCTCCAGTTGGGTTTCCGGTGCTTCAATGCTCAACATGGCGGTCAGTGCGCCAATCTCCGCCGTCATGCTTGAAGCAGAAGCCAGTTCCCGCTGAATGAGACCAATAGTCGTATCGGGCATTCCTGTGGCTAAAAGTCCAAGCACTGCATAGCGCAATGACCGGCGGCCTGTGCTTTCAGGATTGGGTTGGTAATTGCCGCTTTCCTGCGTGTCGTTCCATGCACCGAGCAGCGTATCCCTAAGTCTTCTGCCCAATTGCGCGCGCACAAAATCGCGTGCCTTCAAAACCTGGTCTGTATCAACGTTCGAGGCCAGTGCGGCAGCGATGTCGGCTTCCGTAGGTAATCCTAGCATCAAAGCTTTGAATGCCGAGTCCAGTTTTTGGTCGCCAAGTGTCGATTTAAGAGCCGCAGCATATCCGCCAATTTCGCCCATAACCTCACTCAGGTCATCGGAAGATTTGAGGCTGGCGATAATCAACCTCTTGCCCAGAGACTGCCCGGCTTCCCAGCGGTTGAACGTGTCCTTGTCGCGCCCCATGAGGAAAAGTTGATCCTCTGGGCTCACATTTTCCTGCAGGATGACCGGCGCCGAAAACCCGCGATTGAGCGACAAAACCGGTCGCGTTGCAACATTTCGGAACCGAAATGATTTCTTTTCTTCAGTCAATTCAATGATCGGCGCGTTGAGGCTGCCAACCCCTTCAAGGTCCAGCCCCATGTCCTCGCCGGATGGCCCGATAAGGCCCAGGCCGAAAGGAATGTGCATGGGATGCTTGTCCGTTTGGCCTGGCGTGGGCGCGGTCTTCTGCGCCAATGTCAGGTCAAAGGTTTTGGTTTTCGGATCGTAATGTGTCGTGACCTTCACATGCGGTGTTCCCGCCTGTTCATACCAGCGGAAAAATTGCGTGAGGTCGCGCCCCGAGGCATCGGCCATGCAGCGGACGAAATCTTCCACCGTTGCCGCCTCGCCGTCATGGCGCTCGAAATAAAGATCCATCGCCTTGCGGAAGGCCTTGTCGCCGATGAGGGTTTTCATCATGCGGCAGATCTCGGCGCCCTTTTCGTAAACCGTCGGCGTATAGAAATTGTTGATCTCGATATAGGCGTTGGGCCGTGGCGGATGGGCCAGCGGCCCCGCATCCTCCGGCATCTGCCGGGCCCGCAACGTCTTCACATCGGTGATGCGCTTCACCGCACGCGAGCGCAGGTCCGAGGAAAATTCCTGGTCCCTGAAAACCGTGAGGCCTTCCTTCAGGCAAAGCTGGAACCAGTCGCGGCAGGTGATGCGGTTGCCCGTCCAGTTGTGGAAATATTCATGCGCAATGATGGCTTCGATATTGGTATAGTCCAGGTCGGTTGCCGTTTCGGGGAGCGCTAGGATGTATTTGTCGTTGAAGACATTGAGGCCCTTGTTTTCCATGGCCCCCATGTTGAAATCCGAGACCGCCACGATGTTGAACACGTCGAGATCATATTCGCGCCCGAAGGCTTCCTCATCCCAGCGCATGGACGCCTTGAGCGATTCCATCGCCCAGGCGCAGCGGTCCTCCTTGCCTTTCTCGACATAGATTCCGAGTTGCACGGCCTTGCCCGACATCGTCGTGAAGCTGTCATGGACGCCGGCAAGGTCGCCGGCAACAAGGGCGAAGAGATAACTTGGTTTTGGATGGGGGTCATGCCACACGGCGAAGTGCCGGTCGGTGCCCGCGATGTCGCCGCCCTCCTGGAAATTTCCATTGGACAGAAGGATGGGGCAGGCCGTCTTGTTCGCTTCGACACGCACCGTGTAACGCGTCATCACATCGGGCCGGTCATAGAAATAGGTGATGCGCCGGAAACCTTCCGCCTCGCATTGCGTGCAGAAAATGCCTCTCGATTGATAGAGCCCTGAAAGCTCGGTGTTGCCAACCGGGTCACATTCCGTTTCAATTTCGAGGGTGAAGGGCGCGGCGGGAACGTTTGGCAGGGTCAAGTCGCTGTCCGTGAGCGTATAGGCCGATGGCGCCAGCGCCTTGCCATCAAGCTTCACGCCGATAAGCATGATCTTTTCGCCCGTAAGAACGAGCGCCGCATTTTTTTCCTTGGCTGCCGGGTTTGCCCTGAACTCCAGGCGCGACGTCACCCGCGTGGCGCGTGACTCAAGTGAAAAATTCAGGAACAGGTCGCCGGGGAGGTAAGGCGCCGGCTGGTAATCTTTCAGATGAATGGTTGTCGGCGCATCTTGGGCCATGGTCACTCCGGCAAATCAGTTGAATGGCCAGTAAAGTGGCGGGCCTCCAGCCCATTGTCAAAGGTGCGCTTGGAGAAGCGCAAACCGCCCCAGAAGTGGAACCTTACAGGTTTCTGGCGGTTATGGGCTTGTTCACGTGGAGGAAGAAATGAAACTTGCTATTCCTGCCTTGCTGTTGGCGTTGGGCCCGTTCGCTTCCACAGCGGCACATGCCGAAAGTTGGACGCGCTACCAAAGCGACTTGCATCATTGCAGGCTCGACTATGCGAGCAATTTATTCGCCTTGGGCGAGCTGGATTCGGAGAACTACCTGCGGTTTTCCGGACGCGACAAGGATATCTATTTCCGCATCAGCGGCTTCCCCAACGAGGAGAAATTGACCCCTGCGGAAATCAGGGCTGAATACGTCAAAGAGAAGGGAAAGGCGGACTTGGTTTATGAACGGACCAAAACCGATTTTCTGGTCTTATCGGGCTATCGCGGCAACAATATCTTCTACACGAAAATAGCCCTTTCGCCCAACAACCAAAACATTTGTGTATTGCATATCTCCTACCCGCGCAAAGCCAAGCGGGCGTTCGATGCCGTGGTCACCCGGATGTCGCGCTCGTTCACCGCAGGGAATTGAGCGGCTCGCATCTTCCCAAGCCTTAGAACCGGTCAACCCGGAAAGGTGCGAGATCGATGTTGCTCTTTATGCCCGTCATAAGTTCGCTGATCAGGCGGCCGGTGGAAGGCCCCCAGGTCAGTCCCATGTGGCTGTGGCCAAAGCCATACCAGACATTTGAAACCGTCTTTGATGGGCCGATGACCGGCAGTGAATCCGGCGTGCCGGGCCTGCGTCCCATCCAGCGCGTCGTGGCGGAATCGGGTTCGTTGAGTGCGGGCAAAATCTTCTTGAACACTTTCCACAGGGCATCCGCCCTGGCCCAATTCGGTTCCGCCTCGAGGCCGGCAAATTCATCGGAGCCCGCCAGCCGCAACCCCATGTCCATGGGCGTTGCAGCACCCGGCGTGTTGGCATAGGTGAGCGAGCGCGAAAGCTTTACGCCGGAATTCGGCAGAACCATGTGGTAGCCGCGCTCCGCCTCAAGCAGCACCTTCTCGCCGAGTTGCCTTGCAAGCAGATGGGAATAAGCCCCGCCGCAAATGACCAGCTTGTCGAGCGTGATGGTCCGGCCCGATTTTAGGGCAAGCGTTTTCGCGGTGTTGCCATCCCGCTCAATCCGAATGACGTCATCGGCGATTATCTCGCCACCCCTGCGCACCACATGCTCGGCAATGGATTTCACTGTGCGCTCGGGATTGGTGACGAAGTACCAGCCGCCATGGAACACTCCGCAATGAATGTGGGGTGAAAGGGCCGGCTCCAGCTCGCGGCACTCACCACCGCTCAGCCGCTTCATCTCATAGCCATAGGTTTTCTTGACCGCGCGCTCACCCGCTTCCGCCGCGAATTGCTGCTCATTGTCATAAAGCCGCAGCGTATCCTCATACTTCAACAAGTCCGTGCTTCCGGCATCGCGGAGCAGGGTTTCAAAATCCGCCACCACCCGCAGCGCCAGGTTGGCGCGCGCTTCGGTGATGGCTGCAACCCGCGCCGGCATGGCATTGCGCCCCGCTGCCAGAAACCACGGCAAGGCCTTGGGCAGATAGGACCACCTTATAGTGAGCGGCCCAAGCGGGTCCATGAGCCAACCCGGAATTTTCAGCAGGATGCGCGGATGAATGGGCGGCACGATTTCGGCAAAGGCCAGTCCACCCGCATTGCCGAAGGAACAGCCTTCGCCCGGTGGCAGCCGGTCGATGAGCGTCACGCGGTAACCTGCCCGCTGCAAAAATGCGGCGCTGGAAACGCCGACGATGCCAGCGCCGATGATTGTCGCGTGTGGGTATGACATGGAAATCAGGTTCTCTTGGGATGGACTCTCTTGAAGAAATTTACACAGAATTCCTCAAAGGTCGAGATCAGCCGCGTCGGCCGCAGGCTTTTCAGGGCTGCTATGGCAATAACGCCGTCCTCCACATCCTCGACAAGGGGGCGAATGGCCAGCTGCTCGCCATCATAGGTTTGATCGCCATGGGGCCTCGTGATTAGAAGCGAATAGCCCAGCCCTTGGCCCACAAGCCCGCGCACCAGTTCCAGCGAGGGCGAGGCGAAACTGATTTTGGGCGCAATCCCCTGGCTTTCAAGGAGACGCGTGAAGTAAGTGCGGCTCGGCAGGATATCGAGCAGGATAAGCGGTTCGTTTGCCAGGTCATGCAGCGAAACCAGTTTTTTCTTCGCTAGATTGTGATTGGCATTGAGCAGCACATAAGGCTTCAGCCGCGCAAGTTCGGTCACCTTCAGGTCGTCCTGCGCGTCCAGCGTGTAGAACAGCACCAGGTCATACTGTCCGGCGCGCAAGCCCGCGAGAAGCTGCCCCTGCGCCCCTTCCTCCAGTTTTATCCGCGCCTTTGGATGCAGCGCCTGAAAGCCCGCAATGAGTTTTGGCGCATAGGCCGGAGCGATGGTCGAAAAGCTGCCGATGGTCAGTTCGCCTTCGACCAGCATGCCTGCCACGGTGGAATCCCTTTGAAAATCATTGCCATGGGCAATAAGGCTGCGGGCTTCGTTTAAGAAGCGCAAACCCTGTGGCGATGGAGTTACACCCTGCGCATGGTGGCGGATAAAAAGCTGCAGGCCCAACTGCGCTTCGAGTTTTTGCAAGGACGCCGAAAGCGAAGGCTGGGCCACGCCCAAATGCTGGGCCGCCTTGGCAAGCGACCCCAGCTCGGCGATTGCCAAGGCATGTTCCAGTTGGCGCAGGGTAAATCGCAGCATAGGTTTAATCTATCTTATTGAGAGATATTATCTATTTTTCCTAAGCTAGTTTCCTCGCTAAGTAAAGCCATCTGCCACAGGAGAGTGCGATGCAGGCCTTGGATCATCAAGCGGTTACAACAGCCAACTTTATCGCCGCCATGGGCGCAGCCGCCACCGGCGTTTCCGTCGTCACCACCGAAGGCCTCGCCGGCCGCTTTGGTCTCACAGTCAGCGCCATATCATCCGTTTCCGCCGAGCCGCCCATGCTCCTGGCCTGCGTCAATCGCAAGAGCCCGGCGGTGGCCGCCATCGACCGGAACGGCCGCTTTGCCGTGAATGTCCTAGGTTTCAACAACAAGGACGTGGCCGAAGTTTTTGCCGGACGGCCGCAAAGCGGCAAGCCCTATGACTTTGACCGCCACGCGTGGGAGGAGGGCTCCATGGGCCAGCCGCTGCTCACTGATGCAACGGCAAGCTTCGAGTGTGAAATTGAGTGTTCCCAGGATGCGGGTTCTCACCGTATCTTCATTGGCCGGGTGGTGAACGCCAAGCGCAATACCGCTGAACCATTGGTCTACTGCAACCGCGTCTTCGGGCGCGTGGCTGAACTGTGAGGAATTTGAAATGATCAGAACCGGCGAACAATACCGCGAGTCGCTCCGTGACGGCCGCGAAGTGTGGATCAACGGCGAGCGCGTCAAGGATGTGACACGCCATCCCATGTTCAAGCCCGTGGTCGATATCAGGGCCCGCATCTACGACATGCAGCATGAGGCCGCCCACCGCGATGTGATGACCTACGAAGAAAAGGGCGAACGCTTCGCCATCGGCAACCGCTTGCCGCGCGCCCAGAAGGATTGGACCGACAAGCGCAATGCCGTCGATGCGGTGATGTATGAGGTGGGTGGTGTCGTCACCCGCGTCGGCGATGAAACCGTGGGCGAAATGTGGTCACTCTGGGATGGCAAGGATATCCTGAACGAGATTGATCCGCGCTTCGCCGCCAACATCGAGCGCCACATTCACGAGTCGATTGCCCATGACCCGTTCCATGTTTCGGCCAATACGGACCCCAAGGGCGACCGTTCAAAGCCGCCGCAGGAGCAGGATCCGGACATGCTGGTCCATGTGGTGAAGGAAACCGATGCCGGCATCATCATTCGCGGCGCCAAATATGAAACCGCTGCCGCCTATGCCAATCAGGCCTTCCTGAAGCCAACTATTGCCAACTGGGGCGATGCCAAGCTTTCCGAATATGCGGTTGGTTGCATTGTAAAAATGAATGCGCCGGGCGTGAAACACATCTGCCGCACCGGCTTTACCGGCCGTGCGCCTGCGCGCGACTATCCGCTGTCGAACAAGTTCGATGAAGTGGATACCATCGTCATTCTCGACAATGTGCTCATCCCCTGGGAAGACGTGCTGTTTTACCAGCACACCCGCGCCGCCGCCTTCATCCGCCAGACGCTGCATCGCTATTCGGCTTTTCCCTTTGTGCAGCGGACCTTGTCCTATGCCGATCTGATCATCGGTGCCGCCCTGTGGAATGCCAGGCAGACCGGCCTCGACAAGCAGCAGGCCGTACAGGAAAAATTGACCGAGCTCGCCGTCTGGCGCGAAGGCATCAATGCCCATCTCACCGCCTCCATCGTCATGGCCGAGCAAAGCCCCAACGGCTTGCTCATGCCAAACCAGTCGCTTCTGATGTCGGGTCGCTGCCATGCCCTCAACAACCTTCCCAAGATGATGCATACGGCGCGCGAACTCTGCGGCGGGCAAATCTGCGTAACTCCCGATGCCGCCGTCTTCGAGCACCCGGAAACCAAGAAGTGGATGGACAAGTATTACACCATCAACGACGAGTGGCTGGCCGATGACCGCCGCAAGCTGCTGGTGCTGGCCCGCGATCTCCTGAATTCGGACTACGCCGGCCACCGCCTGACCTTCCAGCTCTTCGCGCAAGCTCCGCCTTTCGCCCAGTCCGCGGCTGTCTACCGAAATTTCGACTGGAACAGCACCTTGAAATTTGCCCAGAAGGCTGGTGGGATGAGTCCCCGCATCTGGGGCAAACAGAAACAGGCAGCAGAATAATGACCGCACACTACTGCTGCCTCATCCTGAGGTGCTCGCCGAAGGCGAGCCTCGAAGGACCGCGAGTGGCCCCGGCCGGAATAAATCAAGAGACCCTTCGAGGCCGCTTCGCGGCTCCTCAGGGTGAGGGTGGAGAAATATGACCGTACATAAAAGAATTCGCCCCTTCAATACTAAGGAAACCTATCCCGAGCAGAAGCTCGACAATGATCTGTGCCAGGCGGTCGTGGCCCGCGGCACCATGGTGTTTGTGCGGGGGCAAGTCTCGCAGGATCTGGATAGCCGCGAGTCTATCCATGTGGGAGACGCAACGGCACAGACCGCCAAGACCATGGCCAACATCAAGCTGCTGATGGAAGAGGCGGGCGGCCATATGGACCATATCTGCCGCATCGTCGTCTATCTCACCGATGTGCGCTACCGGCAGGATGTCTACCGCGAAATGGGCAAATGGCTGAAGGGCGTGTTTCCCTGTTCAACCGGACTGGTCATCACCGCGCTGGCCCGCCCCGAATGGGTCGTGGAAATCGAAGTGACGGCCGTCATTCCGGATTGAGGAGAGCAGGACAATGCAGAATTCCTATGAGGCGAGCGAAGCCCTGGAGGGACTGGCGGCGGTAGCCGGGTCGCCCTTCACCAAGGCTGATACAATCCCTGCGGCTCTCTATCATTCGGAAGAAGTCTACGCACTGGAAATGCAGCAGATTTTCGCGAAGGAGTGGGTGTGCCCCGGACTTTCTGCCGACATTCCCACCCCCGGCGACTTCATTACGTTCACGATTGCCAATCAGCCGATTTTCGTGATGCGCGGAAAGGACGGAGTGATCCGCAGTTTCTCCAACGTCTGCCTTCACCGCATGATGCCTTTGCTGGAAGGAGCCGGAAGTTGCAGCGGCAAAATCGTCTGCCCCTACCATGCCTGGACTTACAACACCGAAGGCAGGGTCATTGGCGCAGGCCACATGGGCGGGCGCGACCCGGTTTTTGACAAGAAGCAATTCACCTTGCCGGAATTGCGCACTGAGATCTGGCAGGGCTGGATCTATGTGACGATGAATCCCGACGCGCCGCTGGTCAGCAGCCTGCTCAGTGGCTTGCTGCCCGTAGTCGAGCGCTATAAAATGGAAGGCTATATCCCTGTGGTTCAGCAGGACCACGTCTGGAACACAAACTGGAAGCTGCTCAATGAAAATTTTATGGAAGGCTACCATTTGCCGGTGGCGCATAAGGCCACGGTGGGCGCATGGTTCCCCATCGGAGATACCGAGTTTCCGGTAGAGGTTTTCGATAACTTCACGTATCAGACCTTTGTAAAGGATGAGAACGCCAAATATGGCCGCGCCCATCCCTCTAACACGCGCATTGAGGGGAAATGGCGTTACACCTCGATTTTGCCAACAATCTTTCCATCCCACATGTATGTCCTGGCACCTGACCATCTCTGGTATCTGTCCCTGCGTCCCTTGGGCGTAAGTCAGGTCCAACTGCGTTTTGGCGTCGCCCTCGCGCCTGAGGTGCACGCCGCACTTGGTGACACGCGCGAACAGTGGGTCACTGAACTCGTAGATTTCTTTGACCGGGTGAACGAGGAAGACAGGGTTGTCGTGGAAGGCATCTTCAAAGGTGCGCAGGCCCCGCTCGCTTCGCGCGGGCCTTTAAGCTGGCTTGAGCGTGAGATCCATGATTTCGCTCGCTACCTCAATCGCAAACTCAATCCGCCACAGCAATCAACTGTTAAGGCTGCTGCCGAATGACCTTTTCCATCGCTGGGCGTTGCGCCAAATCGGGAGCCTTCGGGGTCGCCATCACAACCTCATCTATTGCCGTTGGCGCCCGCTGTCCCCACGCCCGCGCCGGCGTTGGCGCCGTGGCCACTCAAAACGTGACCGATCCGAGCCTCGGGCCGCTGCTGCTTGATCTAATGTCTCAGGGATTAAGCGCAAAGGATGCCATTGATTCAATAATCCGCAACCGGCCCTTTATCGAATACCGCCAACTGACAGCGGTGGACAATAAGGGTAACCCGGCAAGCTGGTCCGGCAAGCATATTCTGGGCACCCATGCCGTCTCCGAACAGCGCGATTGTGTGGCCGCCGGAAATCTCCTGAAGTCGGCTGATTTGCCCAAAGTGATGACCGATTGCTTTGCCAAAAATGCCTCTGAACATCTGGCTGAGCGCCTGCTGCGTTCCCTGGAAGCAGGCTTGGCATCCGGCGGCGAGGAGGGGCCCGTGCATTCCGCCGCCCTCATCGTCTATCACCAGCAGGATTTCCCCCTCGTCAATCTGCGCGTCGATTGGCATGACGAAAACCCCATCCGGTTTTTGCGAAAACTGTGGGAAGACTATCGTCCGCAAATGGCCGCCTATCTCCAACGTGCTATTGATCCAACGCAAGCGCCAAGCTACGGCGTGCCGGGCGATCCCTGATTCAATTTCTCTCCATGGTCGGGCTTGACCCGGCCACCCAGACTCACAGCATTTGACAAAGACTGGATGGTCGCCTCGGAGGGTGACCATGGAGAGAGTCAGGAGGACAATCTATCCAACAATCTCCCCAGCATCGCATCACACAGTGCCAGTTGTTCTTCGCTCACATACTCATCAGGCTTGTGCGCCACTGCGATGTTGCCGGGGCCGCAGACGACGGCGGGAATGCCGAGTTCCTGCTGGTACAATCCGCCTTCGGTGCCGAAGGTAATCTTGCCCGTGGAATTTCCGCCTGTCAGCGCCCGGACAAAATTCACCGCTTCGCTGTCAACCGGTGTGTTAAGGGCTGGGTAGCTTTGCAGCGTCGCAAACTCAAAGCGCGCCTTTGGAAAAACATTTTGAAAACCCGCGGCAATTTTCTCCGCCGCCTTTTGAATGCGCCCGAAAATCGCACTTCCGTCATCTTCCGGCAGGTAACGGATTTCAAAATCAAAACTCGCAAGGTTTGGCACGATGTTCATCACCTCGCCGCCCGCCATCTTGCCGACATGCAGCGTCGTGTAGGCCACTTCATAGTCGCCATCTCGCTTGCCGTTCTTGGCGATGTCGTCCTGGATGCGGCGGGTCTCCGCGATCAGGTCGCATGCCATGTAGATGGCATTCACCCCGATGGGCGCAAGGCTCGAGTGGGCTTCAAGGCCGTGCGCCGTCACACGGTAACCCAGCTTGCCCTTATGCGCCGTCACCACCTGCAGCATGGTGGGTTCACCCACAATGCAAAGCCGCGGGCGCACCGGCATGGTCTTGAGCATGTCGAGCATGCGCCTGACCCCGATGCAGCCGATTTCCTCGTCATAGGAAAAAGCAAAATGCAGCGGCGTGTGAAGCTTCCGTTTCACCGCGTGATGCGCCAGATGCAGGCACGCGGCGATAAATCCCTTCATGTCGGCGCTGCCGCGGCCCAGCAAATTTCCGTCGCGTGCGGTTAACGTGAACGGATCGCTGCTCCAGTTCTGCCCTTCCACCGGAACCACATCCGTATGCCCGGAAAGCGCAACACCTTGCGCATCGGCCGGCCCAATGGTGGCCCAGAGATTGGCCTTCCCGCCATCCTCGTTGTGAATGAGCGTGGACGCAATTCCAAGCGCCTTGAACTCGCCCGCGACGAACTCAATCAGCGCCAGATTGCTGTCGCGGCTGACCGTTGGAAAAGCCACAAGTTTTTCAAGATAGTGGAGGGTGGACTGCATGGCGCCTCTGTTATACGCTCGGTTTTTTCAATGCAACTGCCGTGTGCTGGGGCCTGCTTGCGCAAAATCTCCCTTGTTATTTTTGACTGCGACGGCGTCCTCGTAGACAGCGAGTATCTGAGCGCCCAGGTGCTGGTCGAAACCTTTGCCGAAATCGGCGTGGCCATTGACCTGCCTTTTGTCTACACCCATTTCTTGGGCCACAGCTTCTCCTCGGTTGCGGCGAAATTTGCCAAGCTGCATGGCACCGGGGTGCGCGAGTCCTTTGAATCCGATTACCGCGCCAGCCTGCTGCGCCGCTTCGGTTCCGAACTCAAACCCATGCCGGGTGTAATAGCAGTGCTGGATAGCCTCGCGGTTCCCTACTGCGTGGCCACCGGCAGCAGCCTGCTTCGCGTCACCCGTTCACTGGAGTTAACCGGTCTCTCGGCAAGGGTTAAGGACCGTGTGTTTACCACGTCGATGGTGACCCACGGCAAACCGGCTCCGGACATTTTCCTCCATGTCGCCCGGGAAATGGCGGTTCCAGCGCAGGAATGCCTGGTGATTGAGGACAGCGCCTCAGGGGTCGAGGCGGCAAAAGCGGCGGGAATGGTGGTCTGGCAGTTTGCCGGCGGCTGCCATTTCCAGCACGGCTATAACCATCAGGGCACAGAACATTTGGTGGATCGGGTTTTTGATCGTATGGATGCTTTTTTTGATGCCGCACCTGAGATGCGGTTAACCTAGGGAAATTGCCGCCATCATGGTGCGAAACATCGAACAGGAGACAAGCCGCCTCGACGAAGCCGCCCGCGCCGGCTGGCTCTATTATATTGCCGGCAACACCCAGGATGAAATCGCCCGGAAGCTCGGCGTCTCGCGCCAGACGGCGCAGCGTCTGGTCTCCCTGTCGATCAGCGAAAAGCTCATCAAGGTGCGCCTCGATCACCCCATTGCCAACTGCCTTGAACTGGCCGAGCGGGTGAAACAGAAATACGCCATTGATTTCTGCGAAGTGGTGCCAAGCGACCCTGAATCGGACACGGTCTCACTGGGTGTTGCCCAGGCCGCCGCCGCGGAACTTGAACGCTATATCATGTCGCCCCATCCCGTCATTGTTGCCATGGGAACTGGCCGCATGCTGCGCGCCATGGTTGACCAATTGACACCCATGGATTGCCCCCAGCACAAAATCGTTTCCCTCGTCGGCAACATAGCCTCGGATGGTTCCGCCTCCCTCTATGATGTGGTGAGCCGCGTGGCCGACACGGTCAAGGCGCCGCACTATCCGATGCCGCTTCCGGTTATCGCCACAACCGTTCAGGACAAGTCCCTGTTGCTGTCGCAAACGCCGGTGCGCAATGTTCTCGAACTGGGCCGCCAGGCCGATGTCACCTTTGTCGGCGTCGGCACCATGGGTGAGGATGCGGCCCTCATTCGCGATGGTTTCGTGAAGCCGGAAGAAATGCGCGCCCTGGTGAAAGCCGGAGCAGCGGGCGAGATTATCGGCTGGGCTTATGACGCCGAAGGCCATCTCATCGAAGGCCTGACCAATGACCGGGTGGTGAGCGCCCCACTCGAACAACCGGCCAAGCGCCGGGTGATCGGCGTCGCCATGGCCCCGCCGCGCCTGCGCGCCGTCAAAGGCGCCCTGATCGGCAAATTGATCAACGGGCTTATCACCAACGAGAAGATGGCCGAACTCTTACTGAAGTAACTCAGAATCACGCCTCTACATATTCCGCAATGCTTGTGGGAGGAGGAGGGGTGAAACCATCTTCCTTCAGTCCCTCAAGATGAAACCGGATTGCGTTCCTGATCTCGGATTCGACTTCCGGAATTGTTGCCCCAGTGGCTACACAACCGGGCAGGTCCGGAACATAGGCTGAATAATTTGAACCAGCTTTTTCAATGACTATTGCGTAGCGCATCAGCTTTTTTCCTTCAAACCTGCTTGCTTCATTATACTGTTAAAAGTTCCCGGTGCCATGTCATCGCTCATTTTTCCGGCAACAGTTACGCGACCAGGTTTTTCCGGATGCTTGATCATGGAAATGACCTCACGAACCTTGTGCATTCATCCCACCCCAATCCCCACCTACAAAGCCCAATGTTTAATTGCTTTACACGGAATAGGCAGTGGAAACTCAATCTTCCCATTCAGAACGAAAGATGCCTGAGCTTTTGCCTAAATAAAATGCAAAAGCCTGAAGCCGCTTAATCCCATTTATTTCAATCTGTTAAAGCCATTACTGCATCTCAATTGTGCACTGCGGCGACGAATTCCTATTGACTCAGGCATGGTTAAGATCGAGTATATGCCCGCTTAGTTGGCAAAAGCTCAACAGAATGCATTTGGGAGGAATTCAATGAAACCCGTCTTTACAGGCGTCTTTGGCGCTTTCATGTTTGCCGCCTTGGCCTCAACCGCCATCGCCGAAACCAAACTCACCATCGCCACCGTGAACAATGGCGACATGATCCGCATGCAGGGTCTGACCGATGATTTTACCAAGGCCAACCCGGATATTTCCCTGGAATGGGTCACCCTTGAAGAAAATGTGCTGCGCGAAAAAGTGACGACCGACATCGCCGCCAAAGGCGGCCAGTTCGACGTTCTCACCATCGGCACCTATGAAGTTCCAATCTGGGGCAAGAAGGGCTGGCTCGTTCCGCTGACCGAAGTTGATGACCCGGCCGACCTTCTGCCCGCCATCGCCGGCGGCCTCACCGTTGACGGCAAGCTGATGGCTGCTCCGTTCTATGGCGAAAGCTCCATGGTCATGTACCGCACCGACCTGATGGACAAGGCAGGCCTCAAGATGCCTGATGCGCCGACCTGGGAGTTCATTGGCCAGGCGGCGCGCGCCATGACCGACAAGTCTGCCGAGATCTATGGCGTTTGCCTTCGCGGCAAGGCCGGCTGGGGCGAGAACATGGCCTTCCTGACTGCCATGTCCAACTCCTTCGGGGCCCGCTGGTTTGATGAAAACTGGAAGCCCCAGTTTGATCAGCCGGAATGGAAAGCCACATTGGACTTTTATCTCAAGCTGATGGCTGATGCTGGTCCTCCGGGCGCCTCATCCAACGGCTTCAACGAAAATCTGGCCCTGTTCAACTCAGGCAAGTGCGGCATGTGGATTGACGCCACGGTTGCGGCTTCCTTTGTAACCGGCAAGGAATCGACGGTGGCTGACAAGGTGGGCTTCGCGCTCGCCCCGGACAACGGCCTCGGCAAGCGCGGCAATTGGCTGTGGGCCTGGTCGCTCGCAATTCCAGCCGGCACGCAAAAAGAAGAAGCAGCCCAGAAGTTTATCGGCTGGGCAACCAGCAAGCACTACACCGAACTCGTAGCCGAAAAGGAAGGCTGGGCCAACGTGCCTCCGGGCACGCGCACCTCGCTCTACGCCAACGCCGAATATGCCAAGGTGCCATTTGCCAAGATGACGATTGACTCAATCAACTCTGCCGATCCGACAAAGCCGACGGTAAAGCCGGTGCCCTATGTCGGCGTGCAGTTCGTGGCCATTCCTGAGTTCGCAGGCATCGCCACCACGGTTGGCCAGATCTTCTCGGCGGCCCTTGCCGGCGAAAAGACTGCAGATGAAGCCCTTGCTGAAGCGCAGACGACGGCCACCCGTGAAATGACAAAGGCCGGTTACATCAAGTAACATTCCTCCCATGGAAACTTGGCTGCCCGGCTTGCCGCCGGGCAGTCCCTTCTGATCCAGAAACTCGGGACGCGGGTGAAGACATGGCCACGCAGCAAACACGCACACTCGGAAAACTGGCGGTTTCGCCGTCTGTCTTCGCGCTGTTCATGTGGATGATCGTTCCCTTGGCGATGACAGTCTACTTCTCCTTCCTCCGCTACAACCTGCTTGATCCCAATCCCATTTGTTCGCTTATGACGCCGGGCGCACTGCTGGACGCGGAGAACCGCTGCCTCGCCGGCTTCACCAACTACTCCTACTTCCTGACCGACCCCGCCTTCTTCAAGGCCATGGGAAATTCGCTCAAGCTTGTGGGCTGGGTGCTCGGCATCAGCGTGGTTGCCGGAACGCTTCTGGCGCTTCTGCTCGACCAGGCTTTCTTTGGCCGCGGCTTCGTCCGCATCATGATGATC
>DATLDM010000006.1:0-7261 GCA_035525875.1 Aestuariivirga sp.
AACGTCTTCTTCGGGCACGGCACCGCGGGCAACGATAATCCCATCCCGCTGAGCGTGAAGTTCGGCATCGATCCGGAACCCAAGCACACCTACAACCCCGACAAGGTCAAGGAGCTGCTCAAGAAGGCCGGGGCGGAAAATGTGGAAATCGAACTCCTGGTTGCCGACGCGGCGTTCTCGGGGGCGGTTGATTCAGCCCTGATCTGGCAGGAAAGCGCCAAGGCAGCGGGCCTCAACCTGAAAGTCACGCGCGTTCCCGATGATGGTTATTGGGACAATGTCTGGCTGCAGAAACCCTTTGTCGCCTCCTACTGGAGCGGCAGGCCGACCTGCGATTGGATGTTCACCACGGCTTATGCGGCGGGTGCCGCGTGGAATGACACGCTCTGGAAGAATCCGCGTTTCAACGAGCTGCTGGTTGCGGCCCGTTCCGAAACCGATGAGCCAAAGCGCGCCGCCATGTATGCCGAAATGCAGCAGTTGCTGCATGACGACGGCGGCCTTATCAATCTCATCTTCAACTCCTATGTCGAGGCGCATCAGAAAACCCTCGGCCATGGCGATGTTGCCAGCAACTGGCAGCTCGATGGCCAGCGGATCGCCGAGCGCTGGTGGTTCGTGTAATTAACAGCAACGCTGGCGGAGCAGCTGTGCTTCGCCGGCGTTTTCTCAGGCCGCAGCCTTCCGGACAAAGGCAAAAGAGACCAGGGCCGCAAGAGCCGCCAGAATGATGCAGAGCCACACGCCGAGAATGTAGGCGTGTTCAAGCCCGCCCAATCCCAGCAGGGCGATGACGATAAGCGGGCCGGCGGTGGCAAGCCCGTTGTTGATGGCGGAGGCGGTTCCCGATTTCTCGTCCGGGGCGGAGTTGAGCGCCGTTGCGGTCAAGGGCGCCACTGTAAGCACCAGCCCCACGCCGAACAGCAATACGCCGGGCAGCACGCCGGTGAGGTAGGCCGTTTGCGGTCCCAATGAGAGAAGCGTGAACATGCCGGCCGAACAAAACAGTGGCCCTACGGTCATCAGCCAGCGGGGGCCGGCGCGTGAAGCATATTCGCCCACCTGGCCGGAGAAGAGTGCCAGCATCACCGACACGGGCAGGAACGCCGGCCCCCGTGGCGGTGGTCGAAAAGTTGGCCGTGGTCTGCAGGAAATAGGAAAATAGAAACCCGAATCCGCCGAAGGCCGCGTAGAGCAGAAGCGTTGCGCCGTTGGTGGCGGAAAAATTCCTGTTGCGAAAGAGCGAGAGATCGACGAGCGGATGGGCCGCGCGGCTTTCCCACCACACAAAGGCAGCAAAACACATGGCGCCCGCCACAAGCGCTGCGATGGTGATAGCCGGCCAGCCATTCGCCGGGCCCTCGATGAGCCCAAAAGCGATGCCGCCGAGAAACAGGAATGCGAGAACAGCGCCGGCCCAGTCTATGTGTATGCCGCGGCGTATGGGCGCTTCCTTCAGAGCGACGAAAGCCAACGTGATCGCGATAAGGGCAAGCGGCACGTTAAAGAGGAAGATCGCGCGCCATGAAAACAGATCGACGAGATAGCCGCCCACCAGAGGGCCAAGCGCCAGCATGATCGAGGTTGCCGCGGTCCAATACCCGACGGCGCGGCTGCGCATGGCTTTGGGCAATTGCGCATTGAGCACGGCAAGACTTACCGGCGTGAGGAGCGCCCCGGCAATGCCAAGCAGGGCGCGGAACAGGATCAGGGTCGGGCCGCTCCAGGCAAGGGCGCATAAAAGTGACAGCACCAGAAAAACGCAGGCGCTCCAGAGATAGACGCGCCGGAGGCCGAAAAGATCGCCGAGCGAACCGCCGAGCAGAATAAACGCCGCGAGCGTCAGATTATATCCGTCGACCACCCATTGCAGACTGGCAAACGGCACCTGCAAGGTTTTGCCAATGCTGGGCAGGGCCAGCGTCACCACGCTTTCGCCCAGCATGACCATGCTGCTTCCCGCTATCGACGCGGCGATAATGAGAACGTTCGGGGAAAATGCTGCGCGGCGCATTTGGACACTTTACGTCCAATGCAACGCAATATTCAACTCTTCGCGCAACTGCGCGGACCGCAAGAAAATCAGTTTAGGCCGGCAGGCGGCCATCCGGCGTAAGTTTATCAATTGCTTCCGGCAAGGTCTTCGACAGGCGCGCGAGAAGCTCCTCACGGCTGAGGCCGGTCTGTTTTACCAGGCTATCAATGAGATCTGGCCCCAAGGTTTTTTCCATTTGCGTGTCGGTGATCGGCGCATTGGGGCCCTTGCCGATCCAGGATTCGGCGGTTTTGCCCTGGCCGTTCTTGGTGAAGTGATCGACCAGTTCGCCGAGCCCGCCTTTCCTGACACTTTCGATCATGCCGCCCGCGGCACTGTTGGGATCGTTGGTGAGACCCTTGACGAATTCGCCGATCTTGTCGCGGTTCTGATAGCCCGCCACGGCAACAAGTCCAAGCAGGGCTGCAAGTGAAGGCATGCCTCTAGCCATATCAATCTCCTCTTCTAAAACCGGAGCTTCATAGATGGGAATGAATGCGGCATTTGCAAGACTCTTTCGTTGATAAAACGCCGCGCCCAATGGTGATGGCGGCGTAGAAGCAACGCGGAGCGAATCAATCATGAGCATTATCTGGACCATCATTATCGGATTTGTGGCGGGCGTTATCGCCAAGTTTCTCACCCCCGGCACGAATGAGCCGTCGGGTTTCATATTGACGACAATTTTGGGCATCGTCGGCGCCTTCGTCGCCAGCTACCTCGGCCAGGCCCTTGGTTTTTACGGGCCCGGTGAAGGCGCAGGCTTGATCGGGGCCGTGGTGGGCGCCATCGTCGTGCTCGTCGTCTGGGGCATGGTCGCCAGGAGGAACGCGGTTTAAGTTATTGCCGGCGGCCCGTCCGGCAGACAATGACGATAAATATCAGCATCCCCAGCCAGACGAGCAGGGAGCCGGCAATGACCAGCGGCATAACACTTTCGCGCCCGCGGTAGGCGCATTATTTCGATTTCGTGTCGTCGGAAGCAAACGGCGAGAATCTGCCGGACCGATAAGGCAGGTTGGCCGCCCGGCAGCGCCAGGCGATTTCACTGCGCGAAATGCCGATATCCTTGAGCAGGTGCTCATCCAATGCCGAAAGCGCTGCATGGGTTCTCCGCTGCGCCATGGCATCGAGTAACAGTTGCCAGGGCCGGAACGCCATGGCCACGAAGCCCGGGCGCTGGCTGATGGTGCTGGTGGATGGGGTATCACAAGTCATGATTTAGTCCTTGATATGGAAGTGGGGCAGGGCGCATCATTTGCGAAAGAGGAATGTCGCCGCCTTGAGGAAATCCTGCGCTGCCGGTGCCACGGTTTCAGCCGGGGCTGGGGAAGCTGCGAAATTCATCATGAAGGCCTTGATGCCGTCGCTGCCTGGTGCGGCAGGGCGCTGCGCAGGTGTTGGTGCTCTGCGGCTTTCATGCGGCAGGTCGGTTGTGTCCTGGGTGACGGATTCAATTTCATCGGTCGAAAACGTATTGAGGGTCATGGTTTTATCCTTGGTTTGTGGGAGCGCAAAAATTCAGCGGCCGGGCGAGGGTCTTGCCCGGCCGCATCTCGAAGAAACGTGAGGCTTAGGTTCGGGGTTCGCTGTGATCGCGCCCGTCGTGCTTGCCGCCGTGCTCGTTTTCTTCCGAGATCAGGTTCATGCGCTCGAAAGCGGTCAGGTTTGCTTTGCCGCTTTTGGCGATGGTGAGCGCGTTGCTGTCGGTGGCATAGTTCCCGGCCTTGTTCTGGGTGGAGTACTTGCCGAAGTAAGTGTCGGAGCTACGCAGGTCATCACCGCCTGCGGCGAGGGCGGCACCCGAAACGGCTACGAGGGCTGCGAGAGAAACGAAAAGGGTCTTCATTTTGGTTATCCTTGGTGTTTAGAGTTAAGTTTAAAGTGAACCGTTTGGCTGAGAGCCGCCGTTATTTTTCTTAAGGCGTACCGGCCCGGTTCATGGCGTGGTGTGTAGCTACCGCATTGCAGCAAGACTTTGAGAGGGCCTTGATTTTCCCTTGAGAAGCCCTTGATTAACGCGGTAGAAGGCCAAACAGAGGGCAGAGGAGGTCTGCTTGCGGTATGAATTCGATGACTTTGTGCTGGATACGGGGCGGGTTGAGTTGCGCCGTGGGTCCAAACTCGTCGATATCGAGCCGCAGGTTTTCGACTTGCTGGTCTATCTCATTGCGAATCAGGACAAGGTTGTCAGTAGTGATGAGCTGTTCGAAGCCGTGTGGGCTGGCCGCATTGTTTCGCTCTCAACACTTACCAGCCGGATCAATGCGGCGCGCAAGGCCGTTGGCGACAGCGGCGCCAGGCAGAAGCTGATCAAGACCATCCCGCGCCGGGGTTACCGCTTTACCGGGCAGGCAAAATCCGATTCCAACGAAGCGCAAGCTACGCTGGAGCCCGACTCAACGCTGCGCCAGGAGATCAGTTTCTGCACCTCGGGCAACAACGTGCGCATCGCCTATGCCAAGGTGGGCAGCGGACCGCCGCTGGTGAAAGCGGGCAACTGGCTGAACCACCTGGAGTATGATTGGGAAAGCCCGGTGTGGAGCCATATGCTGAGATGGATGGCCAGCGAGCACCAACTCATCCGCTATGACGCGCGCGGCAACGGCCTTTCGGACTGGGATGTGCAGGATATTTCCTTCGATGCCTTCGTGCGCGACCTTGAAGCGGTGGTTGATGCAGCGGGGCTCAAGCGCTTTGCCCTGTTTGGCGCGTCGCAGGGCTGCGCGGTGGGCATCGCCTATGCGGTCAAGCACCCGGAGCGGGTGAGCAAGCTGGTGCTTTATGGCGGCTTTGCCCGCGGGCGGCGCCTGCGCGGCGACCCCGTTGATATCGAGCAGGCGGACGCCATGATCACGCTCATGCGCACCGGCTGGGGCCAGGAGAATCCGGCCTTCCGTCAGGTCTTCACCTCGCTCTTTGTGCCAGGCGGCACGCCGGAGCAAATGCGTTGGTTCAATGACCTGCAATGCAACACAACCTCGCCGGAAAATGCGGTACGCATCAGGCTGGTGTCGGATTACATGGATGTAAGAAAGCTCCTATCCCAAGTAAAAGCGCCGACGCTGGTTCTTCATTGCCATGACGATGTGGTACAGCCCTTTGAGGAGGGCCGGATTCTCGCGGCTGGCATTCCCGGTGCGCGCTTTGTCGGGCTGGAGGGACAGAACCACCTAATCCTCGAAACCGATCCAGGCTGGGGCCGGTTCCAGGAAGAAGTCGCGGCGTTTCTGGCGGCGTAATCCATTTTCTGTCATCCCGGCGTACGCCGGGGCCCAGACTTTCCGCATGTGTTTGGGTTGCAAGTCTGGGTCCCGGCTTTCGCCGGGATGACAGTAAAGCTTGATTTTCCTGTCACTGCTTCCTACCTATTTTCCCGCTCAGGAGGGCAAGGCACATGCTGATTTTCATCCTCAACATTCTGTGGTTCGTATTCGGCGGATTTTTTGCAGGGCTTGGCTGGATTTTGGCCGGGGTGATCATGGCGATCACCATCATTGGCATTCCCTGGGCGCGCTCCTGCTTCATGCTGGCGCGCTACACCTTCTGGCCCTTCGGCTATGACATCGTTTCGCGCGAGCAACTCTATGGCGAACATGACATCGGCACAGGTTTGTTCGGCACCATCGGCAATGTCATCTGGTTTGTGCTGGCGGGCTGGTGGCTGGCCCTCATGCACATCACGGCTGCAGTAGCCCTTGCCCTCACCATCATCGGCATTCCTTTTGCTTGGGCGCATGTGAAGCTGGCGCTCGCCTCGCTGTTTCCGATTGGCAAGACGGTGGTGGAAGTTGACGGGTTGCGGCTATTGCCTGGAGCAGGGACCAGCTTGAAGGTTTAAGATCCTTATTGATCTGAAAGTTCGCGCGCCGATTCAATAAGGCGGTCCAGCAATTCGCGTTTGCGTTCCGGAGCGGAGTCAACCGGCACGATGAAACAGAGGGTTGCCACGGCAAGGCCGCGCCGGTCACGGATGGGGGCAGCAAGGCAGCAGGTGAAACGGTCGGAAAGACCGTTGGTCATGCAACTGCCTTCGGCGCGGGCCCGGGCAATATCGGCCACGAATGTGTTCGCCTCAACCACGCGGCCATCGGGCAACGTAAAATCTTCGTCCGGAATGAAGTCCAGAATTTCAGCCGCCGACATATGATCAAGCAGCAGGCGTCCCGAGGCGGTCCAGGGAATGGGCACCTCGACGCCGATGTCGGTTGTAATCCGAAAAACGCCGGAGCCGTCGCGCGTATCGACCACCACATATTTGTTGCCACGCAGCGCGCAGAGTTGCGCGGTCGCCGTGGTCTGCATGGCAAGCCGGTCGAGCGCTTCGCGGCAACGGCGGTGCAGGGGATTGGCATCGGCATAGGCGCGGCCATAGAGATGGGCCGTCTGGCCAAAATAAACCGTGCCCTCGTCGCCCACCTGCTCAAGGATGCCCGCTTCAATCAGCCGGTTGGTGATGGAATAAAGCGTGGAGCGCGGCGCACCGATCTGTTTGGCGAGATCACCAACCGTGGTCGGCGTGTGGGTGCGCAAAAGCGCATCGAGAATCTCGATGGCCCGGTCAATCCCATTCTGTCTTTCGCGCGCCGGCTTGTTGCCGGACTTGTTCACAATCGCGTCCATGAACTCCTCTTCGTCGGTGCGGATAGCACTTGCATGCTTTTCGAGTCTCGTATAGCGTTCACTTGTCCTTTATAAAGGAATAATGTCCACTATAAAGGACAAAAGTGAACAACACAATTCACCTGGGAGGGTGTCATGAACAGACGGAAATTCACGTTATTGGCAGGCCTGTGTGCCGCAACACTGGCATCAGGATTTGGCAACGCGGCGGTTGCGGGCAAGCTTGAGGATATCATGGCGCGCGGCAAGCTCATCGTTGGGACAGGGCTTACCAATCCGCCCTGGCATTTCCGCGACGAAAGCGGCGAAATGGTGGGCTATGATGTAGATATGGCCAAGATCCTGGCGAAAGGCTTGTTCGGCGATGAGACAAAAATTGAATTTGTGAACCAGGCGTCGGACGCGCGTATCCCCAATCTCGTCACCGACAAAGTCGATATCACGTGCCAGGGCATGACGGTGACAGCGGAACGCGCCCAGCAAGTGAACTTCACCATTCCCTATTATCGTGAAGGCGTTGGCCTGATGATGACTGCTGGCGGGAAATACAAATCTCGCGATGAAATGAAGGCAGCGGGTGCTGCCGTTACGGTTTCAGTTCTG
>DATLDM010000034.1:0-30630 GCA_035525875.1 Aestuariivirga sp.
CAAGAAGGCTTTTGAAGCCTGGCTCAAAGAAGATAATTTCGATGCTAAGGGCCAGCAGAAAGCCAAGTTGCGGGTTCGCCCCTAGGCTGCTATCCCCTCCCGCAGAAATCGAACGGGAATAAGATCTTATGTCAGTTGATCAGGCCACCGTGCGGCGTGTTGCAAAACTCGCCCGCATCAAGGTGAAAGAAGAAAACGTTGAGCGCCTCGCCGGCGAATTGAACTCCATTCTTCACTGGATCGAGCAGTTGAATGAAGTGGATGTCGAGGGCGTCGAGCCCATGACCTCAGTCGTCACCGTCAAGATGAAGAAGCGCAAAGATATCGTCACCGATGGCAACAACCCACATGATGTCGTGGAAAACGCGCCCGCCGCCGAAGACGATTATTTCCTCGTGCCGAAGGTGATTGAATGAACGGCCTCACGTCACTCACCATCGCCACGGCCCGCGAAGGCCTGCGGAAAAAGGAATTCTCTGCCGTGGAATTGACTGAGGCCTATATCGCCGCCGTCGAAAAGGCCCGCATTCTCAATGCCTATATCGTTGAGACCCCGGACAAGGCCCGCGCCATGGCAAAGGCTTCCGATGCGAAATTGGCCAAGGGTGAGGGCGGGGCGCTGGAAGGCATTCCGCTGGGCATCAAGGATCTTTACGCCACCAAGGGCGTTCACACCCAGGCCTGCAGCCACATCCTCGATGGCTTCAAGCCCACCTACGAATCCACCGTCACCGAAAACCTCTGGCGCGATGGTGCAGTCATGCTGGGCAAGCTCAACATGGATGAGTTCGCCATGGGCTCATCAAACGAGACGAGTTACTACGGCAACGTCATCAATCCCTGGCGGCGCAGGAATTCCAATGCAGCACTTGTGCCCGGCGGCTCATCCGGCGGCTCTGCCTCCGCCGTTGCCGCCCATATCTGTGCCGCCGCAACCGCCACCGATACCGGCGGTTCCATTCGCCAGCCTGCCGCCTTTACCGGCACCGTGGGGATCAAGCCTACCTATGGCCGCTGCTCGCGCTGGGGCATGGTGGCTTTCGCCTCGAGCCTCGATCAGGCTGGCCCCATTGCCCGTGATGTGCGTGATGCCGCCATCATGCTGAAATCCATGGCCAGCGTTGATCCGAAAGATACCACCTCAGTTGATCTTCCCGTGCCCGACTATGAAAAGGCCATTGGCAAATCCATCAAGGGCCTGCGCGTCGGCATTCCGAAGGAATACCGCGCCGACGGCATGTCCGCCGAAATTGAAGCCCTATGGGACAAGGGCGCCCAATGGCTGAAAGAGCAGGGGGCCGAGATTGTCGAAATCTCGCTGCCCCACACGAAATATGCGCTGCCCGCCTACTATATCGTGGCCCCCGCCGAAGCCTCGTCAAACCTTGCCCGCTATGATGGTGTCCGTTACGGTCTGCGTGTTCCCGGCGATGACATCGACGACATGTATGAAAATTCCCGCGCCGCCGGCTTCGGCCCCGAAGTGCAGCGCCGCATCCTGATCGGCACCTACGTTCTCTCCGCTGGATACTACGACGCCTACTATGTCCGCGCCCAGAAAATCCGTACACTGATCAAGCGCGATTTCGAACTGGCCTGGGCCAAGGTCGATGTGGTGCTGACGCCGGCGACGCCGAGTCCCGCCTTCGCGCCAGGCGAAATCAGCGATCCCGTGCAGATGTACCTGAATGACATTTTTACCGTCACCGTGAACATGGCCGGCCTTCCCGGCATTGCCGTGCCTGCCGGGGTCTCGAAGGATGGCTTGCCGCTCGGCCTTCAACTTATCGGCAAGGCTTTTGATGAGGAAACCTTGTTCACGGCGGCAGCGGCCATTGAACAGGTAGCGGGGGGCTATCAGGCCCCGAAGTGGTGGTAAAAAGAACACACCTGACATTTGTGTTAACTATTTGTTAATTATGTTTCCCCATTCGGGCGAAATTCATTTATTTGATTCCCAGGCAACAAAATGCGGTTCTGGGGCAGTATGGAATTTCGGGCACTAGTTATGTCAGGCGCGCTTGCGTGTTTGCTGGGTCTAAACAGTGGCTTGGCCGTTGGCGCAGGCCCGAAGAATGCGGCGCCGGAATTTGGCAAGACATTGCCGCCGGTGGGTTTCGTGAAGTTCTGTGTGACCAACCCGGATGACTGCAAGACGCGAAGCGCTGCGCATGAGCGGATTGCCATGTCGCCTGAGCGCTGGAACCAGCTTTATGTGATCAACAGTTACGTGAACGGCAGAATTGCTCCGATCAGCGATCAGGATCTCTACGGCGAAGCCGAGCATTGGGCCTATCCTACCGATGCGGGGGACTGCGAAGACTACGTGCTGCTCAAGAAGCGTCAGCTCGAGGGACTGGGATTTTCGGCGGAGGCGCTGCTGATTACTGTTGTTCTGGATGAGAAGGGCGAGGGCCATGCCATTCTTACCGTTACCACGGATGCCGGCGATTACGTCTTGGACAACCGTTTCGATAAAGTGTCGCGCTGGAATGACACCCAATACAAGTTCCTGAAACGCCAGTCCCACGCCAACCCCCTGCAATGGGTAGCTCTGGTCAAACAATCCACCTCCAACAGCGGCTTTGTGGCCAGCGGCAACTGAAAAGCAAAACCCCGGAGGGTTGCTCCGGGGTAAGTTTGTGCAGGGGAGATTAAACGAAACGCGAGCTATTTTCCGGGTTGCGCCACCAGGCGCAGATAGGGCTTCAGGGTTTTCCAGCCGGCCGGGAATTTTTCCTTGGCCGCGTCATCGGATACCGATGCCAGAATGACCACGTCCTCGCCCTGTTTCCAGTCGGCAGGGGTGGCCACGGACTTGGTGGCGGTCAATTGCAGGGAATCGATCACCCGGAGAATTTCATGGAAATTGCGCCCCGTTGTCATGGGATAGGTGATGAGCAGCTTTATCTTCTTGTCCGGCCCGATGATGTAGACATTGCGCACCGTGGAGTTGTCGGCAGCCGTGCGGCTCTTGGCGTCGCCTGAGGCATTGGGATGGATCATGCCATAGAGCTTGGCCACAGTCAGGTTGCTGTCGCCGATCATGGGATAGTTCAGCTGGGCGCCGGTCACATCTTTGATGTCGATCTTCCAGCGCTGGTGGTCCTCGACGGAATCCACCGAAATGCTGAGCAGCTTCACACCGCGCTTGTCAAACTCATGCTTGAGCTTCGCCATGGAGCCAAGCTCTGTGGTGCAGACGGGCGTGAAATCCTTGGGGTGGGAGACTAAAACCGCCCAGGACCCATCGATATAATCGTGGAGCTTGATCTTGCCTTCGGTAGTGTCGGCTTCAAAGTCGGGAGCGATATCGCCTAGTTGCAGGGTCATGACAGCCTCATCTTGGTTGTTATGCGTTCTATATAGGCTATTTTGTGTTCGTAATAAAGAACAAAATGGCTGAGGGCGAAAGCGAGCCTGCTTTGTGGGAATCGCAATACTTGGGCTAAATGGTCGCCAACCGGAGACCCTTACATGCGCTATATTCTGTCGTTCCCCGCAATAGCCCTTGTCATTATTGCCTTCAATATTCTGGGCCTTGCCGGCCAATGGATGGATTCGGAGTCCTTGATTTGGGATGGCATACTGCCATCGGGGAGCGAGTTCTATCTGAAAGTCAGCGACTTTTTCATCATGGCGGGCCTTATTGCCCTGTTTTTTGAAATCATCAAGGCAGCACGGCTGGGGGCAGGCGCCATCGTCGATCACATGCTTTCCACCGCCACCTTTATCGTGGCCTTGGTTGAATTCCTGCTGGTGCCGTTTTGCGGAACCGCGGCCTTTTTCTTTTTGATGATCATGTCCCTGATTGATGTCGTCGCCGGCTATTCCGTTTCCATCCTCGCGGCGCGGCGCGATTATTCTGTCAACCACACGGATGGGCTCGGGCTGTAATTCATGGCCTTTGATGCACTCCTTGCCCGGTCCATTGGCCTCACGCGGGAGGAAACTGCGCTCTTCCGCAAGTTGACCACACCGGAAAAGATTCAGGACTTTCTCACCGGCATCCCGATCAACTTTGAGCCGCAGGGCGATACCTGCCAGTCCGCCCGCATGGCCCTGCAGAACAATTCCTGCCACTGCATCGAGGCGGCCTTTATCGCGGCGGCTGCCCTGATGCTCAATGGCCAGCCGGCGCTGCTCATGGATTTCCAGGCCTCGGGCGATGATGATCATGTGCTGGCCCTGTTCAAACAGGACAAACACTGGGGCGCCATTTCCAAGAGCAATTCCATCTGGCTCCGATGGCGCGACCCCGTTTATGCCAGCCCCCGTGAACTCGCCATGAGTTACTTCCACGAATACGTGAGGGAAAAGCACAAAACCCTGCGCCGCGTTTCAAAACCCTTTGATATCGGAAAGTACGACCCCGATTATTGGCTCACGTCACAGGAAAATTGCTGGGCCATGGCGCAGGAAATCGATGCCAGCCCCCATGTCGATCTGATCTCAAAAACCCAGGCGAGGAAATTGAAACTGCGGGACTCGCTTGAAACCCGTGCCGGAGATTTCAAGGAATTCACACAGTAACGGAACGAGACTACGCCTTGATGCGTTCGCCCTTCGGATCATAGAAGCTCTGCAATTGCACTTTCGCGCCGTAGCGGTTCCAGGCCAGCTCGACTTCCCACTTGCCGCTTTCAATCCAGTCCTTGGTGACGCCGCCCTCGCTTGTCACATAGCCCATGCCAAGGGAAAGGTTCACCCGGTGGCCCCAGGCGCCGGACGTAGTGGAGCCGACGATCACGCCATTCCTGTAGATTGGTTCCTCGTGATACATCATCGGCGCGGCAGCGCTGGAATCTTCCAGTGCGATGCAAATCATGCGCTTGGGAAGCACCGGAAGCGCTTTCTGCTTCAAAAGCGCCTCACGGCCGATGAAGCCACCTTTCTTATCCCATGAAATCGCAAAGCCAAGGCCTGCCTCGATGGGCGTTTCCTCATCGCTCATATCATGGCCCCAATGGCGATAGGCTTTTTCCGTGCGGCAGTTGTTCATGGTGTGCATGCCCGCAGGTGTGAGGCCAAAATCCGCTCCCGCCGCAACCAGCCGTTCAAATACATGGGCGACAAATTCCGTTGGGATATAAAGTTCCCAGCCCAATTCCCCCACATAGGTGATGCGCGAAGCCCGCACCCGTGCATAGCCGATTTCAATTTCCCTAGACGTGCCAAAGGGGAAGGCCGCATTGGACAAATCCGCACCTGACAATTTCTGGAGCAGGGCGCGGGAGTTCGGCCCCATCACCGCGATCATCGGCAGGCCGGAGGTGATGTCGGTGGAGATGCAATGGGCATCATCCGGCGTATGACGCTTCAGCCAGGCCATATCGCGGACTTGCGGCACGGCACCGGTCACCACCACGAACTTGTTTTCTTCCAGCCGCGTAACTGTGAGATCGGCCTCAATGCCGCCGCGCTCGTTGCACCATTGGGTGTAGACAATGCGGCCCGGCTCCACATCGACATTGTTGGCGCTGATGGTGTTCAGCACTTTGCAGGCATCGCGCCCTTCAACCGAATATTTGGCGAATGATGACTGATCGAAAAATGCGCATTTCGTCATCAATTGCTTGGCTTCATAATCCGCACACGGAAACCAGTTCTGCCGGCCATAGGAATACTCATATTCCGGCTTCACGCCATCCCTCGTATACCAGTTGGGCCGCTCCCAGCCATTTACTTCGCCGAACACCGCGCCGAGCTTTTTCGTTTGCTCATAAATGGGCGAACGCCGCACCCCACGTGCTGTTTCAGCTTGCCGGTAAGGCCAATGCATGGCGTAGAGCAGGCCCAGTGTTTCCGTGACCCGCTCGCACACATAACTCCGCACCGACTGGAATGGATGAATGCGGCGGATATCCATGCCGTTCACATCCATGGGCGGATGGCCATTCTTGATCCATTGCGACAGCACCAATCCGGCTCCGCCCGAGGATTGAATGCCAATGGAATTGAAACCCGTGGCCACGTAGCAGTTCTTCACCTCCGGCGCTTCGCCGAGATAGTAGCGGTTGTCCGGCGAAAAGCTTTCCGGCCCATTGAAGAACAATTGAATGCCGGCGGTTTCAAGCAGGGGAACCCGGTTGATCGCGCTGGTGAGTATGGGCTCGAAATGATCCATATCCTCGGGCAGCGTGACGAAAGCGTGCTCGTCATCAATGCCGCCGCCACCCCAGGCCTTGGCCTTGGGCTCAAACGCGCCCACCATCAGCTTGCCCGCGTCCTCCTTGTAATAGGTGCATTCGTCGAGCAGCCGCACCACCGGCATGTTGCGCGGCAGTTCCGCAATGGGCTCCGAGACGATGTAAAAGTGCTCGCAGGCATGAAGCGGAATGTTCACCCCGATGCTGCGGCCGAGTTCGCGCGACCACATGCCGGACGCAATCACCACCTTGTCGGCCATGATCGTGCCCTCGGTGGTTTCAACGCCGACGGTCTTGCCCTTCTCAACCAGGATGCGAGTAACTTTCGTATTCTCAAAGATCTTCGCACCCCGCGACCGCGCGCCCGATGCCAGGGCCTGCGTCACATCGATGGGGTTGACCTGGCCATCCTTCGGCAGGAACACGCCGCCCTTGACACCGTCCATGTTGTAGTGCGGCACGCGCTCCTTGATTTCCGCCGTGCTCACCACATCAACCGCAAGGCCAAAGCACTTGGCCATCGAGGCGCCGCGCAGCAGTTCTTCCATGCGCCCGTGGGTGAGCGCAACCGAGATCGAGCCATTCTGCTTGAAGCCAGTGGCCTGTCCGGTTTCCTTTTCCAGGCCCTCAAATAGGCTGGTAGTGTATTTCGCCAGTTCGGTGAGATTCTTGGAAGCGCGCAATTGCCCGACAAGACCCGCCGCATGCCAGGTCGTTCCAGAAGTAAGCTGCTTGCGCTCGAGCACCACCGTGTTGGTGATACCTATCTTGCTGAGATGATAGGCAATGGAGTTGCCGACGATGCCCCCGCCAATAATAACTACATCGCAACGGGTGGGCAGGGTCTTCGACATGAGAGGAACTCCAATGGGTGGTGAATTCATCTAACATAACCGGGTCCGGAACTGAAAGCGCCAGTCAGGTTCACCTCAGCGCACCAGACTACACAAGGAACATGAAAGGGCGTAGACTGCCACTGCTGGGACTTCGCAAAAGGAGGAAGCAATGACTGCTTACAACGTTGTACGTTTCAAAGTGAAGCCGGGCCAGGAACAGAAGTTCATCGATCTTCACAAAAGCCTCCCGGACCTTGACGGCATGAAAGATGGTGCCTTGATCAAGACCGGCGACCGTACCTATTGTTTTGTCGGCAAGTGGGACGACTTTGAGAGCATTGCGGAAGCAAGGCCTCAGATGATCGGCATTCTGGATGGGTTCCGCGGCATGCTGGAAGACTTGGGCGGCGGCCTGGGTCTGACCGACCCGGTTTCTGGTCCTGCCGTCGTCAAGTTTCCGGCCCATAAACACTGATTGCTAACGCTGGATCGCCATTTTCCTTTGCCCGGGCACTTTGTTTCGACTATATCTTGTTCGAAATAAAGAACGGGTCGTTTTATGCATAAAGGCAACATCCCTCCGACAGAAGCCTACCAGCGCTTGCAGGGTAATTCCTCCGCTGTGCTGGTGGATGTGCGCACTCAGCCGGAATGGACTTTCGTAGGTGTTCCTGCCGTGGAAAGGCTCGTGCGCCTGGCCTGGCAGGTGTTCCCGGCCATGCAGGTCAATGCCAAGTTTGTCGAGGAAATCGAACAAATGGGCTTGCCCAAGGACGCTGAAATCCTCTGCATTTGCCGCTCCGGTGCACGCTCCTCATCGGCGGCCTCTGCCTTGACCGAAGCGGGCTATACCAATTGCTGGAATGTGGCCCAGGGCTTTGAAGGCGACAAGAATGCCGACGGCCACCGTGGCGTTACAAATGGTTGGAAAGCCGCCGGGCTGCCCTGGGTTCAAAGCTAATGGCAAGATACACGAAAAGACAAAACCCCGCCGGTTGGGGGGATGCCACGAAACTTGTGCGTGGCGGTTTGGACCGTTCGCCCCATGGCGAAACCTCCGAGGCTATCTATCTCACCTCCGGCTATGTCTATGACGATCCAGAAACCGCCGAACGGCGCTTTGCCGGCGAAGAGGAAGGCTATGTCTATGGCCGCTATGGCAACCCTACCGTCAGCATGCTGGAAGAACGCATGCGCCTGCTGGAAGGGGCGGAAGCCTGTTACGCCGTGGCCTCCGGCATGTCGGCGGCCTTCGGCGCACTGGCCTGCCAGTTGAAGGTCGGCGATCACGTCGTGGCCTCGCGCTCGCTCTTCGGTTCCAACTACCAGATCATCACCGCCATTCTGCCCAAGTTCGGTGTGACCTATGATCTCGTCGACGGCACCGACGCCAAGGCCTGGAAGCAGGCCATGAGGCCGCAAACCAAATGCGTGTTCCTTGAAACGCCATCCAATCCCTTACTCGAGGTTCTCGACATTCAGATGATTTGCGATGTGGCCCACAAGGCCGGCGCTGTCGTGATCGTGGACAATGTCTTTGCTACGCCCATTCTGCAGAAGCCGATGGTGCAGGGTGCTGATATCGTATTCTACTCCAACACAAAACACTCTGATGGCCAGGGCCGCGTGTTTGGCGGCACCATCCTTTGCAGCAAGAAATTCAAGGAAGAGCTGCTGAAGCCATTCCTCCGCCATACGGGACCTACTCTCTCGCCCTTTAATGCCTGGGTGTTGCTCAAGGGCCTGGAAACTTTGAAACTGCGTGTCGAAGCCCAGAGCCATGCCGCTGCAACAGTTGCCGAAGCGCTCGCGTCAACAAAGGGCGTTGAACGGGTTTATTACCCGCATCACGATACCCACGCACAGGTGAAGCTCGCCCGCAACCAGATGAAAATGGGCGGCACCATGGTGTCATTCAATGTGGCAGGCGGCAAGGAAAAGGCCTTCGATGTGTTGCGGAAGCTCGGCATCATCGACATCTCCAACAATCTCGGCGACGCCAAGTCCCTGATCACCCATCCGGCCACAACAACCCACCGCAACATCGGTCCGGAAGCCCGCGCCATGATGGGGATTTCTGACGGCAACCTGCGCCTGTCTGTGGGTCTGGAGGATGTGAATGATCTCGTCGGCGACCTCAAACAGGCCCTAAAGACCTAAACACTACATCGTTGCGAAGCGGTAGATGCCGATGCTGATTGCCAGCAAGCCGACCGCAATGGTAAGCGGACGCCTGGGAGCAATTTTTGAGAGATACCCGCCCATCACGGCCGCGGGAATGCCGCCGAGCACGAGACCGGCAATGGGCCAGGCCACTTCACGCCAGTCGGAACCGCCTTCCCAGTGCCCCATGGCAAATGCCGCAACAAAGGTGGAGAACACGGCGATGCTGACCACGAACTCCGAGAAATTGCTGGAGCCAATAGCGTAGCGTGACTCGGTTCCAGCTCCAAGCAGACTGGTGGTCACAATGGGCCCCCAGCTGCCGCCAATGCCTTCGATGAGGCCGCCGGCAAAACCGATCAGCCCAGTAAACCCCTTGGGAAACAGGCGAGGCGCTACGTCCCGCAAGCCCCGGTAAATAATTAACCCGCCCATGAACAGGAGATAGACGTTGATCAGGATAAACAACGTCTTGCCCTTCAGGCTGGTCAGCACCGTCGCACCAATTATTCCACCTAATGCGCCGAACACGCACAGCATGACGATGATGCGCCAATCGAGGTTTTTGTGCAGGTAGTGGGAGAGCGCTGCTGTACCGGTTGTTGGAAGCTTGGCCGCGTTTACGCTAGCCGAAGCAAGGGCAGGGGGAACACCTTGCGCCAACAGCACCGAGGCGGAGATAACGCCAAATCCCATGCCCAAGGCACCGTCAACAAGTTGCGCAAAGAATCCCACCAGGGCAAAAGCCCAAAACTCATGCATCAGGCGGTTCCCCCAAACCTGTCTGTGTTCAAGCGTTCACGGCCTGGCGCTGAACCGTGCGGATGATTTGTCCATTGGCGGTAAAGTGAATGCCGCATTCCGTCTTGTCGGTTCCGGCCCAGCGGCCGGCGCGCGGATCATCATCCGTGCCGCCAAGCGAGGTGCAGGGTTCACAGCCGATAGAACGATAGCCCCTCAGCTTGAGGGGATGCGACGGCAGATGATGGCTGTTCATGTAGGACTGGATATCGAGTGCCGAGAATCCGGCAAGCGGCTCAATTTTCAACCGGTCATCGGCGATGCTGACGTAATCGAGATTAGCCCGCGCCGCGCCATGGAAACGCTTGCGCCCGGAAATCACCACATCAAATTCCGCCAATGCTTTTTCCAGCGGCACGGTCTTGCGAATGTGGCAGCAGGCATCGGGGTTGCTCTGGTGCAGCAGGCCCGTGGCATCATGGGTGAAAATGTCAAAAGCCTCCGGCTTCACCGAGCGCACATTTGTGAGCCCCAGTTCAACAATCAGCTTGTCGCGATAATCCAGCGTCTCCTGGAACAGCTTTCCCGTGTCCAGGAAAACGATCGGCAAATCCGGATCAACTTCCGAAACCATGTGCAGCAGCACCGCAGACTCGGCGCCGAAGGAAGAAACCAAAGCCGTCTTCCCGGGATAATCCCGCAGAATGGATTTGATCAGGTCGCGGCCTTCAAGCCCCGCATACCGTTCGACAACACTGTTATCGATGAGATTATCCGGCATGGGGCTGTTCCTCCCATGGCGTCGGCTCGGGCGCTGTTTCCGCGTGGCGCTCGCTCCACACCTCCGCTTCGCCCACCCGGCGGTAAAGCCCGCGCTGATAGGCAAGAGACATTTGTTTCGAGGCCTGCTGCCAAACCTCAAGCGGAAAGCGCTCAGAAACTTCAAAGCTGCTGAACCCAACCTGGCTCATGTATTGAAACTGGTCAGGCAATATGTTGCCCGTGGCACGCAATTCGCCGCGGTATCCCAGCAGGCGGATTTGCCGGGCAATCGAATAGGCGCGGCCATCGACAAAGGCAGGGAAGGGCAGAATAACCATCGCCAGATGCGGCAGGAAATGCGCCACGTCTTCAGCATGGTCCGTGTTGCTGAGCAGCGTGCCAAGCTGGCCGGGAAACTTCGCCAGGTTTTCCCATTCATTCTTCAAACGCGAAAAGGGAATGGAAACATTGCCGCCGTCCGGCAAAGGATCCTCCGCGCCGAGATGTACCCAGCTATCCTGGATGAAGGCGTTGTTCTTAAGCAGCGGCATACAATGCCTCCTTGAAAGGTTGCGGCCCCAGGCGGCGGTAGGCGTAAAGGAATTCCTCGCCAGGCTGGCGCAGCTTCACATAGGTGGTGAGAATCTTCTCAATGGCATCAGCCATTTCATGGCCTGCAAAGCCTGGCCCGAGGATGGAGCCAATCGAGGCGCTTTCGGTTGACGAGCCGCCAAGCGTGATCTGGTAAAATTCCTCGCCCTTCTTGTCGAGGCCGAGAATGCCGATATGGCCTACATGATGATGGCCGCAGGCATTGATGCAGCCCGAGATGTTGATCTTCAAAGGACCGATTTTTTCCTGCACGTCGAGATCAGCGAATTTCCGCGAAATGGCCTGGCTGATCGGAATAGAGCGCGCCGTCGCCAGTGCGCAATAATCCATGCCGGGGCAGGCGATGATATCGCCCGCAAGGCCGTAATTTGCCGTGGCCAGTTCAGCCGGCACCAGCGCCTGCCAGATGGCCAGCGCATCGTCCTTCTTCACATGGGGAAGAATGATGTTCTGCGGATGGCTCACGCGCAATTCGTCGTGCGAATAACGCTCGGCCAGATCCGCCATCAGGCGCATCTGATCGGACGTGGCATCGCCCGGAATGCCGCCTTCGGGCTTCAGGGAAATATTGACAATGGTGTAGCCATCAACCCGGTGCGCCGCCAGATTGTTGCGGGCCCAGCGGGCGAAGCTTGGGTGCGTAAGTTTTGCTTCCTCGAAGGCCGGGGAGAAGCGCGACAGCTTGTCAAAAACCGGCGGGGCAAAATAAGCCGCGATCCGCTTCAGTTCTTTTTCTTCCACATGGGTGGTCTGCTCGGGGCGGCGGGCATATTCCGCTTCGACTTCCGCCTTGAATTTATCCGCGCCGATTTCGTGCACAAGGATCTTGATGCGCGCCTTGAATTTGTTGTCGCGCCGGCCATAGAGGTTATAAACCCGCATGATCGCTTCGATGTAAGCCACGAGTTCCTTCTCCGGCAGGAAGTCGCGCACCGTGACGGCGATCATCGGCGTGCGGCCTTGGCCTCCGCCCACCATGACTTCCCAGCCAATGGCGCCTGCGTCATTCTTGTGCAGCCGCAACCCGATGTCATGCACCTTCACCGCCGCCCGGTCATTGGGTGCCCCGGTCACGGCAATCTTGAACTTGCGCGGCAGATAGGAAAATTCCGGATGCAGCGACGACCACTGCCGGAGCAATTCACCCACTGGACGCGGATCAGATATTTCGTCAGCCGCGGCGCCCGCCCAGTGGTCCGTGGTCACATTGCGGATGCAATTGCCCGAGGTTTGGATGGCGTGCATCTCGACTTCCGCCAAAGCCGCCAGAATATCCGCCGTGTCTTCAAGCTTGATCCAGTTGTATTGAATATTCTGCCGCGTGGTGAAATGGCCGTAGCCGCGATCCCACTTATCGGCGATGTAGGCAAGCTGCCGCATCTGTTTGGATGACAGGGTGCCATAGGGAATGGCCACCCGCAGCATATAGGCGTGAAGCTGCAGGTAAAGCCCGTTCATCAGGCGCAGCGGGCGGAATTCGTCCTCGGTCAACTCACCGCTAAGACGGCGTGTGGCCTGGTCGCGGAATTGCGCGGTGCGCTCCCGCACGAATTGATGGTCGAATTCATCATAGCGATACATGGATCAAGCCTCCTTAAAGGCGAATGCGCCGGCCGTGCCCTCGGCCTGCTTGCCGAGGTCAAGCCTGACCGTAGGGCCAAGGGTGCGGATGCGTTCGCGCATGTGCAGGGCGCGGATTTTTCCATCCAGGCGCTCGGCATCGAACAAATAGGTGCCCGTGACCAATGTGGATTTCACATCGTCCTTGGCCCTGGCTTCGAGCGCTGCAGTGGCCTGTGGTTCCAGCGCCAGTACAGCCTCATCGATTTTCTCATTCCATTCGCCCGAACGCGTGAGGAATACAACTTCCCCGTCGCGCAGCCGGTTGGCGGTCATGACCTGGCCCTTTTCAATCTCGCTCATGATGCGGCCCTCAGCATTTCCGAGGCTATATCGTCGCGTGACATGAAGGGGAATGGCTTTGCTGTTTCGTTCGCAATGCCGGGCACGATATCGACCGCAAATCCGTGCTGCTCCAGAACTGCCACTTCATCAGAGGCGTGATCAACATCGCCGGGAACAAGTAACACGACATGCTTGCCCGCTTGCGCTTGCCGCGCCAGCAAGGTGCCGATGTCAAACTGCGTGGTGCCCACGGCAAACCGTTCCGCATCGCGCCGAGACAATTCCAGAATGTTTGGAGAAATATTGCGGTCATAAACAATCACATCAGCCTCAAGCAATTTGCGCTGTGCCTTGAGAGTCAGCAGTTCCGGATCGCCGGGACCGGCGCCCACAATTGAAACCCGCCCAATCGAAGGAGCCGCTTCGCCCTTCAGAGCAAGCGTGAGTTCATGGGAGTAACCCGCCGCATCACCGGCAACGACGGCATCGCGGATCCGCCCAAAGAAAAACTTGGCCCAGAACGAGCGCCGGCGATTGCCGTGCGGCACTTCCGTGGCAACCCGAGAACGCAGCGCACTAGCCTTGCTGGCGAGATCACCCAGCGCCTGCGGCAACTCAGCATCAAGCCGGGCCCGGATGCCTTGCCCCAGAACCGGTGCCGTGCCTTCCGTTCCAATGGCAATCACCACCGGGTCACGGTCCACAATCGAGGGCGTCAGGAAAGTTGAAATCTCGGCCGCGTCAATCACGTTGACGGGAATGCCGCGCGCCCGCGCTTCCGCGCTCACAACCTCATTGGTCCCAGGCTCCGCCGTATAGACCAGCGCCGCGCCATCAAGCTGCTTTGCCGAAAATTGCGTGGCCAGCCATTCAACCCGCGGCTCCGCCGCCAGCTCATCATGGAGCAGGGGAGCCACCACCAGAATTCTGGCCTTGGTTTTAAGCAGCAGGCGAACCTTGCGAAGCGCTTCTTCGCCGCCGCCGACAACGATGACCTTCCGGTCCTTCAGATCAACAAATATGGGGAAATAGCGCATGATTTCACCTCAGCCATTGGCCACGAGTTTGACTGCGAGTCCGTTTAAGTCTTCTGTGTAAATAATCTGGCAAGAAAGGCGTGATGTTGGCGACAGTGCCGGAACCTCGTCCAGCATCGCCTCCTCGTCGTCATTCGCCGGATACAGCTTGCCCGCCCATTCGGCGTGAACTTCCACATGGCAGGTCGCACAGGCACAGGCGCCACCGCACAGGCCACCCACCTCGAAGTGCTCGCGAATGATTTCCATCACCCGCCAACCCTCGACAGCCTCCAGGATGTGGCTCACATTATTGGTGTCGATAACCTGAATCACGCCCACATTTAACTCCTGTTCGCTTCTCCGGACGTTTACCCTGCTTGGCCATCGCCCCGAATTTTATTGATTTTTCAATCAAATCAGCGCTAATTGACAACCAGCAGCAACCTATATAGTCATTTCGTTCGTTATTACGAACACAAGTTCTAAATAAAGGACAACAAAATGTCAACGCCGCGCAACAAAAAAGGCAATGGTTCACCGGATGTTGACCCGACGCCAGCCCTTGGCAAAACCATCCAGCGCCTGCGCAAGGCCTACAACATGTCCTTGGGCGAGCTTTCCGAGCAGTCCGGGGTCGCCAAATCGATCATTTCCCAGATCGAGCGCAATGAAACCAACCCCACGTTATCCACCGTTTTCCGCCTGTCCCGGGCCCTCGAAACCAGCATTGACGAGGTTCTGAAAGCCGACAGCGGAACCGCCTTTCTCGACCATCAGTTGAAGTCGGCCATTCCCATTCTGGAAAGCCAGGATGGCCTCTGCCGCCTGGCCATCATCGGGCCGCTGAACTTGATCGAACTCACCCAGTGGTATGATTTCCAGGCAAAGCCCGCCGGCCTCCTGGAATCCGACCCCCACCCGCCGGGAACCGTGGAACACCTCTACCTGCTGAAAGGCGAAGTGGAGATTACCGTTGGCGACGAAGTCAGAACCGCCAAGGCGGGCGAAGCCATCCGCTACCGCGCCGACATTCCCCACAAGATCCGGAACACCGGCGGCACCGACGCCCACGCCAACATGATCCTGATGCTGCGGCAACTCGGAAACCCGGCCTAACCCTTCTTGCATTAAACACAGGTCCAAGTCATAAGCCCCCCGAACCTCATCCGGAGAGCGCCATGACCGCCATTCTTGACATTACCGCCCGCGAAATTCTTGACAGCCGCGGCAATCCGACCGTCGAGGTGGATGTCATTCTTGAAGATGGCTCCTTCGGCCGTGCCGCCGTGCCTTCCGGCGCTTCGACCGGTGCCCACGAGGCCATGGAACTCCGCGATGGCGACAAGAAGCGCTATGGGGGCAAGGGCGTGCTCAATGCCGTAGCCGCCGTGAATGGCGAAATTTTCGAAACCCTCATCGACATGGATGCCCAGGACCAGGTCGCCATTGACCGCACCATGATTGCCCTCGATGGTACGCCCAACAAATCCCGGCTGGGCGCCAATGCCATTCTCGGCGTATCGCTTGCCACGGCAAAGGCTGCCGCCGAAGCCTGCGGTCAGCCGCTCTACCGCTATGTCGGCGGCACCGCTGCACGCACGCTGCCCGTACCCATGATGAACATCATCAACGGCGGCGTTCACGCCGACAACCCCATCGACTTCCAGGAATTCATGATTCTCCCCGTAGGCGCGCCAACCTTCAAGGAAGCGCTGCGCATGGGGGCCGAAGTCTTCCACACTCTGAAAGCCTCGCTGAAGAAAGCCGGCCACAATACCAACGTAGGCGACGAAGGCGGCTTCGCGCCAAACCTTCCCTCGGCGGAAGCGGCTTTGGAATTCGCTTTCAAGGCCATCGAGCAGGCCGGCTACAAGCCGGGCAAGGAAATCTATTTGGGCCTCGATTGCGCCGCCACCGAGTTTTTCAAGAACGGTGTTTATGATTACGGAGGCGAGGGCAAGAAGCGCTCCATCGCCGAGCAGGCGAAATACCTGGCCAAGCTTGCCAAGGATTTCCCCATCATTTCCATTGAAGATGGCATGTCGGAAGATGATTGGGATGGCTGGAAGCAGATTACTGACCTGATTGGCAAAACCCACCAGCTCGTGGGCGACGACCTGTTTGTCACCAACACCACGCGCCTGAAGCGCGGCATCACCGAACACATCGCCAATTCGATTCTGGTGAAAGTGAACCAGATCGGCTCGCTCACCGAAACCCTGGAAGCCGTCGAAATGGCCCACAAGGCGGGCTACACCGCCGTGATGAGCCACCGTTCCGGCGAAACCGAGGACGCCACCATTGCCGACCTTGCTGTTGCCACAAACTGCGGTCAGATCAAGACCGGTTCGCTGGCACGGTCAGACCGGTTGGCGAAGTATAACCAGTTGCTGCGTATTGAAGAAGAACTAGGGACACAGGCACAATATGCCGGCGCGACCATCCTCAAATCCTAAGCCGGCCCGATTCTCCAATGCCCATATGATTGCCACGAGTTTCGCGGCTGTGGCGGGCGTGGCGATCGCCGCTTATCAGACCCTGTTGCCAAGTGCAGCGCCTCCGCAACAACCGGTGCAGGTAACGCTCGCCGTCGAATCACCCGTGGCAAAGACTGATGTTCCAGTGGCCAAGGGCGATGTGGTGCAATCAGGTCCGTTTGACATAGGGCAGGGCGCGCAATTCTCCGCTGCCCTCAAGGACGGCGCCGAGCAGCGTTACCGCTTGGCCGAACTCTTCGACGGCAAATCGGAAACTTCGCTGAGCATTGCCGCACCTGACCGAGAATTGAATGTACTTGTGAGCTTCGCCGGAGATACGGCCCAGCCTGTGAACCTGATTGAATATGTCCCGCCATCGGGCAATTTGGCCGCGGCTGCAAACCAGTTGGACGTGATGGTGCTGCCCGAAGGCCTCATGGATACCAGTGGCCGACCCATTCAAAGCTTCACCTTGCAGACAACACCGGGCAAGCAATCCTTCGCACTTCCCGATCACGCCTTGGGCAAGGGAGTATGGCTGCGCATCACCGGCCCCGCCGACGCCACAAGCATTGCCATCGGTGATTTCAAGATTCTGAAATAAGTGAAAAGTCAGTGGACCGCTTCGGCCACGTCCTTGAGCGTTGTCCGTGCCAGCGACGTTGACAAAGCGCTCTCGGCGGCCCGCAAAGGTGCACCGAGAATTTTACCCATCTGGCAGGCCACCGGGCATTTCGAATTGGGATCGGTTTTATGCATGCGGAAAACCGTCGCATCTTCCACCGCCTGATAGATATCCTGCAGCGTAATACCTTCCGCGCCTCTTTCGAGCTCAAATCCCCCGGAACGGCCCGCCGTGGCGCGCACGAGCTTGGCCTTTTCCAGTTCCGCCATCAAACGGCGGATCACCACAGGGTTGGTATCGACGCTGGTTGCAATAGCCGACGAACACACCGGACCTTTGTTGGCATGGCGCGCCAGCACGCTCAGGGCGTGGATTGCGACTATGAATCGGCTGCTCGATAACATCTCATTTAACCTTTGACCTTACATCGTATCCTTTGTGGCAAAAAGCAAGCCCGCATAAGGGCCGTCCGTTTACCAAAGCTTAAGCGATTCACCCGAGTTTAGGGGCATGCGAATCTCCAAATTCGACAGTGTCGTCACCTTCGCCTCGCTGGGCCTGCTTGGGTTTCTTGCCTGGCATGCCCAGGAAGGCCCCCGTGGCTTTGCCTTCAATGAAAAATTGGCCAACCAATCCCGACAGTTAAGCGATGAACTGACCACAATTCAGAAACAGCGCAGCGATTTTGAGACCCGCGTTGCCCTTCTCAGGCCAGAATCCGTGGATCCCGACATGCTCGACGAAATGGCTCGGTCAACGCTGGATGTGGCGGGTCCCCATGACCTGATTGTGCTGGATTCACCATAATTCCCCAATGAATTCCAAGCTGTAAACCGAAATTCGGTTAACACCACTAAAAGCAAGCTATCTCAACCGCTTAATGCTATGAATCACATCAAAAAGCACGGCGGAGGAGCTTATGGCGGTGAAATCAGCCTATATCGCACGCAAAGGAAGCAAGCCTGAAAAGGGCGATAAATCTTCCGGCAAAAATAGTGGTTTTTCCTCCGAGGAAGAACTCCGCGCCTACAAGGACATGCTGCTGATCCGCCGCTTTGAGGAAAAGGCCGGCCAGCTTTATGGCATGGGCACAATCGGCGGCTTCTGCCATCTCTATATCGGCCAGGAGGCCGTAGTCATCGGCATGCAGATGGCCGTCAAGGACGGCGACCAGCTTATCACTTCCTACCGCGACCATGGCCACATGTTGGCCGCCGGCATGGACCCCAAGGGCGTCATGGCCGAACTCACCGGCCGCCGGGATGGCTATTCCCATGGCAAGGGCGGCTCCATGCACATGTTCAGCCGGGAAAAACAGTTCTTTGGCGGCCACGGCATTGTGGGAGCCCAGGTGCCACTGGGGGCAGGGCTTGCCTTCGCCAACAAATATCGCGGCAACGATCATGTGGCACTCACCTATTATGGCGACGGGGCCGCCAATCAGGGCCAGGTTTATGAAACCTTCAATATCGCCGCCGTCTGGAAACTTCCCGTCATCTTCGTGATCGAAAACAACCGCTACGCCATGGGCACCGCCGCCCCGCGCTCCACGGCCAAATCCGATCATCTCGGTGAACGCGGCGAAGCCTTCGGCATTCCCTCCGAACAGGTGGATGGCATGGATGTGCGCGCCGTGAAGGAAGCTGGCGACCGCGCCGTCGAGCATTGCAGATCGGGCGAGGGCCCCTACATTCTGGAAATGCTCACCTACCGCTACCGCGGCCATTCCATGTCCGACCCCGCGAAATACCGCGCCAAGGAAGAAGTGCAGAAGATGCGCGAGGAACGCGATCCCATCGAACAGGTGAAGGCGCGTATTCTGAAAGCCGGTTTTGCCAGCGAGGATGATTTGAAAAAAGTCGACGCCGATATCCGCGTCATCGTCACCGAAGCCGCCGATTTCGCCACCAGCAATCCGGAGCCCGATGCCTCGGAGCTCTACACCGACATTTACAAGACAGCTTAAGGGGCGGAGCCAACCATGCCTAACATTCTGATGCCCGCCCTGTCGCCCACTATGGAAGAGGGCAAGCTTGCCAAATGGCTGAAAAAAGTCGGCGACAATATCAAGTCCGGCGATGTGCTGGCCGAGATTGAAACCGACAAGGCCACCATGGAAGTGGAAGCCGTCGATGAGGGACCATTGACCGCCATCCTTGTGGCCGAAGGCACCGAGAATGTGAAAGTGAATACGCCCATCGCGGTGATCGGCGAAGCGTCCGTCGAAACGCCCGCTGCGCGGGCTCCTCAGGATGAGGAAAAAAATAAACCTCACCCTGAGGTGGCGGCGCAGCCGCCCTCGAAGGGCCCTGAGTTGAAAGACTCGGAAATTCCCGAAGGCACCGAAATGGTCACCATGACCGTGCGCGAAGCGATCCGCGCCGCCATGTCCGAGGAAATGCGCCGCGACAAGGACGTGTTCCTGATGGGCGAGGAAGTGGGCGAATACCAGGGCGCCTACAAAATCAGCCAGGGCATGCTCGAGGAATTCGGCCCTCAGCGCGTGATCGACACGCCCATCACCGAGCACGGTTTCACCGGCATCGCCACAGGGGCTGCCTTTGCCGGCCTCAAACCCATCGTCGAATTCATGACCTTCAACTTCGCCATGCAGGCCATGGACCAGATCATCAATTCCGCCGCCAAGACGCTTTACATGTCCGGCGGCCAGATGGGTTGCCCCATCGTGTTCCGCGGCCCCAATGGTGCGGCGGCCCGCGTCGGCGCGCAGCATTCACAGGACTACGCCGCATGGTATTCCCAGATCCCCGGCCTCAAAGTTGTCATGCCTTATTCGGCAGCCGACGCCAAAGGCCTGATGAAATCCGCCATCCGCGATCCTAACCCGGTGATCTTCCTCGAAAACGAAATTCTCTACGGCAAGAGCTTTGAAGTGCCGAAGCTTGATGACTGGATCGTGCCCATCGGCAAGGCCCGTATCGCCCGCGCCGGAAAGCATGTCACCATCGTTTCCTTCGGCATCGGCATGACCTATTCGCTCGCCGCCGCCGACAAGCTGGCAGCAGAAGGCATCGAAGCGGAAGTCATCGACCTCCGCACCATCCGCCCCATGGATCTGGCGACCGTGATGGAGAGCGTGAAGAAAACCAACCGTTGCGTGGCGGTGGAGGAGGGCTATCCGCAATTCTCGGTCACCTCCGAAATCGCCGCGCAAGTGATGACTCACGCCTTCGATTATCTCGATGCCCCCGTCGCCCGCGTCGCCGGCAAGGACGTGCCCATGCCCTATGCCGCCAATCTTGAAAAGCTTGCGCTCCCCAATGCCGATGAAGTGGTGGCCGCTGTAAAAGGAGTACTCTACTTGTGAGTGGGACCTTCTTTCATACTGGTGAGATCGCTCCACCTCCAGAGGTCGTAGGTTCGGCAGACGCAAAGGAAGTGCTGAGATGTTGGATCAAGGATGGCTCTCTATTTGTAAGTTTTAGTCCAGGAGCATTTGTTGGTTCAGCGGAAACTTGGGGTATGCTGCTCTCGGATGTGGGTCGGCACATTGCAGAGGCCTTTGAACAAGAAAAATGGGACACACTGAACAATACAAAGTTCAGGATGAAGGAAGTGTTTGATGCCGAGTGGCACAAACCCAGTGGCATCTCAAACACAGAAAACATGCCGAAAGGATAAATTATCACGATGTCTGACCACGATCACCACCATCATCACGACCACAGCCACGAAACGCACCCGCATCAATTGCAGCCGCCGCATGAAGTATTTCATGACGAGAAGGCGGGCGAACTGGTGCGCGCCTGGATTAGCAATGGCCATCTCAGCCTGTCGCTGAATGCGATGGCTTTCGGCAAGGCTGATATCTGGGGCCATGTGCTGGCCGGCATGGCGGAGCAGGTGGCGGCCTCCTGCGCCGAAATGGGCCACGGCACCACCGCCGGCAACCTCGAAGAAATCCGCAAGAACCTGACCGCCGATCTCGCAAAGGCCGCCGCAAAACACTCGCCGCTTTCCGTCAAGTCATAGAGAGAGTACCGGACCATGCCCGTGCAAATTCTCATGCCCGCCCTGTCCCCCACCATGGAGAAGGGCAAGCTTGCAAAATGGCTCAAGAAAGAAGGCGACAAGGTGAAGTCCGGCGACGTGCTGGCTGAGATCGAAACGGACAAGGCCACCATGGAAGTCGAAGCCATCGATGAGGGCACCCTTGGCAAAATCCTCGTGGCCGAAGGCACCGACGATGTTCTGGTGAATGCCCCCATCGCCATCATTTTGGGCGAAGGCGAGAAGCTGGGCGAACTGCCAAAGGCTGCGCCTGCGCCAGCGGCAAAACCTACTGTGGCTCCAACGGCCGCCGCTGCGCCGACTGCTGCTCCCACGAGCGCGCCACAGCCAAAAACCGATGGCTCTCGTGTTTTCGCTTCACCGCTGGCCAAACGAATTGCCAAGCAAAAGGGCATTGATCTCGCGGCTCTCAAAGGCTCTGGCCCCCATGGCCGCGTCGTTCTGAAGGATGTTGAGAACGCCAAGCCGGGCGCAGCACCTGCCGCTAAGTCAGCGGGCATGCCACAGGGCATGTCTGATGAGGCCGTGCTCAAGCTCTTTGAACCGGGCTCCTACGATCTCGTGCCCCATGACGGCATGCGCAAGACCATTGCCCGCCGCCTGACCGAGTCAAAGCAGACCGTTCCACATTTCTATGTGTCGGTGGATTGCGTGCTGGAAAATCTTCTTCCGCTGCGCGAACGCCTCAACCTGCAGGCGCCCAAGGACAAGGACGGCAAGCCCGCCTGGAAGGTCTCGGTCAATGATTTCATCATCAAGGCCATGGCCATGGCCCTCATGAAGGTGCCGGACGCCAACGTGTCGTGGACGGAAAATGCTATGGTGAAACACCACCACGCCGATGTGGGCGTAGCCGTATCCATCCCCGGCGGCCTGATCACGCCGGTTGTCCGCAAGGCCGAAACCAAGGGCCTCACCCAGATTTCCATGGAAATGAAGGATTATGCCGCAAGGGCGGGGACGCGCCGCTTGAAGCCGGAGGAATACACCGGCGGTTCAACCTCCGTCTCCAATCTCGGCATGATGAACATCAAGAATTTTGCCGCCATCGTCAATCCGCCCCAGGCAACGATCCTCGCCATCGGCACGGGCGAACGCCGCCCCGTGGTGCGCGGCGATGAAATTGTCATCGAACACCAGATGTCAGTCACCTTGTCCACCGATCATCGCTGCGTTGACGGCGCACTCGGCGCCGAACTCCTCAGTGCCTTCCGCCTGTACCTCGAAGATCCGGGCTTGATGTTGGTGTAGTTCATGAAATCCATCCTCGCATTTGGTGACAGTCTGACCTGGGGTTTTGTGGCAGGGCAGGATGCGCGGCATCCATTTGAATCCCGCTGGCCCAACTCCTTGGCTACCGGACTTGGCGGTAAAGCGCGCGTGATCGAAGAGGGCCAAAACGGACGAACCACGGTTTTCGATGATGAGACCACTTTTGAATCCCGCAACGGCGCCGTGGCGCTGCCGCTGCTATTGATCAGCCACCAGCCGCTGGACCTTGTGATCATCATGCTGGGCACCAATGACATCAAGTATGCCGCCCGCTGCCGCGCCTTTGATGCAGCCATGGGCATGGAACGGTTGATCCAGATCGTCAAGAACGCCAACTATGTGAAAGGTTTCAAGATACCGGAAATCTTGATCATCTCACCGCCCAGCCTGGTGCCCACGGAAGATGAATGGTTCAACGACCTCTGGGGCCACGCCATTGCGGAATCCAAACTCTTCGCCAAACATTACGCGAGGGTGGCGCAGGAGATGAATGTGCATTTCTTTGATGCAGGTTCGGTGGCAGTCGCCGACAAGACCGATGGCGGCCATCTCGATGCTGCAAATACAAAGGCCATTGGTGTCGCATTGGTGCCGGTGGTGAAGAAGATTCTATCGATTTAATTTCCTTTGGAAGGAAACACCTTCATGGCCGACAATAACTTCGACGTTCTCATCATTGGCTCAGGCCCCGGGGGCTATGTGACGGCCATCCGCGCCGCACAACTTGGCTTCAAGACGGCTATCGTGGAGCGCGAACATTTGGGTGGCATCTGTTTGAACTGGGGCTGCATTCCGACCAAGGCGCTGCTCCGCACCTCGGAAATCTATCACTACATGAAGCATGCCAAGGACTATGGCCTTTCGGCAGACAATGTGTCTTTCGATCCCGCCGCCGTGGTGCAGCGCTCGCGTGGCGTCGCGGGCCGTTTGAATAGTGGTGTCACCGGTCTTCTCAGGAAGAACAAAGTGCAGGTGATCTGGGGCGAAGCGAAGATCACAAAGCCCGGCGAAGTCACAGTTGCGAAATCGGCCAAGCCCGCCATGCAGCCGCAAATTCCCGAACCCAAGGGCACGATTGGCGCTGGTACCTACACGGCCAAACACATTATCATCGCTACGGGCGCAAGGCCGCGCGCGCTGCCCGGCCTTGAAGCGGATGGAAAACTGGTGTGGAGCTATTTCGAAGCCATGGTGCCCCCCAAAATGCCGAAGTCCCTGTTGGTCGTAGGCTCCGGCGCCATCGGCATTGAGTTCGCGAGCTTCTATAACGCCATGGGCGTTGACGTCACCGTGGTTGAAATCATGGACCAGGTCATGCCGGTGGAGGACGCTGAGATCGCCAAGATCGCCCAGAAGCAACTGGAGAAGCTCGGCCTGAAGATCAAGCTGAGCGCGAAGGTAAGTAGCTTGAAGAAAGCCGCCAACAGCGTTACCGCCACGATCGAGCAGGGCGCCACGAAATCCGAACTCACGGTAGACCGCGTCATCTCCGCCGTGGGCGTAGTTGGCAATATCGAAAACCTTGGACTGGAAGCGCTGGGCGTTAAAACCGAAAAGGGCAATATCGTCATTGATGGCTTTGGCCGCACCAATGTGGCCGGTGTCTACGCCATTGGCGACGTGGCAGGCCCGCCCATGCTGGCCCACAAGGCGGAGCATGAGGGCGTAATCTGCATCGAGAAGATCAAGGGCCTCGATGCCCATCCCATGAAGAAGGAGCAAATTCCGGGCTGCACCTATTGCCACCCTCAGGTGGCTTCAGTCGGCCTCACCGAAGCCAAAGCCAAGGCGGCAGGCTTCGAACTCAAGGTCGGCCGCTTTCCCTTCATCGGCAATGGCAAGGCCATCGCCCTTGGCGAGGATCAGGGTTTGGTTAAGACGATTTTTGACGCCAAGACCGGAAGATTGCTGGGCGCTCACATGGTAGGGGCCGAGGTCACCGAACTCATCCAGGGTTTTGTCATTGCCATGGGGCTTGAAACCACCGAAGAGGAACTGATGCACACGGTCTTCCCGCATCCAACCCTGTCCGAGACGATGCATGAGAGCGTGTTGGATTCCCAGGGCCGCGTCATTCACATGTAGGGATGCATTCACATGCCACTTGAACCAAGCCCTTCCGTGGGCCATATCTCAAGCCGGGCGCAAACCGGAAGGGCCGCGCGTGGATACTAAGAATATCATTATCGCCCTCCTGCTGGGGCTGGTTGCGGGCTGGCTGGCCAGCTTTGTCGTCGGCGGCTATGGTTTGTTTCAATATCTCATCAGTGGCGTGATCGGCTCGTTCGTGGGATCATATGTCCTGAACAGGATGGGAATCGATCTCGGCATCAAGAATGAATATGGCCGTGACATTGCAACCGCCACCATTGGAGCCATCATCGTCATGATCATCGCGAAGATTTTAACCTGAAGCTTAGTGGGAGAATGAAATGAACAATCTGATGGACCTCGGCGGTGGCGTAGGGATTTTTGGAACCCTGCTCATCGGCGCAGTGGCGGGCTGGATTGCCGAGAAGCTGACCGGCAGCAACATGGGCTTGATCATGAACATCATTGTGGGAATCATCGGTTCATTCATTGGCGGTTTCCTCGCCAACGCTGCAGGCATTCAACTCGGCGAGTTCTTCCAGGGCTGGTTCTGGGGCAATGTAATTGTATCTGTTGTCGGTGCCGTCATCCTGATCTTTGCCGTGAAAATGCTGCGTGGCCGTTGATTGAATTTTGAGAGGATAAAAATATGGAAGGCTTTGGCTGGATTATGACGATCATCCTCGGCGGTCTTGCCGGCTGGATCGCCGAAAAAGTGATGAAGTTCGATACGGGCCTCATCATGAACATCGTACTCGGCATCGTTGGCGCACTGCTCGGAAACTGGCTGCTGGCTCTTGCCGGCATTGCCCTTGGCGGCTTGCTTGGGCAGTTGGTCGTGGCTGTTGCCGGCGCCTGCATCCTGATCCTGGCTTATCGCGCCTTCCAGGGGCGCTCCGCCTAAGCCAATGGCAACGCTTCTCGATACCCGGCTCCGCCATCCTGAAAAAGCCCACAGGGCCGATACCCCGCTCCTGCGCAAGCCGGAGTGGATAAGGGTAAAGGCGCCGGGTTCGCCCATTTACGCGGAAACCCAGAAGATCGTCCGCGAGAATGGCCTGGTCACCGTCTGCGAGGAAGCAGGCTGCCCCAACATAGGCGAATGCTGGTCCAAGAAACACGCAACCTTCATGGTCATGGGCGACACCTGCACCAGGGCCTGCGCCTTCTGCAATGTGAAGACCGGTTTGCCCGGAGCCCTCGAAGCCGATGAGCCCGAAAGGGTGGCCGATGCCATCGCCCGCATGGGCCTGGCCCATGCCGTCATTACCTCCGTCGACCGGGATGATTTGGCCGATGGCGGTGCCGGCCATTTTGCCCGGGTCATCCGCGCCACGCGCGCTGCTACACCGACCACAACAATTGAAGTCCTGACGCCTGACTTCCTGAAAAAAAATGGCGCCCTTGAACAGGTCGTCGAAGCCCGCCCCGATGTCTTCAATCACAATCTCGAAACAGTTCCCTCCCTCTACCTGAAAATCCGCCCCGGCGCGCGCTACTTCCATTCGCTGCGCCTGCTGCAGCGGGTGAAGGAACTGGACCCCATGATGTTCACCAAATCCGGCATCATGGTGGGCCTTGGCGAAACCCGTGAACAAGTCATGCAGGTCATGGACGACATGCGCTCCGCCAACATTGATTTCATCACCATCGGCCAATACCTGCAGCCCACCCGCAAACACGCCGCCATTGACCGTTTCGTGACGCCTGATGAATTCAAGGCCTATGAGGCCACAGCCTATGCCAAGGGCTTTCTGATGGTGGCCTCCTCGCCACTCACGCGCTCATCCCACCATGCCGGAGAGGATTTCGCCAGGTTGCGGGCGGCCCGGATCAATCACGCCGGACACTGATAGTTGCCCAAATTCTCCACCACCCACCGCGTAGATTTCACCCCCCAGCAAATTTTTGCCGTTGTCGCCGATGTGGGGAGTTACAAGGAATTCCTCCCTCTTGTTGAACGCTCAACCGTGCGCAACCGCAAACCTGCAGTTGACGGCAATGAGAATTTTGGAGCTGATCTTCTTGTCGGTTACAAGAAAATGGGCATCCAGGAATCCTTCTCCAGCGAGGTTCAAACCAGCCTCAAGGATCTCTCGGTAAGCGCCGTCTCATCCGGCAATGCGGTCAAGAAGCTTATCTCTTCATGGAAAATCGCGGCCGTTGAAGGTGGCAAGTCCGAAATTACCTTTGCCGTGGACTACGAGATGAAAAGCCCCATGCTGCAAATGGTCATGAAGGGCATGTTTGATATGGCGGCACGGAAAATGTTGAACGCATTCGAAGCCCGCGCCGCAAAACTTTACAAGAGCTGAGCTTCAAGCAGCTCGAGTGCCACCTCAACCGAAGCCTTGCGCACGCCGTCGCGCCCGAGATCGCCAAATCTTTCTTCGCGGTGACGCGTTGCGCCATTTCTTTGGGCGCAGGCAAAGTGGACCAGTCCCACCGGTTTTGCCGCCGATCCGCCACCCGGACCCGCGATTCCGGTGATCGAAACGGCAAGCGTGGCAGCCGAACTAAGAATGGCCCCATGCGCCATGGCCACCGCGCATTCTCGGCTTACCGCGCCGAACTCGGCAATGATCTCAGGCGAAACGCCGAGCATTCCGATCTTTGCTTCATTCGAATAGGTCACAAATCCGCAATCGAAAACAACGGATGAGCCGGCGATGGAGGTGAGGAGTGCAGCCACCATGCCGCCGGTGCAGCTCTCCGCCGTTGCGATCTTGACACTACGCGACCGGCATTTATCCAGAAGGACTGCTGCTCTCTGTTCCAAAGTCATGGCAGGCGCACCGTTGCAGTTGCAAACGCCGCCAGCCCTTCGCGCCGGCCAATGGCACCCAATTGCTCAGTCGTGGTCGCCTTGATGGCAATGCGATCCTTGGAAAGGTGGAGCAGGGGAGAAAGCAATGTCTTCATCGCAACGATATGCGGGCCAATGCGCGGCACCTCCGCCAGAATGGTGATATCCACATTGGCAATGATACCGTTTCGCAAACTCAAGAGATCAACGGCCTTCTTCAGGAATATGGAAGAGGAAACACCTTTCCATTGCGGATCACTCGGCGGAAAGTGGCTGCCGATATCACCTTCACCCAAAGCACCAAGTATGGCATCAGTCAGCGCATGCATAGCCGCATCCGCATCGGAATGGCCCTTGAGCTTTTTATCATGGGGAATTTTAACGCCGCACAGCACCACGCCATCGCCAGCTTCAAACTCGTGGAAATCAATGCCCTGTCCGACGCGCACATCCAGCCGCTCGGAATTTGCCCGTGCAGTCAAAATTTTGTCAGCCTCATGGATATCTTCCATCGTCGTGAGCTTTTGATTTTCCGCCCGCCCTGCAATCACCCGCACCTTGATACCAAATTTTTCGGCAACTGCCGCATCATCCGTCAGTCCCTGCAGGTTTTGTTCATGGGCCTTGGTATGGGCCGAAAGAATGGCCCCCAGATCGAAACCTTGCGGCGTTTGCACCGACCACAGGCTCTGGCGATCCACCGTTCGTTCGACTTGACCGCCGGGCGCATGCTTGATCGTGTCGGCAATGGGCAGGCCGGGAATGACACTTTCGGATCGTTCAAGTTCGGCAATGACATGGCTGATTAGGTCAGCGGGAACAAAGGGGCGGGCCGCATCATGAATCAAAACTTTTTGGGCGCCTGTGCTGCTGCATGCGGCAACGCCGATCCGGCACGAATCCTGCCGGGTGGCTCCGCCGATAACGGGTGGCGCAACGCGCAGGTCTCCAATTGCCGAGGCAAACAGGTTCTCCTGTCCCGCGCCAATCACAGTCTGTATGTGGGAAACGCCGGGATGCTCGACGAATGCCTTCAGGGTCCACCAGATGACAGGCCGACCGCCAATTAACTGATATTGCTTCGGCAGTTCCCCCCCGGCGCGAAATCCCGCGCCCCCCGCAACGATGACAACTGCAACCGACATAATTTTCGTCTAGCAGTCCCTCCGCCATGGGGCAATAAATGGTCTTGACGCAGTGCAACATAAGACTATTCTGCTTATAAAATATGCTAGCAAAACATGTGATGAAAAAATGAGCATTCAAATCGGACCCATCAAAACCCGCAACAGGGTTTTCCTGGCGCCCCTGTCGGGCGTGACGGACGAGCCGTTCCGGGCCATGGCCCATTCCCATGGGGCAGGGCTGGTTGTGTCAGAAATGGTGGCAAGCGAGGAATTGGTCCGCGCCAGGCCCGATATGGTGCGCCGGGCGCGCGGCGCCGATAAGTTGAAACCCTTCGTCATTCAGCTTGCGGGCCGTGAGGCGCGCTGGATGACTGAGGGAGCCAAGGTCGCCCAGGATTTGGGTGCAGATATCATCGACATCAATATGGGCTGCCCGGCGCGGCAGGTGACCGGCGGTCTCTCGGGTTCGGCCCTGATGCGCGATCTCGACCATGCTCTGACCCTCATTGAAGCCACGGTTCAGGCCGCCCGGGTTCCCGTCACGCTAAAAATGCGGCTGGGCTGGGATGCAAGCTCAATGAACGCCCCCGAGCTGGCGCGCCGTGCCGAAGATGCAGGCGTTCAGATGATTACCGTACACGGACGAACCCGCTGTCAGTTCTATGGCGGCAAGGCAGATTGGCGTGCCATTCGCGCCGTCAAGGAAGCCATCAGCATTCCGTTGATTGCCAATGGCGACGGAACCTCCTCGGCGGACGCCCGTGCCATGCTGGCGCAATCCCAGGCCGACGGTGTCATGATTGGCCGCGGCGCCTATGGCAGGCCCTGGTGGCCCGGTGTCATCGCTAATCAGTTGGACGCAGGTTCGGGCATAGAAGAGCCCTCAATCTATAAAGAAATGCAAATCATCGCTGAACATCATCGCCACATGCTGGACGTTTATGGCGCCGAGCTCGGCAATAGAACGGCTCGGAAGCACCTTGGCTGGACCATCACCCGCCTCCAGGAGCGCAAATATCTTTCACCCGAAAGCGCCGCTCTTTGGCGTCAACGCATCCTGACCTCGCGCGACAACGGCCATGTGGCCCATGCGATCATTCAACTCTACGGTTCCCTTGAGGTCCGTGAAGCCGAGGCCGCGTGATGGAAGCCGCCACGTTAGCCCTGACAAAAGTGCCGCCGCTACGGGCTATTTTTGATGCCTTGCCAAACCCCATATTGGTTGTTGATGAGAATAATGTCATCTGCTTTGCCAACAGTGCAGCCGAAGATTTCTTCCAGGCTTCATCCACCATGCTGGCCCGCCACAAGCTGGAAGACGCCATGCCGTTTTCCAGCCCGGTGCTGGAGGTCGTCAACCAGGTCCGGCACTCGGGTGGCGTCATGAATGAATATTCCGTGGGCGTTGGAACGCCCCGCATGGGCGGCGAGCGCATCGTCGACCTGCAAACAGCGCTGGTGAATGATGACCCGCGCTTTGTCGTGCTCACGCTTCTCCGCCGCTCCATGGCCCAGAAATTTGATTTGCAGCTCACCCATCGCGGCGCTGCCCGTTCCGTCTCCGGCATGGCGGCCATGCTGGCCCATGAAATCAAGAATCCCTTGTCCGGCATCAGGGGTGCCGCACAATTGCTGGAACCGGTTCTTGAAAACAATGACCGCGCCCTGGCAAAGCTGATTTGCGAGGAAACCGATCGCATCCGGGACCTCGTGGACCAAATGGAAGTTTTCTCCGATGAACGGCCGCTGGACCGGAAGCCCGTCAACATTCACGTGGTGCTTGACCGCGTAAAGCAACTGACAACCGCCGGAATGCCGAACGGCATTGTCATCCGTGAAGAATATGATCCCTCGCTTCCCTCGGTGCTGGGCAACCAGGATCAACTGGTTCAGGTTTTCCTGAACCTCGCCAAAAATGCCGCAGAATCCATCGCCGCGTCAGCCGAAGTCGGCGAAATCACGTTGACGACGGCCTTTCGTCCCGGGGTAAAACTTACGGTGCCGGGTTCAAAT
>DATLDM010000032.1:0-134026 GCA_035525875.1 Aestuariivirga sp.
CTGGACGGTGGTGCTCACCGTTCCCATTGGCCTCATTCTCGCCTCGGCCTTTTCGGCCATGGTGGTCTATGCGCAGGAGCTTTTGCCGGGGCGCGTCGGCATGATATCCGGACTGTTCTTCGGCACCGCCTTTGGCATTGCTGGCTTGAGCGCGGTGCCGCTTGGCTATCTGGCCGACCACACCAGCATCACCTTTGTCTTCCAGCTCTGTTCGGTGCTGCCGGCCATCGGCCTTCTCACCGTGTTTCTGCCAAGCAGCGAACAGCTCAAGGCCGCGCGGTGAACGGACCGCCTATTTCGCCGGCTGGAAAAGCTCGATTGGATTGCCGGACGGATCGTCGAGTATGATCTGGCTGCCGCCGACGCCTTTGTGAATTTCATTCCGGAATTGCAGTTTGGCGGATTTGAGCCGCTCGACTTCGGCTGCAAGATCGGGAAATTCAATCAAAATGCGGTTCCAGCCGCCGGGCATGGGTTGGCGGCCATCGGGCATGGCTTGGGCGCCGGAACTTGCCTTGCCACTCAGCAACAGGCGCAGCGGACCCCGGGTGACCGAGGCAAAGGCATCGCCGGCGCGATGCTGCAGTTCGAAGCCCAGATGCGTCGTATAGAATGTGACCGACGCGCCCACATCATTGACCATATAGCGCACCGTCGCAAAATTCTCTGCCATGCTCTTCTCCTTTGAAGTGCCCCCTCGCTTAACACTAGTGCGAGGCTTCGGTTCCATTTCCTCATTTGACAATTGCCTTGAGGCCCCTGCACATTGCCTCAAAACGAAGGGCCTATCATGCAGTCTCACGCAAAAGTTGTGGTTATTGGCGGTGGCGTTGTTGGCTGCTCCATTCTTTATCATCTGGCCAAGTTGGGCTGGAATGATGTGGTGTTGCTGGAGCGCAAGGAGCTGACTTCCGGCTCGTCCTGGCATGCGGCGGGCATCATTCACACGATTAATTCCGATTCCAACATCGCCCGGCTGCAGGGCTACACCATCAATCTCTACAAGGAGTTGGAAGAGCTCACGGGCCAATCCTGCGGCATTCACCGCCCCGGCGGCATCTATCTGGCGTCCACCAGGGAACGTTACGACTATCTGAAGCAGGAACGGGCCAAGGCGCGCTATCTCGGCCTGGATTCAGATTTTATTTCACTGGAACATGCGCGCGAGTTGAACCCGCTCATTGATCCCAAAAAATATGTGGGCGCCCTGTTCGAACCGGTTGATGGCCATGTGGATCCTTCCGGTGTCACCCATGCCTATGCCAAGGGTGCCCGCCATTACGGCGCAAAGGTCCACCGCGAATGTCCGGTCATTGAAACCAATCCGCAGCCTCATGGCACATGGAATGTGGTGACACCACAAGGCACGATCAATGCGGAGGTCGTGGTCAATGCAGGCGGCTTGTGGGCGCGCGAGGTGGGGCGGCTTGCGGGCATTGATCTTCCGGTGCAGCCCTTCGAGCATCACTACATCATCACCGAAACCATTCCGGAAGTGCGCGACCATGGCAAGGAGGTGGCGGTGACCGTCGACTATGAGGGCAACACGTATACGCGGCAGGAACATGATGGGTTGCTCTACGGCACCTATGAACTGAAGCCCCAGGCCTGGGCGGTGAACGGCACGCCGCAGGATTTTGCGGCTGAACTTTTGCCGGATGATTTGGGCCGCATTTCCGAGCGCCTCGAGATTATCTTTGACCGCATGCCGGCGCTGGCCAATGCAGGCATCAAGAAGGTGGTGAACGGCCCTTTCACTTTCGGCCCCGATGGCAATCCGCTGATTGGCCCCGTCCCCGGCCTGCGCAATTACTGGACCGCCGTTGGGGTCATGGCGGGTTTCTGTCAGGGCGGCGGGGTCGGCCTGTGCATGGCGGAATGGATCATCAATGGCGAACCCGGCATTGACGTGTGGGGCATGGACGTGGCGCGCTTTGGGAGTTTTGCCACGCGTGACTGGGGCACCATCAAGTCCCGCGAAAACTATTCGCGCCGCTTCCGCCTCACCTATCCCAATGAAACCCTGCCGGAAGGCCGCCGCCAGAAGACAACCGCGCTTTATGACCGATTCATTGAACGTGGTGCCGTCATGGGCGTGTCCTTCGGGCTGGAACATGCCTTGTGGTTTGCGGGCTCCAAGGACAAGGCGGAGGAAACACCGACCTTCCGAAGGTCCAATGCTTTCAGTCATGTAGCCGATGAAGTAAAAGCAGTGCGTGAACACGTCGGCATGATCGAGATTGCCAATTACGCCAAGCATGAGTTCAAGGGTCCGGGCGCTGCGGCTTTTCTTGACCGACTCCTCGCCAATAACCTGCCGAAAACCGGGCGGCTTGCCCTGACGCCGATGCTCACGCCCAAGGGCAAGCTCTATGGCGACCTCACGGTGGCCAGGCTTGATAACACGACCTTCATGCTTTTTGGTTCCGGGGCAGCCCAGGACATGCACCGGCGCTGGTTTGAAATGCATCTGCCGGAAACGGGCGTCACCTATCGCAATGTCACCGATGAGCTGCATGGTTTTGCCATTTCCGGACCCAAGGCCCGCACCCTGCTCTCGCGCCTTACCCGCGATGATGTTTCCAATGGGGCGCTGAAATTCCGCGATATCTGCCGCATGGTGGTGGCCGATGTGCCGGTGATCCTGACGCGCGTGTCGTTCTCCGGCGAACTGGGCTACGAGATTTACTGCGCCCCGCAATTCCATATGCGTCTGTTTGAGGCGCTGGAAGCGGCAGGGGCTGATCTCGGCCTCAAGCTCTATGGCGGGCGGACGCTCATGTCCATGCGGCTGGAAAAGAACTGGGGTGTCTGGACCCTGGATTTCCGTCCGGATTTCACGGCGGGCGAATCCGGCCTTGATGCCTTCATCGCCTTTGACAAGAAGGCGGATTTCATCGGCAAGGCGGCGGCGAAAGCGGATAAGCCTGCCAAGCGCCTGGTCGCCATGATCGTAGACACCAAGGACGTGGATTGCCTCGGCGATGAGCCCATTTTCCGTCATGGTAAATGCGTGGGTTATGTCAGTTCCGGCGGCTATGCCCACCACGTTAAAAAGAGCATGGCCATGGGCTATGTGCCGATAGAGTGCGCCAATGACGGCACCGAGCTGGAAATCGAGCTTCTGGGCGATTTTTACAAGGCCCGGGTGGTGGCAAGGCCGGTTTACGACCCCGACGGTCAGCGCATGAGATCGTAGAACTAACCCTCACCCTGAGGTGCTCTGCGAAGCAGAGCCTCGAAGGGCTGTTGGCCGCAGTGCAGATGCTTCGAGGCCCGGCTGCGCCGGGCACCTCAGCATGAGGGTTTTCTTAACACCTGCCTCTCCTAGGACAAACCTGTCACTTGACCCTGCCCTCCGGAACGCCCAAATTTAGGCCATGAGCACTACCTCCCTTATTGATCCCTTTGGCAGGCATGTCAGCTATTTGCGCGTGTCGGTGACGGATCGCTGTGATTTCCGCTGCGTCTATTGCATGGCGGAGGACATGACGTTTTTGCCCAAGCGCGACCTGCTTTCGCTGGAAGAACTCGACCGGATGTGCAGCGCCTTTATCGACAAGGGTGTTACGAAACTCCGCCTGACGGGTGGCGAGCCGCTGGTGCGCAAGGGCATCATGACGCTGGTTGAAAACCTGGGGCGGCATCTGCGTTCGGGCGCGCTGGAAGAATTGACGCTCACCACCAATGGCAGCCAGCTCTCGAAATATGCGAGTGAACTCGCGGCCCATGGGGTGCGCCGGATCAACGTCTCAGTTGATACGCTCGATGCCGCCAAGTTCAAGCAGATCACCCGCTGGGGTGATTTGGCGAAAGTCAAAGAAGGCATTCGTGCCGCGCGGGCGGCAGGCTTGGCAATCAAGATCAATGCGGTGGCCCTCAAGGGCGTCAACGAGCAGGAAATTCCCGACATGATCCGCTGGTGCGGCGATGAGGGCATGGATCTTACGCTCATTGAGACCATGCCGCTCGGCGACATTGATGGCGACCGCACTGACCAATACCTACCGCTTTCGGTGGTGCGGGCGCAACTCATGGACAGGTTCACGCTGGAAGATATTCCCTACAAGACCGGCGGCCCGGCGCGGTATGTCAAAGTGAAGGAAACCGGGGGGCGGCTCGGCTTCATCACGCCGCTTACCCATAATTTCTGCGAAAGCTGCAACCGGGTGCGGCTCACCTGCACCGGCACGCTTTACATGTGCCTGGGCCAGGAAGATGCCGCCGACCTGCGCGCGCCGCTGCGCGCCTCGGAAGGCAATGACCTTCTCAACGCCGCCATCGATGAAGCCATCGGCCGCAAGCCCAAGGGCCACGACTTCATCATCGACCGGCGCCACAACAAGCCCGCCGTGTCACGGCACATGAGCGTCACCGGCGGCTAGCCGCCAGACATGCTTCTGCGTTGACGCTCTCTTCCTCCGGCGCATGCGCGCCATCTTCTCCCTGCGTGGGATAAGGGATAAGACCGCCCGCATGTCTTCTTCCCAAAACCATACGCTGCGCGCCGGCCTTTACATGGTCATCACCACGGCCTGCTTTGTGGTGGGCGACACCTGCATCAAGCTGATCGGCAGCACGCTGCCCCTTGCGCAGGTCATCTGCCTCATCGGTTTGGTGTCGAGCCTGTTCCTTCTCATGCTTTGCGGCCAGCAGGGCATCGTGAAAGACGTGCCGCTCCTTTTCACGCGCACGGTTCTGCTGCGCTCGCTGTTTGATACCATGGGATCATTCATGTTTGTTTCGGCGCTGATGCACATGCCGCTGGCCAATCTTTCGTCGGTCATGCAGAGCGTCCCGCTGGTTGTCGTCGCCGTGGGCGTTATTTTCCTTGGTGAAAAGGCGGGGCTCTCGCGCATTGCGGCGGTCATCGCGGGGTTCGTAGGGGTTCTCCTGATTGTGAAGCCTTCGCCGCAAACCCTCACCATTTACGAATTTCTGGCCATAGGCGCGGTTATCGTCGTGGCCTTGCGCGATCTCGTCACCAAGCGCATTCCGGCGCATGTGCCGCTTCTCATCATAGCCCTGGCAAATGCGGTTTTTATTTCGGTGAGCGGTTTCGGTGTTGGGCTGGTGCAAGGCTTCAAGACCGTTGAGGTTTGGCAACTGGCCTTGCTTCTGGGGGCCGGCTTCTTTGTGACGATCAGCTACTTCTTTATCGTGGCCACGGTGCGCCTGGGTGATCTTTCGGCAACGGCGCCGTTCCGCTATTCGGAAGTGGTGTTTGCCATCATCGCCGGAATCCTGGTGTTCGGCGAGTATCCGGATGCCGTTTCCTATGTTGGCATGGCGCTGGTCATTGCCGCCGGGCTCTTCGCCGCCCACCGGGAAGCGGCGCAAACCCGTGATGCCGAAGCCGAGTTAATGCCGCCGGCGTTTTAAGGGAAACAAGCCTCATGCCTTCCCCAACGCCTACTCAACCGCTTCGCGCCGGGCTTTACATGGTCATTGCCATGGCCTGCTTTATCCTCAATGACACTTGCATCAAGACCATCGGCACCACGTTGCCGCTGGGCCAGATCATCGCCATTCGCGGGGTGCTTTCGGGTCTGGTGGTTGCGGTGATCTGCACCCATCAGGGTGTTCTCGGCAGTGCGTTATCCCTGTTCACGCCAAAGGTTCTGGCGCGCTCGCTCCTCGATGTGGCCGGAACCTTCATGTTCCTGATCGCCCTCACCCATATGCCTCTCGCCAATCTCACCGCCATTTTGCAAAGCGTTCCGCTGGCGGTGGTTCTGGTGTCAGTGATCTTCCTCAAGGAAAAGGTGGGGCTGCGACGCACGGCCGCCATTGTCGCGGGCTTCGTGGGCGTTTTGCTGATCGTGAAGCCCACGCCCTCCACCTTCACCATTTACGAAGTTCTGGCGCTGGGCATCGTGTTCATCCTCGCCTTCCGCGACCTGATCACCAAACGGATTCCCGACCATATCCCGACTTTCATCATAGCGCTCGCCAATGCCAGCTTTGTTGCCCTTGGTGGTCTCATCTATGGCCTCTACCAGGGGTTTCAAAGTGTCGCGCTTTGGCAATTCGGGCTGCTTGCAGCGGCGGCTACTTTGCTGGCGACAGGCTATGTGTTCATGGTTTCCACATTGCGCGTGGGCGATCTCTCGGGCACCGCCTCTTTCCGCTACTCCAACGTGCTGTTTGCCATCATCCTCGGCATGGTGTTTTTCGGCGAGTTCCCAGATGCCGTGTCCTATGCCGGCATGGGGCTGATTATTGCCGCGGGACTCTATGCGGCGCACCGGGAAGCCAAGCTCGGCAAAGCTTAACAATTACGTGAATGAACCATCGTGCGGGCTTGTGCGTACAAGATTAAGACCCACAAGGACTTTCCCGTGCGCGCCAAGTTACTCAGTCTTGCCACCGCTGTCCCGGAGCATGAGCTCCGGACGGAAGAGGTCATGGTGGAAGCCGCCAAAATCTTCGGTGGCCGCCAGGAGGATTTCGACCGGATGATGCCGGTCTATGCCAACACGGGCATCAACATGCGTTATTCCGCCTGCTCCTATGAGTGGTTCCGCGGCGAACAAGGCTGGACGGAGCGCTCGGAAGCCTTTGTCACCGGGGCCTCGCATCTTTTCGGCGTGGTCTCGAGCCGCGCCCTTGGGCTCGCCGGTTTGGAGGCTGACCAGATCGACACCATCGTGATGATCTCATCCACCGGCATTGCGACACCGACCATCGAAGCGCGAGTGATGAGCCAACTTGGCTTCCGGGATGACGTCGCGCGGGTTCCGGTGTTTGGGCTTGGTTGCGCTGGCGGCATTGCGGGGCTTTCTCTGGCGGCAAGGCTGGCCTTAGCCCAGCCCGAAAGCAAAGTGCTGGTTGTGGTTATTGAACTCTGTTCCCTCACCTTCCGCCGGGATGAGATGACCAAGTCCAATATCATTGCCACGGCGCTGTTTGGCGATGGCGCGGCGGCAGCCGTGCTTTCAACCACGGGCACAAACAGCCACGGCGAAATCGAATTCACGGGCGAACATACCTGGCCCGATACGATCGATATCATGGGCTGGCGCATGGACAATGTCGGCTTCAGCGCCATCTTCTCGCGCAGCATTCCGGACCTGGCGCTGCGCGACCTGCGCCCGGCGGCGGACAAGTTCCTGCGCGGCCACAACCTGAATTTCGATCATATCGGGGCCTATTCCTTCCATCCCGGCGGGGCCAAGGTCATTGCGGCCATCGAAACAGCCTTTGAGCTTGAAAGCGGCGCGCTTGTTGACGAGCGTAAAATTCTGGCGGGCTATGGCAATATGTCGGCGCCCACGGTTCTGTTTGTCCTGAATGAAGGCCTGAAGGAAAACTTCAGCGGACGGCGTTTCGTCTCGGCCCTGGGACCGGGCTTTACAGCGGGCTTCCTCACCATGCTACAATAGCCGGATGTGGACAAATTTCACCATCCTCGCGCTTGTCACCCTGCAACGCCTCGTGGAGCTTTACATTGCCCATCGCAACACCAAGCGCCTGCTTGCCAACGGCGGGATTGAAATCAGCTCAGGACACTATCCGCTGATTGTTCTGTTCCATGCGATCTGGCTGGGTGGCCTTTGGTATATGGTGTGGGGCGAGGTGGTGAACTGGCCCCTGGCCTTGGCCTATCTTGTGCTGCAAGCCGCACGTGGCTGGATCATTGCAGCACTTGGCAGCCGCTGGACCACCCGCATCATTGTCGTTCCCGGAGAAACCTTAAGCCTCGCAGGTCCCTACAAATATTTCCGCCACCCGAATTACATCATCGTGGCGGCGGAAATTTTCATCCTGCCGCTGGTCTTTCACATGTGGTGGTTTGCCATCATCTTCGGCTGCATCAACCTGGGTCTGCTCTTCTGGCGGATCCGGGAGGAAGAAGAGGCGCTGAAACCGTTGCGGACTGAAAGTCGATCAGAAGAAATTCCGTGAGGGTGTAAGTCGGGCCGCCCACATCACCGCAGTTGCGGAGGACAACAAAATCCTGTCTCGCAGCCCCAGTCTCAACAGCTGGGGTTTATTAATTTAACTGTGGATTGCGGATTGACATGCGAATCACGCTATGATTCAACAATTGAGTTGAGCAGCGACTACCGCCTGCACTACGACCTCTGGCTAGAAGTCAAATGCGAGTTGTTCCGGCCACTCGGTGGGTTTGAGCGCTGAGATGCTCACTCCTGCCGAACCGGAGCCGCCCAGATGTTCACACAGATACGCAATACGCGTGCTCGCATCTTGGCCTTCTTCCTCGTCGATGGCGGTTGGTCCATCGTCCCCGGCCTCTCGCGCCGTGAGGCCACAGGCGCCAAGGGCGCGGAGAGAGAAATTAGGTGGCGGTAGCCGCCAGTCGGTAAAATCCGCCTTTTCTGGATTCATATCAAGAGGTTAATTATCACATTTGTTGCTTTCCCGTCATAAAAGGGGGGTGCATTACCCGGTCGAGTGGGCTGTATTCGTCACGCCGGTAGGGATCTGCGCGAGCGCTGGGTCAGAGCCTGAAGTCAGTTGCCGGCGGCGCCGCCCGTGTGAGCGTGTTCTTCCGCCACGTCCCCCACATGGGCCATCACATCCACCAGCCCGGCATGCTCAAATTTTAACTGGAGCATGATCATGTCGCCCTTTTTCAAAGGGGCTTTCAATCCCATCAGCATGATGTGGTAGCCGCCGGGTTTGAGCTCCACGCTGCCGCTGGCCGGGATTTCGAGGCCCTCAACCGGCCGCATGGTTGCCACGCCATCCTTTTCGGCACTTTCGTGCACCGCGGCGCTTGCCGCCCCTTCCGTGGTGATTTGCAAAAGCCGGTCGGATGCCGCACCCTGATTGCTCAAGGTCATGTAAACCGCCCCGGCCTTCGCCGTGGGCACGGCGGAGGCGCGGGCAAAGGCATCCTTCACCATCACGTCATTAGCCAAAACACCGGGTGTCGATGCTAGGATGGCGCCAAGAGTGAGGGCAATGGCGGCAAGGATTTCCAGGACAGGTTTACGCATGGGGTGGAGATTGCCGGAGAGTTGGGCTGGAATGTGTCATTTCACGCGCGGCATCGGGTCGCGCAGTTTCTGCGCCTTGGTAGCGCTGGCGGCACCTGCCCTTGCCCAGAGCAAAACCCCCGTGGTCATTGAACTGGTGCTGGCGCTGGACAGTTCGGCGAGTGTCGATGCGCGGGAATTCCAGTTGCAGAACGAAGGCATTGCGTTTGCCTTCAGGGATCCGGAGGTGTTGCAGGCGTTTGACAATCTCAGGCCTTTTGGCGCCGCTATTGCAATCGTGCAGTGGGGTGACCCCGGTGAAACCCAGGTGGTTCTTCCGTTCACTCATATCGAAAACGCCAGGGAGGCCAAGGCGTTTGGTTTCCGGGCGAGTCTCGTCCGCCGCTGGATGCGGGCCAGCACCACATCTATTGCCACAGGCATCACTGATTCCGCCGCACTCCTTGCGGCCAATGCTTTCGACGGACAGCGCAAGGTGATTGATGTGTCAGGCGATGGCCCTGACAACAGCGGCGGCGATCTGGAAGGCGCGCGCACCAACGCGCTCGCTTCCGGCATCACCATCAACGGTCTCTCCATCGAAGCGGAAGAGGCGGGCCTGCACGCCTATTACCGGGAGCATGTGATCATCGGCGCCGATTCTTTCGCCGAACCGGCCCAGGGCTTTGAAGATTTCGCCCGGGCCATGAAGGAAAAACTCTTGCGCGAACTGAGGCCGTTGGGGTCGTGAATCTACCTTCTCCTCGCCCCGGCGGGGAGAGGAAGGGGCCCACGCGAAACGCGTGGGAAGGTGAGGGGGAGCAAGTCTTGCAATTGAATCACCTGATCCCCCTCATCCTCCCAAGCTTCGCTTGGGCCCCGCCTTCTCCCCAATGGGGAGAAGGAAAGCTAACCAAACTTGGTGGTTACTAAATCTCCTCCACCAACTTCTTTGCCGCGGCGCGCAGTTCCTTGTCGGTGAAGCCAGCGAAGCTCAGGAGCAGGCCCTGCTCGCGCTGGCGTCCCGTGTAGTGGCTGGAGAGGGATTGCGCTTCCAGGCCAGCGCGGGCGAGTTTTGCCACCATCGCCTCATCATTTTCGTGCCGCTGCAGGCGCAGCAGAAGCATAAGGCCCGAGGGCGAGGCATCGATGGTGAAACGCGGGCTTCCTTCCAAAGCCTCGATCAGGGCCTCGCGCCGGGCCGCGTAAATTCTGCGCATGCGGCGGATGTGAATGGCGAAGGTGCCCGAGGTCATGAACCCGCACAGGGCGGGTTGGGCCATGAGGGACGGCGGAGCGCCGTGGGCCAGGCGCTCGGCGCGGAAACGTTCGGCGAGAGATTTCGGGACCACGATGTAGCCGAGCCGCAAGAGCGGTGAAAAGACTTTTGAGAAGCTGCCGGAGTAAATCACCCGGGCCTTGCGGTCGAGACTCATCAGCGCCGGCAAGGGCCGGCCCACGTAGCGGTACTCGCTGTCGTAATCATCCTCGATGATGGTGGCCCTGGCCTCGTCGGCCCAATCGAGCAGTTCGAGCCGCCGCGACAATGGCATGGTGACACCGGTGGGATATTGCCGCGCCGGCGTTACGAAAGCGCCCCGCGCATTGCCAGTCCGCTCCCTGCCCTTCACCACCATGATTCCTTCCCGGTCGACCGGCACGGCAACAGTTTTGACGCCGCCCATGGAAAACACGCGCCTGGCGGTGGGGTAACCCGGCTCTTCCATCCAGATGCGGTCGCCCGCCTTGAAGATCGAGCGGTTGATGAGGTCAAATGCATCCATGCCGCCCGCCGTCATGATCACCTCCGAAGCCTCGCAGGAAATGCCACGCCATTCATAGAGGTGGCGGGCAATGGCTTCGCGCAGCGGCAGCCAGCCGAAAGCATCATTGTGCTCCAGCATGGCTATTGGCGGATTGCGCCAGAAGCGGCCCAGCAGCCTGCCCCATTCGTCGTGAGGAAAATGCTCCCAATCTACCAAGCCTGAGCGAAAGGGCCTGGCCGGTTCGCGGCCTTTTTCGCGATGCGGCTTGCCGGTGGCCAGCCGCGCCGGGGACGCGTTCAAAAGCGCTTCCGGCAATTCGGCGGCAACCCGTGTGCCGGAGCCTTTTCGGGCTTCGATGTAGCCCTCGCTCAAAAGCTGCTCATAGGCCTCAACCACGGTGGCGCGGGCCACCTTCAGGTCCTCCGCCATGCCGCGCGTCGACGGCAGCTTGGCCTGGGGGCGCAGCCGTCCGCTCAGCACAAATTCCCGGATTTGCCGGGCAATTTGCGACTGGATGGCCTCGCTGTCGCCCCGGTCGATGCCGATTTCGCTGGTGGCCGGGGTTAAAAGTGGTCTGTTCATTGCTGGCCGTCTTGGTTCTTTCAAGCAGACCATATAGACAGCATAGAGGTCCGGCAATCAAGAGGACCGGAAAATGACCGAAGCCCCCAGCGAAAGAACCCGCGTCAAGCGCCGGCACGATCGCGGAAAATACGACGCGGAAACCGTGCACGGCATTCTGGACGCCATGCCCATCTGTTCGGTGGGCTACGTGTTCAAGGGCTCGCCTTACGTGACCCCCACCCTGCAGTGGCGCGAGGCTGACCACATCTACTGGCATGGCTCATCGGCCAGCCGCATGCTGGAAACCTGCGTCGATGCGGATGTCTGCGTCACCGTCACGATGATCGATGGCATGGTGATGGCGCGCTCGGCCTTCAACCACTCCTGCAACTACCGTTCGGTGATGGTGATGGGCAAGGCGCATATCATCAAGGATCCGGCTGAAAAAGAGCAGCGCCTAAAAAATTTCACCGAGAAGCTATTTCCCGGGCGCTGGGACATCCTGCGGCCGGTCACGGCAAAGGAATTGAAGGCAACTATGATGCTGGGCCTGGCGCTGGATGAAGCCTCCGCCAAGGTGCGCAATGGTCCACCCGGTGACGACGAGGAAGACTATGCCCTGCCGATCTGGGCCGGGCTTATTCCAATGCACACGGAAATCATGGCCCCCACGCCGGATGCGCGGAACCTGCCCGGACTTACGCCGCCCGCTCATGTGACAGGTTTCAAGATGGGCTGACGCTTTCCAGCGCTGCTTTCCGCGTCAAATTCGTACCTCATTCTCGCCCAAGTATGCTAGTTAACGGATGAACGAGAGTGCTGACGGAGGCCATATCTTTTGAATGTAATCGCACACCGCATCATTGCATTGCTTGCGCGCGTCTTGTCCGCCCTGATAATCGGATTGGGCAGTGCTTGGGCGGATTCGGGCGACAAGATAGAAGCATTCTATGAGGTCACCGTCCGTGGCATAACTGTACTCAACATAAGGTACAGCTCCGAAATCTCGGCCACTGGGTATCGCTCCCAAGCCTCCCTCAAGACCAAAGGTGTCGTTACAGTTTTTTCGGATTATCGAATTAAGATGGCGGCGACTGGCGGGTTCGCAGACGGCCAGCCAACTCCGTTGCAATATTCGTCGCGTAGCGAGAAGAATGACAAGGAAAAAACTGTTGAACTCAATTGGTCGAAAGGCGCCTTGGCGGCATCAGGCCGTCGGGCGACAAAGAATCCCGAGATTCAGGCGGACATAGATACGGCCCTTACGCCCGGCGTGACCGACCCTTTGACCGCCATTTTCCGGGTTGGCACATCCCCAGGGGGAAACCCGTGCCAGGCGGCGCACCGGATTTTTGACGGAAAGGAAGTCTTTGAACTGCGCTTCAGCTTTAAGCGCGAAGCCGTGCTGGACGACAGTTTCCCCGGCGCTTACCACGGTAAAGCCCATGAGTGCCTTGCAACCTATGTGCCCGTGGCTGGCCGCTATGCGACAAAATTCAAAAAGAGCAAGGAAGATCCGGAAACATATAGTGTCTGGCTTGCGCCCATTGGCGCGGACGCTTCCGGAGGATCGCGGCTTGTTCCGGTGCGCGCAACGGGACGCCTCGATGGGATGGAATTTGAGGCCTATGCCAGCCGTCTCGAGATTGACGACCGCCCATTCAAAAAAATTCCCGCGACGGTAAACTGATGCAGTCCTAGAATCTGACCCGAATTCCGGCGCTTATGAAAGTTGAGCCGCTGACAACCCCATCAAACAGGCCGAACACGCCGGAACGGTGGTGAAGCCTTAACACCAATTCCAGGTCCTTGTTCTCGGGGTCGGCAAAGGTGAATTCGGGCCCAAGGTAATGCAGCAATACGGATGACCTTCCCTTGCTGTCGCGCCATTCCTCGAAGTCGGATGTTTCAGTCAACAGGCTCAGGCCGGTGTTGACCCCGATGGTCGTATAGACCGTGTCATTCCACGGCAATCCATCATAACGCAAGTAAAGCGCCGTCCAGGCTTCGCCGAGGCTCTCGTCGCCGAAGCGGACTGATGTGCCAACTTCGCCTTCGATTGTGAAATCGTCGCCGAATTGGCCAAGGCCGCTGCCAAGCAAATTATTCACCGTGCCGAACCTGTGGGAGTAGCTGGCGCCGATTACGCCGATATCGTTCAACTCGGTGGTCCAGGGGGAGTAGATAATCTGGGCGAAGTTCGTCTCACTTGCCACCCCGCCAAATACCATAACCGAATCAGCTGCTCCCCTGGGCCCGGCCAATGCCGGAACCGCAAGCCAAATGGCCGCTAGAATGGCTGAAGCCATTTTGAATGCGGGCTGGCAAAATATGCGCTGCAAGACGACGCCCCTGTGATTCAACTCCGTTCTTGGGGGTAACATGCCCCTTTGAATGTGTCCAGCGGACAGGAATCGGGTCTTCAACGAAGGACCGGGATGGTGTCCTTCTTGCCACACACCCGCTCAAGGCACATACTTCTTCGCGCATCCGAGGAGCAACGATGGGCACGAAAATTTCATTTCCCCGGGCGGACGGAAGGCCCGCCACGGGCTATCTGGCAAAGGCCGGCAAAGCCAATGCACCGGGCGTTGTCGTCATCCAGGAATGGTGGGGTTTGCAGGACCAGATCAGGGGCATCTGCGACCGGCTGGCGCTCGCCGGCTACGAGGCCCTGGCGCCTGATCTCTATGCCGGAATTACGGTGCCCTATCACGATACGGAAGCGGCGGCGCGTGAGCGGAGTTCACTCAATTTTGCCGACGCCACCGACCAGGTGGTGCGAGGCGCTGCGCAGTATCTGGGGCGGACCGGCGTCAAAGTGGGGATCACCGGATTCTGCATGGGAGGTGGCGTTGCCATTCTGGCGGCCTGCCGCGTCCCGGAGGTCAGCGCCGCCGTTGTCTTCTATGGCCTGCCGGCGGAGACAGACTTCAAGCCTTCCGACATCAAGGTGCCGCTGGAGTGCCACTACGCCAACAGGGACGATCACATTACGCCGCAAAAGGTTGATGCTTTCGAAGCGGCCCTGAGGGCGGCAAAGCGGAAATTCAAATTTTACCGCTATGAGGCCGACCATGCCTTCATGAATGAGCAGCGCGACGTGCATGAGCGCAAATCAGCGGAACGGGGCTGGAAGCGCATGCTGGCATTCTGGAAAAAGAACTTGTGACGATGCTCACTCCGGGCAGGGTTCGACGTCCTTGACTTCCACCGTTGCGATCAGCCCCTTTGGGTTGAAGTGGATGATCTCAACGCCCTGTCGCGTCACTTTTCTGCCCGAAGACTTTGTTGTCGCGTGAAGCCGCCAGTGGGTGCGCACCGACGTTTCGCTCAGGAGCTCGATGCTGTCGTTAGTTGAAACCTGATCGCTGAATTCGTGAAAATAGGCCTTCATCGCTTCGATGATTGCGGGGCGGCCGTAAAGCCCGCCGATGCCCGATGAATGATACTCGGCATCTTCGGCAAATAATTTCTCAAGAGTGGCATAGTCGAAATTATTCAATGCTGTGAAATAGCGTTCGGCCAATTTCATGATGTCCTTGCTCATCGGCTTACTCCGCTAATGCCCCCATGATGCGCACCCAGCTTCGAACACCCTTGTGAAAACTCGACAGGTTGTATTTTTCATTGGGTGAGTGGATGGCATCATCATTGAGACCAAAGCCTACCAGCACGCTGTCCATACCCAATATGTCCTTGAAGCTCCGCACAATGGGAATGGAGCCGCCGGAGCCCATCAGCACGGGGGCGCGATTGAATTCGGCCTTCAAGGCGGCAGCGGATTTCTGGATGAAGGCATTGTCCTCGCTGATTTCGGAAGCGGGGGCGCCGCCGCTGCCGGAAAACGTCACCGTGCAATCCTTGGGGATCAGGTCTTTCACGAATTTCTGGAAGGCCTTCAAAACCTTTTCGGGCTTTTGCTGGCCCACGAGCCGGAAGGTCAGTTTGGCATGGGCCTTCGAGGGCAGAACGGTTTTTGTCCCTGCCCCGGTATAGCCGCTCCAGATGCCGTTTACTTCCGCCGTGGGCCTGGCCCAGATCTGTTCGAGAACCGATTTTCCTTTTTCGCCGGCGGGAACCGCAAGCCCCACGCCGCCCAGGAATTTCTTTTCGGAGAATTTGAGCGATTGCCATTGCTTCCTGGTGGCCGCCGGCAACGGCTTCACGCCGTCGTAAAAGCCGGGAATGGTCACCTTGCCGGTCTTGTCGTGCAGCGCCGCCAGCACCTTGCTCAGCACACGGATGGGATTCATGGCGGCCCCGCCATACAAACCTGAATGCAAATCGATGCTGGGTCCGGCGATGGTAATTTCCTCATGCACCATGCCGCGCAGCCTCGTGGTAATGGCCGGGGTTTTTTCGTCCCACATGTTGCTGTCGCAGACAAAGGCCACGGCGCAAGAAAGCTCGGCCTTGTTTTCCTTGAGGAAGGGAATGAGCGAGGGCGAGCTTGACTCCTCTTCGCCCTCAATGAGGAAGGTGGCCTTGATGGGCAGGCTGCCGGTGGCGGAAATCCAGGCGCGGGCGGCTTCCACAAAGGTCATGAGCTGGCCCTTGTCGTCGGCGGCACCTCGGCCATAGAGGCGCTCGACGCCATCCTTGCCGGTCTTGCGCACGGGCTCAAACGGCGGCGAATGCCAAAGATTGACCGGGTCCACGGGTTGCACGTCATAGTGGCCGTAGAACAGCACATGGGGGGTTTTGGCCGTGGCCGCCTTGGGGGTGTAATGGGCCACCACCATGGGCCGGCCCGGAGTTTTCCGCACGGTGGCCGCAAAGCCCAGGGCGGTCAGTTCCACAACCAGCCAGCGGGCGGCCTTTTCACAGGCGTCCTGGTATGCGACGTCGGTTGAAATGGAGGGAATGCGGAGCAAATCAAAGAGCCGTTCGAGGCTTTTATCGAGGCCTTTGTCGGCGGCGGCCAGGGCGGTCGTGGTGTCTGTCATCAAATCCTCGTTAAGCATTAAACTGGTAGGGCAAAAATCTGTTCCCTGCCATCTTTCCCTTTGGGCAATTGTGGTTCAAATGGTGGGGTGTTCCATTGCCCTGCGGGGCTTTCGGGCGGCACGCTGTAATGGCCATGAAAAGGGGTTTGGGGCATATGGGATGTCATGCCTTGGGGCATAGGTTTTTCACGTGCCGGGCCGGTGGCGAGCCCGAAGCGCTTGGCTGTGTGACGGAAAGCGGCGCCCATAAGATTATCCTAACACTTCTGACCTTAGAACCTTATCCCATGGAGATTATAGCAACTGCAAGGGTGGGGGCATGACCCCAGCGCAAGCCACAACAGCCTTTTCGCTCGCCCGCGACAGCCTGCAGGCCAATGAATCGTCGGCCCGGCTTGGCCGTTTCCGGCGGCGCGGCTACCAACGCTATAGGCTGGTCAGTTCGCAAATCGATCTCTCGATGGTCTGGAAGCGGCGCTGGTTCATCATCAGCATGCTGCTCGGCTTTGCCCTGATGTCGGCGCCCACGCCGTCAGGCCTCACCCATGAGGGGCAGATCGTTCTGGCCATGTCAATCATGGCCACCATCCTCTTTATCACCGAGGCCATCCCGCTGCCCACGGTTCCCCTGCTCATTATCATAGGCGAGGTGCTGTTGCTCAAGGTGGATGCCACCAAGGTGGCGCAAAGCCTGATGACGGATTCCGTCCTCTTCATCATGGGCTCGCTGATGCTGGCGGTTGCCATCGTCAAGCAGCGCCTGGACAAGCGCATCGCCTGGTGGATCGTGCGGATGACCGGCACTAACGTCTACTGGATCAGCTTCGGCATCACCGTGGTCTGCGGCGCGCTCGCGGCCTTCATCGGCGAGCACACGGTTGCGGCCATGATGCTGCCTGTCGGTGTCACGCTCATCACGCTCACCTCGGACGACCCCAAGAAGGTTCACAATCTCGCCGCCGTCATCCTGTTTTCCATCGCTTATGGTGCTTCCATCGCGGGGGTTGCAACGCCCTCAGGCGGGGCGCGGAACGCCATCATCATCAGCTACTGGAAGGACTTCTTCTACGATCCGACGAATCCTGAAACGCGGCGCTATCTCATGGATTACGTGTCGTGGATTTACTACGCCTTCCCCATGTTCCTGCTGCGTCTGCCCATTGTCGCGGCGCTGCTGATCTTCACCTTCAAGCCGGAGGTCACCGACATGTCGCGGGCGATCAGCCGGCTTCGCACCCAGGTGTCGATGCAGGGGCCGGTGAAAATGTCGGAATGGCTTACCATCGCCGTTTTCCTCGCCACCATCGCAGGGTGGATCGCCTTTTCCACGGAAGTGGGATTGGGCGTCATCGCCATCAGCGGCGCGGCAGCCTTCCTGGTGCTGGGCCTGGTGCGCTGGGAGGATATCAACTCCGGCGTGAACTGGGGCGTGGTGCTGCTCTATGCGGCGGCGATTTCGCTGGGCGTTGAAATGAAAGAGACGGGGGCGGCTGATTGGGTTGCCGGCAGCGTCATCATGGCCATGAACAATATCGGGGCTGGCAGCGATCTTGGCTTCAACTTTGTGGTGTCGTTGCTCACCATTGCGGTCTCCAACACCATGACCGCCGGCGCGGCGGTGGCGGTTCTCGCCCCCATCGTTCTCAAAACGGCGGTTGTCGCGGGAGAGGATCCGATCAGCGCCGGCTTCGTTACCGCCATTTCATCGGCCTTTGGCTATCTTACGCCGGCGGCCCAGCCCGCCTTCACCATTATCTACGCCTCAGGCTATCTTAAGGGTTCCGACTTTCTGAAAATCGGCGTCCGCATGATGCTGCTGTCGCTGATTGTGCTGTTGTTCCTTTCAACCTTCTATTGGCCGCAGCTGCGATGAGAAATATTTTCAAGCGCTCCCAGCTTTCCGACCGGCAGGAAGTGGCGGTCCGCAAGACCTTGCAAAACCTGCGGGCCCAGCGGCGCAACCGCTTTCGGGTGCTGGCCTGCGTTGACGGCAGCGAAGTAGGCGAAGAGACGGTGCGCTTCGCGGCGCAGTTTTTCGTCGGCAACGACTGCGACCTCATCATTCTTCACGTGCGCCCCATTGACCAGGGCCTGCATTCCGGCGGCTTGCAGGTGCGGCTGGCCCGGCAGAACATGATGGAGGCGGGGTTTGAGTTGCCCGGCGTGCGCTATCTCAAGCAGGCCCTCGTCGTCCTGAAAGAGCAAGGCATCGATCCGGAAAGCTGGCCCAAGGAAGCCGCCACCCAGGATGCCTGGGGTGATGCGGCGGGTGACACCAAGGTTGAGTACCGGAGTCCCGAGGGCCGCAGCGTGGTGCTCAAACTGAAAACGGCGCCGGACGTGACCAATGGGATTCTCGATCAGTATGAACTCGGCCCTTACAACATGATGCTTATGGGGGAGCCGTCGCGCTGGCGGGGCGAGTTTGCCGCCTTCTTCGATGCGGGCATCGTGCAGCAGGTGACGACGCTTGCCCCCTGCTCGGTTCTGGTCGTGCGCAAGGGGCCGGAAAAAACCGGTTACTTCATTTGCACCGACGGCACCTCGCGCTCGATGCAGGCGGTGCGCCGCGCCGCCGTCCTCGCCCATGTCACGGGTGAGCCCATCACGCTGTTTTCAGTCGCTGACACCGAGCAAGGCCGGGGGGCCGCCGAAGAAGCGGTCGCCAATGCCAAGGCGCTGCTCAAGGCGATGACCATTCCGGTCCATGAAACCAAGGTGGCGGTGGGCGGCGCGGTTGAGGAAATTGTCGAAAGCGGCGCACTCTACAAAATCATCGTTGTCACCGACGAAGGCCGCTCGCGCTTCCAGCGCCTGTTCCGGGGCTCAACGGCCACGGAAGTGGTGCGCAAGGCACGGACGAGCGTGCTGGATGTGAGGTAGTTCTCTCCGATCTCTCCATGGTCGGGCTTGACCCGACCACCCAGGCTTTCCGCGTCTCAAACGAATCCGCTACATCACGTCGTCCAAATTCCCAAATATACTTCAAATCGTTAAGTCTGGGTGGTCGGGTCAAGCCCGACCATGGAGAGTTATTAGAATACTAAGCCCTAACGGCATTCACTTTCATCACCGCCAGCGCCGTCACGGCGCCGAGGGCGTGAATGAGTGAAGTGGCGGCGGCGAATCCGGTGCCGAAGACCCAGGTGCTTGCACCTGCCGGAATTTCAGCGCCATGGGCGTAACCGTGGGCCAAGGCAAAAAGGCCGACAATGGCCATGCCGCTCCACAGCGGCAGTTTGACTCGGGCCATGGCAAGGACTGCCAGCACGAGGACCGAGGCCAAAATCATGGTCTCGACGAAAGGAACTTCAATCCCCGCCATGCCGAAGGCGCCGCCTACGATCATCGCGGATAGGAAAGCAACGGGCATGGCCCAGATGGCGCGAGGGCCGAGCGTCGCGCCCCAGGCGCCGACTGCCAGCATGGCGATGAGATGGTCCCAGCCGAGGAAAGGATGGAGAAATCCGGAGGCAATGCCATGGCCCGCGTGGGCGAAAGCCGGGGTTGCCGAAACTAAAACGAGTGTTGCAATAAGTGCTATGCGCTTCATTGTTATGATCCCCTTCATTTGGTCATGATCGGCGCACAAACTAGCAATGGCCGGCGCAAAAGTCTCCCTTCAAATGCGACATGGCTGATCTGTTCCGCGCCTTTCATTTCCGACATTGTCAGGGCGCTGCACATTTATTAGGCTGCGCTCCAACATGGGGACTTATCAACTCTATTGCTTCGGAGAATCGGGCAACGCCTACAAGGCCGCCTTGATGCTGGAACTGTGCAAGGCAGACTGGCAACCCATCTTCGTGGATTATTTCAACGGCCAGACGCGCGCTCCGGAGTACCGCACGCAAGTCAACGAGATGGGCGAGGTTCCGGTTCTTGTTCATGGGGCAAAGAAAATCTCGCAGTCCGGCGTTATCCTTGATTACCTCGCTGAACAGACAGGTAAATTTGGTCCTGGCAACGCGGACGAGCGCCGCGAAATCCTGCGCTGGATGCTGTTCGACAACCACAAGTTCACCAGCTACCTCGCCACCTTGCGTTTCATGATCTCATTGGCCAAGACGGGGGAAACGCCGGTCACCGAATTCCTGCGCCAGCGCGTTGCCAACTCCATGAAGATCGTCGATGGGCACTTGGCCGGACAGCCGTTTCTAATTGGCAGCCGCGCCACCATCGCCGATTTTTCGCTGTGCGGTTACATGTTCTATGGCGCGGAAATTCCGCTGCCGCTGGAGCCCTACCCTCACCTCTTGGGTTGGATGGAACGGATCAGGTCACTGCCGGGATGGAAGCACCCTTACGACCTCATGCCTCGGGCACCATAGCTTCGAGATATTCGTCGAGGTGTTCGAGATTTTCGAAGCGCATCCAGCCGTCGTCGGTTTCGGCTTCCACGGTGCCATCGGATAGCACCCTGGCGGGACGGCCGCGAATGACTTTCTCCTCCACCACATAGAGCTCGCCATCGGCTGCTTCAGCTTTCTCCTCAGGCTCAGATGCGGCTGCAACAGATTCTTGCGGTGCGGCCTTCTGCGGTTCAACGCCCAAGGCCACGGCAATATCGGTCTTTGCCTGTTCAAGGGCGGCAACCGTATCGGCAACACTGGTTTTGGAAGCGGCGGCTGTTTCGGCAACGGCGGCACTTGCTTCAGCGACCACGGCGGTGGCGGCGGCCTTTTTGCCGAAGCCGGTGAATTTCGGCGTGGCGGGTTTTTCCTCTGGCGTCTCGGCTACGACTTCTGCAACGACCGGGGCCACGGTCCGGTCACGCAGCGCCCCTATGGTGCTGCCGAGTCCCAGACAAAGGGCGCCGCCCACAACAAGAATTGCCGCCACATCCGCGGTCAGGCCCCGCACCTGCATTTCACCGGGTGAAAAATGTATGAGAAATCCAAGGGCCACACCTGCCGCCAGGAACAGAATACCAAATATGAACATCAGTTTCGACATCAAAACCCCTTAGACCTTATCGCTGGTCCCCCCTGTTTCCCAAGCCCCGCCAGGAATCCCGCCTAATGGATAACACTTCCTGAAACGCCTGCCTAGCTTTCAACCGCAATGCGGGGGGCGGGCTTGGATAACTTTCCGCCTTCGACGGCCGTCCACACCTGGCGGGCAATATCCTTGTAGATGGTGGCGTGCAGGGAATCCGGCATGGAGACGACGACGGGTTCACCGCTGTCGGAACGGATGCGCACTACCTTGTCGAGCGGCACTTCGCCGAGAAATGGCACGCCCAACCGGTTCGCTTCTTCGCGGGCGCCGCCATGGCCGAAAATTTCATGGCGCTCGCCGCATTTGGTGCAGACGAAATAGCTCATGTTTTCGACAATGCCGATCACCGGCACATTCACCTTGCGGAACATGTTGAGGCCCTTGCGCGCATCAATCAGCGCCAGGTCCTGTGGGGTTGACACAATCACAGCACCCGAAAGCGGCGTCTGCTGGGCAAGGGTCAATTGCGCATCGCCGGTGCCGGGCGGCATGTCGACAATCATCACATCGGTTTCGCCCCAGGAGACTTCGCGCAAGAGTTGGGTGAGGGCCGACATCACCATGGGCCCCCGCCAGATCATCGGCGTGTCCTCGTCCACCAGAAAGCCGATGGAGGCCACCTCAATGCCATAGCGTGTCATGGGCTTCATGCGCTTGCCTTCGGCATCGCTCGCCTCGGGCTTGCCGGTCAGGCCAAAAAGCTTGGGCATGGAGGGGCCGTAGACATCGGCATCCAGCACCGCCACTTTCAGGCCCAGCGATTTCAGCCCTAACGCCAGGTTAATGGCGGTGGTGGATTTGCCGACGCCACCCTTGCCCGAGGCCACCGCAACGAGATGCTTCACGCCGGGAACGCCGTGGCGCAGTTGCTGTGCTGAACTTACCTTGGGGCCCACGGGCCGGGCCGGCTGCTGCTCGGCGGTGAGCGCCACCAACACCTTGTTAACCCCCGGCAGTTCGCTCACCACCTTCTCCACAACGGCGCGCAGGGCCTCCATGGATTTCAGGTGCTGGGGCTCGGTGTTCAGGGCAAACATCACCTTGCCCTCAAAAATGGCAATTTCGGAGACAAGACCGGCGCTTACGATGTTTCCCCGGCCGTCCGGCGCGGCAATGCGCTTCAAGGCCGCCAGCACCATTTCCTTAGTAATATCAGTCATCATTCACCTGTTGTCAGAGGCCCCGCTTAGACCCAAAGGGCCGGCGCGTGCAAGCGGCGTTAGAAAGGCTTTAAGCATATCGCTCAAATTTTACCGGTCCTGCAAAGCCGCCCTTAGGAGGCCCCATGATAGGGTCCGCGTCATGAGCATTGAAAGCAATCTGGAAGGACTTCCCGGCCGCGGTAATTTTTGCAGCGACGAGCCCGGTCCCACCGCGCCTAAAAAGCGCTCCACCTTCGAGGACGACTCGCTCTGGGAGCGCACCGCCGAAGCGCCGTGGAAGCTCGAACTGCTGACCATCTTCCTGCGCAACCAGCTGCGCATCGCCCCGGCCATGCCGCTGCTCACCTTGATGCTGGCTTTCACCAGCCTCATGTGGGTTCCACCTCTCATTGCCATGTTGTGGCTGACCGTGACACTCGCCAGCCAGGCCGGGCAAACTTATCTCTGTGCAAATTTCTTCCGCAAGGAGCGCTCTGAAAACCAGCAGCATGACTGGATAGGCATGATGGCAGCCTCGGAACTGGTGCAGGGCGTGTGCTGGGTCATGCCGCTCTTCCTGTTCTGGCACGGCGCCAACAGCTTGCAGGCCATCTATCTCGTCTCCTTCGTCATGGCGATTATCGCGGTGCGCCTGCTTGTGGTGAATAATTTCATGCCGGTCCTCGTGGCCGGCACCGGGGTCATGACCATCGGCGTTGCCATCCGCTGCGCCAGCCAGGCCGAACCCATTTTCATCGCCCTCGCCGGCCTCATCATCGTGCTTGAGGCATTTTTCCTTTTCATCGCCCGGCAATTGGGTGATACGGCGCGCGACATGGTGAAGTTCAAGGCGCAGAAGGACACGCTGATCGATGAGTTGAAGCTTGAACGCGACAGGGCCGAGATGGAAAAAATAAAGGCCGAGGAAGCCAACAAGGCGAAGTCCATTTTCCTCGCCACCATGAGCCATGAGCTGCGCACGCCGCTCAACGCCATCATGGGTTTTTCGGAAATCCTCAAGCGCGAAATGTTCGGCCCTCTCTCGGTTCCAGCCTACAAGGACTACGCCGGCGACATCCATCATTCGGGCGGCTATCTCCTGGACCTCATCAACGACATTCTCGACCTCTCGCGCATCGAGGCGGGACGCCGCGACATTCAGGAAGAGCCCTTTGACATTCTGGCCTGCGTGAAATCGGCCAAGGCCCTGCTTGCCGGCAAGGCCAAGGAAAAATCCATCGCGGTCAATGTTGAAATCACGCCCTCCCTGCCGAAGCTGCTGGGCGACCTGCGCGGCGTCAACCAGATCGTGATCAACCTGCTCACCAACGCAATCAAGTTCACACCGGCCGGCGGCAAGGTGGTGATCTCGGCGGCGCGCAACGCCTCGGGCGGCATGGTGGTGTCGGTCAAGGACAATGGCCCCGGCATTCCCGCCGATGAAATTCAATCGGTACTCACATCATTTTCGCGCGGCTCGCTCGCCACCAAGGATGCGGTTGATGGGGCAGGCCTCGGCCTTTCCATTGTGAAGGGCCTGATGGGCCTGCATGGCGGCGAGGTCAGCATCCTGAGCGACGTTGGCACGGGCACCGAAGTTCTGGTCACCTTCCCGGCGCAGCGCGTGCTCACCGGGCCCCGCGCCGAAATCATTGCGGCGGCGAATGTGCAATCGGAAAGCCAGCGCAAGCTGATCGCGATTACCGGATAAGCGCAGTCATTTGCAGATTTCCGGGTTGGCATGCTAGCCAGCGGCCATGTCGTCCTTTGATGTCATCATAATCGGCGCCGGTGCGGCGGGTCTCATGTGTGCCATCGCGGCTGGGGCGAGGGCCAAGCGGGTGTTGCTGCTCGACCATAACGGCCAAGCCGGCGCAAAGATTCTCATCTCCGGCGGCGGGCGCTGCAACTTCACCAACACGGGCACATCGCCGCAAAACTTCCTCTCCGAAAACCCGCATTTCTGCCGCAGCGCCTTGAGCCGCTATACGCCGGCGGATTTTCTGGCGCTGATGGCCAAACACGCTATCGCCTGGCATGAAAAAACTTTGGGGCAGCTTTTCTGTGATGGCTCGGCCAAGCAGGTTGTGGCTATGCTGCTGGCGGAATGCACCGCAGTTGGCGTGTCGGTGAAGCTCGCCGCGAAAGTCACCGACATTCGCAAGTCCGATGGCTTCACGGTGGAGACGACGGAAGAAGCCTATACGGCACCGGCCCTTGTCCTTGCATCGGGCGGGCTATCCATTCCCAAAATGGGAGCGACCGGATTTTCCTATGAGGCCGCCAAGAAGTTCGGCCTCAAGATCATTGCCCCGCGCCCAGCGCTTGTTCCCCTGAAGGCGAAAGCGGACGAACTGGAGTTCTACAAGAACCTCTCCGGCGTTTCACTCCCGGCAACCGCCTCATGCGGCAACACCTCATTTCAGGAAAGCATTCTCTTCACCCACCGCGGCTTGTCGGGCCCGGCCATCCTGCAAATCTCGTCTTATTGGCGCGAGGGCCAGCGATCAGCCTTGATCTCGCCCCCGGCAATGATGCCCTCAGGTTTCTCAAGGAGCGAAAGCACGCGCGGCCCAAGGCCGAACTCAAAACCATTCTGGCCGAACTCCTGCCCCAGCGGCTGGCGCAGGCCATTGCACCCACCGATTTGATACAGCTTGCAGCTCTGCTTAAGAATTGGACACTGACCCCGGAAGGCTCGGAAGGCTTTGCCAAGGCGGAAGTCACCGCCGGCGGCATTGACACAGATCAGTTTTCCTCCAAGACCATGGAAGCAAAGTCCGTTTCGGGCCTTTTTGCCATCGGCGAAGCGATGGATGTGACGGGCTGGCTCGGCGGCTATAATTTCCAGTGGGCCTGGGCCAGCGGCTGGTGTGCCGGGCAGGCGGTTTGACCGGCTCCATCACCAAATTGTAATGTAATAACTAAAGACGAACGCCTGCGAACCATGTAGAAGCAGATTCAGGAATCATAAATCCGTACTGGGGTTACCACTTGGATATTCAAAATGAGACGCAGTTTTCTGCGGAGCTGCGGCTGCAGGCAAAACGGCTTACCGCCCATTGCAATCTTTACCGGGATGCCAATAGCCGCAAAGCGATCATTCAACTGATCACCACCGCCGTTCCCTTTTTCACCCTGATTGCCGTCATGTTCCTGGTGGCGCCGCATGCCTACTGGCTCACCCTTTTGCTGGCCATTCCCACCGGAGCCCTGCTCACTCGCTTTTTCGCGCTCCAGCATGATTGCGGCCATGGCTCGTTCTTTCCTTCACGGCCCACCAACGAAATGTTCGGCCGGCTGATCAGCGTGCTGACCTTCACGCCTTATGACCATTGGCGGCGCTCGCATGCGCTGCACCATCAGCTGTCTGGCAATCTGGACCATCGCGGCTTCGGGGATATTGAAACCATGACGGTCAAGGAATACAGCCAATTGAGCGCCTGGGGGCGTTTCCGCTACCGGCTTTACCGCAATCCGCTGATTGTCCTGGTTCTTGGCCCGCCGATTTTCTTCCTGATATTGCAGCGCCTCGCCATCGGCTCCAACATGCCGCTGCGCGACAGCTTGCGCGGCGTGATCGGCCATGACGCGGTGTTGCTGCTGGTCTATGGCACGCTGGTTTTCCTGGTTGGCCTGTCGCTCACCCTGCTGGTGATGCTGCCCATCTATTTTATCGCCACATGGATTGGCGGCTGGCTGTTTTTCGTCCAGCACCAGTTTGAGGAAACCCATTGGGAGGGAGCCGACGAATGGGACATGAAAATCGCCGCCCTGAAAGGCAGCTCATTCCTGGTGATGCCGCCCGTGCTGAACTGGTTCAGTTGTAATATAGCGCTTCACCATATTCATCACCTATGCAGCCGCATCCCGAATTACCGATTACAGGAATGCTTGCGCGGCAATCCGGAACTTCAAACGGTTTCGCCGCGGCTGTCGATCTGGCAGGCGCTGAAAGCATCACGGCTGGCCCTGTGGGATGAGTCATCCCGGCGGTTGATTTCCTTCCGCGAGCTGGGGCGGACGCAGAAGCTGCAGGCAGCTTAAGGCCCCCGGCTAGATTATTCTCACATCGCAGGTGCAGGCTTCCAGCGTGTAGGCTGGCATCGGCAGGTCAGCCAGTTCCCTCATCGACATATGCGATAATTCCGGGTGATCCAGCGGCTCACGCTGTCTGAAATCGACAGCCTTATCAATCTGTTGGGGCTTTCTTGTAAACCTTGATGTGAACCATTGGTAAGTCATGGCCGGTCTCCTTTCCTCACCATGTGCCACCCCAACACCAGATTTTCTATGGAGTTTTATCGTCAAAGACTGTAGAAAAACTATATGGATCAGCTCAATCAGGTGCATCTCAACGGGCTCCGCGCGGTGGAGGTTGCTGGCAGACTGGGAACGCTTGCCCTGGCGGCGGCGGAGCTGGGCGTTTCCTTGGGCGCGGTCAGCCAGCAAATCCTCAAGACCGAACAGCAACTGGGCCGCACGCTTTTCACCCGCACCCCCAAGGGCCTGGTTCCCACACCCTTCGGCGCCGAGGTGCTGGCCTATCTGGAGCGTGGCTTTCGCGAGCTGGCGCGTGGCGTGGCCCTGGCGCAGGAGCCCAACCGCAGGCTGCTCACGGTTTCCGTGGCCCCGGTTTTTGCGGCCAAGTGGCTGGTGTGGCGGCTGCCGCATTTCCAGCAGGCGCACCCTGACCTGCAGGTAAGGATCGATGCCTCTATAGAGCTTGTTGATCTCGACCATTCGGATGTGGATCTCGCCATTCGGGTCGGCCCCGGAAACTGGCCAGACGTGAAGGCCGAACTTTTGCTGGAGCAGCGCGTCTTCCCGGTCTGCGCCCCTGCCCTTATGGCGCGCCTGAAAACCCCGCGCGATCTTGCCAAAGTGCCGATCATCCATGACCGGCCGACGGTCATCTTCAATATTTTCCAGGTGCGCTGGAACACCTGGCTGGTGCTGCACGGCATGGATGAAAGTATGCTGGTGACGCCGGGGCCGAGCTTTTCCGATTCAGCGCTATGCCTTGATGCGGCCATCGCCGGCCAGGGCGTCATGCTGGGCTGGCACGCGCTTGCCGGTGATGCGCTTTCCCGCGGAAGTCTTGTGAAGCCCTTTGCCGATGAAGCGGAAACCGGCCTCGGCTACTACCTCGTCACCTCCCCGTCGCGCGGCAACGACAGAAAAATCGCGGCGTTCCGGGCGTGGATCAGGGAGGAGATCAGGCCGGGGGCAGCGGCTAATTGTCAGTAGGCGGAATAATTTATTGCGGAACCAGAATTTCGTACTGGCAAAATCCTGTCTCCTTTCACGCCGCATGTCCCAACGGCACAATCTTGTTCAGTTCCGCCGCCATTTTTCTTTTCGCAATCGTTGTGTCGTGGCTTACCTGTAAGCGCAGCCACCAGCCATCGGACAGGCCGAAGAAGCGGCAGAGGCGAAGGTCAGTGTCTGCGGTAATCCCGCGCTTGCCTGAAATGATATCGCCGATGCGTTGGGCAGGAACGCCGATGCTCTTGGCCAAGCGGTATTTGCTCATGCCCAAGGGCACAAGAAATTCCTCTTCCAGCATCTCACCCGGAGAAACAGGGTCAATCAATTTGGTCATGATTTTCTCCTTTCAATGGTAGTCAACAATTTCAACATCTGTGGGCCCCTCATCGGTCCAACGAAAACAAATTCGGAACTGGTCATTTATGCGAACACTCCATTGGCCTTTTCTATTGCCACCAAGCGCCTCAAGACGATTACCCGGCGGCACACGCATGTCATTCAGGCTTTGCGCCAGATCAAGTTGAACAAGCTTGCGCAGGGCGGGACGCTCAATGCTTCCCCACTTTCGCACATGCCCCAGCCGAAAGAGCGTTTCCGTTTCTTTTGACTGGAACGACTTGATCATAAACTGCATAATAATGCACAACGTTATTAACGTCAAGCGTTATTATAAATGTGGCCGCATGGAAACTTGGGATTTTCGATTATTCATACCAACATGCTAGTATGAATACTCTCCCAGTGCTGCAAGCAGCAAATTGATGCTCATTTGGTACACAAAAGCTCGCTTTTTGCATCACTTTTGCATCGTTTTTCGCGCGCTTTCACACCCTATTCTCCCTTGCCGGAGACGCCGGCGCTGGCGAAGGTGGCCATGTCGTTGTGGAGGTTGACTGCCGCCTTGAGGAGCCCTGCGGCAAGGGCCGCACCGGAGGCTTCGCCCAAGCGCATGCCCAAATCCAACAACGGTTCCTTGCCCAGCCGCTTGAGCAGGTTGCGGTGCGCGGGCTCGGCGGAACAGTGGGCCGCTAGGCAATGGTCGAGTGCGTCTGGCCGCATGGCGTGGAGCACGGCGGCGGCGGCTGTGGCCACGTAGCCATCGATGAGAACCGGCACGCGCTGGGTGCGCGCGGCGAGAATGGCGCCGGCCATCGCCGCCAGCTCGCGGCCACCGAGCCTTCGTAAAACTTCAAGCGGATCAGAGAGATGGGCCTTGTGCAGGGTCACGGCGCGGGCCACGGCGGAGGCCTTGCGTTTCAGGCCTTCGGCGTCAACGCCGGTGCCCGGCCCCACCCAGTCTTCCGGCTTGCCGCCGTAAAGCCCATGGCAAATCGCCGCTGCGATCGTGGTGTTGCCGATGCCCATTTCGCCGATGCACAGCAGGTCGCAGCCGCCGGCAATGGCTTCCATGCCATAGGCCATGGTGGCGGCGCAGTCGGCCTCGTCCATGGCGGGTTCCTGGGTGATGTCCTTCGTCGGTTTTTCAAGGGCGAGTTCAAATACCTTCAAGCCAAGATCAAAGGTCTTGCAGATCTGGTTTATGGCGGCCCCGCCGCTTTGAAAATTGAGCACCATTTGCTTCGTAACTTCAGCGGGATAGGCAGCAACCCCTTGGGCCACAACGCCATGGTTTCCGGCGAACACGGCGACCACCGGGCGGGCAATTTTTGGCGGGTAAATTCCCTGCCAGGCGCTCACCCATTCGGCCATGCTTTCGAGCTTGCCGAGAGAGCCCGGCGGCTTGGTCAATTGCGCATCGCGGGCCTTGCATTGGGCTACCGCCGCAAGGTCGCCCGCGGGCAAATCCTGCATCAGTTTCCGGATGTCATCAAAGGGCAAACCCGTTGCGGCAATTGTCATTCTCTCGTCCTTTTAATCTTCTTGCTAGTGTCCTAATCACGGGATTCGGGGTATCAGTGCAACATGAACGACATGTCTTCGCCACCTAGCGAAAATACCTGGAAAATCAGGCCTTTTGCCGAGACCCTGGTGGCGCTGCGCTTTCTTACACGGCTGCCAATTCCGTTCGTGCGGACGCTGGATTTGCCGCCTCTGGCGGAAGGCATGCGGTTTTTTCCGCTGGCTGGCGCCATCATCGGGACCATCATCAGTGCTGTTCTGGTCGGCGCCAGCATGCTGGGATTACCGTCGCTTCTGGCCGCCGCGCTGGCGCTGGCGGCAGGCGTTCTGGTCACCGGAGCGCTTCATGAAGATGGCCTTGCCGATGTGGCCGATGGTTTTGGCGGCGGCGGCACGCGGGAGCAGCGTCTGGAAATCATGCGCGACAGCCGCATCGGCACCTATGGCACCATTGCCCTCTGCCTCACTTTCATCGCGCGGGCGGCCATCTATGAAACGCTGTCGGGGGTGGAACCCGTGGTAATCCTGGCACTTTTAGCAAGCGCGGCGGCTTTTTCCCGTTCCCTTGTGGTTGATTTGTTATGGGCGACAAGGCCGGCGCGCAATGATGGTCTTTCGGTATTTGCGGGAAGGCCCGGAAAACGCAGCGCCCTGCTCTCGCTTCTTACCGGCGGCATCGGCGCTGCCCTTGCGGTTGGCCTTGCCCTGTCGCCAGAAATTGCCGTGATTGCCATCATTGCCGCTGGCATTGTCCTGGCTGGTTTGCGGGCGTTGGCCATGCGCAAGATCGGCGGGCAGACCGGCGATGTCTGCGGCGCCGTGCAGGTGCTGACGGAGCTCACCATGCTCACGGTTTATGCCGCAACAATTGGTTAACCTTAGCAACAATTGTTCCAATCATTTTCAATACTTGTTGAGAGTGCACCGCCCAATCTGACGCAACTGAAACCAGGGAGTTGCCTCATGCGTTTGCCGGGTGCGTTGTCACCGCTTGCTCTTGCCTTGTTGTTTACGATGGCTGGCGGATTGCCGGGCATCGCTCCGACAACGGCGGCGGAAATACTGCAGCTCAATGCAGCCACGGCGCTGAAAGCTGGGCAAAACGGCCATTTCATCGTGAAGGCCGAGATCAATGGCAGAGATGTTAGAGTGATGGTCGATACGGGCGCTTCGGCCGTTGCCCTGAGTTACGAAGATGCCCAGGAGGTTGGTCTTCATCCCGGCAATCTCGACTATAACATTCCGGTTTCCACGGCAAACGGCGTGGTGAAGGCCGCAGGCGTCAATCTGGACAAGATTGAAATTGACGGAGTGCGCGTTTCCGACGTTCAAGGTCTGGTGATGCCTGAGGGCGTTATGCGCGGCTCGCTGCTGGGCATGAGTTTTCTGGGTAAACTCAAGAGTTTCAAAGTTGAAGACGGCGTGCTTTATCTGAAGAACTAAGACGTTTTTGCTTCAATAATGGCGCGTTCGGATGGCCGAAGACCAGCAGGATACCTATCTTAACGGCATGAACGCCTTTGATTTGCCAGAAGTCGAGACCCCCTGCATCAAGGTTTGTGTGGTCGATCCGGAAACCGGGTTTTGCATCGGCTGCGGGCGCACGCGCATGGAAATCGGAAGCTGGCTTGAGCTAAGCCCTACCGAGCGCCATTCCATCATGGCGGGCCTTAACGAACGGGTTGAAACGCTCACGTTGCGCAAGCGGCGCCGGGGCGGACGTCGGGGACGCCTCGCTTCCTCCTAGAACTGGAACGCGAAGTTGGCGCCAGCCGTATAGGTGTCAGAATCCTCATAGAGTAGCCCGCTTACTTCGGCGGTCAAAGCCAACTGGGCATTGGCTCCAAAGGCAAAATTGAGGCCGCCTTGCAGGCGAAGATCGGTATAGGGGTCATCCAAAATAGTGCCGGTCACGTCATCAACAGTTTTGTTTATCCCGACCCAATCAAGCTGCGCGCCCAGCCAGGGCTCAACCGTTGAGGCGCCGCCAATGGAAATGGAATTGCCGACCTGAAAGCCGGGAGAGATGATGCCTGTTTCAATGGTCTGATTCAAGGCACCGCTGGAGTCCTGCCACTCGTTGGACCAGGCTACAGTCACTGATGGTGAATAACGCCAGGTGCCCGAATACCAGTAGCCAGTCAAAGCGCTGCTGGCCTGAATACGTGCCGAATCAAAGCTCGTGCCACCATTTACATCGGTATCAAGATCCGTTCCCAGGATAGTGGCCGACAACACTAAATTGTCGGTCAGCGTCAGGCCCAAGTAGGCGCCGCCGCCCCAGCCATCGGTATCATGGGTTACGCTTAATCCCTCCAAATCGGACGTTTCATAAGTGCCCATAAGGCCAAACACCAACCGGTCAGTCACTTTGTAATCGGCACCCACAACACCATTTACCAGCGAACCGTCAAGATCAGTGAAAGCGTCTGTATCATCCAGCCAACTGTATTTTCCATCGATCCAAATATTCCACATGGGGTTGGCAGCGGGAGCCGCAACATCGGCGGTTGGCGCAATAGTTATTCTCCCATTGCTCTTCAGGCGCTTCAAAACATCAGCGGGGTCACTCAATTCAAGACCGGCAGGTTCGGTCCGGTTCGGTCCCATGTCAAACCTGTCGAGAATGACATTGGTGATTGAAGTCGAGGTATTGATAAGGGATTGGCGATTCAGCAAGGATTTGGCACAGGCCGTAATCATCTCAGGCGATGTATCATCAAGCTCGGAACAATCGTCACCATAGGTGGACTGGGCGCGCACTTGGGAACTGCCGACGATGCACGCCAATGAAACAACAGCCGCAACTGTCCTTATCCGCATATTGCCCCTCGAACTCTCCGACCAGTTCGAGCCATATCACAAAATCACGTCACTAGACCAGCATCATCATTCGGCTGCGATCAGGCGATTTGATTGGGTTTCAATGGCCTCCAGCCCGCGGCGCAAAACATCAATGCCAGCGCCGGGAAGATGGCTTTGCTCGGAGATAATCTGCCGCCAATGGCGCCCGCCGGGCTGGCCATGGAACAGGCCAAGCATGTGGCGGGCCATTTTTGAGAGGAATTCACCCCGATGCAATTGCTCCTCAATGTAGGGGAACATGCTGGTTACGGCATCAATACGATTCGCCAGTGGATTGGCCTTTTGAAGAAATACCCTGTCAACATCGGCAAGGAGCCATGGGGTGTGATAGGCGGCGCGCCCCAACATGACGCCGTCAAGACCTTGCATTTCATCTCCAGCCTGCTCGAGTGTTGACAGCCCGCCATTCAGGATGATGCTGAGATGCGGGAAGCCTGCCTTCAGTCGATGAACGCGGGTGTAGTTGAGCGGCGGGATTTCCCGGTTTTCCTTTGGGCTGAGGCCCTTCAGCCAGGCCTTGCGGGCATGGATTATGAAAGTATCACAACCGGTTGCGGCAACGGTTTCAACAAAGCGATCAAGTCCCTCATTTTCGTCCTGGTCATCGATGCCAATGCGGCATTTCACCGTCACCGGAATTTTGACGGCCGAGCGCATCGCTGCAACACAGTCGGCCACAAGCTGCGGTTCGGCCATGAGGCAGGCGCCAAATCGTCCCTCCTGAACCCGGTCCGAGGGACAACCCACGTTGAGGTTGATTTCGCAGTAGCCGTAATCCTCGCCAATCCTGGCGGCATCCGAAAGCAGAATGGCGTCGCTGCCGCCGAGCTGGAGGGCCACGGGATGCTCAAATGGATCAAAGCCCAGCAGGCGCTGGCGGTCGCCATGGCGAATGGCTTGGGCCGTCACCATCTCCGTATAAAGCAGCGCGTGCCTGGTCAAGTGGCGGTGGAAGACACGGCAATGCCGGTCGGTCCAATCCATCATGGGCGCAACGGCGAATATTTTTTTCTTGTTTTTCAATGCATTACCGTTATATTTCAAACCATCATTATGCTTTTGTGTGCACTTTTTTACTAGCTATTTCTGCACACATCTATCTATTTCTATCTCTTCCTGCACACAGGAAGCACACGTTTTTGTTTTGGAGTGCACACGCATGGCAGCCATTGTCAAATTACCTTCCGGCAACTGGCGTGTACAGGTCCGGCGTAAACATAGGTATATCAGCAACACATTTCGGCGACGCAACGATGCGGAGGCTTGGGGGCTCGAAGCGGAGCGCACCATTGATAAAGGGCTAAACCCTCAGGCAGTAAGCGCAGGATCGGTGTCTACGTTTACTGACCTCATTAATCTTCATGTCCAAGATTTGTTGGAGGTCGGTAAACCTATTGGGCGCTCCAAAAGAGCGGTTTTAGAATCTCTAAAGCTTGCGATTGGCAGCTACAGAATCGAAGATTTAACAAGGACTTCACTCATCGAATTTGGGAAAAAAAGAGCGAAGGCAGGGGCCGGGCCGTCCACCCTAACCATTGATCTTTCTTTCATCGGAACCCTACTAACTCACGCCGCTGCTGTGCATGGAATAACAGTGGCTCCTGACCAGGTAAAACTAGCTCGCGTCGCACTTCAAAGGCTTGGACTTGTTGGTAAGTCCCAGGAACGGGATCGGCGTCCAACTCAGGTTGAGTTGGACCGTTTAGTGCATTATTTCGAAACAAAACCTCGCCAACTCATTCCGTTGCACCGGATGATCCGATTTGCGGTTGGTACAGCCATGCGATTGGAAGAAATTTGCACCGTTACGTGGAATGATGTTGAGGCAAAGACGCGCATGGTGGTGATCAAGAACCGCAAAGATCCGCGCCAAAAGGAGGGTAACCATCAGCGAATTCCGCTCCTTGATCTCTCGGGCTACGATTCCTGGCAGGTGATCCTTGAACAACGAATCGTGACTGGCGGCGTTGACCGCGTGTTTCCTCATCATCACAAGTCAGCCGGGACAGCGTTTCAGCGTGCTTGCAAGGAATTGGGTATCGCTGACCTACACTTTCATGATTTGCGTCACGAAGCCACTAGTCGTTTGTTTGAGGCAGGATTGTCAATTGAGAAAGTTGCTTTGGTGACAGGTCACAAGGATTGGAAAATGTTGCGTCGCTACACCAACCTTCGCCCTGAGTCCTTGCACCCAACCGGTCGCAAGGATGAGTTTTCCGATCGGCTCGAAATTCCATTGGTATTGGCGGAAATGCTTGATCCGAGTTATGGCAAAAGTGGCCATTCGCCATGACGCACAGCATTTTGCCACAGGTTGCCGATCGAACTTGTTCGGCCCACCCTACTCCCGCAGACCAAGCAATTCATCGGGAAGCAGTGGCTTGAAGCCATGGTCAATCAGTAAGTGATAGGCATGCTCACCAGTTGCATCGCAACATTCAAGCCGTGTTCGCCGCCGACCGTTTGGCTTTTTGTTTGCTGCGCGAAGAAATGCCGCCACGAACTTCCGCGGATGGCCCGACAGTCTCACCACCTTGACATCGGCGATGATCAACAACGGAGTTATCAGCGCGAGACCCAAGCGGCGTGACCATACGAGCACCGCTATTTTCTCAATGCCGTGGCGCCGCATATTGGCAATCCAACCATTGCAAATTTTAGCACAGGCTGTTGCATCGAACCTTGTCCCGTCTCCTGCAGTAAAGCCGAAACACATATGCTCGTCGAAAGGCAAGCCGAGTGCTTTGTTATGACTTCTAAACACATCAAACTGCGCGTAAATTCGCAAATTCGGAATAGCTCGGTCAACTATCGTGATGATTGCCCATTTCTTTGTTGGATAAGCAACTGCTGTAGCTCGTGCATAAGGCGGGAGTGAAGTAGGCACTGCAGTTGCAGCAGCGCCCATTAATGTGATGAAATTTCGCCGGTTGATGGTCATGGCTTGCACCGTGTCAGAATGAAAATCGAGCCAGCGACCAGCCAGTGCTTGGCGCGAGGAACAGCCTTTTCGTAACTCATGCGCAATTCACTGATGTTCAATACTTTGAGGCCATCGCTGTCGAACAATTGAACTTGCGCTTTGCTGATGCCTCGTATGACTGTCCAGTGACTGTGCACACCACCGATTTCCACAATGAAGGCACACCGTTGTGCGGCAAATTCCTGCCTCATTATGTCAATGACGCTATCAATCGAAAGCCTTCTTTCACGCAGCAACGGCCTTTTTACGCAAGGTTTCAATTTTCGGTTTCGGCTGACATAGTCGCAACTCCCACGCAGAAAGGAACGCATCAACCGATGTGGCGTGCCGCTTCTAATTAGCCGCCTAGCTCCTATTTTTAGCGTTGCGTGGCGGATCAGGGCGTTGAAGAGCAATTCACAAAATTCTTCACCAAAGCCGTCGCCATTTTTTGCTATCAACTTCATAGCGTTGATGACTGAGTAAACGCCGCAGAAGCCATCGAACGCTCCCTGTCGATATGGCTTCAGTTGAAAATCATTGCCTGCTGGTTTGGCGTTAGTATCGTCCACATCAGGTTTGGACAGTGCCAGATGTTCTTTTGATATTGGGAATTTTGCCATGGCTTACACTCAATATTCCGAGGCCAGCATGACGGTCAGTACGCGGAGCGTGACTTTAGGATCACTAGGGTCTGGCGAAAGAAACTCGCGCGCGCGGTCGTAGTAGTCGATCTTCCAGATAATCTTTAAATTCCCAACGCTTTGCGTCGCACAATCATGTTCGCCGTGGGGGTCATTATCAGCGTTGAAATCGTCAAAACCAATTACTGCTTCCAAGACTTGACGCAAATCGTGAGGCGGCAATGAGGAAATGCTAGCTGTTGCTAGCCACATGCCACCTTTGCCATTCTTCCGCAGCCGATCGTTCAGTTCGCTTATCGCAGAGAGCTTGTTATGGCGGGCCAAATTTTCGACTAAGGAAATTTTGTAATCGATTGATGAGAGTGAAGTAAAATTTGGGCAATACTTATCGTCCGTGGTCATGACGGTTTCCTTTATGCCAGATGTTGGTGGAAGGGGATTTAGCCTGAAACGGCCTGATTGGGCCTTAGATCATGCGTACAAGGCGGTGCTGGGCCTGTGCATCGCCTTCAATATACCCTTGGGTCGTTTGGATGGAACGGTGGCCTGCAAGCTGCTGTACATCGCGCAGCGAGCCTCCTGCCCTGGTGATGAGCCTTGCCGCCCTTGTAACGAACGTACGGCGCCCTGAATGTGAGGAGCATCCTTCCAGGCCAGCGTTTCGGTATAGGGCCGTGAACCAGTTCACCACGGCCTTGGCGGTCATGTGCCTGCCTCTGGACGACCTTATGACCGGCCCCTCATGTGTGTGGCGCTCTCGCAAAAGCTGCCCTAGGACGGCCAAAAGCTCTGGGCTGATAGGAATACGGCGTCCACTGCCTTTCTTGGCCACACGAGCTGGCAACTCAATGAAACGCCCTACCCGACCCGTGGCGTCGAGCAACATTTCCCATCTTAGGGCGGCAATTTCGCCGGCCCTTAAACCGGCTTTGAAACTCAATAGTATGATTGCCTTATTTCGTAAGCCGAGCTTTTGGCGCCCGGCTATACTCATGGCTTGACGCATAGCAGTGACGCCAAGCACCTTTGCAGGTCTCCCTTTCATGTCAGTCCTCACAATTTTGATTGAATGTGTGACGCGCATATTGCGGCCATTCACTCGTATATTCTACCACCAGTTGTATATTTTTGCAAATACAATTTTACTGCACAGTTTGCGATTTTATTCCTATAAACTGAGGACTGGTATTCTCGACATGCGGACTGAAAATCCGCGTGTCGGTGGTTCAATTCCGCCCCTGGGCACCACTCATTTCCCATCCAGATCAATCGGTTGTCACGTTCAATTCGGAAAATTGGAATTCGCGATTATGCGCCCGGGTGTCAATCTGGGTGTCACAAGAGCTTCTTATTCAAGAACCCCCGAGTTAGATTCCTCTCGACCGCACCAACATTTTTGACAGTCAAAAAAACCCTTATTTTATTGACTTTTAGAGATGGCTCTTTGACAGATATGGACCCTCTTTTTATTCCGGATATGTAGCCTTTTATTGGAAATTGAGGATGTGGAGTCACGCAATTTGACGGAGCGATGACTCAAGACTATTGCCAAAGACCGACTACTAGGGCGGCAACCCAATGTCATACCGTGCTTCAAGCGCAATCGTGCCTCTCGCTCTGCTGTTAATGGCTGGTGCTGGACCGGTGTTTTTTGTCACACAATCGCAAGCGCAAGATGGCTGCGACCCCAACTATGAAGATGCATGTGTTCCTATCGCGTCCGATGTTGATTGCGCCGGGGGTTCCGGCAATGGCCCGGAATATGTTCAAGGTCCGGTAACTGTTGTCGGCAATGATATTTATGGCTTAGACAGAGATGGTGATGGTATTGGCTGTGAATGAGTTGAGTTGGATTTCCCGCCCATAGCGAACTTCGGTAACTCATTTGAAAGATTAAAAATATGTTTGGTCATTTCAAAATTCAAACACTCACTTTTGCACTTTTTCTAGTGGTTAGCTGTCCGGCAATGGCTGATAATTTGCAAACTTTCAGGGATGCAAATAGAGATTGTCTGTCTCAACAGGCGGAAATTTATTCCGTAAAAATCTGTACTATACCGAGTGAGTTAATTAACACCATTTATGCCGCGTGTAGCGAGCATCAGAAAAAATTAATTGAAGCGTCAAGAAAGGACCAGCGCTATAAATCCATAAGATACTCTATGACATTTCGCAATGTCCTGCATCACTAAGTGTTTCTGCATTAAAATGCTTGGCAAACTGATTTGGACTGTCCAGACCGCAGTGGCGAATGCTTATTATTCACCGGCGGAGCGATTGGCTCGCTGGCTCCTGATGTGTGAGGACCGGGTTCAAACTACGACCTTCACAATGACTCACGAGTTTCTGAAAGTCATGTTAGCGGTCCAAGAAGATGGGGTCGCGGCGGTCTTGTCTGAATTGCAAAACAACAAAGCCATTGCCTTTACAGAAGGCAAAATCACCATTCTCGACCGCTCCCTCCTTGAAAAGATCGCGCGTGGTTCTTACGGCATTCCGGAGAGGGAGTATGCACTCGTGATGTTCCAAAAAGTGAACCACGGCCATTTAACGAACGGACATGAGACTACCCCCACTGAACCGGCAGTCCGCTCCATTTTTGATGACGATTGATTGGTTCAAGGCGTCGATGAACGCTGCGCATTATGAGCATCAAGGCGAGCGCTCTGTGAGACCTTATGGCCCTTGCCAAAGCCGTCTAAAAACCGACCAAGTCTGTGGAATAATTTCTGAATTAGATCCAATCCGGGTAGCTTGCGTTAGGCGGTGAAGCGTCGAAGGTCAGCGACCTCCGCGCGAAACCAGCAACAAACGTTCCTATCTTTCGGTCCATGAAAAAATAACAAGGGTGCCTAATTTGACAGTTGGGATGCCTTTCTTCTGATTTGAATTCCTTCGCTGGGCAAAAAATATTTTATTTTCACTCAGTTAGGTGTTGCGTTTCTCCGCAAAAGATGATTTTCCCAGGCCAGCGCCGAAGCGACAATGGCATCCAGATCATTGTATTTGGGCTTCCAGCCCAGAATGGCCTTCACCCGGTCGGCACCGGCAATGATCGCGGCGGGGTCGCCGGCCCGCCTCGCCACCCGATTGGCCCTGATAGGCCCGCCATGGGCCTTCTCAACGGCGCTAATCACTTCGAGAACCGAATAGCCCGTGCCATAGCCGCAGTTGAAGACGCCGCTTTCACCGCCGCGGCGCAAATGGGAGAGCGCATCCATATGGGCGGCAATCAGGTCGCTCACATGAATATAGTCGCGCAGGCAAGTACCATCGGGGGTGTCGTAGTCGGTGCCGAAAATATCCATGGAGGGGCGCTGGCCAAGCGCCGTCTGGCAGGCCACCTTGATCAGGTGGGTGGCGCGTGGCGTTGACTGGCCGGAGCGGCCCTTGGGATCGGCACCCGCCACATTGAAGTAACGCAGGGCCACATAGTTCAAATCATGGGCGGCGTGGGTGTCGCGCAGCATCCATTCGGTCATGAGTTTTGAGGTGCCGTAGGGCGAAATTGGCTGAGGCGCCACCGTCTCGAACACGGGCTGAGCCGAGGTATTGCCATAGACGGCAGCGGTCGAGGAAAAGATGAAGCGGGGGATGCCCGCTTTAACGGCGGCATCCATCAAGGTTCGCGATTTCACCGTATTGTTAAGATAGTAGCCCAAGGGATCACTGATGGAATCCGGTACAATGATTGATCCGGCAAAATGAACGACTGCATCGAACTTGTGTTCGGCCATCAGGCGGGCGAGAAATTCCGCATCGCCAATATCGCCTTCAACCAGTTTTGCCTGGGGGGCCACAGCCCACCAGAACCCGGATGAAAGATTGTCGAGCACCACAACCTCTTCACCGGCATCAACGAGGGCCAAAACCATGTGACTGCCGATATAGCCCGCGCCGCCCGTTACCAAAACTGTCACGATTTACTCCATAAGAATTGTGCAAACTAAGCAAAAGGTATGGAAGTTCCGATGGAGGGAAAATTATTTGCACATAGGCAGGCATGCCTGTTGAACAGATAGTTCCTCTGCAAGAGGGCCATATAACCAGCGATCTTTAGTGGCGGGGGAGTAATCGATCAAACCATTAGGACAATGGCGGTCGTCATCCCATCCTGGATGGTTAAGTATCGGGTAGAGGCATATGCCTTCTACTGGACAGCCGTCTAATATAGCTTCTCTAACTTCCTTACAAATAAATCGTAACCACTCGGGCCGTAAGGCTGCTTCTATTCCCGTCTCAGCTAGAAAGAGAGGGCGCCCATACCGGTCATAATTGTCCGTCAGAATTTTTCGAAGCGGCTTGGCGCGTGGGTCACGAAAGTCAATAGGCCCGTTTCCTTCAATCCACTGGTTATGGCAATAATAATTTACCCCAAGGATATCGAGATACCGGTTCGACCCTCCCAATTCTGGCTCGAGGGTACCACTAAGCATGTCCCATGCAGCGAACTGAGAATTATTATATTCCAAAGCTTTTATTTGGCTCTCTTTGAAACCTGACGCAGGTAAAACATTTATAGCTGGTTCAATATGGGCAATCCGCGCAGCAGGGTTTACATTCCAAATTCCCTCAATTCCAGCAATAGCGGCTCTTACCAGCTGACGCTTCAAGGAGTCGCCCCTGCCCCTTGCGCCCGGGTTGAACACCGCAAACTCGCCCCCGGCCCAGGCAGTGAATGATATCTCGTTTATGGGAACGTAAAAGGGAACATCATCGGATTCGTCATGCACCAATTGTGCCACGGCTTTTGCAAAAGCAGCATATCGCTCGATAAATTCCGCACTCCAAATATCTATCCAATCCGGCCACCCATAATGGAAAAGATCCCAGACAATCTGGGTATTAGTCTTGCGGGCGGCACGCAACATCGGTAAAAAACTGGACCAATCATATTTCCCCGGGTTTTGCTCAATAAGATGCCAACGCAAACCGTCACGAACGGTTCGGATGTTGAGCGTAGCCAACAATTTGTAGTCCTCGCCAGCTAACACGTCATGACTAGTGGCATGGATCACATCCAGGCGTACCCCGTCTTTCCGCCGATGGGTGGAGCATTCAAATCCTCCTTGAAAAAAACTTCGGAACAGGGAACTCAATGCGCGCCCCTTTGTGGGGTGTGAATTTGCGCAATGAGACTGCGACTGCGATGTCCGCGCATGGCTTCCCGCCGATGTTGCGCCCATGGCTCGCTATACTGGGAAGGGGGGACGAGCGGCACGGCCAAACATTCACTTTGGACCGGCAAAACGTCTCGCCAATCGTGGATAAGCTTTTTATAGGCCTCGCCGACCTTGCGGATGTTGCGGTTCAAGTCAAAGAGACCTAAGGGGTTCACGTTTCCATTGTTTTCGCGAAGGGCTGAGTCCCAGTCCACTTGGTCAGTAAGGGAGTACCAGGTGAAGCCGACCGTAGGAACTCCAGAGTTGCGCACCCGAAGGACGTTTGCGAACTGCTTCCACAGCCAATTCACTGCCTCGTCCCCTGCCACCCCCTCTTTCAGATTAGTTTCCGTATGCATGACCGGGAGGCGATATCGGTCGTAATACTGGCGGGTAATTTCGTTATAGCCAAAAATCTCTCCCGCGGCACACGTCATACCGTTTTCTAAAACGCGGTGTTCATTCGTAATGTAGTAATCGTTTCCCAATATACAGTGGTGTTTTAGGTTATTATTCATGAAAAACTGATAGTCCTCCCGGGACATACCGCTGTCCAACAAATATTCATACACATCAGAATTGACCTTGCGGCCGTAATTGAGATCAAGTGACAAGAACCTTCGCGAGTTCATCCATTCTGCGGACCTGATCGCTCGGGGATTCTCCGCATGAAAATACTCGGAAGATTCGCTCTGAATAAATATTGCGTCAGGTCGGTGGTCTAAAATTGCGTGCATTGCTAGCACATTGGCTTTTACTACATGCTTTAAAGCCGTCACAAATGCGTAGTCCGAGGATAGCTGCTCGTTCCACCAGCCATAAGCGGCCGAAAAAGTAGCGCAAATAAACATCTCGTTGACTGGGGTGTAGAGTTGAACCCATGGAAATCTTTCTGCAAAGACTGAGCAATAATGGGCAAAAAGTGCAGGAAAATCAGGATTTTGGAAATCCCCCAGCCAGTCTGGCACGCCGAAATGGCAGAGATCGACTATTGGAATAACACCCAAGCTTCGTAACTTTGCGAAAGTTATGTCGGCAAATTCCCAGTCATATCGATCCGGGCCTAAAAATGTCCTGTGTAGGGGTGGTCCGTACCGCAGAAATTTAATTCCCAGCTCCTGCACCAAGGAAAAATCTTTTTCCCAATACTGGTAGTGGGAACATTTTTCCATTTCGTCCACCCGGGTCCTTCCATTTTGAATGGTAGGAATGCTGTTTTCAATTCCAGTCGCGAACATAAACTGGCTTGCCATCTCATCCATCGGTCGTTTCCCTTGCTATTCGGCCATATCAATGCACGGAGTTAGCTTTTTTTCCATGCGTAGGAACCTTTTATATTCATAATTCTTAAGCGCATATCCACTCGGTCCCAACCGCAGTAAATTTTAAGCTTGTAGGAGAGAAAATATGACTTTTCTTGAGAATTTGATGCCTGTCCAGACTTTGCCTTCGTTTGACAAGAAAATTCAGTTGATCTGTTTTTCTCACTTGCGTTGGCAATTTGTGTGGCAGAGACCGCAGCATCTTTTAACTCAAGCCAGCAAGGCTTATTCCGTTATTTTTGTCGAAGAGCCCCACTATGTTCCTCATTGCCAGGCTCACATGCAAATCGAGGAAACTCCCGAGGGTGTGACGATAGCTACTCCGATTCTTCCGACTGGTTTAGCTCCGAATGAAGTCATAATCATGCAGCGAGTCCTGCTCAATATGCTGGTAATTTCGTCAGAGGCAGTTACCCGCATCGCCTGGTACTATACTCCAATGGCCCTTCCGTTCAGCAAACAGATACCGTTCGACGCGATCGTGTATGACTGCATGGATGAGCTTTCCGCTTTTAAAGGCGCTCCCACCAATATTGGCAAATTGGAACACGAATTATTGCAAAAAGCTGATGTGGTCTTTACCGGGGGCCACAGCCTTTATGAAGCTAAGCGACGACTTCACAACAACATTTATCCCTTTCCCAGCAGCATAGATGTTTCTCATTTTGGCAAAGCCCGTAACAGTTCCTTGGTGGATCCTCTGAATCAAAAAGACATTCCTAGGCCGAGAGTTGGTTATTTTGGGGTGATTGACGAGCGATTGGACACCGAATTGCTGCTCGGATTGGCCAGATCCCGACCGGACCTACATTTTGTGATGCTTGGCCCGGTAGTAAAAATCGACCCCGCCACTCTTCCGAAACTCAAAAACATCCATTGGCTGGGTCAAAAGCATTACACGGAACTGCCAAGTTACCTTGCTCATTGGGATGTCGGATTCATGCCCTTTGCCCTCAATGAATCCACCAAGTATATCAGTCCCACCAAAACGCCAGAGTTCTTGGCTGCAGGGCTTCCCGTAGTTTCCACGCCCATACGCGACGTGGTGAGACAGTGGGGCCATCAGGGGTTAGTGGAAATTGCCCACGGGATACCGGACGTTGCCTCTAAAATCGATACCGCTCTTACTACAAAAGCCAGAAAAGTCTGGAGGGAGCGCGTGGACCAAAAGTTGAAAACGATGTCGTGGTCAACAACGTTCGCCGACATGAATAGCCACCTTGGGAAGGTTCTAAGGCCCGATACGGTAAAAAGAGACGGCGCGGGAAATCAACTTTCCCCAATGGCAGTTGCTCGTCATGTTTGATTGGCTGGTTGTAGGCGCTGGTTTTGCGGGTTCCGTTCTTGCCGAACGGTTAGCCAGCCAGAGGAATGATAGAGTCTTGCTAATCGACAGGAGGCCCCATATTGGTGGAAATGCCTTTGATACGCATAACGCAGTAGGAATTTTGATTCATCGGTATGGGCCTCACATTTTTCATACGAATTCGGAAGCTATTGTTGAGTATTTGTCACAATTTACTCAATGGCGGCCTTATGAGCATCGCGTTTTAGCGCGCGTTGATGGTCAATTGGTGCCCATTCCGATAAATCGTGACACTGTCAATAAAGTATATGGCCTTTCCCTGTGCTCCGACGTAGCGGTGGAGCAATTTTTTGCTAACCGCGCAGAAACAGTACAGGATATACGGTCTTCCGAAGATGTTGTGGTGAACAAAGTTGGGCGTGACCTCTACGAAAAGTTCTTCCGGGGCTACACCCGCAAGCAATGGGGGGTTGATCCATCAGAACTCGATAAAAGCGTTACCGCAAGGGTTCCCGTCCGTACGAATACCGACGACCGTTATTTTGGTGACACTTTTCAGCAAATGCCTTTATTAGGCTACACTGAAATGTTCAAAAAAATGCTAGATAATCCCAACATCAGCGTGGAATTGGAAACTGACTTTTCCCAGATCCGGGATCAGGTGCGGTACAAGAGACTAATTTTCACCGGTCCAATTGACGAGTATTTTGATTTTTGTTTCGGCAAATTGCCCTATCGGTCGCTGCGTTTTGACCATCAGACGATTGATCAGGAATGGTTTCAGCCAGTGGCTGTCGTAAACTATCCGCAAACCGAAGATTACACCCGCATCACCGAGTACAAACACCTAACAGGACAACTTCACGCTAAGACGAGCATTACTTACGAGTATCCCACCGACGAGGGAGACCCCTACTATCCGGTCCCACGCGCAGAAAACCAAGCACTTTACAAAAAATATGAAAAGCTGGTCATCGCTCGGAAAGATGTCTGGTTCGCAGGGCGACTTGCTACTTACCAATATTACAATATGGATCAAGTCGTGGGTCAGGCCTTGGCAACCTTCCGTAAAATTAATGAACAAATACCGATTGATCGCAACACGGCCGCAAATGTCCGCCCGTCACATATGGCGCGAGCATAAGGGCCTCAACTCACCAGACGTCGTTGCCTCACGGCTGCTTACTCTATATTTTCTCCTCTGGCAGGACCAAGTACTCTTCATTTGGCAGCGGCGAAGGTAATACCTTCCAGGCTATTAGCGAGGGGCCAATTCCGCTCATGGCAATATCCTTCAAGCGAGCTGGGAGCTTTTTTTTCGTCAATTCTGAACTGCCAGGTACATTCCTTCCTGCTGTGGGAATAAGACTCACCCATTACTTCGGCCATGGCACTTAATTTCCCGGCAATTTCTTCTCCATAAAAAAATCGTGCCCGACCTGAGTTCCCTCCATATGAAAATTTATGTCCACGCTGATGGAACGGCACTTTGTTTGTTGATCATCAATGTGACCTCCGCCTCGCGACAACGGGCTAGCTGGTTGCAGTGAGGTCTACAAGCGGCACCGCCTGTCGCGGGGCAGCACCAACACTCCTGCGGAAACTGTTCCACGTTGCGTTCCGACCTTCTGGAAAAGCATCTTTAACGGCTTATTGCTCTTAGCCGGCTGCGCCTGAAAATATGCAAACGATGGGCTAAAAAGGTACGGGATCGGACCAAATACTGTGTTGGAAGGCTTCAAATTAGTTCCTACAGAAAAAAATCGTCATCTCATCGATTTGGGCCGGAACCATTCCTTACCCCACAGGTTCTCCGGAGACCTAGAGAAGGAGATCCAAATGTATCATCATGTTAAAAAGCTCATGTACACCGTCCGGGTGGACAACCCTGATCCGCGCTTCGGCAATATGCTCTTAGAACAGTTTGGTGGTGCCAATGGCGAGCTTGCTGCTGCAATGCAGTATTCAGTTCAGGGACTAAATTGTAATGACGGCGCCCGGAAAGACATGCTGATGGACATCGGGACCGAGGAGCTCAGCCATCTTGAAATCGTGGGAAGCCTCGCGCGGCTGCATCTTGCCCCAATGAAATTTGACCGGGAAGCGGCCGAGGCTGATCCTTTAATAGCAATCGCCGGCGGCGGGGGTGTTAATCTCTACAACTCGATGGGTTCCGCCTGGACAGCCGATTATCTCAAGATAACCGGCGAGCTCGATGTGGATCTGCGCAGCAATATAGCTGCGGAGGCCCGAGCCAAGATTGTCTATGAAAGGTTGATCAATTTTTGTGACGATCCCGGCACCAAAGACGCCCTGCAGTTTCTCATGACTCGTGAAATCACCCATATGAAGGTGTTTGCTGCAGCTCTGGACAGCTTGGAAAAACCGCGGTTTTCAGTCGGAAAGATTGCGCCCACGCCCGGGCTGGTGAACCAATACTTCAATGACTCAACGGGTGTCGGTGATCATGGGGAAATGGACAGTCGCGGACCCTGGAATGAGGGTGAAGATTGGGAGATGGTTGAAGCTCCCGCTTTTACGGCCAACGGTAACGGCAGCGCCAATGGAAATGGTAACGGCAAGACGCTCGCAGCTGAAACCACATCTCCATCAGAGAGCGACGACATCGAAGAAATTTTTATAGAGCAGCTCCAGGACATGCTGCATGCGGAAAAACAGCTCCTCAAAGCCTTGCCTAAGATGGCCAAGGCAGCGCGGTCAGTCCAACTTCAGGAGGCATTTACAGCTCACCTTCTTGAAACGGAAGAGCAGGTTGAGAGGCTTACAGCCATATTTGAGGTTCTCGGTGTTGCACCAAAACCCAAGCCCTGTAAAGGTATGATGGGCTTGATTGAAGAGGGCGATGAAGTAATTGCCAGCGGCAAAAAGGCGGACGGCTTTGTTTCCGATCTATCGCTTATAGGCGCGGCGCATAAAATCGAGAATTATGAAATTGCCAGTTATACGACCCTCCGCAATCTGTCGTATGTGCTGCGGAATCCGGAAGTCAGCCGTTTGCTGCAGATGTCCTTGGCCGAAGAGCAGAATGCAGATGTTTTGCTTGATCAACTGGCTAGGCCTCTCACTTCCGTGGTCGGAATGGGCGCCAGCATTTTGTAGTGACGTTAAGTAATCTGAACTCAAGGAGACGAAATGACCAACTTTGAAAATCTTGACCCCACCGGAGGCAATCGCAATACTGGTAGTGCCAATGCTAACTCCGCCAAGTACACGGCAATAATTATTGCTGTTCTCGCCCTGGTAATTGGGGCGCTGATATGGGTGTTTAACGACTGGGGAACCACAAACTATCAAGTCTCGCAGACGAGCACGACAGATAACACCGCCTCGACAGGTCAGGAAAATCCTCCGGTAAAAACCGCCACGCCCGCACCTGCGGCGCCTCCAACAAACCCCTGAAGAGCGAGATGGGATCAAATGACGCAAGATGAAGCAAGGCAAGCAATACCAAGGAGTTTCGATCCCTTCCCATTGCAAAACGGGAATCTACGGAGGAACGGCTAAATTTCGTTCGCCAAATAATGGCCAAATACAAGTTTAAATGCGCTGGTCACCCCTACCAAGTTATTCGGGGCTGGCTAATTCGGGAGTTACCTGATGAAAATTGGTAAGAATTTTCCTTTCGGACCCTTGGACGATTGCTGACAATGTTCGCGAAAGACACAATCGATCCAAAACACCTTGTAGGCAAGGCACTCACTTGCTGCCCTACATGTCCCGACACACCCGACAAGTATGTCATGCAAATCGGTGGGCTTACTGCTGGACAGATCATGCAACTGAAAAGCCGGTATGAGCGGACGTTTTGGGTATGGATATTGACCGGCCCCTCCTTCCCATCGAATCAACTCCTCAAAGGGGAAGCAGAAAGCCTTGAGGCCGCTGCGCGAGAGTGCAAACACCATTTTTTACAATGGCGCGCTTGGGCGGAAAAGCAGGACGCGCCGGTAACCTGGTATCGAGCCATTTAAAGTACAACCTTTATGGAGTCTTGGGTCGTGCAGCGCTTCGGTTCATGGCCGCAAGGTTGGCTGAAAAATCGAAATCCGATGTAGTTGCGGAGGGTATGACCCTGGATGACTCGGAGATGGAGCCCGGCGAGGTTAATACCTTCATTGAAAATCTCATAGCCCATGTGAGAGGAACGCGCGGGATTTAATGTACACGACTCTGGAAATCTTTGTTGAGTGGTATTTCTGTGCATAGCAAGCTTTTGGGCACGCTGCGGAAGCATTGACACGCTAGTTTTCTGATGAACTAGGATGTACCATTCCTGCCCTAATGCCCGTTATCAACCGTGCTCCTCGGCCGAAGGTAATGTAAGACCATACCCAATCGAGCATTACACTAATCCGATTGCGAAAACCGATTAGAAATCCAATATGGACAAAGCCCCAAATGAGCCACGCAAGTAGTCCAGTAAGTTGAAAGCGCCCAAAATCAGCCACGGCTGACTTACGCCCAATTGTGGCAAGATTCCCATAGTTCTTGTAAGTAAAAGGTGGCCACTGTTCATTGGCAAGTCCTGCAATTATTGATCTTCCGACGTACCGACCCATTTGCTTAGCAGCGGGAGCAACTCCTGGTACGAGAAGACCATTACCATCCGTTGCAGATGCCGTGTCACCAATGACATAGATATTATCATGCCCGGGAAGCTTCAAATCTGAGCCAACGATGACCCTCCCGGCCCGATCCATATTTGCTTTCAGCCATAATGCGGCCGGCGAAGCCATAACGCCAGCAGCCCAAACAACTGTTACTGCCTCAATGACCTTGCCACTTTTAAGGGTTACGCCGGTTTGATCGCATCGGTTAACCGGATCGCTAGTTAAAACTTCGACTCCCAACCATTGCAATTGGTTTTCCGCTGATTCTGACAACCGTTCCGGGAATGTCGGCAGTATTCGGGCACCTGCTTCAACCAGCACCACCCGCGCAGAGGAAGGAACTATTTTCCGAAAGTCTCGAACGAGTGTGTGGCGGGCAAGTTCTGCAATCGCACCAGCCATCTCGGCGCCGGTGGGCCCGCCACCTACAACGACAAAAGTCAAATTGGGAGGCTTTGCGTCATAATTTGCCATTGCTTCCGCTTTCTCAAAAGCCAGGAGAAGTCGTTTTCGAATATCGGTTGCATCTTCTATTCTCTTCAGTCCTGGCGCTGCACCTTCCCATTCATCGTGGCCGAAGTAAGCGTGCCTTGAGCCGGTCGCTACTACCAGAAAATCAAATCCAATGCGTTGCTCTGTCGTCACCACCTCTGATTTATCAAGATCAATATCGATTACATTATCCATAATAACCGTGGTATTTTGTTGTCGTGATAGTATTTGCCGGATGGGAGTTGCGACCTGGTTTGGTGAAAGTCCAGCTGTAGCAACCTGATAGAGTAAAGGCTGAAACAGATGATAGTTGTTCACATCAACTAAAGTAATATCAGCATTCATTTGGCCCATTTTTTTCGCGGCATTGAGCCCACCAAAGCCGGCACCGAGTATCACAATACGTGGGCGATTTAACTCTTTTACATTTTTTTCAAGCATACCTGGCTCCGAAGGCTGCAATGCGGGATTTGGTGACTCGGCCCCTCAACGATCTTTTTCGATAACATTGCGAAATGTTATTGAATAGCGAAGGTTTTCAACCGCAGGGATGCTGTGCTCCCACTCACTCCGAGCCGGTCCGCGAATAAGGTATATCGAACGAGGTGCAGCGGTAAGATTGCGACGTTCCCAACGGTTGCCGTTTTTGAGCCGAAGTCTGAAGACACATGTGGAGAGAAGAGAAATGCCGACCACGTCACCAAAGACCGAGCGATCCCTATGCCATCCAATGGCCGCGCCACGGCTATACTCCGTGAGGAGAACCTGTTGCAGGGACCCAGGTTGGATATCTGCGAAGCGTTCTGCCCGTGCCCTAACTTCATGGAGAACGTCGGGAATATCCTCCGTCTTGGTGAGCCCGCCTCCCTGAAAATCGTAGCGCCATCCGAATGAGACTACGCGGCGTTTAGCGGTAAAACCCTGAAATTCGAACTGACGGAATGGCAAATCTTTGATTGAACGAAGGAGGACCTGTTCCTCGTCCTCGCTAATAATATCGGCCTGGTACTTGAAACCGGGCGGAAGAACGTCGGTAGCAAAGAGATCTGCGGTTCTTTTATCGCGTACCACGGACTGTTTTCCGCGTGGAGGCTTGGGCCTGACTTCGGTCCCCCCGATCCCCTTGGCCTGATTTTACCTCGGTTTTGGCTTTTTTTCGGCGATCTTGGGAAAGGGAGCGGCTTACATCGTCGCTTTCGTTGATGCGGCCTGCCTTATCGCGGCGGATGAAACGCTGATCGCCCCGTGGGGCGACTAGTTCGCGCTTGCTGGATCGTTTGGCCATGGAAGCTCCTATCGTTCTTGGTTTGGGCGTTAACACAAACCGGGAAGCAAAGTTCCCTACAGTGGCAAGTCATCTGCCGGCAGGCCGCTTTCTCTCCTGGATTTTCGGTAAAGGGTCCCTTTTGAATCGATGTAGTTTCTGATAGCGGTAGCAGCAACACTTCCCTGTCCAATTGCATTGGCGATTTGATCCAGGCCCTTAACTACATCTCCCGCTGCATAACAACCCTCAATATTGGTTGCCTGATGACTGTCGACTATCAAGCATCCCTCTGCGGAGACGCTGGCTCCTAGCCCAATCCCCAATTCCGAACGTATGTCAGAGCCTTGGGCAGGATACACGGCCCTAAATTTCTCATTCCAGGAAGGACTTTTTACCACCATATGGTCACCATCAATTTTGTATGTGAGTTGTCCTTTCAAGAAACGGACTCCTAATTTTGAAAGCCTATTTCGCAATGATTCCCCGAGTTCCTTGACCGGATCTGGTGATATCAACATTACATCTTCAGTATAGCTTCTGATGAATTCTACCTCTTCCACGGCATGCTGAGTGTGTCCAATCACTGCTACTGATTGATCAGTTATTTCGTATCCGTCACAAATTGGGCAATACCTTAAAATTCCCCGTCTCAATGCCTCGTCGTGAATGTCAGGCAACATTTCTGGACGGCGGTTTACAACACCAGTTGCTAGGAGCACCGCCGTTGCGCGGATTTCTCGCTGCTCAGTGACAGCAACAAATTCGTTATTTTTCTTTGCTAAAGAATTAACGTGCTCGCGCAAATGTTGGATAGAATATAGTTCAGTCTGTCTACGCATAAGGGATAGGAAATCCGGGCCAGATATACCGTCGGGAAAACCCGCGAGGTTGCGGGATATCGGAATGAGGTTTGCTCTACTTCGCTTGTCGTCCAGGACCACAATCGAAAGGTGGTACCGTGCTAAATAAATGGCAGCAGTAAGACCGGCGGGGCCGCCTCCAATAACCAGGCAATCAATCATCAACCACCTATTTAACATATCCAGATAGGCAATTTTCGAAGAAATTATTCAGAATCAAATTTGGGGATCTCACTAATTTTATCCGTCCAGCTTTGAGCAGACCTACCCCAGATTTGGGTCGATGGTACCAGCGATCCGCGTTGCCGAAGTGGTCCCACGCGAAGGCCAATTAGCCCCGCCTGGCCGTCCGCTGATTTGGAGTAAATGGGTGTTCCGCATACTGGACAAAACGCCAACGCTCGCCTGTTTCCGCTTTGCGCAATCTTCACAAAAACTTTTGGTTCGCCCGAAAGCAACTGAAAACTATTTTCTTCCGTCGGTACTGTCACACGAAAGGCAGATCCCGAATGAGTCTGACAATCAGTGCAGTTACAAATGGTGACGGAATATTCGTCGACGTCTGCTTGATACGTCACGATTCCACAAAGACAGCTCCCTTCCACTTTCATTCACTATCCAATCAATGGGACCAGTTTCGACGCTGTCGTTAAAAGCTTTGTTGCTCTTGGATTACCGACTGCATATATGCAGTAATTGAACGGCTTGACAAAGCGGCCTGATAGAACGCTTCAGTTATTCTAACTATTGCTTGAGCTCTTAATATTTTCCCTTCATGAAAGCTTTCGAGAATGATTTCTAGAAACAACACTAACGTGTCTCGATCGTCTTCTTTCCAGTTTACTGCCACAGAATACTCCTCTGAACGCTGATTAAGTTGAAGCCAACGAGAATGTTCCAGGTTTCTCGGCTAGGGATGACGAAACTGTCGGGCTTACGTCCGGTGCGCAGTTTTATTAGCTGTTTTCCTAAGGCGACCTATAACGGAAGACATAGGAGGCAACTGTCTAACGAGTAAGTGTTTCGCCACGAGTGCCAAAATCACTACAACTATCAGCAAGACTAAAGCCACTGCGAGTCCAGCAATCGCAGGTCCACCCACAAAGGGCGTTATCAGGGCCACACAGGCTTGAGCTAGCACTACCAAAGTCCCAACAAGAATTAAGAACCCCACAAACCCAAGGCCTGCGGCGATGGCATAATTACGCAGGCGATGACTGGCTTCAGCTTTTGCCAATTTGAGTTCCGCCTCGAGCCAACCCTTGCCGTCCTGCAAAAGCTTCTTGAAAAGTTCATTTAGTGTGGTCTTTGAGCGCCATCTATTGGGCTCTATAGTATCGTTGGGCATTTGGGCGATTCCTTCTGCATTTTTGAGTTTTGCCACGCCAGAACCTTTGAGCGAACCGAACCTTTGGGCAAAGAGCCAGGTGAACTCCGCTCCAAGTAAGAAAATTTGTGCGGAGTAGTAGACCCACAGCACCATTGCAATGACCGCCCCGGCAGCTCCAAATCCCGAAGTGACGCCCGCTTTGCCAATGTAAAGACCAATAAGGAACTTACCGATCGTGAAAAGCAGGGCGGTTATCACCGAGCCCACGAGCACATCCCGCCACGCCACGGAAACGCGGGGCAACAGTTTGTAAATAACTGCGAACAGCCCGGTTATGATTAGGAAGCTCACGACAAAGTTGATAGCCTGCCAAACTACTTCAAGGCTGGCATTTCCAGGGCTCCAAAGTGACTGGATAGTCGAAATAAAGGCACTTACAGTAAGCGAGACCAAGAGTAGAAAGGCAATTGCCAATAGCAACCCGAAGGTGAAAATGCGGCGGCGAAGAAGATACCAAATTCCGGACTGTTTTTCCTCAGCTGGAGCTCGCCAGATACGGTCCATCGCTCCCTGTAGTTCGGCAAAAACGCCCGAGGCGCCCATCAGCATGAGCAAAACGCTAACTAGGGTCGCGAAAATTCCTTCGGCCGGCTTACTGGCGCTTTGTACCATACCCTGCAACGCTGTTGCTCCCTCTGATCCTAAAAGGCTCTGGGCTTGGCCATAGATTTGGCCCTGGGCGGCCTCAGCCCCAAAGAAAAAGCCCGCGATGGCCATGGTGATGATCAACAGGGGCGCAATCGAAAATATGGTGTAATAAGCTATTGCCGCACCCATGCTGGACGCACTGTCCTCGCTCCACGCCAGGGCCGAATCCTTGAACAATTTCAACCATTCGCCGCCCTTAATCCCTCTCAGCTTGGGGGTGCGGAGACTTCGCTGGGTCAGGAGTTTTGAGCCTTCCATATTTTTCCACTTTGAGAGCGGAGATCCCAGTCGCTGGTTCGCCCTACAGCAACGCGCGTTTATAGCGCGCATAAAAAACAAGCTCTTCATCAGATAGTTCCGGTACGGTTTCGTACGTTGCTGGCGGAGTATGGAACCTTTTGAAAACGGGAAGGTTGCACCCGCGGCATTTCCCCATGCCTGGGCCCGAATGGCCCCCAAACTTCACCCCGCTGGCTGGAAAGCTGCGGGGATTTTTTGGTCTAAATCATCCTTGGTCCCTTCCCGCATTATGGATCATTCGCTATTGAAACAAAAACTCGAGATCCCAATTGACGGCATGAACATCATCACCCACCCCTCAGAAAGGCGCGTTGGTGTTCAGGGCGCTACAGCCCGGACCTCCTCACTCTCGCGAGTGGCGGGGCCTTGTGCCCGCCACACGGCGCATACCGGCTGGTCACGACGCAGAATCCATCTTCAAACTCGACCAGGGCCGAGTTGAGCTCCCGGGGCAGATCACGCGGCAAGGCTGGCCCTTGCGTTCTCCGAGTATCGCTTTCCAAAACCCAACCTGGTTGTTTTTTGGCGGGAACAAATTCATGCCCTTCTGAGTTTTCTCGGCGCTCCGGAAGTTAATCACCGGGAGCATCACCTCCTTGGTCTGGAGGTAGGGCCCTGTCTCCATCAGTGACAGGGCCTTTTTATGCTTTGCCGGGGGCGGAGGTGTCAGGACGCGATAAAGGGCTATTCTTCGGTATTTGTTCCCTTTAACTCCAAGAGTTCAATGGGGAGCTTACGGTGAAAGAAGCCCAGCAGTGGGGGGCTTCCCCAATTGGTTAATTCAACTTGGCATAATATTCGTCATTCTGAGCTCGGAAATTCTCGTTTGTCCACCAATCTGCAGTGTTCCGTTCGAGAGTGGGGGCGGCTTTAAGCTGCTCTTCCGTCATCGGAACAAACACATACTTGTCCGGTGAAACTCGCAATGCAGCAACCGGAACCGCCGCCTGATTTTTCCCGAGGCCCAAGAACCCCCCATAAGTAATGAGGGCGTACGACGGCTTATTGTCGCGCGAAACGATAACATCTTCAATTTCACCTATCGAATCGTGATCAGTGCCAGACGTCTTTGCTTTCGCATGACTAACTCGCAAGTTTCGCAGACAGGCGAACAGGGGAACGGCACCTCGTCGTCGACGGGAAACTGCTCCTACCGCACCTGCCACGAATCCGTGAGCCGATAAGCGGGTGCCGGTCTCAGCTGGCAACAGATTTTATTATGCATTTCACAGAGGCCCAGCGTCAATAGCAGCTTCAGGCTTTCCCGCCCGACCCACGACCGGCGTGCAACTTGAGCATCAGCCTGCTTCCGGCCTGTTCGGGTAGAAAAGCACAAAAACATCCGCTCCCCTATTGGAACCTCTGACCCTTAGTAAAAGTTGGTGCCTTTACAGAGCCTAAATGTTGAAGGGATAGGAGCAGATGAGTATGATAGATCCAAAAGGATCCAGGGATGCGTCACATGCGATGGCCCTGATCCGCGAACACAGGACGAAAAAAGCTATGTTATCGGCCGTTGTTCTCACTCTTCAACGGCCTCTGCGGGCAGTCCCCCTGGCGCCAGACATGCCAAGGGAGCAAGTACCTAGCATTGGGGAAAATGACAATGCGCGGTAATCGCGTGCTAGGAAAAGTACTTATTCTAGTGGGCCCCATTCTTACTTCGTCCGCCCCCTGATCCTGGCCTAGTACGCCCTCCGTAAGACCCGTGTTGCGGCATCCTGCTTGAGCGTGGGATCGGTAGGAATGGGGGCAGTGTTGGGCCTTCCCGTGCGGGGGTCTAGGGTTGCGTCATAGCGTTGTTCAGTCATAGGAATTACTCCCAGGAATATGGGGCGACCATCACGGCCGCCCCTAGTTTCTATTATTCTGCAGCCATTAGGGCTTCCTGGTTGGCCGAAGATTCAGCTAAAGCAGAAAGGTCCTCGTCGGTCTTTTCTTCCTCGGCCAGGGTTTCTTTAAGGAGAGCTGCTGCATCCTCCAGCTCCAGGGTTTGTGCCCAAGTACAGAGGGCGCCGTAGCGGGTAATTTCGTAGTGTTCGACAGCTTGGGCAGCGGCAATGAGTGCGGCGTCCAGGGCTACCGAACCATTGAACTCATCCATGATTTCAGTACCCTCTTCAAGGATGCCATTGATCCCAGGGCAGGTCTTGCCCTGAGGCTTTTCTTCGATGATGCCGAAGACGTCTACGAGGCGTTCAATTTGAACCTCGGTTTCGCCGCGATGCTTAACAAAAGCGGCCTTGAGCTCTTCACTCTGGGCAGCGTTGGCCATCTTAGGCAAAGCGATGAGGATTTTCTTCTCGGCGTAGTAAATGTCCTTGAGGGTGTCGTGAAACAGGTCTTGCAAGGTTTTCTCGGCCATTATGGAACTCCATGAGTTTGGGGGAAAAGAACAATTCTCTTCCGAAGCCGATTCACTTTGTGGCTCGCCCTTTAGTTCCTTTAACCTTTACGGTTTTTTCAACGATCCCCACGGTGATGGTTTTGTGACGGGATTTCCGCTTCGGGCTTTTACCGCGATGCTCGTCCTTGATCTGGTCTAGTTCCTCCTGAGAGCAGTCCTCCAATTCAATCAAGCTGTTTTCCACCCGAATAATTTCATCAAGGTAGCAATGGTCGTCACCGTGTTGACCACCAGTTGCCAACTGGCTGAAAACTGAAAAAGGGTGCCGTTCGCCCATAGCAGTATGCACAGTGATGCAATGGAAAATGCCATCGAGCTGCCAGTCCACTTCGATACTCCGCCATACTACAAATTCACACAGGAGAACAAAATGAACGGAATAATTTACCTCGTTGGCCTCGTAGTCGTAGTCCTATTTCCTTTCTTAGGACTGAGGTAAGTCATCACCCTAAATGGCGTAATATCAGATGATTGATAGTTACCCCAGGCAAGTTCCTTGAATGCTGAATTACCCAGCGTTAGGTTGACTGGGGTGCTATTTTTGTAGGCGCTTTTTGTCTCCATAGCCGTTTCGAGTTTCAGCGTCCTGATGAATAATAGTCGTCCGCGTAAGACCATCTCGTCCTGAGTTTTTTGTCGGTGTCTTCAACCATAACCGCAACGTCGATCCCGATTTCCCCCATGGCGTAGGCTGCGTCTATTGCGGCCTCAATCGCGTCTTGCTGTGTATCGTAGGGGCCATACTTCATGTCATTGAATCTAATCTTCCATTCATTGTTATCCTGAAGAATAAAGTACTGCTCAGCGGCCATGTTTCACACCAAATTACTCCGTAGATTCCGCTTCTAAATCCAAGTTTGTTTTACCTAGTTTTCGTTCTAAGTCATCGGCCATTCGCGTCCACTCTTCGGCTACTTCTAACCAGCTTGAAGCTTTTAGTGGATCTGCTTGGGCCCCTTCCTTGGACGCTAACGCCCGGGCACGAAATTCAGCGATTTTTTCTTTCTGCCAGGTTGGAGAATTTAAGGGTTTTTTTTCCATATCTAGAACGATGCTATTCATTCCAACGGTGACCGATCTTGAACATCCTTATTTAGAAATATTTCAAGAGCCTCGCGGACATCTTCTCCTACCGGCCAAGTTTCAATTTCACATGCTTCCTCTAATATTTCGTCTTGGGCAAAAGGGGGAATTGCTCCCCACCTTCCGGCGACGGCCATTCCGAGCCGTCTGATAAGTGCATCCTCACCTTTTGCGTGTCCATTAATAAGCACAACATTTCCCTTTCACTCAGTTAGGAGCCCCTTCTGTCGAGGAAGCGGGGCTCCGCTGCTGATCGGGTGTGATGCAACCAACAACACGCGAGTTTAAGCGCGTTCCCCTTGCAATGGCGACGGACTGCAATTGTTCCTTGTTTTGCACGGTTAAAATTTGACAATGTGCCTACGTACGCTGTCGTATGCGCCGACTGGCGCGGGGCTTATGCCTTTTGAAATGACTAAAGGCACACGCATGATTAGCGCGTGGTTGTACCTGACCCAAAATCTGCCTTTGACTCGCATTGGTACGGTTGCGCACCAACAATTCTTGGAACTTAGTAACACCGCTGAAGATTAAATGGCCATGGATTACCGCCAAACAACTCTCGAAAGAGCTTTCGATCTTGCGCGTTCAGGCGATTGCCGCAGCGTTGAGTATCTCACTAAAAAGCTGAAATCCGAGGGCTATGACTTAGTGCAGATGCAGGGAAAATCTCTCCGCAAACAGCTTTCAGACCTCATCGAATCCAATGATATGCACTAGCACCAATTTAGATTTGCAAAACGCTCGTGCGGTTGCGTACTTATAGGTGCGAGGAACTTTTAAGAGTTGGGCCCGTTGGACACGCGGCATTGCCTCCCAATGCTTGGCCTTGCATGGCTCTCAACTTACCCGCCGCCGAAAGGTGGCGGGTTTTTATAATTGCGAATTGATGGGCTGAGTTTTAAAGCACTAGGGGCTAACCTTTAGGTCCGCAGCCAGTGCTAACCTTTCCTGCTATTGCAGAAGCCGGAATAGTGAATGTGGAGGCTGAGAGCCGTACAATCGTCGCAAGGTACGCATGCGCCAGCCAACACTCGCTTTGCGAACCAAGTGCTGGCGATTTTATGATCAATGGGAAGTGGTAAGGGCGACGCGGACTAAGTCTCTTTCGCTTAAGCTAGGATGATAGCGGCTCATAATTGCGCTGGCTAGCATGTCCCTTTGCTCTACAGACCTAGTTTTCTCGGGGTATTCATCGCATAAACGCCTGAAAACCCGTCGCATCCGCTCCAAATCCTTGGCGCTATAGGTTGGGGTTTCAACGGGGCCAAAAAAAGATGGATAAAACGTAGCAAGCATACGCGCCTCACCAAACTTCAAATTTGAGCCGCTTGCATAGCACCATTTAGGGCCTCCAAAAGGCCCCGTGCGGTTCCGTACTCTTTGGGCGTCCACCCAGTTTTGCTCCGCTGGTCAGTTATTGCACCGACGTGGTGGAACTATACCGATTGCAAGTCATTGTTATCTTATCGTTTGTCGATTAATGGGCTCAAACGACTGAGAGCATCAAGACTTTCGCCCTTACACACGGTCGGATTCGATGCTGGACGATACAAAAGCGCTCGCAGGTAACATGTTACTTGCCACATTATCGAGGGCCGATGCAGCCTTGGTAAGCCCCTGGCTTGAAAACTTTGAAATGATACTCCAAAAAGAGCTCTACCAAACTCATCAGTCCATTGATTTTGCCTACTTCCCCCTTGGAGGCATTTGCTCCGTGATTGCCGAGAATGCTCAAGGAACTAGGGTGGAAACAGGCCTAATTGGCCGGGAAGGATTTGTGGGGATTCCCATTATTCTCTTCGCCGAAAAAGCTTCATCAAGGATTATTGTCCAGGCACCAGGCCGCGCTTTGCGCATGAGCAGTACCAAACTCCTGGAAGCCATAGAACTGAGCCGTTCCTTCCATAAGTTGCTTTTGCAGTTCGCCCATGTGTTTTCCGTCCAGGTCACGCAAGCAGCCATTTCTAATGCGCACAATACGATCCAGCAGCGGGTTGCCCGCTGGTTCCTAATGTGTCAGGACCGAGCCGACGCCCGGGAATTTCCAATGACCCATGAGTTTCTGTCCAAGATGATCGACGTGCGGCGTGCTGGCGTTACTGACGCGCTCGCTTCCTTGGAAGGAATTTATGCGATTAAAGCTTTGCGAAACCGTGTCATTATCCTGGATCGCTCGATTTTAGAGGAGATCGCGGGAGGCTCCTACAGCGTGGCAGAGAAGGAATATGCGAGGCTTATCCCGGCTTGAAGGCCAGCACTGAAGACCAAGTTAGGCTGACATAGTTTCAGGCGCCGAGCCGAACTTTATTAAGTTTGAGCTTCGCAGCAATCCCTTGCGGCGCCCAATCCACCGTAATTGTTCCGCCCAATTGACCTTCCACGCTTGATGTAACAAGCCGGCTGCCGAATCCAGCCACATGTGGCGGAGAAATAACGGTCGGACCACCATACTCCAACCAATTGATCTCCACGTCTTCGCCCTGATCGAGACCCGATATGGCCAGATTGCCCGTTGGCACTGAGAGTGCGCCATATTTCATCGAATTTGTCGCCAGCTCATGCACGACCAAGGCAACAGCCGTGGCCGAATGTTCGCCAACCAGCATTCGCGGGACTGAAATCGTTACGCGATTTTTACTGACGTCATCGTCAAGATATGGCTTCAGAAGCACAGTCAATAGCTCGCTGAGTTCCCTCGCGGCTGATTGCATTGTTGAGTCCGGTCGGATTAATTCGTGTGCTTCTGACAGCGCCATCAATCGCCGCATCAAATCGCGGGCCATCTCTTCTTTCGTGGTTGTCGAACGTGAGGCAATCCCTGCAAGCGCGGACGAGAGTGAAAAGAGGTTCTTTATACGGTGATGCATCTCGCCCGTTATAACTTCACGAGCCTCTTCGGCATGGCGACGCACGCTGACATCAATAAAGATTCCATACATTAATCGCCCAATCATGCCTTGGTCGTCGCCCCTGCCACGAGCCGAAATCCACCGAACTTCCTCGCCCAGCAGGATACGAAAATCCGTTTCATAGGCACCTAAATGTTCCCGGGTCGCTGCAAAGGCGGCCCGCACCTTGTCCAGATCCGCAGGGTGGATCCGGGCCGACAATTCCTCGAAAGTCACGTTTGGGGCCCGCGGTATCCCCCAAAGGTCGAATCCCCGGTCATCTAACGTAATCTTATCCGTATCGACGTTCCAGGACCACAGGGCGACGCCGGCCGCGTCTGTAGCAAATCGCAGGCGGTCAACGTCCCAGATGCCAAGGCTCCCCGTTGGTTCATTTGGTGCAGGCCTTCCATTCCTAACTTCGATGTCCATCGTTGTTCACGATTCCACTAAGGCTTTGGCCAGTCCAATTAAACGGCTCGGAACGACCGGCTTGGGCAGAAAGGGGACTTCCGTTAGATCATCAGGCAAGGACGCGCTTTCATTGGCTGAGATAAAAATAAAGGGCACGCCCATCGTCATCAATGTTCTTGCAATGGGGTAGCTTTCGCCGTCAGGAAGCTCAATGTCGAGGAAAGCTAGGGTAACATTATCGTTGGCCGCCCGCAGTGCGTCCTTGATGTTCATCGCCATCACAGCTTCCGCCTCCAAATCCCGTTGGACGAGTTCAGCGAGATCCATGGCCAAAAGGACGCAATCTTCAACTATGAGGATTTTTGGCTTCATTTGGTGACCTTATACCAGTTTGTTGACGGCACGCCTGATAAGTACGAAATCGTACTGGAGAGAGAAGGTTCCTACCGATGGTTGCTTACTGACATCACACAAAAGTGAGCGGGCAGCACGTTACGGAGATGGTTCCTGGGTGGGAAATACGTCGCTGAGCGTTCCGTCCTGTTTTGCTTTGACCCAACGCCTCACGACCTTCGTAATTTCATGTGGCGATAGATTCGCCAGTTGTAGGCCGGTTCGCTGCTCCATTGAGGCAACCGCCTTAGTGACCGTAGCCTGCCACAAAACGGTTTGAGGTGTATCAGTCATTGAGCATTTCCTCTCACCCAGCGATGCCATGGTTTCAGATTGATTCGCCACTAGCGGCGTTAGCACGAAAGCGTACATAAGTGGGTTATTGCCTTAGAGCTGGTGCTCACAAGGGAACCATCAGCATTGCCAGATCTGAGGTGTGCCCATAGGATCGGCACAACCCCATCAGCCACATGCGCTTCCAGCGATCAACACTGCAATAGTACGATGCAGATTTTTGTACAGTTAATTGGGTTGCCGCACCCCATAGGTTCCCACTAAATTGCATTGGGAGAATCTTGTGTTAGGTGAATAGTTCCTTCAACCGAGGGGAACAATGGCGGGCAAAACTATTTCCCATTTTTTCGGAACCAATCTTTCCAATTCCGATTGATGGGGCACCGTGGCTAACCCTTCGGGTTCTGATTGATGGTTATTTAGTCCCCACCGGCCTCAATCTAACGGACAGCTCCGTTGTTTTGACGACGGAGCTGTTTGTGTTCGCGAGGCAACCGCACTGTTAGTCCAGCCGCTGGCGATTCAGTAGTAAAGGAACGAACCAATGCCAAAAAGTAAAAAAAGTGACCCTGTCGAAACTCCTAAAAAACTGCCGGAAGCTTTTCCGGAAAAGTTCAAGGAGGATACCAAAAAGGATACTGCTCCAGAGTTGAAAAAGGGACCCCGCGCCCGTTTGCACGGTTCCATGTGAGCCTTCTCTAATCGCGTCCCTAGCGCGTTCTTCAAAATAGGCCGTCGAATCTTTTACTGTATCGGGCATTCTGAATTGCCATACTCGCTCGTGTAGTTTTGGCGAACGCTCAGGCATGCGATTACGAAGAACGAACTAAGCTGCGTCAACACTATTTCGGCCGAGAAACATTCTTTCGTTAATTGAGGATTACGGGGGGTTCAACAAAGCAACGCAGCACTTTCAAGCGTTAGGACCGCTCGAATCCGTATAGCTCCCTGCGGAATTTCCTCTAGACCAGGCGTGGCCCGCGCCATGTATGACCCAATGCTCAAAATGCGATGTTCCGCGAGCTTCGGGGCTCCTCCTAGAAAAGGAATGTATCGCAGCGCCTAGGAGCCTTCGGCCAAACTAAACTTCACGCGGGGATAGGCGCGAAAGACCATCTGCGAAAATCTTACGCAGGCTATCAATGTCATTACTAGATTTTTGTTCGTACTTGGACATCCGACTCTCGAGAGTGTCCGACAAGTCTTTAATGCAGCAAAGGGACCGCGTCTCCATGGCTTTCATCTCTTGTTGCAAATTGGCCACAGCTTCTCGCCGATCCGAATCTACCTTTTTCACGAGTTCATGAGTCTGAGCAGATAAGTGTGCGGTGATCTCTCCAATTTTTGAATCTATTGCCATAAACATGTCAGAAAGGATTTCCTGCTGAAGGTTAGCGGATTGGTGGATGGCTTCTTGCAATCGCCGAAATTCACCGAGATTGTCTTCTCTCGCCAACAAAGTGGAGTTCCTGATTTGATCGGTGGCCACTGAAAGCTGTGCGCAATGGGTCCTAAGTCCCTGCAGAGCCTCCTGAACCTCACCATCAAACTCCTCTAGAATATTTATAAATTCTCTAAATTTCGCATCGTAGATTTTGTGCGTCGGATTGTCACTAACCCAACCCTCGTTAGGTGATTCAAGGTCAGAGCGCTGGGCCATTGGCATAGCTATGACAGTGGCAGCTGAAATCAGCTGGTTTTCGTCAGCGTTGGGGGTGGGCTTTATGGCAAAGTGTAGAACGCTTGAACCAAATCTATTATCCTGTTCAAAGGAGTTAAGTGAAAGGTCCGTCAGGATTGTATGAGACGGGGTTGGGAAGACCTCATCGGTTTTGGAGATTCGCTCAGCCTTTTTCGCATGAGCCTTCATGGCTGGCGCCTGTCGTGATCTGCGGCGCGGTCCGATACTTCAGAGGGCCCCATCAAAACGGACGAGCTTTCCGGCCAATAGCTATTAAATCCCCTCGGCCGAAAACGATTAATGGCTGGAACTTGGGACGGACAGTCATGTTTCTTCATATAACTAACAACTCCAATTCACGATCAGTCCTAATTGCCCGTCAAAGTATTGGTTCCATCCCAATGACGAAATCTGTATTAAAAATCTCAAGGGATATTACAGTGCCGCCGATCGCTGCGACCACGCCCCCAGCGGGGCCCTAAAGCCAGGGAGCTGAGGAAAACACTCATTTACGCATCCACTGCCTCAGTAATCTCCGGCTGATACAGGCCAGCGAGTTTCAAACCGGGTCTTTTTTCTAGAGCAGCCACGGCAGTTCAATGGTCTCCTGCCATTCAAACCCATCAATTTTGCTCAAGCGAATTTGTGGGGGATTGTTGTGTGGTCCATGACTTACAGTTTGAAGGCTACCACCTAAAAGAGCCTGTCCCATCCGTACAGTGGGGTGAGATGGAAATCTAGGTCAGCCGTTTTCCGGTACAAATGTTCCTAGATTTCGCCTTCGCCTTATCGACGACGGCCTGCTTTGGCAAAAGATTCTAGGCAGGACTCAGGGGGGTCCACGCTAAAACGCTTGGTCACCAACTTCAAGAAGTTTGCACTATAACCTTTGTTCCTATTTTCACCTTGTCGAAAAGGTCGGCGATATCCTCATTCAGCATACGCACGCAGCCGGACGAGACTGATTTTCCGATACTCTTTGGATCGTTCGTGCCATGAATACGGTAAAGCGTATCTTTGCCTCCCGAGAACAAATACAAGGCACGCGCACCTAATGGGTTTTTTGGACCGCCCGGTTGGCCGTTAGCCCATTTGCTAGCGCGTTCATCCCTGTCTACCATTTCTTTGGGCGGTACCCAGCGTGGCCAACGGCGTTTCATTCTGATTTCCGCGGCCCCAGACCACGCGAAACCGGCCCGCCCGACGCCAACGCCATAGCGCATCGCCTGTCCATCTCTTAACACGTAATATAGAAAGTGCGCTTTTGGATCGACCACAACGGTGCCCGGTTCCTCGTTGCCGTTAAAAACGACCTCTTGTCGGTGGTAGACGCTATCGATCAGAGCTGGATTGACTGGTTCGACGGGGTAGTCAATTTTGGATTCGGGCGGCGATAACAGTGCGGGATCAAAAGATTGTTCATCATTCAAGCCCTGATCATCCTGAGGAACGACGGCAATATCACCTGTAGGAACGTCGTTATCCGACTCCGGCTTATCCTCATTATCCTCCTGAGGAACTACGTCGTTATCCAAGTCAGTATCCTCGTCAACATCATATTGAGAACCGGAATCATTTGGGGCCCAAGGGTCCAGATAATCTAAAACGTCTTGGGCGGTGGCAACCGAGGATGTGGCAACAAGTAACAGGCTACCGATGAGCAGCCAGCGACGGCAATGGTGATGTTCCACCGAAAAACTCCTTAATACCCATTGTTACTCGATAAGTGCAGGCGTTAACCAACGGGGAATCTGCCAGTATGGTTCCACAGAAGGGTCGGCAACGATGGGCGACCTGTAGCAAGGATGTTTGGCCCGCTTTGAGCAGTGGTTGTGGGAATTGTCTAAGTGTTACTGTGCGATGAACCACCCTTAGAAAGTCGGAGCACCCATCTCAAGCCACCGATGTTGCATGGTGCTGATTCTGCATACATTGGTGCTAATTCCGACAATTAACCAAAGTATGACGCGAGTTTCAGCATTTTTCCTGCCTCCCACACGTACACTCACAGCTTCAGCATTTGACAGAAAGGTGGAGAAGCCCATTTGGTTCCAAGCCGGATTTAGGAGCGGTGTCGGTTCGGCAGCAATTGCGGCAACTACCACCAAAGTGTCCATGCCGCCATGGACCGCGCTGTGCGAACCGTCGAGAACGAGAAGGATAAGATTTTCGTTAGTTTAATGGGCGTGGGAAAGCGCTGCAACTTCAAAGCAGGAGTATGCCGCTTTTATTACCGAGGCTACTATTACGAAAACCCCTGGTGGACCGCACTGGCGATCTATTAAAATGTCTTGAAGCCTCGCATTACCACCTCGAAGGTTCGATGCCGGCAAAGCAGATGACAATCTAAGGAAAAGAGGGCGCTGCCATGGAATCCCAGCGCTTGTCGTTTAGCTCTCCCGTCACCATTACGGGACAGTTGTGTGCGGTGCAATTATTGTCTCACCTTGGGCTTCGCTGGCAACCGTCCGCCTTTACGGGGAATAGTCGTACCTTCTATGAGTGCTTTACCGGTGACCAAACAAGAGTTTAGGCTAGGCTGTACCTTAACGTCACAGGTTCCCACAAGCCGGTAGTTAAATGCAGCCGCCATTTCCTTAGCTCGTTTATCAAAAAAGAGGGTTGGGTCTTCAAAGATCTCGTCAGACAATTTAAATTGCCAGATCCGCTCGTGTATCGAACTTTCATGCATAAGATTCGCTCACTGAACAAAGGCCGCTTTAATTACTGCTGATTCAGAGAGGGTGCGTACGAAGTCCGCTACGATTGCGTTCGCGAGTGTCAGCGCCTGTCGGTGGGGCCTGTTTTGGGCCGTTCCTGACCTGCCATGTATGCATGGCACAGGGCAACTAATTCCGGGGTCGCGACTCCAAGCGTTGAGCATTGTGGCTCCACCCACTCAATAATACGGTCCCCGCAAAATAGTTCTGAATATTTCGTTATGACGTAAGCGTTTGTGCGATTACGTACTTAAGAGATAAGCAGGAACAGTGTTGCACTCATTTCAAAATGCCGTCCCTCTCCTCACCCCTGTAGCTCCCAATGGAGCCGCTAAAAAGGACAAAAAGTCGGTACCTTGAAAACTGTGAGACTGTTCCACAATAGCCACAACAATATTATGCCCCGTATTGCACATGCGATACGGGGCATTCCCATCAAGCCGAGTGCCAGCAACCCATTTTCGGAAATCCTTACGGATTAGTAGCAGGAGCGGTGGGCGCAGGGGTTACGGGAGCAGGTGGGGAGGCGTTTCCGGTTGACGACGAGGCATCGTTTCCTTGTTCAGCTGTCTGCGAAACCTGCGGGTTATCTTGGCCCCGATCGCTGGACAGCCAAAGAAGAGCCCCGATAATTACAGCTGCGGCAATAGCTAAAGGGATCATCATAGAAGATTTAGAGGTGGAGGGATTATTTGCGCGATTGCGATTGTTGTTTCGGTTAGCGTCGTTATATCCAGGGGTCGTCGTTTCATCACTGGTGGTTGTATTTCGATTACGATCGTTATTGCTGCCCAGAGGGTCATTATTTCCAAAGTTAGTCATTTCGGCTCCTTGTAGGTTTACTGTTTACAGATTTGATGCTCAGGGTGAACTATTGACTAGTTTCATTCTAATCACCGAAGTAGCGCCATCGCTCCTTCTCGCGAAGTAACATGAGGTGTTGTGAATAGTTCCACTTTGGTAAGCAATGAACCTATATAGGGATGGAGTTTGCGCACGCGGAATGCGCCCCCCAGTCCAAAGTGGTAGCGTAACCCGGCACTCGCTACAGCAAAAGGGGTCTATTGGGTCACGGCCCAATTGCTCTAATGCAATTGGGAATGATTCAATTCTCTCATTATGAGATAAGATCGAAGATGGGACGATCTGAACCTGTGCTTGGGTTCTTGTACTTTGTGCAAGCTGGATGTCCCACTCTCCTTGATCGTGCTAAAGATCAAGAGCCCCCCGGATACCAAAGTCAAACACACGAGGATGAGACCGGTGTAGCGGAAAAAAGTCAGATCAATTTGAGAGCGGGGATGAGGCGAGAGTTCCATTTTAAAACTTATCCAAAAATGAGACCTTCTGCAAAGTAATGGTCTCGCAGAAGGTCTCATATCTTAGGGATTAACCGCGCCAGACGGCGCCCGTGCGGGAGTTCACATAAATTGTGACATCTCGGCCTCGGCGCGTCGCTTCAAACGTATATGTGCGGCCGTTGCATTCAATGGTGGAAACATTACGGAATCCACTGCTGCGTACTCTCGCGCGCGCCTCACCGCAGGACAGCCGGCCATTGCCATAACCATATCCATTGTCATAATCATGGCCGATGGCTCCGCCTACGATTAGGGGCAAAGTCCACCATGGAGTGGCATAGTAGTAACCATCGTGGAAATGGCGGCAATTACCTTCGCGGCGCGAACAACGACGGCCGTCCCGCCGCTCTTCCCAATTTGAGCGCATACGATTATCCCCTCTACGTTCGGCCACCTGAATAACACCATCATTGACAGTAACCTGTCCCGATGCAGGGGATAGTGGGAGAGCACCTGCAGAGGCTTCTACCGCGGCAAATGAAATGGCGCCAAACCCAATCACGGCCCCTAAGGTGAGTAACGAAATTTGATAGTCATTGTGGTCTCCTTAAATGTTTATTGCTACCGAGGAAAAATTCCTCTTAGCGACCTAACCCTAAGGACGTACTCAAGTTCCAAATCCGTGAGATAGCGGAGATATATATTTCTTCAGATGGAACAAAACCCTCAAATGCAAAGCATATGCGCTATATAACAGTTTCCTAATCTCCCTGGAGTAATGAATATTCGAATATTTGGGACCGGTTGGAACAATGGTTCGCCGCCGGTGTTAGGCGCGTGTGGGCAATACGCCCAAGCAATCAAGGAGAATCAATATGCGCCATTTCCTTTTAATCTCAGCAACCAGTCTTTTATTGGCGGCACCCAGTCTGTCTTATGCCGCTTGCACGATCACGGACGAGAAAACGGAACAGGAGCTTTCCAAAGTAGAGGGCATTTCTAGCGGTGATTTCGGGGAAGTTCGCCGCGACGTACGTTCGCTCCGCAGCGCGGCCACTATTCTTCAGCGCTACGGGAAGGACGTAGCCTGCCAGCAAGTAGTTTCCACAATGAGCGATCTGCTTCGCAATCCCAAGGCTTCCCTGGACATGCGCAAAAAGTCCATGGTTTCCAGTCAAACGGGCGCTTTACAGGAACAGCCTAGTCAGGACTCTCCATCAACGGGAGGGCAAGCCGCTGCCGATACTCAGCAGCAGCCTGCTGCTGACAGTCAAACGTCGGCATCTACCCAGCCAACTGGTGACAGCCAGACTTCAGCCTCTATCCAACAGCCAGCTAAGGACAACCAGACTTCCGCATCTACGCAGCAGCCAGCTACGGACAGTCAGACTTCTGCATCGACCCAGCAACCAGCTTCTACCGAACAGCAGACTACAGCAAATAATCAGGCCGCTTCTACTGAACAACCTGCTGCTCCCGCCACGGATAAATCAGATCCTCAGATCACTGGTTCTACCACGCCCGCCACGTCAACCGATCCCGGGTCAATGACCATGGATCAGCGCCGGACTTCCTCGGTGCCCTTTGCAGAACAGAAGAATCCTATGAGTGCCGCGGACCTCATCGGGGCCGATGTCTATGGGAAGGACAACGACTCTATTGGTGAAATAGAAGACGTTATCGTATCGCCGGATAACAAGCCTTCCTATGCTTTGGTGTCTTACGGCGGCTTTCTAGGCCTCGGGGAAAATCAAGCGGCAGTACCCATTGCTGCCCTGAGAGTTTCACCCGACAAATATGTCTTCATACCCGTGACATCCGAACAGCTGAGGGCCGCCCCACAACTGGAGCGGGGCACCGCGGACTGGTGGACGAATGAGAATTTCCGGACGCAGAATGATGAATACTATGCCCAGTTGAAATAGCAAAAACGGAAGCCCGGCGATGCCGGGCTTTTTACTGGCCTGGTCCGCTTAAGTAATAAAGGCAAATGGATAGCCTTACCGCTCGCGGTGAAGAGGCTAGAAATCATCAAAATGGTCGATGGGATCTTAATCGTGTGAACACTTACGCAGTTCTCCTTGCGGTCTTTGGCGGGATCATATTAGTCACTGCTTGGCTTCCTCTGGTGCTGAAGCCGCTGCCATTGTCGCTTCCAATAGCCTGCGTTGCGCTTGGTACGCTTCTGGCGCTTTCCCCGCTGTCCTACGTGGTTGCAGCAAACCCGCTGGAGAACCGGCTCATCACCGAGAGACTGACGGAGTTCGCAGTCCTTGTCTCCCTAATGGGCGCCGGCTTGAAGCTTGATAGGCCCCTCAGCCGGCGGGGGTGGATGGTAACGTGGCGCCTTCTAGCCATATCCATGCCACTGACGATCGCGGGTATCGCGCTCTTTGGCTGGGGGATGCTGGGGTTGGGACTGGCCCCTGCCATCCTCCTTGGGGCGGCCCTGGCGCCGACAGATCCCGTCCTTGCTAGTGACGTTCAAGTCGGGCCGCCCAATACAGAGAAGGAAGACGATGTAAGATTTGCGCTGACATCCGAAGCCGGTCTCAATGATGCGCTCAGCTTTCCCTTCGTTTATTTGGCAATTGCGATCGCGATGTCGCAAGTATCAGGCGATCCTTGGCTGGCAGAGTGGCTTGCCGTCGCTGTCCTTTGGAAACTGGTCGCGGGATTAGCCATAGGGTGGCTTTCAGGGCGGGCGCTAGGCTATCTCACGTTTAGGGTCTCCCGTAGTACACGGCTGTCGAAGACTAGGGACGGCCTCGTCGCTATTGGAATAACTTGCATCACCTACGGTCTAACTGAACTCGCGCATGGCTACGGCTTTTTGGCAGTCTTTGTTGCCGCAGTCACTTTGCGATCCACTGAGCGACGGCACACCTATCACGAGGAACTCCACGACTTTACCGAACAGATTGAACGATTGTTCATGATGGTGATCCTCGTTTGCTTTGGCGCGGCAATAGCTGAGGGCACAATATTCCAGGCATTAACTTGGCCCGTAGTCTTCCTCGCCCTTACCACTGTCCTCTTTCTACGTCCCCTGGCTGGTCTTGTGGGCCTGGCTGGCAGCCCTCATCCTTTAGAAGAGAAAGCCGCCATAGCATTCTTCGGCATCCGCGGCCTCGGCTCGTTCTACTATTTAGCCTACGCGTTGGGACAGGCCGAGTTCGAACATGCGGAAACCCTCTGGGTCAGCGTTAGCCTCGTTGTCCTGCTCTCAGTGTTAATCCACGGCATCGCGGTGACACCCGCCATGCTGTACCTGGATCGGGGGCGTGCTCATAAAAAGAAGAAGCGAAAAGCTATTTCCAGCTGATCATTGAGCACTATTCCCAACAGACCATCTCGCTTGAAGGTATTAGAAGGGAATACCAGGTCCGACCGGGTGGAAGGCCTGCGGGTGATCTAAAGGACCACCCGCGAAGAGCATTTTTGGCAGGCGTAGGCGTCAATTGTAACCATAAAATAAAATCTGTCGTCCGAACTGATTTGGGTCCAAGCGAGATTATTTTGTCCAACGCGCGGATTATCTGCAGGGCGCTACCACAGGAGTTGGAGGCGACCATGGGATGTTCTGCTTTAGGCATGCCGACCGTTTACCAAAAATAATAGCCCGGGGTGTCCCAGGGGTGTCGAAACCCGCCGTGCTTGAATGGAAATGGATGAAACGGCGTGTGACACCTTATTGGATCAAACCATCCAATTGGATAGCCGATTCAATCCCTTGTACTTTAGAGTGAAATACATTGAAACGATCTGGATAGTGTCCTAGTCAAACTGAAAATCCGCGGGTCGGTGGTTCAATTCCGCCCCTGGGCACCACTTAATTCTAAGCCAAGAGTAGCACAGGCCGTCATCGAGCAATGGCGCATCCACTACTACACGAAACGCCCCCACTCAGCCTTGGGATATCGACCTCCTGCGCCCCTTACCATCGCACCAAAGCCAACGCCTATCGACGAGACATCACTCATGCAATAGTCTCTTATTGCGTCTGGTACAGAATACTGGGCAGGTCAAAGACATCGAGCCGCCGGATCGAAAGCTAACTTAAGACCCCACGTTCAATTCGTCACCTGCGACCTTCAAGGGAGCTAAACTAGAGCAGGATTCCGAAGGCTTTCGTGGCGAGTATATTCCGGTAGGTTAGTAGGTGACATAGTCTTCGAAAAATCAGAAAATGATCCCAACAGAGGGGAAATCTTTGATCACCATAAAGCAAATTTCAAGCTGCCTGAGGCCGAAATCGCAAAACATTGTACTAATTCATGGTCTGAATGGTGATTCTATTCGGACTTGGAGAACGCCACAAGATAAATATGGCTGTTGGCCTACATGGCTGCACGCCGATTGCGATTCATTTGATTTGTGGTCAGTTGGTTACTCTGCTCCGTTTACTCGGTTTCATCGGAATGAGAGAAATTTCGTTGATATTGCTACCAACATTTGGACACTTCTCTCTTCCAATGAAAACGTTCGCACGTTCCCCACGGTGTTTATCACGCATAGTATGGGAGGCTTGGTGCTCAAGCAGATGCTCCGGACTGCTAGTGATAACTTCAACCACAGTGGAGAGTCAGACTTACTACTAGAAAACGTTCGCAAAGTCGCTTTCATAGCAACTCCACATTCAGGTTCTGGCCATGCAACCCTTCTGGATCGAGTTAAGATACTCATTCGACCTTCAACCGCTGTCGAATCGTTAGTTAAAGAAAGCCCACATCTCCTCGAACTAAATCGCTGGTATCGAAATTGGGCCACAGATCGACGAATTGCCAACATCGCACTTTGTGAAACGCGCGCCATTCCCTTTGTTGGCCAAGTCGTAAGCTTGTCAAGTGCGGACCCGGGGATAGCCAGGTGTCGACTACATTTTCTAGAGGAAAACCATATTTCCATTTGTCGGCCGCCAAGTGCCGATCATGAAACTTACGGGCTGATTAAGGCATTTATTAAGGAAACGTCACCAAATGCAAAAGGCATCCCGCGAGAATTACTTGCGTTCTTGCAGAGTCCTCGTTCCATTGCTTTGGCCGTTCAACTTGCAAAGACCGGCAGCGTCAACGCTGCAGTTCAAAGTGGTGTCCCAGCCGCACTGATGTCTGACATCATTTCAAGATGGGCAAAAGACGGTACCGAAAAAACTGTTGATGTAATCCATGGTGCCGAGATGTCTATCAAAGCTGCAATAGGAGCCATCTCGGACCTTAACAAATTTTCCGGTGAGGCACCAGATTTGCAGGAATTTACCCAACTAGCACTTTCATTTCTTGAGAATTCAATGACAGCGGAAACATTGCAAGTACTTACCAAGGGAATGATTGCCAGCACATCAAAATCAAAGAAGCGAAGGGTTTCAATTGATCTGAAGAAGGCCATAGCGGGAGCATGTGTGGAACTTGCGGTTATTACAGACGATATTCAGTCTGCCTTGAAACTGATATCTCTCCTTCAGGAATTATACAATGGTAAAGGCCTTGATCCACCGCGAGCGCTCTTGACGCAATTCCAGGAACAGTGGTTGCAACGAGGGAAGTTCGAGGGAAGTCTATCTGCATTGAAACTAAGTATTTGCATTGGACAAGAGACCGAGGCCAACTCAAGAGACAATGCCGTGAGAGCCATCGCAATAACAAATTTGGCGGAAGCTTATCATCATTTGGGCATTCTAACTCCCGGTAATAGTGCATGGGACCTAGCTAGTCATTACTGCACACAAGCTGAGAAATTAGTGGATGAGAACAACTCACAAATTTTGGGAAAAGTGCTGTACATTAAAGGGCGGACGGTTCGATGCATAGGCGAGCGCGACGGGTCTATTGGGGATTTAGAGGTAGCAATTGAAATCTTCGAAAAGGCACTCCTTTGCAATAACCCAAAAAGCATCCTTGCGTGTATTCACATGGACCTCGGCATAGCTAGAATTAGAGCATTTGAGCTTGGCGGCAAAACGCAGCTATTAGAGTCCGGTGTGTCAATGTGTAAAATTGCAGCCGAGGAATTGAACGACGACGAAACAGAAAGTGTCTATTTTAATGCGCAAAACAGTCTTTGCGCTGCACTGATAACTCTGGGTCAAGAAACTGGTGAAGTGAGTGACTTTGACGACGCAATTCTTGCAGCGCGAGAAGCTATCCGTGGGCGTCCCCGAAGGAGCCAACCCTACTACTGGGCGACAAGCCATAACAACTTAGGTGTGTATAAGCAGCGCCTTGTCCGATAGAAGCGTTGTTTTCGTTCTCGATACGAATTCCGCAAGAGTGCTCACGTCGATTCCGATCGCGTGGCGGCCAAGTGAAAGCGCCTCGACGAGGCTGGTGCCTCCACCTACATGAGGATCAAGACATGTATCGCCTGGCTGAGTAAACGCCATGATTGCGCTGCGAGCAAAAGCCGGACTGAAGCGCGCGGGATACTTGTAGAAGCCGTGTGTCAAGCCCTTCACTCGGGCTGAATCTCGCGCTCCTGCAATAAGAAGAAGCTCCGTCTCATGCGGTATATTGAAAAAATCCGATTCGCGCCCCTTACCCATTGTTGATTCGTTCCATACTTTGGTTAACAGAGTGTTGCAGGTCAGGGTACTACCGTCTTACCAAGGGAGCGACGCTGCTGTGCCAAATAAGCCTCAATTGCTTCCTCCGTAAGTTCATAAGCATGCCGTTCTTCGTTGATCGCCGCAGTTTTCAATCTGCGGATTAACTCCTTTGGCAAGTAGACGAGGAACGACTTGCGTCCATCAGAACGCCTCTTTTGCAAACTTTCGGAGGAGTGTTTTGCCATCGCGAATCCAAAAATAAGAATTAGGAATATAGGCGGTAGATAGCTAGATAACAAGATAGCTAGCTGTCAAGTGATCAGTCTAAACGCCGAAATTCGTTTTGTAGATTATCATCGTGTCATTTGAATAAGCTTCGGCTGAATAAGCTTCGGCAACATCAGCACGTAGAGTAAAAACGCAGCGTTAGATGAAACCGATCTATCTACCCGACACAAAGTTTGACTAGTTCCGAATTCGGAACTATATTCGAGTTTAGGTAGTCGGCATTGGGCCGCGCCTCTCTGGAGAGAACAGACATGATTTACCCTCAAACAAATCCAGGGCGAAATGCCCTTCACGCGGCGATGTGCTCGTTTCTCGGTCTGACCGCTCGCGATCTGGCTGAGATTGGAGATTTTTCCGAACGTTTCGCGCGGGATCTCCTCGCTGGCCGTCGTCCGTTTCCGTCAGATACGCAGCAAGCTTTGGCGCTACTACACGCCGACTGGGAGTCAATCACAATGGCTTTCATCCTTGATATCGAGGACGGCGTGCGGATGAACTACATCTATCGTACAAATGAACAACTTCGGGCATCGCCTGTAGGCAAGGTGTTGCACGCTAGGGGCAAGGCAGCGGGAGGATTTGTTGGGCCCTATAGGGCAGCACTCTTTGCTGCTTGGCGTGCGGCGCGATCCAAAGGCGGCAACGTCGAGTTGATTTTCGCTAGCACGCCCGAAGTGGGCGACTAAGCGGCGACGAATTGGAGGGTCGGCGGTTACAGCTTACCGCCGATCACGGTCCATCGAGCTTGTACAGAAAACCCCAACAAAGTTCAGTCGCCGCGCTCATGGAAAATCAATGGCTTTGGGCTCACGTTCTGCCTGTACAACAATCAGTAAAAATCCGTACTCGATCGAAATATCCATTTCAGCGATATGGCAAAAGTGTTACTTTGCCATGAAAAGCCAAAATTTTCAATTTGCGGAAAATTCGTCCTGCACAATTTGTACAATCTTCTCAAGACAATCCTCCAGCAGCCAATTGCCCTTTTCAGCGGTTGACCCCTCTGTCAACGACAACACCCCTGAAGCAGGAACTTCGACTGGAGGTTTTGGATAACGGTCATAAGGCCGAAACTTCGCGGGCCCATCATTGTGTGCCTTTGATAAGTCCACCAGCTCCGGCCGAAGCGCGAGCATCATGGAAGTTTCGATGACGCTTGCATGTTCCAATTCGATACCGGGGTAACCATTGGGAAACACTCGCGCCAAAGTTTCTGGACTAAGCAACTCCCAATGATCAATCCGAACGATATTCAAGCCTTCACAATTCTTGCGATCAATAGCATCGAGCGCCATTTCAATGCCTTCTATAATTGGCCAGATGTTCTCGTAATGGCCATTCAAGACTACAATTTTCTTTGCCTTTTGCCGGTTCAGTTCCACCAATACATCGCGGATCACAAGCGAGAGAGTTCCCGCTCTAAGATTCAGAGTTCCCGGGAACTGTCTTCCTCCTCCCGAACGAGGCTGCGATCTGTTACCATAGGGAATGGTGGGGGCTACCAGGCCGTTGACGAGCCGTGCTGCACGCTCCGCAATGGCGGTGGGTATCACGACATCAACGTTGAGAGACATGTGATGCCCATGTTGCTCAGTAGCACCAACTGGTAAAAATATAGGAGCACCGGAAGCCATTCGCTTCGCAGCTTCTGGCCAGGCCAATTCGCTCAAGAATACGGTCTCATTCATGACGATTCCCTCAATACATAGCAGCCCCACCGTTGGCGCCCAGGCATTGACCCGTGAAGAAGGTAGCGCCGGCACCCGCCAGAAACATAACAGCTGCTGCGATTTCTTCCGGTTTACCTATACGACCAAGGGGATGAGCCGTTTCAAGCAATTTTTGCGCGTTCGATAATGTCTCAAATCCCAAGAGCGAAGTGTCCGTAGGCCCTGGAGCAACAGCATTCACGAGGATGCGAGGGGCAAGTTCACGCGCCCATGCGCGCGTCAATCCAAGGATGGCGCCCTTTGTAGCACAATAGACTGATGCATTCGCTCGACCCAGGTAGGCTAGTTCGGAGGCAATATTAATGATCCGGCTACCCTCACCCAGATGACGGAGCGCTTCACGTGTGACCAAAATTGTACCCCGCACGTTCACAGCAAAATGACGGTCAATATGGTCCTTTGTGATGCTGTCAATTGGGGATTCCTGCATAATCCCCGCATTGTTCACCAATATGTCAATACCGCCCAGGAGACTTGCGCCGCTCGCGACAGCTTGTACAATTTCGGCTTCCACATTCAGATCGCATTTCAAAATCGGAAATGGATTTTCTGAACCTTTGAGGTCGAGCCCGACAACCCTAGCGCCTAGTTCCTGGAACCTCATAGCGCTAGCCATTCCGATGCCATTTGCTGCGCCGGTTACAAGGACCCGCTTATTGCGTAACTCATTCACCACGGCACTTCCCCCCGATCCACACCCAGTGATTGACCAGTGATGTTCTTTGCCGCGTCAGAAGCGAGAAACATGTAGGCTTCCGCCATATCAGCCGGCTCCATCAATCCAGGAAACGCCTGGCCTCCGACGATATCAGCAAGTAGCGCATCCTCGCTCACATTGTTGTGCCGGGCCATAAGCTCCAACGACCGCATGGAGGCTTCGGTACGTACCCAGCCAGGGCATACAGCATTTACCCTTATGCCTTTGGGTCCCAACTCCTTTGCCCAGGTTTTAGTCAAACCGATAACCGCATGCTTGGAGGCCACATAGGCACCGAACATTGGTTCGGCGACCCTACCCCAAATCGAAGCCGTATTGATTATGCATCCACCCGCTGACATTTTTGTCAGTGCGCGCCGTGTCACTATCTGCGTTCCGATGACGTTGATTTCCACAATTCGGCGAAAGACCGATTCAACATCTTTTTCCCCGCCCTCAATAGGCGTAAGGCGTTCCAAACCAGCATTATTGATTAGAACATCAATATGGGAGAGATTGCCAAGAGCGGTGCTCATGGCATCGCCGTCCGTAATATCTGAAACGAAGCCCCGTGCGCCAATCTCAGAAGAGCGGTCAATTACAGCTTTATCATCTGCAATCAACGTCAATCCTGCCCCGGCAGCGGCAAATCCTTTCGCGATCCCCAAACCAATTCCGCGGCTGGCACCCGTAATCACCACAGTCTTGCCAACAAATGAATTACTCATCGCGCAATATCCACTTCGTTACGGATAAGGTGCAAGACGTCATTGCGAAGCTTGAAAAACTCCTGGCTCTCCCTTGCAGCAAGCGAGCGCTTAGCACCCAGTACGCTCGCTACATCAATATCTTTGAGAACCCGAGCGGGTCGCGCCGAGAAGAGAACGATACGGTCAGCCAAAAAAACTGCCTCCTCAACATCATGGGTCACGAAAATCACCGTCTTTGCCTCTTCGGCCTGGATTTGTCGAAGTTCTACCTGCAACCGCTCGCGGGTCAGCGCATCTAGCGCACCAAAAGGTTCATCCATAAGCAACACATCGGACCCCGCGGCTAGGCTGCGGGCGATTGCTACCCGTTGGCGCATGCCACCCGAAATCTTGTTAGGGAATGATTGTGCGAAATCCTCCAAGCCGATCAACTTGAGGTAGTGCACAACCCTTTCGGCACGCTGAGCCTCAGATAGGTCATTACGGTAACGCATACCGAATTCAATGTTACCTTCGACCGTCAGCCAAGGAAATGAGGAGTATGACTGGAACACCATTCCCCTCCTCCTGTCCGGGCCCGAGATTGCTTCGCCGTCCAATCGAATAGTTCCTGACGTTGGCCTATCCAAGCCGCCAACCATGCGCATCAGCGTCGTTTTTCCACACCCCGATGGTCCGAGAAAAACAACGAGGGAGCTTTTGGAGATTGAAAAAGAGGACTCGGACACGACGGGCATATGTCCGAACATTTTGGTCACTCGATCGAATGTAAGATATTCGCTCATCTAGCTGTCGCCTACCTCATACATATCTGAAATAGCGGCGATGGAGTGCCCGCAGAATTTGGTCCGTGAGTAGGCCTATCAGGCCGATCACGACCACACCCGCCATGACTTCAGGCGTTTTGACGTAGCGCCTGGCCGACCATATCACAAAGCCCAAGCCTGAATCCGCCGCAACGATTTCGGCAATCACCAAATATGTCCAGCACCAACCCAGCGTAATTCGTAAATTATCTACAAGCGATGGACCCATTGAAGGAAGCGCCACATCAGTCAATACCTGGCGTGGTTTGGCACCGAGGGTGAAGGCAATCTCGACATACTCATGAGGTACGCGCCGCATGTCGTCTGCCACTAGTAGTACGAGTTGAAAGAACGTCCCCAGCCAAAGCAGAAAAATCTTGGTCTCCTCACCCACGCCGAACCAAATTATTGAAAGGGGTACCAGCGCAGGGACAGGCAAATATCTGATGAAATCAATCGTCGGTTCAAGTGATGCCCCCACAACGCGGTAGCTGCTCATCAAAATTCCGATGGGAATCGCCATTGCCGCTGCAATCAGAAACGCGACCCAAACACGCAAGGTGGATATGCCGGCGTGCCACAGAAGATGCTGGTCGGTGGCCATGGTCCAAAGAGCGGACAAAACCCGGGTTGGCGATGGCAGAAACTGGGGTGCCACAAACTCGGTACGCGCTACAATCTCCCACAATACGAGCACAAGCCCGGCGCTCAACACGCCAAGCGCAACCTCGGCGCGAACGGAAGAACGCCCTCTAAAAACAAAAAGATCTCGAATCATGGTGCAGATACGCGACGCCTGGATTTAAGGTGCCGCAATGCTATTGATCACTGAATTGTCAATTTGCAGGGTTGAATCGAGCTTGTTGTCGGCGGCGCCGTTATCGATATTGAGCGTCATGACAGTATCAAAGATGTCGTGCAACGTGCCCCGCGCACCAGCTTTGCCGAGGTAGGCCGCAGCCTCTTCGCGAGATGTATAAGCCAGACTGGTTGCTAGAATCTCCTTTACATCACCGGGCGTGAGACCGAAATGTGGTGCCGCAAGTTCTGCGAATTTCTCGGGTTCATCCTTGCTATAGTCTACCGCCTTGTAGATGCATTTGAGAAAACTGGCGTACTTTTGAGGTTTTGCAGCGAGATCGTCTTTACGGGCGGTAATGACGTCTACAATTATGCCGCGATAGTCCTTGGAAGAGAAAAATACGCGCGCGCCGGGTCGGTTGGAAGTTTTGACCGCCTGAGACATGAATGGTTCATAAGTTGCAATGGCTGAAATCGACGAATCCGAGAAAATTGCCCCGGTGTCAGCAGTAGCAATATCCTTGATTTGCAGGTCACTCAGAGAAAGACCAGCTTTTTTCAGTTCCATCTGCAACAGAAGGCGTGCCGGAATGTTGGGCTCGGCCGCAACAGTCTTGCCCTTCAGATCGGCCACCGACTTGATAGAATCATCAGTAATCACGCCATCGCCGCCAACTGACTCGTCAATCGTACCAATAATGACGCCAGGAGTCGTTTCATCCCGTGGGCGCCCTTGGTGCTCGCCAACCGTCCGCATATCGACTTCGATATCGCCGCGAGCATAGGCGGCCAGCACATTGGACCGGTCATCCTCAAACTTGTAATCGACCTCGAGACCCTCTTCCTTGAAGCAACCCAAGTCATTTGCGACATGGACGGGGGCAAACCCCAACCAGGTGGGAGCCAACATGCGGATGGTTTCCGCGGATAATGCCGGAGCTGGCGCTGTCACCAACAAGGCCATGAATATCGCAGTTCCAGTAGTTTTTTTCATTATTTCCTCCCAGGAATGGCCGCAAAAACTGCGGCTTTTGTCTACCCTGAGAGTAATGTAGCTGAAAATTCTATTATGAGTAAGCCCTTCTAAACATGGGTATATTGCGGACTACGAAGTTGACTGGCGTACAAACGGGGGCGTAGAAAAAATGTCCCACTGAATTGCAAAAGAACATCTTGGAAAGGGCAAATAATGATAGTCAATCCTGTTCCTTGGCCGAACGGCGCACGAGTAGCCTGCGCAATCACTTTTGACATGGATGCCGATAGCCTTGTCCACATCGAGCATCCGAGCGACTCGATTAAGAAGATTTCGACAATCTCCATGCTGCGGTACGGGCCACAGGTGGGGGTGCCGCGCATTCTCGAAGCCTACCGACGCTACGGCCTAAAACAAACATTCTTTGTCCCGGCATGGTGCATTGAGCAGTATCCGGCCGCCGTAGATGCCATGGTCAAAGATGGGCACGAAGTGGGATTTCATGGCTATATTCACGAAGCGCCCAACAGTCTGTCCAGATCTGATGAGCAATATTGGATGCAGCGATCCATCGATACGATCGTAAAACATACAGGAAAAAGACCACGCGGAAATCGTTCCCCTCTCTATAATTTTTCGAATAATACGGCTGATCTTCTCGTTGAAGAAGGCTTCCTATACGACTCATCACTAATGGGTGATGACGTGCCCTATTTGCTGAAAACAAAAAAGGGCGAGTTGGTCGAACTGCCAACCAACTGGGCAACCGATGATTGGCCTCCATATGTCCATTCCATTGATCTCAACTATGTGATGCAAATCATGTCACCCGACCGGGCGATGGAGATTTTCATGTCGGAATTCGAGGCTATGCGCGAGGCAGGCGGTGGTCTGTGGATCGGCATTTGGCATCCCTTCGTGAGTGGCCGCCTTTCAAGATGGAAGCGTGTGGAAAAGATGATTGAACACATGCTGGGTACTGGCAACGTTTGGTTTGCAACCCTGGAGGAAATTGCCCAGCACATTATTCAATGCCGAAAAAACGACACCTATGAACCCCGCGTAGACTACCTTCCCTACTACGATAGTCCAATAGTACCAAAGCGCACCCCGCGACCTCAAAGGCGCCCGGGACCGGACAAGTAGATGGACGACACTTTTGCGGCGGCAATTGCGTTGCTGCAGCATGGCGAAAGTGTCAATTCGCCATGAAACTGCTTAAATTCCCAAAATGGCCGCTTCTGCAGACTACCATGAGAAAATCTCGATTTCCGGCCTGGTTTACCTCCAAACTAGGCCAGTTTGAGCATCTAAACCGGTGTTTTCCTCCCAAGTAGCTTAGTTAAACGCTTGCCGATCAACTCACCGCCAAATCAAACTGCCATAATTTCCATATGCGTTTCAATGAACTGTCAGCCGGCTTCGCACATAACAATCTGAAATATGCAACCTTCGGTCATATAAAAAAGGAAACTGCCCCAATTTTGCACCATTAGCCTTCAAATTTTGAACCAAAAACGCTCAAAAGACCTAATCTTCGTAAGCCAGCTGATTCAGCATGTTTTCTTTGACTGAACGCCATTTTCTTAGCGCCTTGTCAATGCCGCCTATTTCATCCAGTCTATCCCTGAAATTCTCAACTGAGATCTCATTCATCCATGCCCACCGTAACGCCGAAGAATACCGATTTAGCATCTGCCGCTTGCTGTCTATCTCCGACCTATTGAATACCTTATGAAACCCGCCTCGCACAATGCGGTTGAGGGCATCGCATAAATCGTTGTTTAATTGCAAATCTTCGGTGGGTCCCTCCGCAAATTTTGAAATCTCCATTACGGCTTCGTACATCTGCTGTAAAACCTCGTAACGTTTCCGCCTCCGCCCACGTCGTGGTTGCTGGTTTTTGACATGCTTGGGTTTATCTCTTTTTTTGACCCGATGTTGTTCTTCAAAACGAACAACGCTGTCAAATAGTAGATCTTCAATCGCCGCTACGGCGGCTTGTTTCTCCCCCTTTTTAAATTTCATTCGTTCGCTCCCAGTCCCTCCAATACAGAATAGCCAAAATTGCCTGTGACTCACGAAATAACGTGAAACCAATCATGAGATATCGTGAAACTGTTGCATTGGCAAATATCTGGTTTTTCGGACCGGTAAAATAAAATTCTCACCAACTCAATTCCGATGTGGTGGAAAGAACTTCCCTGGAGCCCTATAATGAAACTTTTCAGGCCCAAACTGGACATCAAAGAATTCTACCCAAGCTTTAAGAAAAAAGCGGCAGACTCACACGAAAAGAAATGGCGCAAACACGCCAAATGCACCCCAACCGCGCCATGTATGGAACTGGGTTGCCCAGTCTGCGAATACGCATCCGAAGTCGCTCTAAAACAATGCCTAACTGACTTCCACGCTCGCCATAAAAATCTTCAATTGGCATGTGTTAGAGTTGAAAAAACAGGTTACCTATATATTTCAGGATTACCAAAACGCCACATTGAGCGTTTCAAGGCCAAGGCTGTGGCACTCTTGTCGGCAACTATCCTTCATGATCGTGACTGGTTTGGCCTACTCAGACTTGATCCGCGTTGGATAGACCATGAAAGCGACCCAAGAACCGATTATGGATTTTGGACGATTGATGCTCACTTCTACATGCACCTTCAGAAAGAAGAACAGCTTAGCCCATTGCTTGTCAAGGCAACGGCAACCGCCATCCTGACTGGAAAAAAGGTAATCATCAGCGGGCATAAAACATCGCCCAAACACTTTGGACCTCATGACGACGGCCCAAATTTCTATCAATTCGAGGAAGCGCGTGAGTCCTACGACCAACTCGACTCTGCGACCTTCGAAAATTGCCTCATTGATCCTATCTCAGACGGCTATTTGTACATGTTTCACAATTGCTAACGTAAATCTTGAGTGCGGCGCGGAGAAAATTCCGTAGGGTACTATCTCCCACTGAACAATTCGCATTGCTTCTCTACATCCGACTTCGTGGTCTGTCGAAGTCGGAAACCCAAATCATAATCTCTTGAGGGCGTTTTTCCCGTGATCACAGGAAAAGCGCCCTAAACATCTCACCAATTACACCTACTCACGAAATAACGTGATTTTAAATTAGTGCTCTGAGGCATGCGATTTCTGTCCGGTAAAGAATTAAGGCAGGGCCACATGCGCCTTGCCGCAGCACTGGCGATCTCGTGCATTCCAAAAAATGAGATTATTATGAAAAACGCAGATGATATCGGCGCCGACGAACTTGTTTCGATTGCCATATGTGCGGATCGGATCACACGATTAATACGTGCTGCGAGTCCTCAAAATCAAATGTGGTTAGGTGCAATAGATATTTCATTCAATGTAAGTCGAATTCGTGAAACACGTCGAACCTGGTGTTTTCACGGAATGTTTATAACTCCTAGGGTTTCAAAATCTGAGCTCTTCGCCTTAAGAGGACAACTGGAAACTACTCATTCGGTTTCTAGACCATTGTATCGGTCGTCCATTTACAATTTGAATGGGCTATCTGACTACATCTTCAAAGCAAAGTTTCGACAGCGCGAAGAGTATTTAAATAGTGCATCACGGCGGTCCACTTCGAACCGTAGACTGCAGGGTGCGCCTCAAACGACGCTAATCGAACATTTTGCGGAGACACCACACAGCGATAGAGTTATCGCCATAGGGTGTCGGCGTAAGTTGGCCGGCGCGTAGTTTCCCAGTCCAACACTACTCACTCATCCCGCGACGTGCAGCACACTGGGCGGGAGCCATACTTTTGGGTGATCGCGTGATCAAGATATCGTCCAACGTGCCTCCGCACCAGGATCACCTGATCACCTGATCGCTTGATCGGCGGGACAGCTACGGTCCGCGCTAGCTAACCAACACCTCACAATAAAGAAACCAGCGACGTCGTTGCCGCTGGAAACAAACTTATTTGGTTATTGAACATCATACATCATAATGGAGACTTATCATGAATCGTGAAATTAAAGTGGTGGGTAAATACTTGGACCCTCACACCCGTAATGTTTCGGCCTTGTTCGAGGCTAGCACTGACTTCGGCCGGATGCGCTTTGCGCTTCATTTCGACGACGTTTTTGAAGGCACGGCTCTGAAATCGAAGCTTTTTAATTCGGGCTATATTATGCCACGTCTAAGTAAGGCGAAGACCAAGCTATTGGATCGCCTTCGAAGGAAGGTCAACAAGGCACCTCAATTGACAGTTACCTCGAAGGCGGGTTGGATTGCCGGCAAACAATTCGTCCTCCCTGATCGCAGCTTTGGTCCTAACAGCGAAAACGTTATACATGTTAATCGGACCACGGGAAGAGTGCGCTTCCCGGCAATTAAAAAGGATCCTCTCAACAAGTGGAAATCTGCAATCTCAAAAATGTGCAAAAATTCCGACCTTGCGATTTTCATATTGTCGTTGCCATTCACAGGACCTCTTATTGGTTTGGATTCTGCCGGTGCAGAAATCGCGATCTTTAATATATTCGGAGGGTCGAGCAGCGGTAAGTCCATTCTATTGATCGCCACCACAATTTATGGCAACGATGATCATCATGGAAGTCTAATCAATTTTAAGTTGACCGAGACAGGTGCCGAAGAAACTCTCGTAGACTGCAATCATCTTTTTCTTGCGATAGACGAAGAGGGTTTGATGGAGTCGGAGGTAAAGTCGTACCGCCGAAAATTTGCGCTATCTTGGATTGCCGGGCGATCTAAGACGCGGTCGAAACGCTACTCAGAAACTGAGCGTAACACCACCTTCCTTGCGCCCATTGCTACTAGCAGCAATTCGACGGCAGAAGACATCAATCTAACTCAACGAGATACACCATTGGCGGTAAGGTGGATTGACATTCCTGTTACCGACTATGTTAACGGCGATATCTTTTCTAAAGCCTTTGCGGGCCGCCTTTCTTCCAACGGTCGATCAAAACTTTTGAGAAAAATTCTACATAGTTGCCTCGCTAATCAACGAGCGGTTGGCTTAAAATATATCAAGATATTAAGTGATGTTGATCGTCGCGCAGAATTCTTGAAAGCTACAAAAAAAGCTGCAAAGCGGTTCGGATACACGTACAAATTGCGAGCGGCTCCCTCCCTAATCCGCATTATCGACAAATTCGCGGTAGTGTTTGCGGTTGCCTCTTGTTTGCCCGCACTTGGGCTAGTCCCATGGACGAAGAAACAAGGCGAACGTGCGATCGACGCCATTTTCTTGCGTTACATGGATCAGAGGTCGAGAATTGCCGATACTGGAAAGGACGTCTTGAAAAAACTTTGTGAGTTGATAGGTGGTTCAAAACATTTTCGATTTCAACGCAACGTCAAGGTATTCAGCAAATTTTCGGGTATCGGTTTGAAATTTTTGAACCAGAAGCGAAAGGTAGTGGGAATTTGTCGTACTTCCGCAACTGCCAGCGCAGGCGTTGAGCGCGAGCTGCAGATTACACTCGAAGAGCTGGAGAAGCTTCTGCGCAGTCACGAACTGCTAGTTAGAAATCGGCAGAATAAGTATACTCTCTCTTTGAGTGTTAAAAACGGCAGTAAAGGGAGTTTGAAATCTCGATTCATGCCAATTGACTACTTAAAACTCCGAACCCTCGTGGGACCTTTAAAAGCTGCCTTGTAGTTGCTGCCATGCCGGGCGGGTGATCGGTGCTCCGCCGCCCGGTAGTTCGATTAATTTTAAATGTCGCATGCACTACGTTCTAGTTGTCGAGCGTTATCGGTTCGAATGTTGCGTCAATTACGAGGAAGCCGATCGCCCTATATTTGCATTAAAGGCGGCTGAAAAGCACACCGGCAGACCGAGTTATAAAGCATCAGCCAGCCGACTTCAAATAATGGGTTTCTGGACGATCTAGCGCCGCGGGATTCGTGTTCTTGAATGCCGCCAACGTCCTGGACCTCGCCGCGTACCGCTTTGCTGTTGGTAAGCGCCTTACGTTTTTGCACTGCCGCGGGCCTTCCGAACTAGTGACAGATGCCGGCCTGCGACAGCTCGAAAAGCTGGCGCTTGAATTTCCGACCGTGTTCCCGGATGTTCGAGGAATTCATGCGCCACTTTTACCTCGTCGCCGGGGCGCCAGCCCGAGGGTTATCGCTGGCCTACCCCGGCAACGGCGCCCTTGTCCTTAATGGACGGGTCTTATTTGTAAAGTTTCATATTGGAAGGACTACAACGGGGATCTCGTCACACGTACTACTATCTACTACCGCACACGATTTGCACACGCCTACTTCCAAAACATTGATTTCATTTAATTGTTTATCCAATCCATCATGGGCGCACAACAAAATCTGTGCGCAGAAATCTCTGTTTTCTCGATCATTTAGCCTATTTTCCTCGTTTCACTGCACACATAGCGCACACGAAACGGTTCACTCCACACGCTCCTTATAGTCCCTCCCCTTCTCACTTCTCAATTGGAAAAGCCGTGAATATGCGGGATTGGGAATTCGGCAAGTGCCAAGAAGCGTTCAAGTGTTCCGCAACCGAAGGAAAACTCGCGAACAGCAAGTGATTGCTGGATACTTCGATCATACTTTCTGAACCTGACTCGACTGGCTGGTAAGTCATAGCCTGGGCCGTAATTGATTCTAGGATACGCGATTGCATCTTGGTCGCAGAATTGAACTATTCTGAACAGCCAAGGGTTAATGAATTAGAGACTGCCAATAAATCCGGGTAAATTGCTGGCTCGAGGGTCCATGGCGAAGTGCGTTCCCCTACGAAGGGCCTTCGCAAAATCAACGTGCAGCAGTTTTGGCTTAATAAGAGATCGGAAATAGTTAGCCCACAGGAACTCAACGTAGGGCGTCAATGTTTTGTTGAAAGCGCCCCCCATGCGGACAAAACCTGCCAGACTTCGGTAAGGGTCATTTTCCATATCGAGGAGGCGGGAAGGAATATCTGAAATGTCCCTTTCTTTACCGAATTTATTGAAGGGATAAACCAATGCACGGCGTTCAAGCTCGTGCCAGAAATCAGCTGGTTTGAGATGGGACAGATCATCCTCTACCTGAAGCGGAGCGGTTTTAAACCCTTCCTTCAAGAGCGCGCAACCAGATGGTGATGGTCAATGATGTAGGCCTGCGACGATGGCCCCAGAATTACACGAATTGGATGGGCAATGATGTAGTCAACAAGTTCCTGTGGCTGCCGTTCAAAACCTCGAAGGCCTTTCCGCTTCAACTTCACCAATCTTTGACCCACGGCAATCTGGGTGGGTCGCAACAGTTTCACAGCAATGCTTTGGAGGGGCATTGGCTCACTCTTTCTTCTGTAACTGCGAGCTCCCTTTGCCGTCTATGTCTTCGGGCCGTGGCTGCATGACATCAAAACGATGTTCGAGCCAGTGAAAAAAACTATTGCCAAGAATGAGAAGCAATGTGGCACCTGCTGCATAGCCAAGATCTCCGAGCCCCGTAAAACTGCCCGCCGCCGCAGCACACCAGATTGTTGCTGCCGTGTTGAGACCTTGCACTTTCAATCCTTCACGAAGTATCACCCCGCCAGCCAGAAAACCGACGCCTGTGGCAACCTGGGCCAACACACGCGCCGCTCCTTCGCCCCCCAATCCCTGTCCAGCAAGGACAAAGAGAGCCGCTCCAAAGGCAACGAGTCCGTTGGTATGAGGGCCGGCTACATGTCCCTGCCAACGCCGTTCAAAACCTATCAGTCCACCAAATGCAAGCGCAAGGAACAATCGAAGCAATATGGTGGTATCGGACATAATGGTTTTGTTTACTCCGGATGGCCGCCCTTGGCAGGACGGGATTACGTTAAAGTCTATAAATTGGACCAATCCACTGTTGGCCTTACGTCCGTAGCCTATTGGCACTTGCAAAAGTAATGACTTCAGTCACGTAAATATGTGACAGAAGTGACAGGGTTCAGCAGGCAGATTTTTTTAGGCTTAGCGCATCGAACGGCCAAAATCGCCGCCGTAAAAAATCATTCTAAGGAGAACTTTAATGTTAGCTAATTTCAAAAGAACCGCCCAAGTCTCATTGTTGATATCGGTATTTGCCATTGCTGCAGTTGGCGCCTTTGGAGTGGCAAGCATTGCCCACGCTGCCCCAAATTTCGAGCGTGTTTTCGAGAGTCCCTATACTGCGCTCTTGTTGGCCAATAAATTGGCAACACCAGCATCAGGAAACTACGATAACGCGGCAAAGCCAGTAAAATTTGCAATGCAGAATGAGGGTGCGTTTACAAACGTATTTGCACCAAATTTCCTGAATTCAACAGGAAATGTCATACGCACAGCGCAAGTCGGTCCGAACACCGGTGCCCCACGCTCAGTGCTGCAAGTCATTGCAGTTCATGCTGACTACAACACACTGGACAAACTACTTCCGACGCCGGTTATGGCCATGTCAAATGGATACCACGTAGAATCTCAGTCCGTAGCGGCCTGCCGTGCATTGGACGCAAGACTGGATAGACGGCACCTCCCATCACTCAAGGAACACGCGCTTCTGGCACACCATGGATGTGGAATTCGCTCCAATGGCTCCACCGAGAGTTAATTCCAACTCCAAACTTTGCGCGGCAACATGCAGTGACATGTGCGGCAGCCCTTGATTGGACATTTTGGAATGCTTGGACGCGCGCTCAAGCCGTCAAAAATTACTGGAGACCGCCAATGATCAAAACATCCCTTCTGACTGCCGCTTACACGATATTGTTTCTATCATCCGGGGCATTCTTTACACCCGGCAATGCGTCTACAAACACCTCCCATATGCTGGTCTGCAGCACTCAATGGTTGTCCCTGAAGCAGGACGGAACAACGCTCAACCGGCGTCATCAAGGACATAGGTGATAAGCCAATAATTAGACATCTAGGACTACACCCCATCTATTTCAATGTCATGCCATGGACTTACCTGGGATGCGAGGAAGCCAGACACAAGCTGAAGCGGGGCCACGTGTGCTCAAATGTAAATCGTCCGTTTACGGACTAAAGTGCTTCGGAACGCAGCACTTTTAAAACCGCATGGGATTTTCCGGATCAATGTGGATGAAGATTTGGCAGCGCGAGGGAACACCTAATTGTGATAAAAAAACTCATATTTTTCAGATACTTTAGAAGGTCATTGAGTAAAGTTCCCCCCAAAATTGCCCCCTCAAATTACCCTTAATCATCGGCGTTGAGCTAGCTACTCTGCTCTAAGTACTTGAACAACGATTCAATGTCACCCTGACCATTGTCGATCACGGACACAAATCTTGAGCGCAGTTCCTGGGCAAGCCACACGCCATCCACCTCGACATCTCCCACTCGGCCCCCTGAAGTTCTCCAGACGATCTGGTGGCTGCCCACCGCGCTGCGAATCTGGCCGCCATTGCAGTCTTCGATCTGCAGGTTGGCATTGGCAAAGATTCCTGCATGATCGGCGAAAAACCGGCCCATGAAGGCCTGGACCTTGGCGAAATACACCTCCCGGCGGGCGGGCAGAAGCTTGCTGCGGAAGGGCCCCAGCGCAAATAGGGCAATTGCATTTGTGTCGCTAAAGTCGGCAATTGCATGAGCGAAGGCCGCCGGACTATGCGTCTGGGACGCAACGGCGAAGGATTGTGCTGCCGATTGAACCAAATGGGCGCCGGCGCAGCTTTGGAGGGCTGCATTAGCCGGCTCACCTGAAAGGACGATACCCACAATTGCCGCTGCGATGGCCAACCGGCCATAGTGCCGCAATTCAAATGCAGTCACGGCAAAGTCCTTGATTGCCCGGTCGGGAAACGAGCGCGAAGCAAACCTCCCATGAAAACGGTGTAACACGCGAGGAAACTGAACCACTCTCCTTGGCGAACTTGATTTGTAAAGCTTGCTGCTAGTATCGAGACCGTGCGTGAATGGAATTATACTGTTCATGATGGTACTCCTCTTCCTTGGTGACTTAGGCGCGCAATTGTGCGCTCTCGTGGGGCGCGCCATCCAGCCCGAGACTGAAGTCAGGGCCGCAACGAACATGATTTTTTGGAATATGACGTTGTCATTCAAATTCTCCATAGAATTCAAAGGTAGGCAGCGCATTTCCGTCAGCCGCTAAGCTGAAGCTATGCCAACCCTATTGTTATTGCGCATCACCTTCGTCACAAAAACCCATGAGGGAAGTCACCGCCTAAGTCGTGTTGACAAATATTGATCGAGCGATCCCGACTCATCCTGACAGAGTCGGGCATTGGTTACCGCTTCAACGGCGAGACCGATCCCCGGCATGAATAGTATCAAAAAATAGTCAAAGATTACTAACGTCACTTTTTTGCAGAAGTCTGGATAGTCAATATTGGCAACGTACTAAGGATTGCCATGAGAAAACTCAGAATAGTCTTGCTTTTACTCGCGTTGGCATTGATCGTTGTTGGCCTTGCCTGGTGGTGGCAGCATGAGGCCAGCTATCCCTCAACCGATGATGCGTTCCTCCAGTCCAACATAATCTCGGTGACACCCCAGATTTCGGGTTCGGTCATTGACGTAATGGTGATCGACAACCAGCGCGTAAACAAGGGCGATGTCCTATTCCGCATCGACGATGTCAGCCTTAAACAGGCGCTCGTTGCTGCCAACGCGCAATTGACCCAAGCCAGGGAGAATGCCGTATCTGCGGGTGACACGGTCGCCTCGGCAGAAGCCACAGGGGCGCAGACCCACGCCGCGCTGACTGATGCGGAAGTTGAATTCAGCAGAAACGAAAAACTCTTTAAGGCAGGATATGTGTCCGGCTCCGCGATGGACCTTGCAAGGTCACAGCGCGACGAGGCTGCCGCACAGTATAATGCGGCAATTGCAAATTTGGCGTCGGCCAAATCCCAGGCCGGAAAATCAACGCCCGAAAACGCTGGTGTGCTGGTGGCCATGGCGGCGGTGAACCAGGCTGAAATTAATCTGTCATATGCCACCGTGACAGCGCCGGCTGACGGCTGGATTGCAAACCTGACACTGCGCCCAGGCCAGGCCATTACGGAATTCCTGCCGTTGTTTTCCCTGGTGGAAGATGGCGGCTGGTGGATTGATGCCAACTTCAAGGAAACTGACTTGCAGAACATTCGGCCGGGTCTGAAGGCCTATGTCTCGGTTGACATGTATCCCGGTACTGATCTCAAAGGGAGCGTAGTCAGTATCGGCCCAGGCTCTGGTGCGGCTTTTTCGTTGCTGCCTCCCCAGAACGCGACCGGCAACTGGGTGAAAATTACGCAGCGTTTCACCGTCCGCGTGAAGATTGACAAGTCACCGGCTGACCCTGCCCGGCAGTTGCGCGTTGGGGCCAGTGTCACGGTCGTCGTTGATACCACCAAGCCCACAGGAAACGAGAACACCAGTGGCCAGCGCTCCAGCTGACAGTGTACCGGTTTTGCCCGCCGCGCAGTCGGCACGGTGGACACTGATTCTCGCGGTTGTTTTGACAGCCGTCCTTGAGGTGCTGGATTCCACAATCGTCAACGTGGCATTGCCACACATGCAGGCGGCCTTTGGCATTGCCAGCGACCAAACGACCTGGATTCTGACAAGTTACATCGTTTCATCGGTTGTGGTCATGCCGCTCACGGGTTTTTTCTCCAGGCGTTTTGGCCGGAGGCGGTTAATCACCACTGCCATTCTGGGCTTTGCAACGTTCTCGGCTCTCTGCGGCATGTCACAAAGCATCGAGATGATGGTCATCTGTCGCATCGGGCAAGGTCTCTTCGGCGCCTTTCTCATCCCGTTGTCGCAGTCCATTCTCTTTGACGCTTTCCCGATCGAAAAGCGGGGCCAGGCAATGGCCCTGTTCGGGCTGGGCGTGGTTGTGGCGCCAATATTGGGCCCGACAATCGGGGCAATCCTGACCGAGTACTTTTCGTGGCGCGCCGTGTTCTACGTCAATTTGCCCGTGGCTGCCTTTGCCCTCATGATGATTTCCGGCGAACTCAAGCGGGATGAAACCCAGCGGATAAAAGTGGATTGGGTGGGCCTTGCCTTGATGGTCACAGCCGTGGGCATGCTGCAGTTTGTGCTTGACCAGGGCCAAAGCCGGGACTGGTTTTCCGACCATGGCATTCAAGTTGCAGCCATTTTAAGTTTCGCGTCGGCGGTGGTCTTTCTCATTCGGGGCTGGAACTTTCCGGGCAACATCGTCGACTTCGGCCTTTTGCGTGACCGGAGTTTCGCCAGTGCCAATATCGCCATGATTGGGTTTGGCCTTGCGATGTACGGCGCAATCGCCATGCTGCCACTTTTCGTACAGGGTCTTCTCAATTACCCCGTGCTTGATGCGGGTTACCTGTTCATGCCAAGGGGTCTTGCTGCCGGATTTTCAATGGTGGTTACAGGCGCGGTGTTGGTGCGCCGTTTTGACCAGCGATTGCTGGTCGCAATTGGCCTGACAATGACGGGTTTGGGCAACATGATGCTCGGATGGCTCAACCTCAATGCCGGTTTCTGGGATCTTGCCTGGCCAGGTGTCATTTCTGGCCTGGGAATGGGACTGTTCTTTGTCCCCATGTCTACCTTGGCATTCCAGCATATTGATAACCGCAAACAAGATGAGGCGAGCGGCATCTATGGCGTAATGCGCTCGCTTGGCTCTTCAGTTGGCATTGCAATTGTTGGCTGGCAATATGCGGAACGGTCGCAGTTTCACTGGAACGCGCTGGCAGCGGGTATTACGCCATTCAACCGAGCCGCCCGCACCTATGTGCAACAGTTGCAGCTCCTTCCGGGTTCAGTGCAGGCGGCAGAACAAATCGCGGCACTGGTTGCCCAACAGGCCGCAATGCTGGCGTTTCAGGATGTGTTCATTTTATCCGGTTACGCGGCCTTCCTGATGCTTCCCATCATACTCTTGATTGACCGCCCGCAACGTGGTGTCTCACAAAGCATTCCTGCGCACTGAGAAAACCAAATCACACAGCCTGCGAGATTGTGGAAAGGCTGACGATTCACATCGGGAACCTGAATGCCAAAAAGTGCGCCGGAACTATCCGGCGCACTCTACGAAGTCAGGGCATTCGGAAACTTCTGTGAGTCCCATAACCTTGGTACAGAGTATTTAGGCGCAACCACGCTTGGCTAGAATAGCCTGTTCTTTCCAATATGGAACGTGCTTGCGTTCAAGGCGCCAGGCCAGGTTTTCACACACCGTTGGCGATGCTTGATACATCCCGTCATATCCATAACCAGACATGAAATACGGGAACCCGAGATAGCCCCAGCCACCATGATCACGACCACCACGATCACGGCCTCCTCCGTCATGCCCGCCTGCAACCAGCCAAAACGGGTTGCCGGGGGTTGAAGCGACGCCTGTGATTGGCGCTGTCGGACTATGGTCTTTGGGTGCGGCTGCAGCAATGCCAGAAAAGCCAGCAGTTAGGGACGATACAATGGTTACCGCCAGCATTGACTTTTTGAATGAGATCGACATTTTATTTGTCCTCCGGGAACAAACAATGGCGGAAGGATTCCGTCATTTCATAGTCAGAATCTATCGGTAATGGCCGCCAAAGCATCGTCACCTCCGTCACAAAGTCACATGACTGAAGTCACAATCTGATTAAAATTAAATTCATGCACCGAGTTGGCCTACCGGAACAATTTTCTTCCGGTGACTCACATCAGCACCGTCATCGCTCCTCAGCTCGCTGAAGACCAGTGCCGAGATGACTGTCAGTGTACCGAGTGCAATGAACGCCAGGTGGATGCCATGGATCATCTGAGAAGCAGCGCTGCCGGTGTGATCGGGGATGAACAGTGCTGCTGCCAACGAAGCCGCGGCAACGCCAAAGCTCATCGACATTTGCTGCATCGTGCTTGATATGGCGCTTGCCATGCTGGCGTCGCTATCCTTGACGTCGGCATACACCAGGGTATTCATGCTGCTGTATTGCAGCGATGAACTGAAACCAAACAGAAATGCCTGCAGCAGGATCAGCCAGACCGGCGTGTCCGGCCCGATGGTTGCGAACAGCATGATAAGGACGCCCATAAATGCTGTGTTCCAGATCAACACGCGGCGATATCCGAAATACGCCAGAATGTGCGGTACAGTCATCTTCAGGCTCATTGCGGCCAGTGGCTGCGGAACGATGAGCAGCGCGGCCTGTATCGGCGTATAGTTTAACCCAACCTGGTACAGGAGCGGAAGCAGGAATGGCACCCCGCCGACTCCAAGGCGTGTCACAAAACTGCCGATGACGCTGACTCGGAAGGTGCGGATGCGGAACAGGGCCAGTCGCAGCAGCGGGAGTTTTGTCGTGGCCGCGTGACGGCCATAACCGGCAAGCAGCGCCAGCGAAATGCCTAAAAGTCCCAGAATCTCGCGTCCACCTAACGTATGCTCGCCAAACACTTCCAGCACGTAGGAGAGAAGAGCTACGCCGGAACTGAACAGGACCAGGCCAACCCAGTCGAGTGGATCGCTGCGATCGACGCGGTAGTCCGGCAAATGGCGGTAGACAAGGTATTGCCCGATCAATCCAATCGGCAGGTTGACGAAAAAAATTGCCCGCCAGTTCAGATAATGGACAATGAAGCCGCCAATCACCGGACCAAGCATTGGCCCGATTAGTGACGGAATGGCAACAAAGCTCATGGCACGCACTAGCTCGGACCTGGGAAAAGTGCGCACCATCGTAAGGCGGCCTACGGGCACCATCATCGCTCCACCCAGACCTTGAAGGACGCGACATGCGACCAGCATGTGTATGTCGCTTGAAATTCCGCAGAGCATTGAACCCAGTGTGAATACGGCGATAGCCATGGAGAATACCTTCCGGGTACCGTAGCGATCGGCCAACCAGCCGCTGATGGGAACAAATACCGCCACACTCAGGGTATAACTGCTCATCACCGCCTTCATGCTGAGGGGGGCCACCTGCAGGGAAGCGGCGATGGCCGGTACCGCCGTATTTAGAATGGTCGTGTCGAGTGATTCCATGAAGAAGGCAACGGCCACCAGCCACGGCAAAAGCCGTTTGATGGTCTCACGGCGATCCGCCGCTGCAGGTATCATGGCGCCTCTGTTTTCAGATCGGCTTTCCGGACTTTGCCAAAAATTCGCTGTCCAAACTGTGATAGGCGGTCCATGTAGAGAAACAGCACAGGTGTCACAAACAGCGTCAGCGTCTGCGAAACAATTAGGCCGCCCACCACCGCGACGCCAAGAGGCTGACGCAATTCAGCGCTGGCACCCGTTCCCAATGCAATCGGAAGTGTACCCATTAGGGCGGCGAGCGTGGTCATCATGATTGGCCTGAACCGCATCAGGCAGGCTTTATGGATTGCCTCCGTCGCGTCCATGCCGTCGCGTTGAAGCTTGAGAGCTACGTCGATCATCATGATGGCGTTCTTCTTCACGATCCCGATCAGCATGAGCAGCCCAATCACAGCGATGATTGACAGATCATAGCCAAATAATTCGAGCGTCAAGAGCGCGCCGGCCGCCGCGGCGGGCAAGCCCGAAAGGATCGTCAGCGGGTGGATGAAACTCTCATAGAGTATTCCGAGCACAATATAAATCGTAACAATCGCCCCGAGTATGAGCAACCCCTGGTAAGCAACGGAGTCCTGGAAGGTCTTCGCTGTGCCATAGAAGTTTGTGGTGACAGTGTTGGGCAGTCCAATTTTGGCTTTGACATTTTCGAGTTCGGCAACACTGCTGCCGAGAGCAACGCCATTAGGAAGATTATAGGAAATCGTGACCGCAGGTAATTGGCCAAGTTGATTGACGGTTAACGGTCCTGCTGTCGTTTCAACATGAGAAAACGATCCCAATGGCACAAGCGTGCCGCTTGTGGTTCCCACCTCGATGGCAGACAGGCGCTCTGGCGTCCAATCGATATGCGGATCGAGTTCCATGATAACTTCATAACTGTCGTTCGCCCCATAGATGGTCGAAACTTGCTCGGCTCCAAAGCTGCCGTAGAGCGTCGACCGCAACACGTCCATCCCCACGCCAAGAGAAGCAGCCTTGTCACGATCAATGATGATCTGAGCTTGTAGGGCGTTGTTCTGCAAATCTGACGTGACGTCCGTGTAGAAGGCGCTGTCGGCGCTCATCGCATCAACCAGTTTTTGCGACCAGCTGTTCATGGCATCTTTATCAAGGGCTTGAACCACAATTTGATACTGGCTTGCAGAACTACGGGCGCCAACCGAAAGATTCTGGACCGGCGTCATAAATGCATTGATACCGGGAACAGCACCGAGTTCGCGGCGCAGGTCCGCAAGCACTTTTTCCATCGGCGGGCGCTCTGTTTTGGACTTCAGTTCGACAGAAAGCCTTCCAGAGTTCATCGCTCCCGAGGTGCTGCCCACGACATTTGCGACATGAGTGACATAAGGAGACTTGGTAAAGACATCGGCGACCTCTGTCTGCAACACCTTCATTGCATCAAACGAGATATCTTGGCGAGCTTGCGTCGTTACCTGCAGCTGACCTATATCCTCCTGCGGAAAAAAACCCTTGGGAATTGTATTGAATGCAAGAACCGTCACGCCAATTGTGGCAAGAAACACGAGCAGAATTATGAAGCGGGAAGTTAGGCAGACATCGAGCAGCTTCTCATACCCCCCAACAACGGCATCAAAACCAACTTCGAGAAGTGCATTTATTCCCTCGGGCATTTGAGGTGATTGTTTTGACTCGCCGAGGAGCCGTGATGCCATCATTGGCGTCAGTGTCAGCGATACGAATATTGACACGAGTATGGCGACGGTGACTACATCGGCAAATTCGTTGAAAATGCGGCCGATAACGCCGCCCATCAACAGTACGGGAATGAAAACGGCCACGAGTGAAAGTGAAATGGAAATGATCGTAAATCCGATTTCTCCGGAACCGATGAGCGCGGCTTCGAAAGCACCCATGCCCTTCTCTTCCATGTGGCGCACGATATTCTCCAGCATGACAATAGCATCATCCACCACCAAACCAACCGCCAGAGTGAGACCCATCAGCGATATATTGTCGATGGAAAAACCAAGAAGATACATAATGCCAAGTGTACCAATCAGCGAAATCGGCACGGCGAGCGTCGGTATCAAAGTCGCCCAGATACGGCGAACAAATATATAGATAACCATGATGACCAGAATTATCGTCAGGCCAAGGGTGAATTGCACATCAGCAATTGCGGTCCGGATTGATGCCGATCTATCATTAAAGATCAGCAAGCTGGAATCACCGGGCAACTGCTGCTGAAAGGTTGGAAGCATAGTCTTGATGCGATCAACGACCTCCACTGTGTTGGCATCCGGCTGGCGCTGAATAGCCAGTATTTCCGCAGGTTTTCCATCATAGAAACTTGCAACCTGATTGTTGGCAACGGAATCAATCACACGGGTGACTTCGCCAAGCCGCACGGGGTTTCCATTATGCACGGCCACAATTAGCTTGGAAAAGTTCGCGGCATTGCTGAGTTGGGTGTTGGCAACGAGGGTCAGCTGCTGTTTGTCATTTTGCAAAGTGCCCACGGGTGTATTGTCGTTCGCTGCGGCAATAGCTGTCTGCAGTTGCTCAGTCGAAATACCGCGCGCAGCCAGTGCGGCTGGATCGATTTGAATGCGGACCGCATATTGCTGGCTTCCGAAAATTTGAACTTGGGCTACGCCGTCAAGCGTGGAAAGTGTTGGTGATATGACCTGTTGGGCAAGCGCATCCAAGTCCGTGAGCGGAACTGTGTCGCTTTGCAAAGCAAGCAACAGGATTGGCGCGTCTGCTGGATTGACTTTCCGGTAACTCGGCGGCGAAGTCATTTCTACCGGAAGTGCGCGTGCGGCGCGGGCGATGGCGGCTTGCACATCGGCCGCGGCGGCATCAATATTGCGGCTGAGTACGAATTGAATGGCAATTGAGGTTGATCCGAGAGAATTCGATGTCGAAATACTGTCAATGCCGGCAATTGTTGCGAATTGTTTTATGAGTGGTGTTGCAACTGACGTTGCCATCGTATCTGGCGAGGCGCCTGGCAGCGTGGCCGTCACATTGATGACTGGAAACTCTGCCTGGGGAAGAGCTGCAACTGGAATGAGTGACCACGCGAACAGACCCCCGATGATCATGGCGACCGACATCAGTATCGTCGCAACTGGCCTTCGGATGCAGAACTCGGATATTGTCATAGCTTTTGCTTATTGACACTGGGTGCTGCTGCAGTCGTCGCGTCCCCAGCATTTGGTGGACTGGACACCTTTACGTGTGCACCGTTCTTCAACCTCAATTGTCCATCGACCACCACCTTGTCCCCAGCTGCGAGTCCTGACGTGATTGCGGATTTGTCATTCTCACTGTGAGCCACTGTCACCGGTCTTGCCTCCACCGTGTTTGTCATCATTGACCATCCACACGAATGATCCCGTTTGCCCCTGTTGCACTGCAACCGTCGGCACAACAACGGCGTTGGCCAACGCGCCCCGGTTTACTTCAACGTCAACATGCTGCCCGGGCCACAGGCTGAGTTGGCCATTATCGATTGTGGCACTCATCGCGATGGTTCCGGAAGCCGTAGCAACAGTCGAATCGATGAAATCGAGATTGCCGGATTCCAGTTCCTTACCTGTTCCACTTTGAAGCACGCGAACTGGCACCTTCTGGCCAGTGTGGAGGGCTGTTTTGATGTCCGGTAGTACGCCTTCGGGCAATTGGAAGGTCACTTTCAGTGGCATCATCTGGGTGATCGTCACAAGATTGCCTGTGCCTCCACTTCCCGCCAGATTACCAACAACCGCCTGAACGGCACCGAGACGCCCGCCGATTGGCGCCGAGATCCTTGTATAATCAAGCTGAACTTGATCGGCATCTATTGCTGCCTGGTCGGCGCCCACCGTCGCTTCAGCGGCCTTTTGAGCTGCCAGCGCCTGATCATAGGCTTGCACCGTTCCTGCGCCTTTTTTTTCGAGATCCAGCGCCCTTGAGAGGTCGGCAGCGAGACTGACTTCGAGCGCCTTGTCTTTAAGCAGGACGGCCTGGTCCTTTGCGAGTTGCGCCTGGAGGGCGCGATCATCAAGGGTTACCAGCAGATCGCCTGCTTTGACGTCCTGGCCATCTTTGACATGAATTTCGGTGATTTGGCTTGCGATGCGGGCGTTGATTGCTGCCACGGCAGGCGACTCGACAATCCCAAAGGTCCGTTCCACCAGCGGCATAGTGGAGAGTTCGGCACTTCCGATGGAGACTGCTGCCACCCCTCCCCCATCTTTGCCGGCGGAACGCGATGCCGCCTCATCCGCGCTCGAATTCTTTGTCGAATCCGCGACTTCAGTGGAAGGCAGAACTCGCTGAACAACGGCCAGTAAGTGAGGCCTGAGGACGTCGCGGAAAGGCTTGTAGAAATACATAGTGCCCAAAAGGCACAACACCAGCAGCAACAAGTATAATTTTGAAAACTTTCTCATACGTGCCTCCCCCAACTTGAGATGCCAAATTGCCTAATCTTCCTGAACAGTTAAAGTTAAGAGCTAGCACGGAGATAAAGTAACATACGCGGATAGGATAAATTCGTTCAGAGTAAAAGGGATGCGGCTATTTCTGGCCGCATCACCCGGTTTCAAAGTCTGACAACTCACATTTCGTTGTGGGAGTTCTGGATTGCCGTCATTCTCGCAAAAGCGGTGTTTGCGGGCTTCACGACGTACTTCACCACGCGTGCATGAACTACTTTCGCACGCAACGGAACGCACTGATCGGTCAGCAGATTCAAGGTACTACCGATTGCGCATGCGTCACCATTGCTAGACATCTCACGATGATCACGTTCATTTCCCCGATGTGAAGATGCGGCATTTGCTGCTGGAACGAGGATTGCAAGGGCAAGTGCACTTGCGGCCAAAATACGAATGTTCATGATAGTTCTCCTTTTGATTTAAGGCGCGACAACCGCGCCGGTGAATTGAAGATGTGCGCTAACGGGGAGCTTTTCACACGCCACTGGTCATATTCACGCGTGACTTAAGTCACCAGTTTATTGCTAAAAATAATATAGGCCGTTGAAAATGATTGCACTCACAGCGTTGCCTGTCCTCGCTGCACTCATGCACCAGTTTATCATCAGGGAAGGCTCGCTGAGACGCAGGGACCCTGAATAGCGTCGCAGCACAGTCTTATGCGGTCGTTAGCAAAACTTCTAATTCGGATATGACCAGCCAGGACCGTTAGCAAACTAACGATCCGGTTTTTCACAAAATTAACGTCTTTCAAAAATCAATGATGCCTGTGGCTTGCCCCTGTCGGGCCATTGTTGTCTGCAGCAAGTCCGTCTGGAGCATAATTGTCTGCAGCAAAGCCATCTGGAGCATAAGCGTCATAATACGGCATGTCAGTTGTGAGGCAATCGAGGGACCTTCTGTGGGTTACTTCAATTCCGTTTACCGTCACACATGTGTTCGGCCGCAAGTTCAGATCAACCCAAAGATTGTTCTTGTGAGCATGTTCCCGTTGCAATAGTTCTATCTGATGCGTGTGACCAAACAAAGATGCAGCGCCTGCTGCCGGTGCCAAAATGGCGAGGACAAAAGCGCTACAAGCCAACAAGCGAATGTTCATAATAACTTCCTGTTGAAAGGACGCGACTGTCGCGTCCATATACTGAACTTGCGCGCTATCAACCAATTGTCGGTGCACCATTCGTCATAATCGTTCGTGACAAACGTCACGACCTTTAATTACAAAATAGCGGATATGGGTCAGCGTCTTTTTTAAAGATATGACTTTCGCCACTTTGCATTTCATTCCAACAATTCCATATTAGACACATGGTGATCACGCACCCTCTCCTGATCCACATGAAGAGAAGCTGCACCATGGTAGTCTGCGATCCCCGCTAGTCCGAATCGCAAACAGGATGCCCGGCACAGATCCCCCGTGCCGGGCATTCCTGTTTTTCAGACGCACTTCTTCAGAAGTGCCCAATTCCACACCGTGTCTGCCAGAATTTAAAGCTTACTGCCCTTCCTCGGGACCAAAGGGCGCCGACCAGCGTGGTCCTGTTGCATGCTTTCAAGTTGAATCTGCTGAATTTCTGCCAGGCGCTGCCACTGCTTGGAAATGAGATGATCCAGTTTTTCATGCAAATGCCTGATTTCAAGTTCGGCTTTCAAGTTCACCCGGTAGTCGCTTTCGGCGCGCAATCTGTCCTTCTGCTCGGCACGGCGCTGGCTCATCAGAATAACCGGAGCTTGAACTGCGGCCAGGCAGGACAGTATGAGATTGAGAAAAATGAATGGATAGGGATCAAAATCCCAGTGACCGGTCAAAATGGAGTTGGCCGCCATCCAAATGGCGAGCGCTACTCCAAAGCCTATCAGGAATGCCCAACTGCCGCCAAACTGCGCAAGATTGTCGGCAAAACGATCACCTAGCGGCCTTTTGTCGGCATAGCTTTGCTCGATATCTTCCGCGATGGTGTCGTGATTGGCGAGGCTTTGCGCGACTTGCTTGTCAAGCAGGCTTAGTTCACCATGCTCTGCCAGAAGCAGTTCTTCGACATAGAGCGCCCGATACCGGTCGACTTCAGCTTTACCGATCGTGGCGGTCTGCGGAAGGTCGGGATAATCGCGATGAATTCGTTCAACCAGGGATGGCCTGAGATTCCCCACCATTACCATCGCCCTTGGCGGCAATGGTTTGCCGGAGATGGCGCAGACGTGCCTTGAGGCAATTGTTGAGCCACCTTCGTCTTTTTTGAACGCTGCATCCTGATAAGTCATTACGAAGTTATAACCTGTCTTATTGCATTCGCCAGATTATCAGCATCCGAATGTGGTGCCTGCACTTAAAGTCACTGACGGTTGTGACCTTCGTCACTTCATTGATCCGCGGACAGCTGACATATTGAACTCAAGACGCGCGGCGATTCCATCAGCCCCGGAAACCGCTCCGTCTGATTCGAACCTCCGGCACGCCCCCTGCACTGCCGGGTTCTGTGGCCCGGTATCTCAGCCCCGCGATACCGGGCCCTCTTTTTGCCGGGCCTTGAATTCCGTTCACTTCCAATACGATGAACCGAACCAAAAGCCCGCCTTGACAGTGGTCAAGACCGGCCAAATAAAAAATCCACCCTGACAAAAGCCAGGGTGGACCATGAATACATTAACAAAGATTAGTTTACGGCCTTCACAGACGTGGCGACCATCTGGCTGTTCTTCATATCATAGACAACCGAGACCTTCTCGCCGGCCTTGAGGGTGCTGGTGGCAAAACCAGCTGGCAAACCATAGGTTTTACCATCGACAAATGTGATTGAATTTGCCTTGGCGTCAATTGTCTTGATGACGCCCGATGCATTCATGCCAGCAGCGAATGCTGCCGATGAAATGACCATGGCACCGAGCGAAGCAGCGAGAATGAGGGATTTGCGCATAATAGTCTCCTTGATTGTGCTCACCGAGTGGGTGGGCAGATTATTTAAGCTTCGGAACGAAACTTATGAACCTGACTATTGGATATCCATGTGCCGCATTCGAGTTGCGAATGTCACAAAACAAAGTGACTTTGGTCATTGAAATTGCCCGTTAGTTTAGGTCGTGGCCGACTCGCATGAATTCGCCGATGGATTACCTGCGAACCTGTCACCTATCCAGGCAATTGCGGATGCAGCGCTGAGGCGGGCGATGTTGTCATGGTCTGCCTCTTTGACAAAATTGTAGGTAACCAACGTGCCTGAGCGGCAAAGGCGCCTGATAAACTGCCTTGTTACCGACGACCTCACCAACTTGTCATCTGCTCCCTGGGAGATGAATACGGGTGCTTTTCCGGAAATGTCCCGCAAAGAATTCTGCTGCAAAAGTCCTTTCCAGGGCTGGCTGGCATTCGGATCATAGTTCAAGAATCTACTAGCCAGCGGTTTCTCTGCCGTGAGCACACTGAGTTTGCCAGCAAGATCGTCAATACATATCGCATTCACTCCATCCACAATTCGCCCAACCTCCTTGTCAACGAGCGAATTCATTGAAACCCCGTACGCCTTGCTCCACGATGACAACACCATGGCGGCAAGTATCCGGCCATCGGTCGAGCGTATGTCATCGTTTAACAGTTCGCTCAAGTCGGTAGGCGGCGCGGTGGCCGCAACCGCTACAAGCGACAGCTCGGGAGCATAGGTTGCCGACATGCCCCCTGCAAAAAGCGCGGAGTGGCCGCCCATGGAATAACCCCACAGGGCGTAGCGATTGCTTCCACCGACACCAGGGACTTGCCGTGCGGCCCGGACGGAATCGATTACTGCTTGCCCCTGACTCTTGCCGATCAGGAGGCCGAACGGCCCATCAGTTCCCAGCCCCGGAAAGTCTGTCGCGACGACTATGTAACCGCCCGTGATCAAATCGTTGATACCCGAAATTGAGTCAACGGGACTGCTCCTAAGCGAAGGTGCACATTTGCGGCTGGTTCCCGTCGTTGGATGAGCCCATGCGACAATGCGACGTTCGGGGGCGGGAGGAGCATACTCGGATAAGACAACAACACCTGATGAGGCGACAGGACGCCCCGCATAATCCTGTGTGGTATAGAGAATTCGCCAAGCCTTGGCGCGATAAAAGAATGGCAATTTGAGCGGTTCATATCTCAAGAGGGTGCCGTGGGAGGCGTTCATACGCAAGCCAGACGTATCGTAAAATTTGCTGGTTCGTGCTTCAGCGCAAATGCAAATCACAAATACCGCCAACAGACACCCACCGAGCCATCTCAATACTTGCAAATAGCGAATGAACATGGCCTTCACTCCATGAACCATCCATGACTGACAACCAGAGACTGGCCGGTGAGCGCATTGGTCGGGAAGCTCGCAAAAAGCAACGCAACTTCGGCGACGTCGTCGATGGTTGTGAACGTATGGTCAACCGTGCCACCCAGCATGATGTTTTTCACGACCTCGTCTTCAGAAATTCCAAGTTCTTTCGCCTGTTGGGGAATTTGCTTTTCGACAAGCGGCGTCTTCACGAAACCAGGACAGATGACATTGGCACGGACGCCGCGTTCTGCGCCCTCTTTTGAGAGCACGCGTGCCAGCCCCAGGAGGCCATGTTTTGCCGTAACATACGCCGACTTGAGCGGCGAGGCTTCTTTGGAGTGAACCGACCCCATGAAGATGATCGAGCCTGAACTCCGTTTGTACATGTAAGGAATACAGGCTTTGGAGGTGAGAAAAGCGCCGTCAAGGTGGATAGCCAGCAATTTCTTCCAGTCGGCAAACGGAAACTCCTCGAATTTATGCACGATCTGAATGCCGGCATTCGAAACCAGCACGTCAATACCGCCCCACACCTCTGCAACGGCAGCAATTCCAGCATTGACCTGGGCTTCATCCGTTACGTCCATGGCCACACTCATGGCTTTGGCGGGAAACGTCGCGTTGATCTCATCAGCTGTCACCTTGGCGCTATCGGGACTTAAATCCGCAATGACGACTTTTGCACCTTCAGCAGCAAAACGTTCAGCTATGCCCCGGCCGATGCCACTCGCGGCACCGGTGACAACCGCTACTTTGTTTTCAAGTTTCATAGTGCAAATTCCTTTCAAGATTTCAGATAGTCATGCACGACCTCGCCCAACCCCAGGGTCAGGTCGGTCAGAATATGGACAGCCGAGATCACCTGAAGCACCGGCAGTTCAGCCACAGGTGCCAGGGCGTGGTCAAAGAGTTCGAGGCCGGCGGGCCCCTCCCAGGCTCCTTTCAAAGTGATGTCCGTGAGGCGATAGCGGACAAGCTCGCAAATGCGCGGCGTGCAGTCGACATGTGGAATGATCTTCAGGAGGTAGCCCGGCGCTTCAAGTGCTGCTTTGATTTTATCACTATCAAGGCTGCGATGTTTATAACCCATCGTTCCCGTTGCAACGCGGACCGGGCCATAGTCCAGCGTGCCAACGAGCGTGTCTTTCCTTACCTTAAGCCGGGGTTTCGCGAGTTTCTTGGGAAACCCCCAGATTTCACGGCCACCGGCAATTGGCGCGTCGTCATTGAGGTACATGGAATGAACAAAACTGCCTTTTTCACCCTTAAACGCCACCGGGACCACCTGGCCCGATTCCGTGTAATCACCAAAGCCTGTAGAGTCCGGCATCCGGATGAATTCGTATTTGACAATCGGCTCGGTGAAATCAAGCGGAGCCGGGATTACTGCACGCAGGGCTTCAGGATCGGTCCTATAGGCAATAATCAGAAACTCCCGGTCAATGAACCGGTATGGCCCCTGCGGATAGGAGGGGCTGGTCAAGGGCATCGCGAAGGCCTGGCGGCGCACGTCATCTTCGTTCATGGGAACTCTCCGGGGTCAGGCCTTGCATTGCGTGAGGTCGTAAATGGCAATGCCATCATGTGGCGTCGCACGATTGTGCCAGGCGTCGTTATTCAAGGTATTCAGGACATCGTTCTTTCCGGCATTCCAGTGCTCAACCATGCTCAGGCGGGAAAACTCTAAATCCTTCGACTGGGTATCATAGACCGATGGCCGGTGAATGAGGTGTACGATGGAAACCTCTCCGCCAGGGGATTTCATCGTCAGGGCCTTCGCATCGGAATCATTGCGCAGGTCTTCAGGAAGCTTTTTTGCCAATCTCTCCGCCGCCTTGCGCAGGCGCATCATATCGCGGGCGATCGAAGTGTTGAGCCGCGTGCGGCTTGAATAGCGAATTTCCTTCTCCCTGCTGGCGGCTTCGAGGATTGTCTTTGGTATTTTGCCTCTCGCGCTGAATAGGTCGACCTGAAATATGCAAAGATCATGTTCATCACCGTTATCAAGGATGTATTGCAGCGGCGTATTGGACACCAGGCCGCCATCCCAATAGGCCTCACCGTCAATGACTACGGGTGGAAGACCCGGCGGCAGCGCACCCGAGGCCATGATGTGCTCAACACCGAGCCGGCGCTCGCGCGAGTCAAAGTAGACAATGTTGCCGGATCGAATATTAACCGCTCCGATGCTCACGCGGGGGCCTGTTGAATTGAGGATATCAAAATCAATCAGCTCTTCCAGCGTGGCCTTGAGCGGCATGGTGTCATAGTAGCTCACGGCGCCCGAAGAGCCCGGTGCCTGAAACACCGGCGGCACAAGCCGCGGCGCGAAAAAACCAGGAATGCCCATCAATATGGCGAACCAGGCACTGGTTTCGTTGAAGACGGTCCGGCCTGTCTCGCCAGGCAACAACTGGTTGCCCTGCAGACCCGATGAAACAAGTTCCCAGAATTGCCTTAGCCTGGTTATGCGATGTTGCGGTTTGTTGCCCGCAATGATTGCGGCGTTGATTGCACCAATTGAAATGCCGGCGATCCAAGCGGGCGCTCTTCCAAAAGATTCCAAGGCCTCGTAGGCACCAGCCTGGTAGGCACCAAGCGCCCCGCCGCCCTGGAGTACAAGGGCGTTGCGTTCATTGAGTGGCTGATTGAAACTATCCATCGTGGTTTCCAAAATACCGTTGCCAACGGCAAACAGTGCGTCAACTCACTTCAACTTGGTCATGCGAGGCCCGCCATACAGGTAACTGCGGTCATCGATCGCAGTGACTAAAGTAACTGCCGTGGCACAAACAAATTGTTCAATGTGCTTGCGAACAGAAAGAGTGGGACATTTGACCTCATCTGTAGAAAATAAGCTATTGATTGCTTAAGTGAGCGGGAGACGAAGACATGACGGATTTTGGGGTGCCGCTGCAAAAACTCTCCCCGCTTATAGGCATTGTGCCTGTAGGTTTAGCGATAGCGGTTGTTCATCATGAAGTCTCGATCTATCATCTGCAGGATATCAAGAACGATCTGTTCGGACTGCCATCCTACGTCATTGCCTCAATGATTGGCCTGACGCTGATTAGCTATCTGTTGCTCAGCCTCTATGATTTTTTGGCGTTGGAGTATGCGGGAGAAAAACTGATTTATGCCAAAGTGTTGCTTACATCGTTTCTCAGTTATGTAATCAGCAACAATGTCGGGCACGCCCTCATATCAGGCGGTTCAATGAGATACCGGCTTTATTCAAGGTGGGGCATTTCCACTGGATCCATTGTAAAAGTCATTGTCTTCTGCGCGATGACATATCTGCTCGGTGCTGCTACAATTCTGATGGGCGTTGGGATAGCTGAACCGGCTCGTCTCAATAGCGGGCAGGCGCTTCCTTTCGGATCAGTGTATATCATTCTATGTTTGGCAGCAGGACTTCTTCTCACCTGGTGGGGGTTCATTTTCCTCCATGACAAGCCCATAGCCTTGAGAGGACATACAGTATCCGTGCCAAGTCCGTGGCTTGCTGCACGGCAGACATTGCTTGGGCTTGCCGACATCTTCGTGGCCTCGCTGGTCCTCTTTCTTCCGCTGCTCCACATGGTCGAGATGCCATACTCAACATTCATTATCATCTACATGCTCGCGCAACTTGCAGGGTTGCTCAGCCAGATTCCAGGCGGACTTGGCGTATTTGAAGCAAGCTTCCTGTTCCTTGCTTCCAGTCAATACCCAGCTTCCGGCCTCCTCGCAGCTCTCGTTGCCTATCGCGTGGCCTATTATTTCCTGCCGCTCATGTTCGCTGCACCGGTCCTGGCGGTTTTTGAACTTCGGGCCAACGGATTTCAATGGAAAACAACAATTGGCAAAAAACTCGCACGTATTGAGTCTTTCATTCCTCAGATATTTTCGGCGCTGCTGCTTTTGGGAGGCGGAATACTGTTGATTTCAGGCGCCACTCCGGGCGAAACGAACCGCCTTGCATGGCTCTATCATTTCGCGCCCCTGCCATTGATCGAATTTTCGCATCTCGCTGGCAGCTTGGCCGGCGTGGCGATGCTCCTTCTCTCGCGGGCAGTTTGGAAGCGAATGGATTCCGCCTATTATGCCACCGTTGGCGTGATGGGTTTTGGCATAATAGCCTCCCTTTTGAAGGGATTGGATATCGAGGAAGCCTCGATATTGTCCTTTATGCTCCTGTTTTTCATTCCTTCCCGCAGATATTTTTATCGCAGGTCCTCGCTTCTCTCGCTCGACTATCCCCTCGAGTGGCTTGCGCCCGTTGCCATCGTTATCGGACTTTCAATATGGCTCGGCTTCTTCTCCTACAAAAATGTCGAATATTCAAATGAGTTGTGGTGGCAGTTTTCCCTGAACGGTGATGCGTCCCGGTTTTTGCGTTCGCTGATTGCCATTTCCGTTTTGCTTTGCGGGTTTAGTCTTTTCCGCCTTCTCACGCGGACCAACCCGACACTTGAACTACCGGGCGACGACATGCTTGAAAAAGCGGCTGCCATTGCCTTTCAATGCAACGAAACAATGCCGCACCTGGCGCTGTTGGGCGACAAATACCTTCTGTGGAGCGAGACCGGCAACAGCTTCATCATGTTCCGCACTACGCACAATTTCTGGATAGCAATGGGTGATCCGGTTGGCGATGCGTCTGAATTTAGATCATTGGTTGGGAATTTTTCTGAACTTGCTGATCTCCACGCCGCCAAGATCGCCTTCTATCAGGTGGCATCGGGGAATTTGCCGTTATACCGTGAACTGGGTTTCAAACCGGCAATGCTGGGTGAGGAAGCACGGGTTCCGTTGCAGTCCTTCAACCTGGCGGGCAAGGGCAAGCAAAGCCTCCGCCACGCCTACAACAAAAATAAGCGGGAAGGGCTCACTTTTGAAATCATCCCCGCCAAAGATGTCTTGCGGATCATTCCACAACTGCGGACAGTTTCTGACCGGTGGCTGCTACACAAGCATGCAAAGGAAAAATGTTTTTCGTTGGGCTTCTTTGACGAATCCTATCTTCGGCGTTGCGACGTTGCCGTTACAAAAAAGGACGGGCGTATCCTGGCATTTGCAAATCTCTGGACGACTGCAAAAAAGGAAGAACTTTCTATGGATCTCATGCGCTACGAGCCGGACTCCCCAAACGGCGTGATGGAATTCACCATGGTGGCCCTCGTGCTGTGGGGCCGTGATCAAGGTTATAAATGGTTCAATCTTGGAGTGGCTCCGCTTTCCGGCCTTGTGGGTCAAACGAATACGCCCCTCTGGAACAAGCTCGGAAATACCATTTTTCACTTTGGCAACGAGTTCTACAATTTTGAAGGCCTGTATCACTACAAGAACAAGTTCGAACCAGTCTGGCAGCCAAAATATCTGGTTGTTCCACGAAACGCGCAAGCAGCGCCCGCGCTCCTTGCCGTGACGAGCATAATTTCGGGCGGCATCATGGGAGTATTCAAAAAATGATCAGAAAAATCGCGGGTATGGGAATTGCCATGCTTCTCTGGGCGAGTGCTGCCAGCGCAGACGCCATCCAGGAGTCCACCGACACCTATGGTCCGTTTGGAACCTTGCACATCTATAAGCCAAGCGACAACCCCTCGCATGTTGTGTTGTTCATTTCAGGCGATGGCGGCTGGAACCTTGGTGTCGTCGACATGGCCAAGTCCCTCGCCGGGCTCGACAGCATGGTGGTTGGCATTGATATCACCCATTACATTCAGGAAATCAACAACAGCAGCGAGAAATGCACTTATGGGGCAGCTCAATTTGAGGGCCTCAGCCAATATTTGCAGAAGAAATTGGGGTACTCTCATTATATGCCACCGGTTCTGGTGGGCTATTCGTCGGGCGCGACAATGGTATATGCCACTCTTGCTCAGTCTCCCCCAAACACATTTGCAGGTGGCATAAGCCTTGGTTTTTGTCCCGATCTCAAGACGGTTCACCCATTCTGCAAAGGAAGCGGCACACTTGGAGCCTCGACTGACCCCAAATTGGGCTATGTGTATCAAACGGTGGATAACCTGCCCTCCCCATGGGCGGTTTTGCAGGGCGACCAGGATCAGGTTTGTTCGACGCCCGATACAAAGGTCTTCGTTGGCAAGACCGGAAATGGACAACTCATCGAACTGCCAAGTGTTGGCCACGGATTCTCAGCCCAGAAGAACTGGATGCCACAATTCAAGGACGCATTTCAAAAAATCGTTGGCGCACAACACGCAAGCAGTGAAATTCCACCTAGCATAACCGAAATGAGCGATCTGCCGCTGGTTGAACTTCCGGTCAAGGGTGACAGCAGCACAATGGCCGTTGTCATATCCGGTGACGGCGGCTGGGCCGGCATCGACAAGCAAATCGGTGAAACTCTGAACAAGGATGGCATACCTGTAGTCGGGCTGAATTCATTACAGTATTTCTGGAGTAAAAAATCCCCCGACATTTCTGGTAGCGATCTCACACGAATTCTCACCTATTATGGAAAGACCTGGAATGTGCAGCGTTTCATCCTGGTTGGCTATTCCCAAGGAGCTGACACATTGCCGTTCATGGTAGCCCGCTTGCCGGAAGACCTGAAAGCCAAGGTAGACACTGTAGCTCTGCTCGGCCTGGAAGAGGACGTAAACTTCGAGTTTCATCTTGCGGACTGGCTTTCAAGCAATGCTGATGGTGAATACAAGGTCATTCCTGAAGTCCAAAAGCTGAAGGGAATGAATGTGGTTTGCATCTATGGCGCGGATGAAGCCGACAGCGCCTGCAAGAAGCTCGACAAGACACTTGTGAATGTGCTCGAGCTCCCCGGTGGGCACCACTTTGGCGGAGATTATCAAGCATTGGCATCAATAATTCTTAATCACGGAAAAACCTAAAGCGCGCTTGGTTTTTCAATCGAACAGATGACCAGACAGGCCCGAAAGAACTGCGCCGCCTTTCGGCGGCGCAATTGCATAATTAACAAATAATAGGCGCGAAACTTGGATCTAATTCCAGCCAATGTGGCTAATGGCGCAACCGTGGTTCCTCAAAATTGCCCGCTCCTCAGAAAATGGCAGATACTGTTTTTCGAGCCTTATCTCCATTGAACGGCAAGTTTCCGCTGGATATTGGCTCAGTTGACCAAGGTCGTACGTGAAGATGTCTGGCGACCACCATAAGCTGTCGCTAATATTTTGGCCATGATGCCTCCAGAAGTGGTGATCGTCAGAATTCGGCCCTCTGTCATGGTCAGAAGAGTATGCACTGTTGTGCATATTCCCAGTCCGATTGCCATCCGTATTTTGCATTTCGGTGTTCACAATCCTGTATGTATTGTCGAACTTTTCTGCCGCCGGTTTCGGCATCACAGGGACTACAAGTGTCGGGTTTTGCGTTTGTCCAAACGTGTGTTTGAAGTCAGGGGCGGCTTGGGCAGTGCCGACAGCACCCGCAACGATCACTGAAGTCAGGGCCGCAACAAACATGATTTTTTGGAAGATGATGTTTTCATTGAAATTCTCCTCAGAATTTGAAGGCCGGCGGCGCATTTTCGCCAGCCGCAGAGTTGAACCTATGCCATCCCCTTTGCTTTTGTGTGTCACCTCCGTCACAAGATCCCACGCCGGAAGTCATCGTTTAGTCATTCTCCAGGAGATGTCGCAAAATGTAAGTGAGAATCAACCGTAGAGTGACGTCATCACGGCATTGGCCATAACCTGTGAAATATATGACAATGAATAATAGAGGGCGACAATAAACGTGGCACCTATCCCAACCGCGATCGCTGCGGAATAGACTTGCCTGGAGCTTCTCGCCAGACTGCTCCACCATAGTTTGAGTTCGTCAGGAAATGAGGGTTTGAAGCCGAACATATGACAGTCCTCAAGTTCCACACTCCCCAAGTATAAAGGAATTCGTTTCGTAGCCAGCAACTCCGGTCTTGATTGCCGATGACGAAGGTCACAAATCTCAAAGTTTTTTCCGCTTGAGCGCCTTGATGGCAAGTTCAGTGCGTGACGCGACATGCAGCTTTTCCATAATCTTGCTGACGTAGTTCTTCACGGTGCCCTCCGCCAAAAAGACTGTTTCCGCGATGTCCTTGTTGCTTTTGCCCTTGGCAACAAGCGCCAGCACTTTTTCTTCCCGGTTCGTGAGTGATTCATCGGCCGGTTCGTCGTCATTGAGATCAGCAACGCCGGATGGCCGTTGGCGGCGAAATTCATCCATGACTTTTCCAGCAACTTTTGGCGACAGCCGCGATTGTCCGGCATGCACGGCCCTGATGGTTTCCAGTATTTCCGCCTCGTTCGAGTCTTTAAGAAGATAAGCATGGGCGCCGGCGGAAATTGCCTCGAATACCAGCTCATCTGTATCAAAAGTGGTCAACACAATAATCCTTGCATCGGGGACATCTTCCAGAATGCGTTTCATGGCGCCAATTCCGCCGACCCGCGGCATCTGCAAGTCCATCAGTACGATATCCGGGCGCCATTGCCTTGACAGTTGAATGGCTTCGGCACCATCAGCCGCCTGGGCCACAATTTTTATATCAGGCTCAATTGAGAGCATCGTGGAGAAAGCTCTCCGCACGAGTTGTTGATCCTCGGCAATCAGTACCCTGATTTCGTTCATATCCCTTGCCGGACCCTTTACTGCCGCGGAAACCGCCATATTGCTACTATTTATTTGCATTATCCAGTTCCTTCGCTGTGCCATTCTGCGAAAGTGCATCGCGAATGCGTCCCATAACCGGCGATGGTAGACGTGCGCTCAAAAAACTGAGAACCGCGCCCAGCGCCTGCTCCGCTTCCATCTGATTGATTCCGCTGGCCTGACGGATATTCTCGAGTAGCGCTTTCATAGGTTTTGCGGTCTCACATTAAATTTGTCACCAGCCGTACCAGGAGAGTATCGTCAGGTGATAAGCTTAATGTGAGTGCCCTGCTTCATTTTGTCGTGTGACGAAAGTAACAAAAATGTTAGGTAGATTAATCAAATCCCTCGATCCCAGACTGAGTCTGGCGGCCCGGATTGCCTGGGGGTTTGGGATTATATCGATTGTCCTCTCCATGCTTGCTGGACTGCATGTCGCCAACCTCTCCCGGGCGGCGGTTGAACGTGAAATTGGTGCGCTGTACGTTAGCCGCGCCCGGCATATTGCTGATTCAATTGATCTCAGGCTACAGTCCGGTTTTGATACCATGCAACTGACTGCCAGCGTTCTGGAGACAACTGGCCAGATGCGTGGTGGTGTTGGCACGGAAAAACTCATAGAGGCAATCAGGAGGCATCTCAGTGATGCCGTCTGGATCGGTGTCACTGATCCGTCAGGCACCGTTCTTGCTGGCGACTATGGCCGGCTGGACGGCGCCAGCCTCGCCACCCAAGACTGGTTCATAGGCGCAAAACAGGGAACATATGTACATGGTCCTGAACAATTTCCAGAGCTTGCGAAATTACTGGCGCAGCAGCAAGAAGGGCAGCCGCGAAACTTCCTTTTGATCTCGGCGCCAATTGTTAACGTCGAGAAGATACTGACTGGTTATACGGTTGCATGCTTTGACATGGACTGGATTGACGAGATTCAGCGGCTCGCCGGAGAGTCCTTGGCGGGGATGAGGCCGATCGACATATTTATTTTGAACGACGATGGCATGCCACTGGACCGAATTCTCGGTAGCATCGAACCGCTTGAAAAAGACCTGTCTGAACGTATCCGGACTGCTGCAGCGGCAATACCGCAGAATCCCGGTGAAGGCTTTTTTACAACTGACAATTATCTCATGGGCTTTGCAAAAACCCAGGGCTTCGAAGATTTCAAAGGGGCCCGCTGGACTGTTATCATCCGTGAAGCGAAGAACTCGGCCTACCTGCCAGCCAATAATACGGCCTTGGCAATTGCACTTTCATGCCTGATTTTAGGCCTTGGCCTCACATTTGCTGCCACGCTGGGGACAAAATACATCCTGCGCGGCTTGGCAAGGATTGCCGCATCAGCCGACGCATTAAGGGCGGGCGCTGCGAATGAATTTATAGCAATTACCGGCAATGACGAGGTTGCACGCATTTCCCTCTCGCTTTCGTCGCTTTTCAACAGCCAGAAGAAAACCAATGAACAACTCGCCGACCTGAACCGGAATCTTGACAGGAAGGTCGTCGAACGCACGCGCGAGGTCCAGCGCCTGTCCGAAGAAACCAGCAGTGCCGCGATCACGCGTGAGCGATTGCGGATGTCGCGCGACCTGCATGACACGCTTGCTCATTCAATGCTGGCCATGCTCACCCAAATAAGGTTGATCCAGAAACTTTACAAATCTAGACCCGAACTGGTCAAAGAGGAACTCGGTCATGCCGAAAAAGCCGCACAGGAGGGGCTCAACCTCGCCCGCGAGGCTGTCACCGGGCTGCGCTATTTCGCTGTGCGCGACGATGGCCTTGAGCAGGCGATCAGAAAGCTGGTCCGAGGCCTGAAGGAAAGAGTTGAGATCGAAGTAACGTTGGACATGGACGATGCCGCCTCAAAGCTGGCGGGCCCAAAAGTGGAAATAGTATACCGCATAGTCGAAGAGGCCTTGCACAACGTCGAAAAGCACGCAAAGGCGGATCAGGCGAATATCCGGGTCGAATTGGACCAAACTGATCCAGGCAATCATCTGTTGAAAGTGGGTATCGAAGATAATGGCAGGGGATTTGATCAAACCACTCCTGCCCCGGGACATTTCGGCCTGCTTGGAATGAAAGAGCAGACCGACATCTTGGATGGAAAACTCAGTGTTACAAGTGCCCCAGCCAAAGGCACCCGTATTCAACTCGAGGTATCGATATAAATTCACCACCTGCCTACGGGGTTTTGGGCGGTGGTTTTTTCAACCGCCTCCGGCCTGTTTTCCACTCCAGTAGTGTTCCATCGCCCAATAGGTGAACGCGCCCGTCCATGCAATCAGGACCAGGCCATTTAATGGCTCCAATGAGGCAATTAATCTCAAGCCCCCGGTAGCCGAAAGATCACCGGATCCGAGCGCGGTAAAAGTCTCGGCCGAGTAGTAAAAATAGTCCATGGCAGAAAATTCACGGGCACCCACGATGTCACCAACATCGACGACAACGTTGAGCAGCCATATGATCGTCGCGTAGAGTCCAATCTCCAGCATATGCAGAAGAATCGCCGCAGACACGACGATTGCCAATTTGGGCCGTTCGCCGACGGGATGACGGCCGATTTCGAGACGTATGAGGCTGAGGCCTTCGGCATGAATCCATATCGTGGACTGCAGAAGAAAAAGTGCTGCAAAAAATGTAACAATCATGTTGATCTATAAAAAACAGCCCAAGCACATAGGAACGGTGAAACTAACAATTTCCATGGAAATGGGTCACAGAAAAAGTGACTTTGGTCATGGATCGCAAATGATCGCCCCCAGAAAAATCGCATGGCAATCCGGAGGTCCGAAGGTATTGATAAAATACTTTGGCTGTAATTCAGCTTCTTGGCGTCTCTCTGTATTCACTCCAAAATATAGACATTTTGTTGAGAGAAATTCACTGTGCTTCACGCAACATACCGTCGCTTACTGCACACGTTGCGCACACGGCGGTTTCTAAGTAATTGATTTCATTATATTGTCGTCCCAATCCATCATGGGCGCCACACAAAACCGGTGCGCAAAAAGCGTTGTTTTCGCGGTCATCAAGCCTATCTTTCATCGCTCCGTGGACACTTAGCAGACACGGAACAGATAATTGCACCCTACCCTTATAGGCCGTCTCCCGTCATTACCTCAATTGGGAAAACCATGAATAGGATGAATTTCTTAGCATTGGTCTCCATAAATTTGTTTGGCAAATCGACAACAGCCATGGGAACTTTGTTGTCTTTCAAGCGTTAACAGTCCAGCGCACGCACGTCGCTGCATTGCGAATCTGTTTCTCGAGTTTCTTTGATTGGCCTAAAAAGACATTGGAGTAAAATTAACGATGCTGCGTGTGATTGGACAACGTATTCGGCATAAATCCCCAGCATGGGATGACACTCAGCCAATCAGCGCAGAAATCTTCGGCCTCGAACGCTCAAAACAGCACGCGCGCAGCCTGGCTGAAACGCAGATCGTCACGGATCACCCGCCCCGGGTCTACTCCATCATCGACCGGCTCAACGATAATGCCGCGGCCCTGTTGGTGGCCTACCGCGAACTTTGCGCCGCTGTTGCCGAAGGCAAGACTGTTACGCCTGCCGCCGAATGGCTGATCGACAATTATCATCTCGTCGAAGAACAGATCAGGCAAACCCGGGCGGACCTTCCGCCGGGATTTTACCGGCAGCTGCCAAAGCTCGCGGAAGGACCATTGGCCGGGCATCCGCGGATTTTCGGGCTCGTCTGGGCCTATGTGGCTCACACTGACAGCCACTTTGATCCCGCATTGCTTACCGATTTCGTCAATGAATACCAACAGGTGCAGCCCCTCACGATCGGCGAACTGTGGGCGGTGGCGATCAGCCTGCGATTGATCCTCATCGAAAATTTGCGCCGCATCTCACAGCGCATCATCGCCGCAAGGCGCGGCCGGGACGCCGCCGACAAACTTGCTGATCAAGTGCTCGATCTTGGCGACAAGGAAACAAATACAGCCCGCCTTTTCAGCCAGTTTGAAGAATGGGCGACCTCCAAATCATTCGCGGTTCAACTGATCCAGCGATTGCGCGACCAAGAGGCTTTGGCAGCGCAAACGCTCAATTGGTTGAAACTCAAGACCGATGCGCTTGGGCTTTCCTTTGAGGCTGTGGTCAATGACGAACACCATCGCCAGGCGGCCGCCAACGTTACGATACGCAACATCGTTACCAGCATACGCTTCATTTCCGATGTTAACTGGGAGGTGTGGTTTGACAGCGTCAGTCTCGTAGATCAATTGCTGCGCACCCACCCGAATTACGGCGAGATGGATTTTCCGAGCCGCACCATCTACCGCACGGCAATTGAGGAATTATCGCGTGGCTCCGGCCATGGAGAGTTGAATGTCGCGCAGCGCGCCATAGATCGTATCATGCAGGTGGAAGACAGTGGCGAGGCAGCAACCGAGGATCCGGGCTATCACCTCATCGGTCCGGGCCGCGCCAAATTTGAAAGGAATATTGGTTTCAAGCCCCCGCTTTTGCGGCGCGTGAGGATGGCGGTCCGCTCTTTCGGGTTGCCGGGCTATCTCGTGAGTATTGCGGCGCTCACTGCAGTGGCACTGTTTGCCGGCATATTTCCGCTGTTTCAGCCCGATGTGCCTTCGGCCCTGTTGGTTTTCCTGGCACTGCTTGCTCTCCTTCCAGCCTCTGAAGCCGGCATGGCAATTGTCAATTTTGCAGTAACACGCCTTATGGATGCGGCCGTCATTCCGGGACTGGCATTGCGCGAGGGGGTACCAGAGCAGTTTCGCACGCTGGTTGTAGTTCCGTCACTGCTTACTTCGCGTGACGACATCGAAGATTTGATTGACCGGCTTGAGGTTCACTTTTTGTCGAATGCCGATGGCGAACTGTATTTTGCCCTTCTGACCGACTGGACTGACGCCGCCACGGAACATGCACCAACCGATTCGGAATTCCTAAACACAGCTTTGGAAGGAATTTTGCGCCTCAATTTGCGCCACAGCACGGACCGGTTTCTGCTGCTGCACCGCTCGCGGCTATGGAACCCGCAGCAAAACAAATGGATGGGCTGGGAACGCAAACGCGGCAAGCTCCATGAATTGAACCGCTTGCTCCGCGGTGCGATTGACACGAGCTTTATCGTCATCGGCGGAAGGCTTCCGGAAACTGTTCGATTTGTCCTCACCCTTGATGCCGACACCAAACTCCCCCGCGACGCCGCGCGACGGCTTGTGGGAAAGCTGGCGCATTCGCTCAACCGGCCGAAGTTCGGCCAGCAAAGCGGCAGGGTGGTCGAAGGCTATGGCGTCCTGCAACCGCGCGTTACGCCATCACTGCCCATCGGCCATTACGGTTCGCTCTTTCAACGCATCTTCTCGTCTCCACGCGGCATCGACCCCTATGTTTTCGCCGTCTCAGACGTGTATCAGGATTTGTTCGGCGAAGGCTCGTTCGCGGGCAAGGGCATCTATGACATAGACGCTTTTGAGACCGCATTGGCGGGCAAAATTCCCGAAAATGCCGTGCTGAGCCATGACCTTTTCGAAGGTGTCTTCGCCCGTGCTGCCCTGGTCACCGACATTGAAGTTGTCGAAGAATATCCGGAACGCTACGGCGTTGCCGCGGCCCGGCAACACCGGTGGGTCCGCGGCGACTGGCAATTGCTGCCATGGATGCTCGCCAAGCGATCAACGGCACCACTTGGTTCAATTGGCGGCATACCCGCACTTGGCCTCTGGAAAATGGCCGACAACCTCAGGCGCTCGCTGATCCCGATAGCGGTTTTTTTCGGACTCTTTCTGGGCTGGACATTTTTGCCCGCCGGGCTTGCGGCGGCATGGACAGCATTTATCGTTCTTATTGGCATTATTCCGCCCCTGCTTCCTGCACTTTCCGGCGCCATCCCCAGACGCCTGCCACTTACGGTCGCAAGCCGGATCAGATCATCTGTCGGAGATTTTGCCCACGCTTTCGTTTTTGCCGGCACAAACCTGATATTTCTGGCGCATCAGGCAGGTCTCATGGCCGATGCCATCGGGCGCACGTTTTACAGGCTTGCTGTAAGCCGCAAAAATCTTCTTGAGTGGACCACCGCGGCGCAAGCGGAATCAAGCGACACACCCAACATCATTGGAAATTACCGTCTTATGTCCGTCAGTTTGGCTGCGGGAATAATGGTAATTATCATAGCATTTTATCGCGCAGATAGCGTGTGGATTGCAGCACTTCCATTCGCCCTGTCGTGGCTTGCTGCTCCTGCCGTGGCATTCTGGATGAGCCGCTCGCCGAAATTGGAAGACGAGCTGGATTCATCGCCGGCTGACCGGAAGATTTTACGGCTTGTTGCCCGGAGGACTTGGCGATTTTTCGAGACCTTCGTCACACCAGCGGACAGCATGCTGCCTCCGGACAATTTCCAGGAAGACCCCAAACCGCTGGTGGCGCACCGCACCTCTCCAACCAATATTGGGCTTTATCTTTTAACCGTGGCAAGTGCACGTGAGTTTGGCTGGCTGGGCCTGAGTGATACGGTAGGAAAACTTGAGACCACCCTCGCCACAGTCAAGCGCATGGAAAAGTACCGGGGCCATCTCTACAATTGGTACGACACAACAAACCTGCAACCGCTAGAGCCGAAATATGTTTCGACGGTCGATAGCGGCAATCTCGCCGGGCATTTGATTGCCCTCTCGAATTGCTGTTCTTCCTGGATGGTGCAGCCGAGCGATGTCAATGCGAGCCTCGATGGCATTGAAGACATCCTCGATATCCTCAGCGAGGATCTTGCGGCGATCACCAATGACCGCCACATTCTAAGGCCGATCCGCAAGCATTTTGAATCTCAGGTGTCAGCCTTCCGGCGCGCAATCGGAAAGGCACGCGAGACGCCGGAATATTTCTCCGTGCGATTGATCGAGTTTGCGGTCCTGTCCGCCGATATCCATGTGACCGGGACAAATATTTCCACGGAACTCGATACGGCAGCAGGCAGGCAATTGTTTTCCTGGGCCAGTGCGCTGCGTGAAACCGTGGAAAGCCATTTCAAGGACGCATCATCCGGCTTGGAAGCGTCAAATGCGCTGAAGAGACGACTGACGTCGGTGATCGATGATATGCGGGAGCTGGCGCTTGGAATGGAGTTCGGGTTTCTTCTCGAACCGCAACGCCTGCTTCTATCGATCGGATACCGTGTGGCCGAAGCCATGCGCGACGAAAGTTGCTATGATATGCTGGCATCTGAAGCGCGCCTGGCAAGTTTTTTCGCTATCGCAAAAGGCGACCTGCGGACGCGCCATTGGTTCAGGCTCGGGCGCACCGTAACCGCAGTGAAAGGCGGAGCGGCACTCGTTTCCTGGTCCGGGTCCATGTTTGAATACCTTATGCCGTCTCTTGTCATGCGTGCCCCGAGTGGCGGACTGCTCGATCAAACCACGCGACTCGTTGTTCTTCAGCAGATCGCCTATGCCACGTCCCTTGGCATTCCTTGGGGCATTTCCGAATCTGCTTTCAGCGCACGGGACATTGAATTCACCTACCAGTATTCAAACTTCGGCGTGCCAGGGCTTGGCCTGAAACGCGGCCTCGCGGACAACACCGTAATTGCCCCTTATGCGACGGGACTGGCAGCAATGGTGGCTCCCCGTTCCGCCGCGAAAAATTTTGACAGGCTGGTGCGCGAAGGTGGCCGCGGAGACCACGGATTCTATGAGGCGCTTGATTTCACGCCGATGCGGATACGCACGGGCGAGACCGTGGCAATCGTGCGCGCCTATTTTGCCCACCACCAGGGCATGACGATTGTGTCCATCCTGAATGCCGTGAAGAACGGTGAAATGCGTGACAAGTTTCACGCCGAACCCATGGTTCGGGCGGCTGAATTGCTGCTGCAGGAACGGGCCCCACGTAATGTGCCCGTAACCCATGTAGCCGCCGCGGCGCTGACCCCGGGCGTTGCGGTCCTTGACGTGGTGACCCCAACGGCGCGAACCTTCAATGTGCGCACGCTGGGATCGCCCGCCACCCATTTGCTTTCGAACGGCGAGTATAGCGTCATGCTGACGGCAGCGGGCGCCGGTTACAGCACATGGAACGGACAGGCTCTCACGCGCTGGCATGAAGATGGCGTTTGCGACGACTGGGGATTCTTCATGTTCCTGCGTGAACCGAAGAGCGGAAAAATTTGGTCGGCGGGCCACATGCCGGTTGCGGCGGCAGCCGATAGCTATGTGGCCTCATTCACCGAAGACAAGGCGGAGATCATCCGCACTGACGGATACTTCACCACGACGCTCGAATGCGTGGTTTCATCGGAAGACAATGCCGAAGCACGGCGCTTGACCATCGTCAACACCGGGTTGACCGCGCGGGAGGTTGAACTTACTTCCTATGCGGAACTGGTGTTGGCGCAGGCTTCGTCCGATACGGCGCACCCGGCCTTTTCAAAGATGTTTGTTGAAACAGAGTTCGTGGGCGAACTTGAAACACTTCTTGCCACACGTCGCCGGAGGTCGCCAGGTGATCCTGAAATCTGGCTGGCCCAATTCATGCTGGTGCAGGGCGCCACTATCGGCGCACTCGAATTTGAAACGGATCGGGCCCGCTTCGTCGGTGTCGGCAACAGTACGCGCATGCCCGCAGCCATGAGAGGCAGCGAACGGCTGTCGAATACGGTGGGCTCGGTTCTCGATCCCGTGTTTGCCATGCGCCGGCGCTTGAGGATCCCGGCGGGCCGGCAGGTCCGGTGCACCCTGTGGACCGTGGTGGCGGATTCGCGCGAGGCTGTTCTCGATCTTGTTGACCGACATCGCCAGACCGCTGCCTACGACCGCGCCCTCATGCTGGCCTGGACCCAGGCACAGATTCAGCTGCGTCATCTATCGATAGGCACGGATGAGGCCCATCTCTATCAGACTCTGGCGAGCCACCTCATCTATGCGAATGCGGCACTGCGCGCGCCTGCAAAAACCCTGTTACAGGACATGGGTTCGCAATCGGCGCTCTGGCCCCAGGGAATTTCGGGAGACCGGCCAATTCTACTGGTGCGGATCGACGCCACTGATGATATTGAGATCGTGCGCCAGCTCTTGCATGCTTTCGAGTATTGGAAAACCAAGCGACTTGTTGTGGATCTTGTGATCCTCAATGACCGTGGTTCATCCTATGCCCAAGACCTGCAAGGCAGCATCGAAGCGCTGGTTCGCAAAATCAGCGTTCCTCGAGCACCGGGGTTGCGCGGTGAAATGGGGCAGGTCTTTGCCGTGAGGGCCGATTTGCTGTCACAGGAAACCTTGCGGGTTCTTCCCGCCGTTGCACGCGTTGTATTAATCGGCCGCCGGGGTGACCTTGCCGGCCAGTTATCCCGGGTGCGTGAGATTGCCATTGTGCCTTCCAGCCAGCCGAACGAGTCCCTCTATTCATCACCACGGACAAGAGCTCCTGCCGCCAACACGCAGCACCTCGAGTTCTTCAATGGCTTCGGTGGATTCACCGCAGACGGCAGCGAATATGTCACGATTCCCGACGCTGACCGGCCAACGCCCGCCCCATGGATCAACGTCATCGCAAATCCTTCCTTTGGCTTTCAATGCGCCGCGGATGGCGGCGGCTACGCCTGGTTTGGAAACAGCCGTGACAATCAAATCACCGGCTGGAGCAACGATCCCGTCAGCAACCGGCTGAGCGAGGCAATCTATGTACAGGATAAAAAAGACGGCCTTCTGATCTCGCCGACCTTAGCGCCGCTCAAATCAGGCGATGGAACCCATCTCGCCCGGCATGGCTTTGGCTATAGCGTGTTCGAACGTGAGGCGTACAGGTTGCGCATGGAACTGCTCCAGTTTGTGCCCTTAACTGACTCGGTCAAACTATCCAGATTGCGATTGACCAATGACTCGTCAGCGTCCCGGTCCCTGACTGTGACATATTATGCCGAATGGGTTTTGGGAGCAGCGCGCGCTGCGACCGCATCATATGTGACGACCACAATTGACGAGCAGACGCGCGCCATGTTTGCACGCAATCCTTGGAAAACCCAATCCGGCGAGCAAGTTGCGTTTGCCGATATGGGCGGCCAGCAAACCAGCTGGACCGGCGACCGGCGCGAGTTTTTGGGGCCCTATGGCCGTCTCGCCGCGCCAAGGGCCCTGAACACCTTTACGGCCTTGTCAAACCGCACCGGCGCCGGATTGGACCCCTGCTGCGCGCTTCAAACCGTTGTTACGATTGAACCAGGCGGCTCCGCCGAGCTGGTAATCATGTTAGGTGCCGCTCCAAATGCTGGAGAAGCCCAATCCTTGATCACCAGATACAGGGAAAGCAGTATCGATGAGGTGCTGGGCAACGTAAAACGCTACTGGAGCGAAACCCTCGGCGCCGTGCAGGTAAAAACGCCGGATCGCGCTCTCGATATCATGCTCAATGGCTGGCTTTTGTATCAGACGCTCGCCTGCCGCATGTGGGCTAGGTCAGGCTTCTACCAAACCAGCGGTGCTTATGGTTTCCGCGATCAATTGCAGGATTCGATGGCCTTGCTGACCACGCGTCCGGCCATTGCGCGCGAACATGTCCTGCGCGCCGCTGCCCGGCAATTTGTCCAAGGGGATTTCCAGCATTGGTGGCTTCCCGCCACCGGCATGGGCGTTAGAACGCGTATTTCCGATGACACCGTTTGGCTGGCAAATTGCGTGACTCAATATGTAAAGGTGACGGGAGATCGTGCCATTCTTGATGAGGTTGTTCCGTTCCTTGAAGGGCAATCGCTTTCACCCGGCGAGCACGACGCCTTCTTTCAACCCGCTTTGGCAGAGGAATCCGCCAGTCTCTACGAGCATTGCGCCCGCGCCCTTGATCGCAGCCTGGCCTCTGGAGCCCATGGCCTGCCGCTGATGGGCACCGGCGATTGGAATGACGGGATGAACCGGGTTGGCGAAGGCGGCAAAGGCGAAAGTGTTTGGCTTGGCTGGTTCCTGCTCACGACGCTTAAGGCCTTTGCCCTGGTTGCCGACGAGCGCGGAGACATCAAACGCGCCGCCGCCTGGCGTGATCGCGTAAAGAAGCTCAAAGCCGCGCTTGAAAAACACGCCTGGGATGGGAGCTGGTATCGCCGCGGGTTCTTTGACGATGGCACTCCGCTGGGATCAGCCCAGAATGAAGAATGCCGTATCGATTCAATCGCCCAGTCGTGGGCGGTCTTGTCGGGTGCGGCCGCTCCCGAACGTGCCGCTATCGCCATGGACGAATCCTATCGGCAACTGGTTCGCCCCGCGGATTCATTGGCGTTATTGTTTACCCCACCATTTGACAAAACCCCCAAAGACCCCGGTTACATCAAGGCCTATCCACCCGGCATCCGTGAGAATGGCGGGCAATATACGCACGGCGCCATCTGGTCGGTATTCGCCCATGCCAAGTTAGGCCAGACCGAACGGGCGCTGGAAATATTCTCTTTGCTCAATCCAATCAATCATTCACGGACTGAACAGGAAGCCAGAACTTACCGCGTCGAACCCTATGTCATAGCCGCAGATGTCTATTCCATGCCACCGCATGTGGGCCGCGGCGGCTGGACCTGGTACACCGGTTCCGCCGGCTGGATGTACCGGGCGGGATTGGAAGCCATCCTTGGCGTGACCCGCGAAGGCTCCCTGCTGCGTATCAAGCCTTGCGTTCCGACGAGCTGGACCGAATTCAAATTGTCAACGCAATTTGGCTCCACCCGCTATGAAATTAAACTGTCACGACATGAGGGTGCGGCAGATGATTTGCCAGCGGATGTCCAACGCCTGTCGCCAGGTGAATTCCTCATCTCGCTAAAGGACGCGGGCGGGGTTCGTGACATCACCCTGCCCCTCATTGCTGGCGACCGTAAGGATTAAAAAGGCCGGATCGTGAATACCGGCCTGGGTAAAATTTGCTTCGGCTTGAACTATTGCAAGTCGTTGCAATTCTTCTCGTCAATGCCTTCCCGTTCGCACAGTTCATGAATTGCCCTGCGAACTTCGCCCAAGCGGGAGCGTTCGCCGCCAGTCATGTTTTCATCCGATGCGACTTCCAAATCACGGGCATCCGCTTCCCAGCGCTTCAAAACCTTCAGCTTCTGGTTTGTAGTCATGGATTCAGTTTCAACCACTTCCATTGGCAAATCGAAGATTTTTTGGGGCGTGAGCAGTGCCTGGTCGTAGTCTTTTGCTGTGAACATGGTGGAATCCCCTATGGGTTGAAAATGGAGGCCAGCTCAGGCTGGCCTCCAAATATTCATCAGATGCGCCCAAGCCAAGAGTCGACCTCGGTCCTTACCTTGTCCTTGGCGTAGCCATAATGCTTTTGCAGGCGGCCTTCCAACTCGTCGCGGCGCCCTTCGATGACATCAAGATCGTCATCGGTGAGTTTGCCCCACTGTTGCTTGGCCTTGCCTTTCATTTCCTTCCAGTTTCCTTCAACGCGATCCCAGTTCATGAGGTTCTCCTTTACATGTCTCGCGTCAAGCACAGGTGCTCGACCTTGACGGTAAACGCCGAAGGTGCGTTCCGGTTCCGCTAGGCGGCAGCTCGCGATTTGGTGTCGAAGAAGAGCGCCTGGCTGACAACGGCCTTTACCATGTCCGGCATGAAGGGCTTGGTGATGAGGAAAGCGGGCTCGGGTTTTTCACCCGTCAACAGGCGTTCCGGGAAAGCTGTAATGAAAATCACCGGCACCTCGAAATCGAGCAGCATTTTGTTGACAGCGTCGATGCCGGAACTGCCGTCGGCCAACTGGATATCGGCAAGCACCAAACCAGGGCGCTTGGCAGAGGCAAGCTTAATCGCCTCTTGTTCGGTGCGGGCAACGCCGGTTACCCTGTGACCGAGGCTTTCCACAAGCGCTTCCAAATCCATGGCAATGATCGGTTCATCCTCAATTATCAAGACGTCGGTTGCGACCTGATCGACAATGGTTTTTGAAGCTTCTTCCAAGAGAGCCAGAACTTCCGCCGGCTTCTTTGCCAAAATAAGCCCGATTTCCTCCTTGTTGAATCCCTCAACCGCCATCAGCAGGAAGGCCTCACGGGCCTGGGGGGCAATGGTGGCCAACTGGCGCTGGGCCGAAGCTTCCCAATCCTGGCCAATATTGGGTTTTTTGAGGTTCAGCGAGATTGATTCCCATAGGCGGCAATAGCTGCGATAAAGGGATGCACGGATATTGGTGCCAGCCTCAAACTGGGAAGGATCGGCAATAATTGCCTCCAGAAGGGCCGCCACATAGGCATCGCCGCTGTGCTGGCTGCCGGTCAAGGCACGCGAAAACCGTCGTAAATAGGGCAAATGTGGCGCTATATTGGCTGCAAGACTCATATTTTACCCCTCAATTTGGTGTCGGAACAACGAATTTTGGCTTCTCAGCCGCAGCAAGTCAAAGCTGTTAACGTTTGATTTGTAGTTATGTTCCCCTCCTAAAAACAAATTTTTTGATTCAACAGGAACTATTCAACCTGTTTGGCATTAACATATTGGTTCCGGAACGCCAAAATGCCCGATTTTGGCACTGGCAGGCGGACCACGCAGAGCTCAGGTGACCCATGGTTGAAGACGGCAACAAAACGGCAAAAGCGGCAAAACCTAAAAATAAGACTGAACAAAAGACTGAAAAGATGAACCATGCACCTAACCAGCCCGAGATTTATGACTTGATCGGCCAGCGCCTGCGCAACTTCTATGATGAGGTTGCACAGCAGCCGGTTCCTGACCGGTTTGTGGAGTTGCTGAACCAGCTTGAAGCGAAAAGTTCGCAGAAAAAGCCTCAATAGGCTGGATTTCCCCATGACCCAATCAGAGGCAGACGCAGTATGACAAGGTCCACTGAGTTTCGCGAACAACTCATTGCCGCCATTCCCGGTTTGCGGGCTTTCGGGCTGTCGCTTACCGCGCGCGGCGACCGCGCCGACGACCTGGTTCAGGAGACGCTGATGAAGGCGTGGAAGCACTACGACAGTTTCGAGCCCGGTTCCAACATGAAGGCCTGGCTTTACACAATTCTGCGCAATGAATTTTACACCCAATTGCGCAAGCGCAAGCGCGAAGTGGAAGATGCGGACGGCTTCTATTCAAGCCGTGTGGCAGTTCATGCGGAACAGGACGGCCATCTCGATATGGCTGATCTGCGCGGCGCACTAGGAAATTTGCCGGAAGACCAGCGCGAGGCCATCATCCTGGTTGGAGCCTCTGGCTTCTCTTATGAGGAAGCCGCAGAGATCTGCGGCGTGGCGGTCGGCACCATCAAAAGCCGGGTCAACCGGGCGCGCGCCCGTCTGGCGGTTCTCATGCACATCGAGAGCGATGAAAAGTTCGGCCCCGATGCCCAATCGGATGCGGTTCTCACCGGTTCCCATCGCGGCTAACGAGGGGAACCAAATTAAACTCCTGACGTTGAATTTGCACAGCGAAACAGGAGATTGGGCTATGAACTCGATAATTTACTTGGTTGGATTGGTCGTTGTCATCCTGTTCATTCTCTCGTTTCTCGGGCTACGTTGAAACGCATGCTATCCGCCCAAATTCTTGAGCTTTCATAAATAACCGTGCGTCGCCCTCTCGGGCGAGACGGCTGGTATCCAGCACCAACGTCACGGACAAGAAGCTATCCCGACTCGCCGAAGAATATGTCAATCAGAAAGCGGCGGCATAAGCAGCTGCCATGCGAATGAAAATAGGAGAGGCCAATCGGCCTCTCCTTTTTTGTTGATTGCATAGAGGATCTATTTGCGGCGCCGAGACTTGGCCAGAGCGGGCTTCGACTTGCCCACCAGGCCCCCCACTGTGGGGAGCATCGATCCGAGCGCTACGCCGATCCCCAAACCCACAGCGCCGATAATCAATGGCCTGTCGTCAATCATGGCTTTCAGTGACTTTTGGTCAGGCAGACCCAAATCACGGGTGCTCCTGGGCAAAGAGTGGCTCGCTTCACCGGCCCATGCGTAGGCATCGCCGAACGCCGTTTTGCCACGGGCAATGAGACGCGAAGCTGAATCGCTATAACCCGCTAAGGTGGATTGCCCTTTTGACAAGCGTTTGGTTGTAGACCGAGAAGCGCGCTTGGCCGAGGCTGCGAGTTTGCGTGATGCAGGTTTGGTTTTCCTGGCAACTTTGGTCCGGGCGGCCTGGCTGAGGTCCTTCACGGTTTTCGATACTTGATCAGTGGCTTTCATGGATAGTCTCCTTTTTTAAGGTTTTGGGGTTGGACGGCGGAATATGGGGGTAGCTGGACGGCGGGCTACGTCCATTTTTGTATCTGTGGCGCACCGGCCTTAGGGCCTGTTTGAGTAACCAACTCGCGGCTGCTATCGCGCCTGCGGCCAAGAGGGGATGACGTTTGACGGCCAGAAAAGCGGGCGGCAAACGCGTCAGGTGAGGGTCCATGTGCAGGAGCGCTTCCTTGGCCAAGCCGCGAGGCGTTAACCGGCTTTGTACGTCAAGCAATGTGGCGTCAAATTGCGCGCGCCGATCACGCGCTTCTTTTTCGAGCTGTTGCAAGGTTCTCATTTCAGGCTGCTTTCCGGCCCATTACCTGCGAGCCAGCGAAAGACCAGGCCTATGGGCCGGGTTTTATTAATGAGTAAGCCTTTTGCCAGGAGAGCCAAAGCCACCACGATAATCAGAAGAATGACGCCCACTATCAAACCCGCGACCGCAGGGCCGCTTACGTAAGGCATTAATCCGACCACGCAGGCTTGCGCCAAAACCACCATTGCGGCGACCAGGATACAAAGACTTGCAAAGGCCATTCCGAGCCCGGTTGCGTAGCCGCGCAGGCGAAGGCCCGCTTCAGCCTTCGCCAAAGCGAGTTCCGCATCGAGCCAGCGCATCCCATCGCTGGAGAGTTCCTTAAAAAGCTCTGGGAACGCCGGCTTCGACGACGGATAGTGAAGCGGTTCAGCACCCCCCTTAGGCATGGGCATGTCCATTGGTGCTTCTCCGTGCCTGGGCGCCCCGCTTGCCAGGTCTCGCTGCCGAGGCGCGGCGGGAGCTCGCGTTCCGTCTTGACCCTGCCGCCGCCCGTGCGGGGTGCCGATACATGAGCCGGCTCGCCGCCATGCCAGCTGCCACTGTTACAGCCAAAGTCGCCAAAGGGTGGCGGCGGGCAAAAGTCCCCGCGTCACCTACCATCTGCTCGATTTCAGTGTGCATGACGTAATCGGCCACGCCTTCCAGGCTGTCCGCCGCCGAGGCAACTTGCACTCGAAGATTTGGCAGGTCCGTCATTGAAGCAGCATATTCACGGGTCAGCGAGGCAAGCGAATGCAGCTTGTCAGCACCCAAGTCCTTGCGGCCTCGGGCCAGTGTTCCCGCCAGCGCCAGCACATCGTCGAAAATGCGGCGGGAGCCATCCAGCGCCGGGCTTGCATTCCTGTAGTTTCCGCTAGTCCGTGATTTTTTTGCTTTAGCCATGGCTGTGTCCTTTCAAGGCAAGATTGTTCGGTTCAATAACGATCAAAAGCGCTAATGGTTCCACGTCCGGGTAGAACGGAAAATCGCGGGACCTTAACCGCCCATCAAAGTTTGAAGATCTCCGCATCGGGATCTTTTATCCCCTGGATGTGGCGGGAGATGAGCTGTGCGGCGAGCATGCTGAAGGTAATGCCGTTTCCCCCAAACCCCAGCACGGCGTAACACCGTGGAAGGTCCCGGACAGGGCCAATGGCCGGAAGTCCTGTGGGACTTTCGCCAAAGCTGCCGGTCCAACCGTAGTCGGCGGTGAAGTCGATGTGCGGAAAAATGCGTTTTGCTTTTCTTGCGATCGCCGCGATTTTTTTCGGAATTAACTTGTCTCGCAGAACATCATCGGAAAACGATTCATCTTCACCGCCCACGATTACCCGGCCCTCCCCTGTGGTTCTCAGGTAAAGGTAGGGATCAGAAGCCTCCCATATCAGGCTTTTGGTGGGCCAAATCCTGCCGGGCTGCGGGCGGGTTGCCAGTGCCCAGGTTGAAATGACCTTATAGCCTTTGGGCCGGGCGAATTTCATCAGTTCGTAACCTGTGCAGAATACGGCATATCTTGCGGAGATGGAGTGTCCGTCTTTCGTCTTGAGGCGAACGCGGTTACGCGTCTGCTTTACCTCCGTCACCTCAATATTGGCCGCCATGCGGCCGCCTCGTGCGAGGAAATGACGCCAAAGTCCTGCGACAAGCCGAACCGGATCGGCCTCCCCGTTGCCGTGCGAGAGAATAGCGCCAGGTTTCTCCATACCGGTCAAGGCGTGAAGGTGTTGGCGACTGATGAATTCCGAACGCAAGCCCAGCTTTTGCCGGGCCGCAGCTTCGAGCTTAAGCTGACGGGTCCCAAGTATGTTCCCTGGCAAGTAGATGGTCGATCTCTCGGCAAGACCGCAGCGGATTTGCAAGGTTTCAATGCGTTGCTGCAACGCCTGAACCGCCTGGACTGACCGCCACCAGGCGCGGGCAGCATTAGACTTGCCAATCTTTCGGGAGAGTTCTGTAAGGGGCGTATCGAGCTCGAATTGCAGCAGAGCCGTGCTGGCAGGCGTCGATCCTGACATGGGTTCGCGGCGATCCACGGCGAGCACTGAGTACCCAGCTTGCATCAGCGCATCGGCAACCAAGGCCCCTGAAATGCCGGTTCCCACCACTATCACATCAACATTAATACCCGCGATAGATCGTGCAGACTTTAGCGGAGGGGGCTTTTGAGCAAGCCAAAGAGGCAAGCCTGTTCTAAGGTCACGTTTGTGAGTCCCGGCATGCTTCATCTTGAGCCAAGCGTCGACGTTACCGTCACACCAACAGTAAATTCCGGTAAGGGTTCAATGGAGTTCAAAAAAATTGGGCAGAATATTGGCACTTGGCCTAAAGTCGCCTTAGAAGAATAGGTTCCAACTCCTTGCTCCGCCCGCCTTTATTCGCCGTTTTAATTCAAATTTGATGACCCACGTTTATTTACGCAACTCTTTATTATTACGCAATAAAATTGAAAATTTGTGGAACCATTTTGACAGGTCCGCGTTTATTTGGGCATTATGCCCCAAACTAGGGAGTGGTATTGGACGACATCCTGATGACTCCCGGACCGCTCGAAATTGAAGAACGCTCGCGTCTCGCCGCCGAGGCTCAGTTGCGCCTTGTTTCTGAACGTCTGGAAACCATCGAGCAAGCTGCCGGGGCATTGTTTTACGACTGGGATGTTGCCGCCAAAACAATTTGGCGAAGCACCGGAATCACCCGTCTCTTAGGGTGGCTCCCGGATGAGGTTGCACCTGGCATTGAGGCTTGGGCAGCGCTTCGCCATCCAGACGATGAGCGGCATTTGAAATCTTCAAACTATGCCGACTATCTCCAGGCAAACGATCACTATCTCCTTGAGTACCGGATGAGGCACAAGGATGGCCGCTATCTGTGGGTTTTGGATTCAGGCCGTGTATTTCGTGATTTTTCAGGGATTGTAACGCGCGTTGCGGGTGCAACAATCGATATTTCCTCGCGCAAGAAAGTTGCGGAGTCGCTGAGCCGCCAAACTGATTTGATTGAGTTGTCGTTTGAGCCGATCTTTGTCTGGCACCCGGCAAAAGGCATTGTCGATTGGAACAGGGGGGCTGAACAGCTCTACGGCTTCACGCGCGAAGAAGCGCTGGGCCAGAGCAGCCACAAGCTGCTCCGCACCATTCATCCCATTAAGCCGGCACACCTTATGGAACTCCTCAATACGGTGAGAAGCTGGACGGGCGAGGTGCAGCATCGGACCAAGGATGGCCGTCAAGTTTTCGTTGAGAGCCGCCAGCAGGCGATCGAAACGGATGGCGAAATCCTGATCCTTGAAACCAACCACGACATCACCGAGCGCAAGCGCGCCGAGGCGGAAACGGCGCGCATGGCGGCCGTGGCTGCCGCTTCCCACGACGCCTTGTTCGGAGTCACGCTTGAGGGTTACATCGAGGCGTGGAATCCGGCCGCCGAGCGGCTCTTTGGCTACACCGCCACGGAGGCAATCGGACAGCACGTTCGCATCCTGGCGGCACAGGCGGACTACGGCGAGCAGAAAGATTTCCTGATTCGCGCCTGTGCAGGCGAAATTATTCCACCCTATCAGGCCCGCCGCCTGCGAAAGGACGGCGCCTTTGTGGATGTGTCAGTGGCACTTGGGCCGGTCAAGGCGCCGGATGGCTCCGTTATCGCGATTTCGGTGGCCATGCATGATATCAGCGACCGAAAGGAATGGGAGGGGCGGCAGCGGCTTATGACGCGTGAACTTGCGCACCGCGTGAAGAATTCGTTTGCCATTTTGCAGGCCATCTTGCGCTCAACATTGAAAACGTCGCCAAATCCGGAGGATTTCGCTGCGAAATTTTCCGGCCGGTTGCACAGTCTCGCCGCGGCGCAGGATATTCTTACCGCCAATGACTGGAAGGGTGCGGAACTGGGCGCGCTGGCACGGCACTTGCTTTTGCTCTACGTCGTCGAAGGCGAACGCCTTGCGATTTCAGGGCCTGAGGTCAATCTTCCCGCCGAATATGCGGTTCCTTTTGGCTTGATTTTCAATGAACTTGCCACCAATGCGCTGAAGTATGGAGCGCTTTCGACACCAAATGGAAAAATCGAACTGAGTTGGCGGATTGAAAGCAACGCCAATACGGGCACCATACTCAGTCTTACCTGGCGTGAGCGGTGCGGACCGAAGATCACCTCACTCGACACCCGGGGATTTGGTTCCGCCCTTATAGAAAAAAGCCTTGCCGGAGCCAAAGTGGAGAGGCGGTTCGATGCGGAAGGTTTTATCTGCACAATTGAGATCACGCTCAAGCTTTTGCGCAGAATCAGGCGCAAGCGGCGCGCTGCCCGTGTACAGGCCCGAAAATCCACTGACAGATAATTTGATGCCTCACATGCCGAAGGGAACCAAATCCCGGCACGATGGTTGTTATGTCCATGATGACCCATGTTCAAACCATCGCAAAAAAAATCATTCAGCCCGTCGCATTGGCAATTGCCATGCTTTTCATGACACCGGTGGTTGGGTTGCTCAACGCGGCCTTGAAAAGCCCCACCCCCGTTCAATATTCTTCAACCGAAACAGTGGTTTACAAGACTGTGCAGACTTCGGTAGCGTATAAAGGCTAGCCTGTATGGAACTTTTACGCTCTCTTTGCGTTACTTAGCAAAGCGGGCATTTCGCATTGTTGACCCTCTATTAACTTGGATGGAACAACACGAAGGCTCCGCCCGCAGAACCGCTGGACGACATCCATTAGCCGCCCATCCTTGACAAAGGCCGTCAGGTCATAAGTGCCCCACGAGGCCTCGGAAACACGAAACCCCAGAGAAAACTTTCCCCCGAAAAAGCCTGCGAAACGCCGGCGAGGCGCGCCACGCCGGGTCGTTTTCAGCATTCCGCCATCGACTTGACGCGCTGCGTCGGCCTATGCATAGAACAATTTGAACTGTCAATATGACTGTCAATATGATTGGCGAGGAAATGGGATGAGGCTTCAGGGTAAAATTGCAGTCATAACCGGTGGCGCGCGTGGCATCGGCCGCGCCATCGCGGAAAGCTACGCGAAAGAAGGAGCGCGCGTCGTTGTTGCCGACCTGCTTCTCGATGAAGCTAAGGAGACGGCTAAGTCCATTGGCCACGATGCGGTGGCGGTAGCTGTCGATGTGAGCAAGCGGAGCTCCATTGCGGACATGGCGCGCGTGATTGCCGAAAAAGTTGGGCCTGCAAACATACTGGTGAATGGCGCCGCCATTTTCAACATGGCGCCGCTCTCGGAAATTTCCGAAGAGCATTTTGATAAACAGTTCGACATCAATGTCCGCGGTTTGCTGTTCACCACCCAGGCCATCGCGGCACAGATGGTGGCCGCCGGAAAGGGCGGAAAGATCATCAACTTCTCCAGCCAGGCGGGGCGGCGCGGCGAGCCCCGCGTTGCGGTCTATTGCGCCACCAAGGCGGCGGTCATCAGCCTCACACAGAGCATGGCCCACGAACTCATCAAGCAGCGGATTAACGTCAACGCCATCGCCCCGGGCGTGATCGACACGCCCATGTGGGACCAGGTCGACGCCCTGTTTGCCAAATATGAGAACCGCCCGCTCGGCGAGAAGAAACGCCTGGTCGGCGAAGCCGTGCCCTTCGGCCGCATGGGCTTGCCCGGCGACATCACGGGGGCCGCGGTTTTTCTGGCAAGTGCCGACAGCGATTACATCGTCGGCCAGACCCTCAATGTCGATGGCGGAAACTGGATGAGTTGAAGCGAGTTGTCAGAAATCCCGATGCACATTCATCGCGAAATGGTGAGGCCGAAAAACATCATTGACACAATAATGTATTAGCCCTTAACTCCTCTGAACACTTGTAACAAAAAAAAACAAAAGTTCAAATGGGAGGTTCGGGCGTGATTGATGATCGCATTGTTGCGCCTTGCCGCCTTTTCCTGAGGCGCCACATCACTTCATGACGACTGCAGCAGCAAAAACAAGTTTGTTGCCAAGATGGATGATATCCGAGCATCCATTTCCGTGGCTGCTGCCTGCCTCGGCATTGATGGTGATCTTCGGTCTTTATCCCCTGCTCTATGCGGTCTGGCTGTCGTTGCAGCGCAAGCATCCCGTCACCCGGAAACTCACCTTTGCGCCAAGCTACAACTGGTCAAAACTTCTGGGCGATGAGCGCGTCTGGAACGCCCTGGGAAACACCTTGGTCTATACCGGCGCGGCGCTTCTGCTGCAGTTGGTTCTTGGCATGCTGATTGCGCTGTTGCTCGATTCGGACCGCAAGGGCTACGGGCTCCTGCGCGCCATGATGACCCTGCCGCTGGTGATCCCGCCCGCCGTCACCGCCATGATGTTTCTGCTCATGCTCAATGGCTCCTTCGGGGTTCTGGCGCGCGGCATCATCGCCACCGGGCTGCTGCCGCCGGGCTTTTCCATTCTGGGCACTGCGTCCACCGCCATGGCGGGCGTGCTGCTGGCCGAAGTCTGGCAATGGACGCCCTTCATGGTGCTGATCATGCTGGCGGGGCTTCGCTCGCTGCCCAAGGAACCCTTCGAGGCCGCAGCCATCGACGGGGCCACCGCCGTGCAGGTGTTCTTCAAATTGACGCTTCCGATGATGTCCAAAGTCATCGCCATCGCGGTGCTGATCCGCGGCATCGACCTGTTCCGCGCCTTCGATTACGTGAAGGTGATGACCGATTCAGGTCCCGGCACGGCGACTGAAACGCTGACATCCTATGCGGGGCGCATCTATTTCGGCAATGCCGACTTTCCCTACGCGTCCACCATCGCGCTGCTGACGCTGATCCTCGTCATCCTTGCATCTTCCGTCTTCATGAAAGTCTTCAAGGTGAAGCTCTGATGGAACAGCCACTCCACCTCCGCATCCTGCGCGACATCGCCGCGGTATTCGTCACCTTGATTTTCATGTTCCCCATCCTGTGGTGGGCGCTGACCTCGATCAAGCCGATCTCCGCGGTGTTCGACAAGGACCGCGTGGTGTTCTTCGACTTCGTGCCGACTCTGATAAACTATGCCGTCACCCTGCTCGGCCTGTCGCGCTCCGGGATCGCCATCGACCAGGGCATCGGCATGGGTGTGGGGGGTGCGGAAGCCTATGACTCGCGCCGC
>DATLDM010000050.1:0-35136 GCA_035525875.1 Aestuariivirga sp.
ATCAACCGGAATGGAAAGCCACGCTGGATTATTACCTCGCCCTCATGGCCGCTGATGGCCCTCCCGGCGCCTCGTCCAACGGCTTCAATGAAAACCTTGCGCTCTTCAACTCCGGCAAGTGCGGCATGTGGATCGACGCCACGGTTGCGGCATCGTTTGTAACCGGTAAGGAGTCGACGGTAGCCGACAAGGTGGGCTTCGCGCTCGCCCCGGACAACGGCCTCGGCAAGCGCGGCAACTGGCTGTGGGCCTGGTCGCTCGCAATTCCGGCCGGCACCCAGAAGGAAGAAGCCGCCCAGAAATTCGTTTCCTGGGCCACCAGCAAGCACTACACCGAACTGGTAGCCGAGAAGGAAGGCTGGGCCAACGTTCCTCCGGGCACGCGCACCTCGCTCTACGCAAATCCGGAATACGCCAAGGTTCCATTTGCCAAGATGACCCTGGACTCACTCAACTCCGCTGACCCGACAAAGCCCACCGTGAAGCCGGTGCCCTATGTCGGCGTGCAGTTCGTGGCCATTCCTGAGTTTGCAGGCATCGCCACCACCGTTGGCCAGATCTTCTCGGCGGCCCTTGCTGGCGAAAAGACCGCGGATGAAGCCCTTGCCGAAGCGCAAACCTCGGCCACCCGTGAAATGACAAAGGCCGGCTACATCAAGTAACCTTCCTCCCATGAAACTTGGCTGCCCGGCTTCTCGCCGGGCAGTCCCTTCTGATCCAGAAAATTCAGGACGCGGGTGAAGACATGGCCACGCAGCAAACACGCACACTCGGAAAACTGGCGGTTTCGCCGTCAGTCTTTGCGCTGTTCATGTGGATGATCGTGCCGCTGGCCATGACAATCTACTTCTCGTTTCTGCGCTACAACCTGCTTGATCCCAACCCAATCTGTTCGCTTCTCACGCCCGGCGCTCTGCTCGATGCCGAGAACCGCTGCCTTGCCGGCTTCACCAACTACTCATACTTTCTGACCGACCCCGCCTTCTTCAAGGCCATGGGAAATTCGCTCAAGCTGGTGGGCTGGGTGCTCGGTATCAGCGTGGTTGCCGGAACACTTCTGGCGCTTCTCCTCGACCAGGCCTTCTATGGCCGCGGCTTCGTGCGCATCATGATGATCGCGCCTTTCCTCGTCATGCCTACCGTCAGCGCGCTGGTCTGGAAAAACATGATGATGAATCCTGTTTCCGGATTTCTGGCTTACATGTTCAAGCTCATGGGCCTCCAGCCCATTGACTGGTTCGCCCATGCCCCTATGACCGCTGTTGTCATCATGGTCTCCTGGCAATGGGTGCCCTTCGCCACGCTGATTTTGCTCACTTCGCTGCAATCGCTTGACGAAGAGCAGAGGGAAGCCGCCGAAATGGACGGCACGCCGCCGCTCTCCTATTTCTGGTACATCGTGCTGCCGCATCTCATCCGCCCGATGACCGTGGTCATTCTGATCGAAACAATTTTCCTGCTCAATGTCTTTGCCGAAATCTACGTGACCGGAACCGGCGGGCGTGCCGGCAATCTGCCCTTCCTTGTCTATCAATATGGCCTCATCGCCAACGACATCGGCGGCGCCTCCGCCGGGGGTATCATTGCCGTCATACTTGCCAACATCGTTGCCTTCTTCCTGATGCGGATGATTGGCAAGAACCTGGACGCCTGAACATGGCCCGCAACGTTTCCATCCGCCGCAAACTGGTTGTCACCGCTCTTGCTTGGGCAATCGGCCTTCTCATTTTCTTTCCGATCCTCTGGACCATCATCACCAGCTTCAAATCGGAGGGCGACGCCATTGCTCTGCCCCCCAAATTCCTGTTCTTTGACTGGACCCTGGAAAATTACGGCGTGGTGCAGGAGCGCTCCGATTACCTGAAGTTCGCGATGAACTCGGTCATGCTGGCGCTCGGCTCAACGCTTTTTGCCCTGGTGATTGCCATTCCATCCGCCTGGGCCATGGCCTTCGCGCCGGGAAAACGCACCAAGGACCTTCTGATGTGGATGCTCTCCACCAAGATGATGCCACCCGTAGGCGCCCTCATCCCGATCTACCTGATCTTCCGCGACTTCGGCCTGCTTGATACGCGCGGCGGCATCATCACTGTGCTGATGCTGCTCAACCTGCCAATCATCATCTGGATGCTCTACACTTACTTCAAGGAAATCCCCGGCGAGATTCTCGAAGCCTCGCGCATGGATGGCGCCTCGCTGGGCAAGGAGCTGCTCTATGTGCTCACCCCCATGGCGATTCCCGGCATAGCCTCCACGCTTTTGCTCAATATCATTCTCGCCTGGAACGAAGCCTTCTGGACGCTGGCCCTGACGACAAAGGATGCGGCGCCCCTGACGCAATTCATCGCGTCTTATTCAAGCCCGGAAGGCCTGTTCTGGGCCAAGCTCTCGGCAGCCTCCACCATGGCCATAGCACCCATCCTGGTGCTCGGCTGGTTCGCACAGAAACAACTTGTTCGCGGTCTTACATTCGGAGCGGTGAAATAAAATGGGCACGATTTCTCTCAAGAACGCACGCAAGGCCTTTGGCGACGTTGTCATCATTCCGGGCGCCAGCCTCGATATCAAGAACGGCGAGTTCGTGGTCTTCGTCGGTCCCTCGGGCTGCGGCAAGTCCACGCTGCTCCGCATGATCGCAGGCCTGGAAGACCTGACATCCGGTGCCATCCTCATCGACGGCAAGGACATGACGGAGGAAGCGCCGTCAAAGCGCGGCCTTTCCATGGTGTTCCAGTCCTATGCGCTCTATCCGCACATGAGCGTGCGCGGCAACATCTCCTTCGGTCTGAAAATGGCCGGCATGCCGAAGAATGAAATCGAGGCAAAGGTGGCCAAGGCCGCTGCCACCCTCAATCTCACCGAATATCTCGACCGCAAGCCGCGCCAGCTTTCCGGCGGCCAGCGCCAGCGTGTTGCCATCGGCCGCGCCATTGTGCGCAATCCCGAGGGCTTCCTGTTTGACGAACCGCTTTCCAATCTTGACGCAGCACTTCGCGTCAACATGCGCCTCGAAATCATGCAGATGCACAAGGATTTGGGCGCCACCATGATTTACGTGACCCACGACCAGGTGGAAGCCATGACCATGGCGGACCGTATCGTTGTTTTGAACCGGGGGAATATCGAGCAGGTGGGCTCTCCACTTGAACTCTATAACAGGCCAGACTCACTCTTTGTTGCCGGATTTATAGGCTCACCAAAAATGAACCTGATATCAGGAAAACCGGCAGCTAAGTATGACGCAGAGACAATCGGCATCCGTCCCGAGCATCTCGCCATCTCTCTTAAGGATGGCACCTGGCCCGCAAAGATTTCTCTTGCGGAACATCTGGGGGCCGATACGTTCCTCCATGTTGATGCTGGGCCTTGCGGCATGGTCACAGTGCGGGCCGCCGGCGAGTATGACGCCGCCCCTGGCGCGAAAATTTTCCTGACGCCCGAGCCCGACCGCATTCATCGTTTTGACAAGAATGGAAAAGCCGTTCGAAAATGAGATTGGCTTCGCAAGAAAGCAATTAGGAAAGCAAAAATGTATCTGGAAAAACTGAAACTCAATGGGAAGGTTGCCGTTGTAACAGGTGCCGGGCAGGGCATTGGCGCCGCCTGCGCCAGGGCGCTGGGCGAAGCTGGCGCAAAAGTCATTGTCGCCGACTTCATGCCCGACCGCATTGAGACGGCCGTGGCCGAGTTGCGCAAACTGAAGATCGATGCCCATGGCGCAAAACTTGATGTGACCAAATCCAAGGAAGTTGACGCCGTCTGCGCCGACATCCTCAAGGCCCATGGCCGTGTCGATATTCTGGTGAACAATGCCGGCGTGGCCCGCAGCGATGTTCGCGCCGAAGACACCACCGACGCCCATTGGCGTCACCATATGGATGTGAATGTCGATGGCCTGTTCTGGTGTTGCCGCGCCTTTGGCGGGGCCATGCTCAAGCAGGGCAAGGGCTCAATCGTGAACATCGGCTCCATGTCCGGCTTCATCGTCAACAAGCCCCAGCCCCAATCCTTTTACAATGCCTCGAAGGCCGCCGTGCACCATCTCACCCGCTCCCTTGCTGCGGAATGGGGTGCGCGGGGCGTGCGGGTGAATGCCGTGGCCCCCACCTACATTGAAACGCCGTTGACTGCCTTTGGCATCAATGAATCGCCGGAAATGTACAAGGTCTGGCTGGAAATGACGCCCATGGGACGCGTCGGCCAGCCCGACGAGATTGCCTCCGTCGTGCATTTCCTCGCCTCCGACGCGGCCAGCCTGATGACCGGCTCCATCGTCCTCGCCGACGGCGGCTATTGCTGCTGGTAGCTTTTCCTCGCCCCTTGGGGGAGAGGAAGGGGCCCGCGCGGAACGCGTGGGAAGGTGAGGGGGAACAGGTCTCGCAATTGAATCACCTGATCCCCCTCACCCTCCCATTGCCAAGGCAATGGGCCCCGCCCTCTCTCCACAGGAGAGAGGGAAGTCATGATTGCTTCATGGCACCTCACTCAACCAAATCAGCCTTTCTTGACCGGCCGAAATTAACGTGGCAATTCGGTTGGGTCTTGATCGCTGAAGGGGCTGTCCATGAGTTTGTTTGTCAACGCCAAAGAGAAACTTGTCACCGAGTCCATTGATGGCTTGCGCCGCGCTTCAGGGGTAACTTCAATTGCCACGCTTGATGGCTATCCGCACATCAAGGTTGTGTGCCGCACTGATCTCCCGTCGTCCAAGGTGGCGATAATTTCCGGCGGCGGATCGGGCCATGAACCATCTCATGCCGGATTTGTCGGCAAGGGCATGCTCACCGCCGCCGTCTGTGGCGAAGTGTTTGCCTCGCCGAGCTTTGATGCCGTTCTGGCGGCAATCCTCACCGTGACCGGCAAGGCCGGCTGCCTTCTCATCGTTCCCAACTATACCGGCGACCGGCTTAATTTCGGCCTTGCCGCCGAGCGGGCCCGTGGCCTCGGCAAAAAAGTCGAGATGGTGATCGTCAGCGATGATATTGCTATTCCTGACATTGCCCAGCCGCGCGGCGTGGCCGGCGTGCTCTTCGTCCACAAGATTGCCGGTTATCTCGCGGAGAAGGGCGCCAATCTTGCCACCGTCGCCGCCGCAGCCCGCAGTGTTACCGCGAAATCAGTGACCCTTGGCATTTCACTGAGCTCATGCACCCTGCCGGGTGCGGGCCGTGAAGACCGCGTGCCGCCGGGCCAGGCCGAACTGGGCCTTGGCATCCATGGCGAGCCCGGCGTTGAGATCATCGATTTCGGTGGCGCCAAAGCCGTTGCCGATATTCTCTGCAAACGCCTGTTCGAACAGGTTGGCAAGGCTTCAGGCTATGCCCTGCTGCTCAACAATCTGGGCTCCACGACGCTGCTTGAAATGGGCGTGCTGGCCAATGAATTTCTCTCCGCCGCAAACGGCAAGAAGATCAAACTGATCATCGGCCCCTCATTGATGGTGACGTCGCTGGACATGCACGGCTTCTCGGCTTCGCTCCTGCCGCTCACCCGCGATTACATGACAGCATTGACCGCGCCGGTTGCGCCCATCGCCTGGCCTTCAGCGCGGACGCCGACCAAGTTGAAACGTCTCAAGCTTCCTAAGGAATTGAAAAGCACGGCCAGCAAGCCAAGCCGCAATGACGCCGTGGCGGCATTCATTTCGAAGTCCTGCGATCTTCTGACGGCCCTTGAGGCGGAGCTGAACACCCTTGATGCCAAGGTCGGCGATGGCGATACGGGGTCGACGATTGCAACGGGCGCGCGCAGCCTCAAGTCCCACCTTGCCAAATTGCCCCTGGCCGACAACGCAAGCCTTCTGGCATCGATCAGCGATCATCTCGGCAAATCCATGGGCGGCTCGAGCGGTGTTTTGCTGGCCATCATGTTTGCCGCTGCGGGCCAGGCATTGAAAGCCGGAGGTTCATTGCCTGCAGCCTTGCAGGCGGGCCTCACGCGCATGAAGGAAATTGGCGGCGCCAAAACCGGCGACCGCACCATGATTGATGCGTTGGAGCCGGCCCTTGCCGCACTCGCCAGCGGAAAATCCCTGGCCAATGCCGCCGCCGTTGCCCGCCAGGGAGCCGATGCTACGGCTTACATGACGCGCGCCGGAGCCGGCCGCTCAACCTATGTGTCGTCCGCGAATCTCAAGGGCGTTCCTGATCCGGGTGCCGTAGCGGTAGCTAAGTTGTTGGAAGGACTTGCCTGACGGCATGACGCAAAAAATTCCGTGGATCGGCACCGGCTGGAAAATGAACATGCTCCGCACCGATGCGGTTGGTTTTGCCAACACGCTCAAAGCGTCAGCCATTGCTAACACCGCGTCGGTCCAGACCTTCGTGCTCCCACCATTTCCCTATATCGCCGAGGTGGCAGATATTCTGAAACACACGCGCGTCAGAGTCGGCGCGCAGAACATGCACTGGGAAGAGCAGGGTGCGTGGACCGGAGAAATCTCCGCTCCGATGGTGAAGGATTGCGGGGCCACCATGGTGGAGCTCGGCCATAGCGAGCGCCGCACCTTTTTCAACGAAACCAATGAGACTGTGGCGCGTAAGGTGAAAGCCGCTTTGAAGCATAGGCTGCAAGCGCTGGTTTGCATCGGTGATACGAAAGCCGAATATGATGCGGGCCAAACCGCCGAAGTCCTGGAGAGGCAGACCCGCGCCGCCTTGAGCCATGTAGGCAAATTAGCCGCTGGCAAAGTCATTCTCGCCTATGAACCCGTCTGGTCCATCGGTGAGGGCGGCGTTCCCGCCGATCCAGACTTTACCAATGAACAACTCAAGCGCATCAAGGCCATCACCGTCGCCGAAACAGGCGTCGCACTGCCCGTGCTTTATGGCGGCAGCGTCAACCCGCAGAACTGTTGCGCGCTCGCCCGCCAGTCCCATATCGATGGGCTTTTCATTGGCCGCGCCGCGTGGAATGCTGCGGGCTTCATCGGCATTGTTGAAGCCGTCATTGCAAACCTGGGAGAACCATCATGAAAATCGCATTGGGCGGCGACAGCGCCGGAAAACCCCTCATCGATGTGATCGAGGCCCATCTCAAATCAAAGCCTGGCCATGAGGTCACCAATCTCAGCCAGCCCGGTTTCTACGCCGATCTTTCCGCCACCATCGCCAAGGCAGTGAAGGCCGGGACCTATGAGCGCGCCATCCTCTGCTGCGGTACCGGGATCGGCGTTTCCATCTCAGCCAACAAGGTGCCGGGCATCCGAGCAGCACTCACCCATGACACCTACTCGGCCGAACGGGCCGCCAAATCCAACAATGCCCAGATCATCACCATGGGAGCCCGCGTCATCGGCCCCGAACTCGCCAAGGCTATCGTCGATACCTGGCTGGCCTCGGAATTTGACCCCAAAGGCGCCTCCGCCGCCAATGTCGAAGCCATCAACCGGCTGGATGAGGAATGATGGGATTGTAAACCTTCAATAGGCTTTTAAACGTATTTGGAGTGCCCTGCAGCCGGTTTCTGGCCTGGGGAGCTAGGGTGGTGGCCGAAAGGGGCAGATTCCTGCCTACGGGCCTCGCAGATGCCTTAGGATCAATTTCAATTTAAAGTATTAAATTCCTAATCCCGTCGCGCACGGCGCTCTTGACTATGTTCCTGTTTTGTTCTTTCATACATCCATGCAAACCTCTTTTGACTTCCAGCAAGCCGCAGACCTGCGCTCCATCCGGGACCGCCTGTCCCTCCAATTTGGAAAAATCGCGGACAAAGAACGGCTTGATCCGGTCAGCCAGTTCGTTCGTTACTTCCTCGCCAGCCGCACTCCCGAGCACGTATCCTGGAGTGCTTTCGCGCGGCTTGTTACGCGTTACCAGAACTGGGATGCGGTTGCAGATGCACCGGTAGCTGATATTGAAGCGCTGATCCGCGATGTCACCTTTCCTGAAAAGAAGGCGCCTGAGCTGAAAGCTGCCTTGCGGAAAATTCGCGCCTGCTACGGCAAGATCAGTTTTGATTTTCTTGTCGATCTGGATATTGAGCAGGCCTTGTTCCTTCTCAGGCAAATGGAGGGCGTTGGCCCAAAGATCGCCGCGGCGACTTTGAATTTCAGCACGTTTCATGGGCGCGCCTTTGTCGTTGATACGCATGTTCAGCGCGTCCTGCAGCGCTTTGGTTTCGTGGGAGCCAATGCTTCCGCCGAAGAGGCTTATGACGCCGTGATGGCGGCGGCGGATGATTTTGATGCCGATGATCTTTATGAGTTGCATTGGCAACTGAAAAGCCTTGGACAGAAAACCTGTTCGCAGGCCCAGGCGCAATGTTTTTCCTGCCCGCTTTCGGATATTTGCCTGCGGGCTTCCGCCCGGGCCGCATGAGCGGGCCCAACCCATGCGCGCCGAAAAGATAGCGTCCCTTCGGGCTTCCCTCGCCAAGCTTGGAGTGGTGGAAGCTTCCCCGCGCATTCCGCTGGGCCACGCCGCCGCCGATCTCTGCCTGAAGGGCGGACTTGAGCGCGGCGTGCTGCATGAAGTTTTTGCAGCCACTGGCCACGAAGCGGCGGCAACCGGATTCACGGCGGGCCTCGCCGCCCGCGTGGCCGCGTGCAAACGCCTGCTCTGGATCAGGCAGGATTTTTCCGCCCTCGAATTCGGCGAACTTTCGGCAACCGGGTTTCTGGAATTTGGAATTGATCCGGCACGCCTGTTGCTGCTTTCCGTCGGCGATGCGGCGGATGCTCTTCGCGCCGCAAATGATGCGCTCTCCTGCGCGGCCTTGGGTGCCGTCGTCATCGAGATTCCGGGCAAGCCGAAAATTCTCGACCTGATGGCAAGCCGGCGGCTGACACTCGCCTGTGCGCAAAAAACCGTCACCGCTTTTCTTCTGCGCTTCAATGCGGAGCCCGCTGCCAGCACGGCGGAAACCCGCTGGCTGGTGCGCGCCGCCGCTTCGCCGCCGCAGGAGGAAAATTGGGGCCATCCGGTTTTCGAGGCAGGCCTTGTCCGCAACCGGCATGGGCGGACGGGAGAGTGGGTCATGGAGTGGAGTTGTGATGATGGTCTCTTCAAGGAAGCGGATCGTGGCGCTGTGGTTTCCACGCCTTCCGACCGACCGGCTGCAACGGCGCGTAAAACTGCAAGCCTCTGAAGCGCCGCCCCTGGTGGTTGTGGCCAAGGTGGACAATGCCTTGCGCCTCTCCGCCGTGGATCGCAAGGCCACGTCGCTGGGCCTTGCCATTGGCCAGCCGCTGGCCAATGCGCGCGCCATGCTGCCCGCCCTCAAGGTTGTGGCGGCAAATGAACCCGATGACGTGAAACTGCTCAGCCGCATCGCCGACTGGTGCGACCGCTTCACTCCCCATGTGGCGCTCGATGGTCCGCGCGGACTTCTGCTGGATGTGACCGGTGCGGCCCATCTCTTCGGTGGTGAGCAGGCGCTGCTCAACCGGATTCGTGAGACCCTGAAGGCTCAGGGCTTCGCCGTGCGCGGTGCGATGGCCGGAACCGCAATCGCAGCCCGTGCCTTCGCCCGCTACCGCGATGGCGCCGTCATCGCCCCCGGCGAAGAAGCCGAGATGATAGCCCCGCTTCCCGTCGCAGTCCTCAACCTTGATCCCATAACCACCCATGCCTTCCGCCGCGCCGGTTTGAAAACCGTGGGGCAGGTGGCCAGCCGTAAACGCACCGAGATCACAGCGCGCTTTGGTGCCGCCATGGTCGCAATACTCGATCAGGCTCTGGGCCAAGGCGCACAACCGCTCTCGCCGCGCCTGCCGCTGCCCGATTATTGGAAGGAGCAGGGCTTCGCCGAGCCCATCGCCACCGAAGAGGTGATCCGCGCCACGCTCAAATCCCTGGCCGCCGCTTTGGCGGACGTTCTGGAAAAGCGCGGCGAGGGCGCGCGCCACCTTGAGGCCGTGTTCTTCCGGGCCGATGGCGCGGTGCGCCGTATCGCCATTGAAATGGGCGTGCCAACGCGCGCGCCCGCCATCATCGAACGGCTCTTCCGTGAAAAGCTGGAGATGCTTGCCGATCCGCTTGATCCCGGTTTCGGTTTCGATCTCATCCGGCTGTCCGCCAGCCGTGTCGAACGCGCCCAAGGCGAAGTGGCCGATTTTGATGCCAGCATCAATGAGAAGGCCGACATCAGCTTTCTGGTGGATCGCTTGGCCACGCGTTTTGGCAGCCAGCGCATTCTCGCCTTCCAGCCCAACGACACGCATATCCCCGAAGCGGCATGGGCAGCGGCACCCGCACAATATGTGCAAACCTCAAAACTTCAATGGAAAAAACTCCGTGAGCCCGGGGATGCACCCCGCCGTCCGTTGCGCCTCTTCACCAGGCCTGAACCTGTAACGCTTCTGACAACATTGGAAGGCTCGCAACACCTGCGCTGGCGCAAGGTGCAACATGCCTTGGCGCAGTGTGAAGGGCCGGAGCGCATCGCCATGGAATGGTGGCGTCATGAAACGCCGCCGCCAGCGCGCGATTATTTCCGTCTCGAGGATGGCGAAGGCCGGCGTTACTGGCTTTACCGTGCCGGTGTGCCCCCGCAATGGTTCCTGCATGGGGTTTTCGCATGAATGCCTATGCCGAAATCGCAGTGACGACGAATTACTCGTTCCTGCGCGGCGCCTCGCATCCCAAGGAATTGATTAAGACAGCGGCTGATCTTCGCCATGCTGCCATCGGCATTGCCGACCGCAACACCCTGGCCGGCATCGTGCGCGCCTACGCGGGTTTGCAGAAGGTCAAAGAAAACAGGCCCAAGCTGCTGGTTGGCGCGCGCCTTGTCTTCGTTGATGGCACGCCCGACATCCTTGCTTATCCCACGGACCGCACCGCCTATGGACGCCTCTGCCGGCTGCTGAGCGCTGGAAAACTGCGCGCCCCCAAAGGTGAATGCCATCTCGCTCTCCATGATCTTCTCAAATGGCAGGAGGGCCTGCTGCTGGTGGTGATGGCGCCCCATCCCGGCCAGAAGGAGAGGGTGGATGAGACTCCTAAAAATTTCTGGAACAAAAACCTCGCTCATGAAGATGAGGAAGTTGGCGAACTGCCGGATGAAATACATGCCACCGCTCCGCAAGTGAGCTCCGAAGAAATCCAATCTCTTTTGGAAAAGCTGCTCGGCGCTGCACCCGATAGGGTCTGGCTTGGGGTCTCCATGCCGCATAAGGGCGATGACCGCCGCCGCCTGCGGGAATGGCAGCGCGTGGCGCGCGCCGCAGGTGTGCCGCTGCTGGCCACCAATGATGTGCTCTATCACTGTCCCGAACGGCGTGAACTGCAGGACGTCGTTACCTGTATCCGCCAGCACGTCACGCTGAACGAGGCAGGCCGGCTTCTTGAAGCCAATGCCGAGCGGCATCTGAAATCGCCGGACGAAATGGCGGAGCTTTTCCACGAAGCGCCCGAGGCCATCGCTGAAACCATCCGCTTCGCCAACCGGATCAGCTTCTCCCTCGACCAGCTCAAATACAATTATCCCGATGAGCCCATACCCAAAGGAAAAACCGCGCAGGAGCATCTGGAGGAGATCACCTGGCAGGGTGCGGCTTGGCGTTACGGCGGTGTCATCCCGGACAAGCTGCATGCCACACTGGAAAAGGAACTGGCGCTCATCGCCAAGATGGACATCGCGCCTTATTTTCTGACGGTCCATGACATTGTGAGCTATGCCAGGAGCAAGGACATTCTCTGCCAGGGGCGGGGCTCCGCAGCGAATTCCGCCGTTTGCTATGTGCTGGGCATCACCGCTGTCGATCCGATGCAGATTGACCTTTTGTTCGAACGCTTCATCAGCGAGGAACGCAAGGAGCCGCCGGATATCGACGTCGATTTCGAGCATGAGCGGCGCGAGGAAGTCATCCAGCATGTCTACAAGCGTTATGGCCATCATAATGCGGCGCTCACCGCCACCGTCATCTGCTATCGCCCGCGCAGCGCCATCCGCGAAACGGGAAAAGTCTTCGGTCTCACTGAAGACGTGACAGCAAATCTCGCCAGTGGCGTCTGGGGAAGCTGGGGAAGCGAGTTGAAGGATAGCCAGATCCGGCAGGGCAGGCTTGATCCCTTCAACCGGGTCATCAAGCGCGCGGTGGATGCCGCCAATGAACTCATCGAGTTTCCGCGTCATCTCTCCCAGCATGTCGGCGGCTTCGTGCTAACCCGCGACCGGCTCGACGAAATCGTGCCCGTAGGCCCCGCCACGATGGAGGACCGCCATTTCATCGAGTGGGACAAGGACGATATCGATACCTTGCGCATGATGAAGGTCGATGTCCTGGCGCTCGGCATGCTCACCTGCATCCGCAAAGCCTTCGACCTCATCCGCATCCACAAGGGCGAGTCATTTGAATTGGCTACTGTAAAACGCGAAGATCCAAGGGTTTATGAAATGCTGCAGAGGGCAGATGCCATCGGCGTGTTCCAGGTCGAAAGCCGGGCCCAGATGAGCATGCTGCCGCGTTTACAGCCCAAGGAGTTCTATGACCTTGTCATTGAAGTGGCCATCGTGCGCCCCGGTCCCATCCAGGGTGGCATGGTTCATCCTTATCTCAAGCGGCGAAAGGAGCATAGGGAGTCAAACGGCACCAAGGTCATTGAGTATCCGTCCCCTCTATTGGACCCCGCCGCAAAAGATGAACTTATCCCGGTGCTCAGCAAGACGATGGGGGTTCCGCTGTTTCAGGAACAGGCGATGAAGCTTGCCATTGTGGCGGCGAAATTCACCCCCGACGAAGCCAATGGCCTGCGCCGCGCCATGGCGACTTTCCGCCATGTCGGCACTATCAACAATTTCAAGGAAAAATTCGTGGGCCGCATGGTGGATCGCGGCTACGAGCCGGATTTCGCCGAACGCTGCTTCAAGCAGATCGAGGGCTTCGGTTCCTACGGCTTTCCCGAAAGCCACGCCGCGAGCTTCGCCCATCTCGTCTACATCTCCGCCTGGATCAAGAAATTCCATCCCGATGCCTTCGCCTGCGCATTGTTGAATTCGCAGCCCATGGGCTTTTATGCGCCGGCCGAAATCGTGCGCGATGCCCGTGAGCATGAGGTTGAGGTACGCCATGTCGATGTGAATTTCAGCGAATGGGATAATACGCTCGAACCCTGCGAGGGCGGTCTCGCGCTTCGCCTGGGCTTTCGCCAGGTCAGCGGTTTCCGTGAGGATTGGGCCAAGACGCTGCTCGCCTCGCGCGCCAATGGCTACCGCGCCGTGAGCGAGGTTGCGCGGCGGGTGCGCCTGCCGAAACGCGCCTTCATCATTCTGGCGGAGGCCGACAGCTTCCAGTCGATCAGCATGGACCGCCGCGAAATCCTCTGGGCGGTGCGCCGTATCGCCGATGACGATGCCTTGCCGCTCTTCGCCGCGCAATATGTTGAAGAGCAGTCAGAGGAAGAGATAGCGCCCTTGCCGCTGATGCCGCTGAGCGAGCATGTCCTTGCCGATTACCAGATGCTGCGCCTGTCGCTTCGGGCCCATCTGATGTTCTTCCTGCGTGACCTGTTCCGCAGCGAAGGGGTTTGGGATTGCGCGGAAATCTCGGCTGCGAAAGACGGAACACCCGCCTCCTGTGCCGGCATCGTGCTGGTGCGCCAGATGCCGGGCGATTCCGGTGTGGTCTTCATGACGCTCAGCGACGAGGCGGGTATTGCCAATGTTGTGGTCTGGCCCAAACTGGTCGAAACCTTCCGCCGCGAAATCATGGGCGGAAGGCTGCTGCTGGTTGAGGGCAGGGTGCAGCGCAGCCCCGAAGGCGTTGTCCACCTCGTGGCCGAACGCATCTTTGACCGCTCACACGAACTGGAGCGCCTGTCGGAAGATGTGACCGAGGCTCCCTCGTTCCGTTCCCAGGCCGCCAAGCACCGCCACCCGCGCAATGTGCGCACCGTGCCGAAATCGCGGGATTTTCATTAGCCCGCTTCATGCGCGTTAGGGACAGAACGATTAGTAACGCAGCCTCTCGCCAGTCTCGCCATCGAAAAGATAGATACGGTCCTTGAGGAAGGTGAACGCAATCGGCGTGCCGATGCTCTGGCGGAATGTCCGGTGCCCCTTGGCGACCACAAGTTGCTCGCCGGCCCATGCGGCCACCAGGGTTTGATCGCCCGTCGGTTCAAGCGAATAGAGCTTCGATACGAAATTGCCACCCTTCGCCGGGCTGATTTCCATATCTTCCGGACGAATGCCAAGGACGACATTTTTATTCGAAGCCTTGCCCAGGTTTTTGACTTGGGTATCGGGACCCGTAAATGTTCCCTTCTCCAGCGACCCCTTGATGAGGTTCATCGGCGGCGACCCGATGAAGCTCGCCACAAAAATATGGTTGGGGTCATTATAAACTTCATCGGGCGTGCCGAGCTGCTGGATCTTCCCCTTGTTCATGATGGCGATGCGGTCCGCAAGTGTCATGGCCTCGATCTGGTCATGCGTCACATAAATGGTTGTGGTCTCAAGATCGCGTTGAATGTGTTTGAGCTGGGCCCTCATGGTGAGGCGGAGCTTGGCATCGAGATTGGAAAGCGGCTCATCCATCAGGAAGACTTGCGGCTGGCGGACGATGGCGCGCGCCAGGGCGGCGCGCTGGCGCTGGCCGCCGGAAAGGGCCCGCGGTTTGCGGTCGAGATAGTCTCCGAGTTCAACCATCTCCGCCGCCTTGCGCACCAGGCGGTCATGATCGGCCTTGGGAACGCCCCGCATGCGCAGCGGGAAGCGGATGTTCTCGTAGATCGACATGTTGGGATAAAGCGCATAGCTCTGAAAAACCATGGCCACATCGCGGTCGCGTGCATCAACATCAGTGACCAGCTCGCCATCGATTTCAATTTCCCCGGCAGTTGGTTCCTCTAATCCGGCGATCATGCGCATAGTGGTGGTCTTGCCGCAGCCCGAGGGGCCGAGGAAAACCATGAACTCCTTGTCTCGGACTTCAAGGTCAATGGCATCGACACCGACGAATGAGCCCCACGCCCTGCTGATTCCGCGAAGTTTGATCCCGGCCATGTGCCTTCCTGAAGTTTAATTCGGCGCTTGATAACACGCAGACAATCGTCCGTAGAGCATCAGCAGTGATATACATGCCGACAATAAATGCAACATTTTTAACGAACAAGAAACATTTGATACATGAGTTCTAGCTGCATTGAGAGTTTCTTCGTGCGGAGAGCCAGTTATGAACCCGTAAATTGCGGAAATTCAGTTCGTTCTGCCGTATTACACATTGACATTTTAGAGTATAAAAGTATCTTTATTGATATTGCGAAGACAGGATGAGGTGACCCATGGCAGGTGCGGTTAAGAGAGCGCGGCACGATAGCCCAAGGGCTATTGGTCCTGCCAGCGGTCTTGCAACGGATCTGGCCGGCCGCCTGCAAAAAGAAGGGCGGCCCATTCGCATTGGCCTGATCGGCTCCGGCGAAATGGGCACCGATATCGTCACCCAATGCGATCAGATGACCGGCATCACCGTTGCCGCCATTGCCGAGATCAACATTGATGCGGCGAAAAAGGCCCTGCGGATTTCCGGCCGGCCGCCTGAGAGCTTTGTCGTTGCCGATTCAAAGACTGCCTTTGATGCGGCGTTGAAAAGCGGAATGACCGCCATCACCACTGATGCCCAGGCGGTTTGCACCAACGGCCAGATCGACGTCATCATCGATGCCACCGGCAGGCCCGCCGTGGGGGCTGAAATTGGCCTCGTTGCCATGGAGCACGGCAAGCATTTGGTGATGATGAATGTCGAGGCGGATGTCACGATCGGCGCCTATCTCCAGCATGAGGCCAAGCGGCTTGGCGTCGTCTATACCCTGGGTGCTGGCGATGAACCCAGTTCCTGCATGGAGCTTGTCAACTTCGTCATCGGCCTGGGCTATCCGATTGTGGCCGCAGGCAAGGGCAAGAACAATCCGCTGAACGTTGATGCAACGCCTGAGCAATACATGGATGAAGCAAAGCGCAGAAACATGAATCCGCGCATGCTGGTTGAATTTGTCGATGGCTCTAAGACCATGGTGGAAATGGCCGCCATTTCCAATGCGACCGGGCTGGTGCCCGATTGCCCCGGGATGCATGGTCCGGCGGCGACGCTTGAGCAGCTTGAATCCGTTTTGTGTCCCGTGGCCGATGGCGGCGTGCTGTCGCGCAAGGGCGTTGTCGATTATTCCATTGGCAAGGGTGTCGCCCCCGGCGTGTTTGTGGTGGCGGAGATGGCCCACCCTCGCGTGCGCGAACGCATGCATGATTTGAAACTCGGCAAGGGGCCCTATTACACGTTCTACCGCCCCTATCATTTGACCAGCCTTGAGGTGCCCCTGTCTTGTGCCCGCGCCGTACTCTATGGCACGGCCGACATGCAGCCACTGCCGCATCCCTCATCGGAAGTCTGCGCCGTGGCCAAGAAGGACTTGCAGCCCGGCGATACGCTCGATGCCATTGGTGAATATGCCTACCGCGCCTGGCTCATGACCTATGAAGGGGCCGCCGCCTCGCAAGCCATTCCCTGCGGCCTTCTTGAAAATGGCAAAGTCACCAAACCCATCAGGAAGGGCGAACTGATTACTTACGGCAATGCTGAAGTCGATCAGGCCTCGCGCATCGTGGCGCTCCGCAAGCGGCAGGACGAACTGCTGGCAAGGATCACCTGATGGCAAAGCCTGTTGCAATGGTGAAAGGCGATGCGGCCAGCAATCAGCGTCCGTTCTATGCCCAGTTCACGCCCGAACAGCTGAAAGAGGCGCTGCGCCGCATGTGCCTCATCCGGCGCTTTGAAGAAGGTGCCGAGGAAGCCTATATGCGCGGCCTTATTCACGGCACCATGCATCTTTCCATCGGCCAGGAGGCAAGTGCCGTGGGCTCCACCATGGCGCTGCGCAAAACCGATTATATTACCTCAACCCATCGCGGCCACGGCCACTGCATTGGCAAGGGGGCTGATCCAAAGCTGATGTTCGCCGAGTTCTTCGGCAAGGAAGAAGGCTATTGCCGCGGCCGTGGCGGTTCCATGCACATCGCCGATGTCGAAAGCGGCAATCTCGGCGCCAACGGCATCGTGGCCGGCGGCATTCCCATTGCCGTGGGAGCGGCTCTGGCCATCAAGAAGCAGAAGCGCGACGACGTGGCCCTGTGTTTCTTTGGCGATGGTGCCACCAATGAAGGAGCGTTCCACGAGGCCCTCAACATGGCCTCGATCTGGAAACTGCCGGTGATTTTCGTGTGCGAGAACAACAAGTATGGCATGTCGGTTTCAACCGAACGCTCCATGGCCGTTGCCAATGTGGCCGACCGTGCCAGCGCCTACAACATGCCGGGCGTCATCGCCGATGGAAACCGGATTGAGGACGTGGCCGAAGCCGTTTTGACTGCCATTGCCCGCGCCCGGGAGGGGCAGGGGCCCACGCTGGTTGAATGCAAGACCTACCGCACCCGCGGCCATTCCCGCAGTGACCGCAACCGCTATCGCAGCAAGGAAGAGATAGAGGAATGGAAACTGCGCGATCCCATTGGCCATTTCGAAGCGGAGCTTGTCGCCAACGGCATCGCCACCGCCGGTGAAGTCGCAGCGATTTTTGCTGCAGCCGATGCGGAAATCGCAGCGGGGCTGGAATTTGCGCAGAACGGCACGGACCCTTCGCCAGGTGAAGTGACTCGCGACGTTTACACTCCCGGAATTCCGGCATGAACGCGCCCATCCGCGAGCTGACCTATGCGCAGGCCATTCAGGAAGCACTGGCCCTTGCCATGGAAGCCGATGAACGGGTTTTCCTCATGGGCGAGGATATCGGTATTTATGGTGGAGCCTTTCAGGTCACCGGTGATCTGGTGCACCGCTTCGGTGAAGATCGCGTCATGGACACGCCGATTTCCGAACTGGGTGCGGCGGGAATCGCCGTTGGTGCGGCTCTCGCGGGCAGCAGACCTATTCTGGAATTTCAATTCTCGGATTTCGCCACCCTGGCCATGGAGCAGATCGTCAACCAGGCAGCCAAGATGCGTTTCATGCTTGGCGGCAAGGTATCGGTGCCGCTTGTCATGCGCTTGCCTTCCGGCTCAGGCACCGGCGCCGCTGCCCAGCACAGTCAATCGCTGGAAGCCTGGCTCGCCCATGTACCGGGATTGAAAGTTGTTCAGCCGTCCACGCCGCATGACGCCAAGGGACTGCTGCTCGCGGCTATCGACGATCCGGATCCGGTGATGGTCTTTGAGCACAAACTGCTCTACAAGATGAAAGGCGAGGTGCCGGAGGAAGCTTATCGCATTCCGATCGGCAAGGCTGTTGTCAGGCGCGAAGGCCGCCATGTCACCATTGTTGCCACCTCCATCATGGTGCATCGCTCGCTTGAAGCTGCCGAGGTTTTGGCAGGCGAGGGCATTGAGGCCGAGGTCATTGATCTCCGCACCCTGCGCCCACTCGACACCGCCACCATCATTGAAAGTGTCAAGAAGACAACAAGGCTTGCCTGCGTCTATGAGGGCGTAAAGACCTTAGGGATAGGCGCCGAGATCAGCGCGCTGATTGCCGAAAGCGAAGCCTTCGATTACCTCGATGCGCCAATCCTCAGGCTGGGCGGCGTCGACTCGCCTATTCCTTATAATCCCACACTCGAAAAAGCCGCGGTGCCGCAAACCCCTGGAATTATTGAGCAGGTCCGCAATCTCGTGAAGGGCAGGATTTGACCCATGCCTGTCGAAGTCATACTGCCCAAGGTCGACATGGACATGGCCACCGGCAAGATTGCCAAGTGGCATGTGAAGGAAGGCGATGCCGTCAAGAAAGGCGGCCTGCTTTTCGAGATTGAAACTGACAAGGCGGCGATGGAAATCGATGCGCCGAGCGACGGCATCATTCGTAGTATCACGGCCGTCGAAGGGGCTGTTGTGCCGGTTGGGACTACGGTGGCTCTCATCTATCAGGATGGCGAAAGCGCGTCGGCCCCCGTTTCTTCGAAATCTTTACCCCCGGTGAAGCCCATTACACCGGCATCTCGTCCAGATGCGGACCAAACTGCTATGCTCCCTGCGGCAGTCGCATCTGGACATTTTCCTGCAACCCCGCTTGCCCGGCGGCTTGCAAAGAAAGGCGGAATTACCCTTGAAAACATCGCGGGAAGCGGTCCGCGCGGGCGCATCGCCGCGATTGATGTTCAAGGTGCTCTTGCCAGGCCAACCGCCCCGCAACATGCGGAACCTGGCGGCTTTGACGTGATTCCACTTGATGGCATGCGCCGTACCATTGCCCAGCGCCTGACGCTTTCCAAGCAAACGGTCCCGCATTTTTATCTTACCGTGAACTGCGACCTGACCAGGCTTTCGGAGATTCGTGAAATCCTCAATGCCCAGGCCCCGCGGGATACGCAGAAGCTTCCCGTTTGGACCTCCATCAATGACTTCATCATCAAGGCCATGGCATCGGCTCTCAAGCAGGTGCCTGACGCCAATGTCACGTGGGCCGAGGAAGGCATTCACCGGCACCACAGTTGCGATGTGGGCGTCGCCGTGGCCGTTGAAGGCGGGCTGTTCACGCCGGTCGTGAGGGCAGCCGAGACGAAAACCCTCTCGCAGATTTCGAAAGAAATGAAGGATCTGGCCACGCGGGCGCGGGCGCGAAAACTGCTGCCAACGGAATATCAAGGCGGCACCACGACCATTTCCAATCTTGGCATGTACGGCATTGAGCAATTTACCGCCATCATCAATCCGCCCCAGGCAACGATCCTGGCCGTTGGCGCCGGCATGGAGCGCTTCGTGCCCGTCAACGGATTGCCGGTTTTGCGCACCCAGATGACCTGCACGCTCTCCTGTGATCACCGCGCTGTTGACGGGGCGCTTGGCGCGCAATTGCTGGCGGCATTCCGCACCTTCATCGAAGAGCCGGCCTTGATGCTGGCCTGAACCATGCAATAATATTGTTTCTTTGAACGGAGACGAAAACCTATGCGCTATGATTACGCGTCGATTGGCTTCTACACCTTCGACTGCCTCGGCTGGCCATTCACCGCAGTGCCGCCCGGAGGCGGGACAAATTTCATTGATGAACTCACCCTTGCCGTTTCGGGTGCCGCCGGAACTGCCGCGATTGCCGCCTCGAAGATGGGCCTCAAGACGCTGGCTGTTGGCGGCGTGGGCGCCGATCTCATGGGCGACTGGGTGTTGAAACGCTTGCAGCACTTCGGCGTCGATACCTCCGCCATGCAACAGCGGGAAGGCTGGAAAACCTCCTCTTCAATCGTGACGACACGCCGCGATGGCTCGCGTCCGGCGCTCCACATGAAGGGCGCCACCGCTGATTTCTATGTCGATGACGCCATGATGAACCAGGTGATTGATGCAAAGGTGGTTCACATCGGCGGCATTGGCCTGATGAAGAAAATGGACGCGGGCCGCAACGCCGAATTGATGAAGCGGGCCAAGCAGAATGGCGCGGTGACGACGGTGGATATTTTTGCGGGATCGAAAGACGATATGCCCGCCGTCGCCATGGTGCTACCCCACACCGACTACTTCATGCCCTCTATCGAGGAAGCCCAGGCCCTGACCGGCCTTGCGGACATGGGGGAGATGGCCAGGCATTTTATTGGTCTTGGCGTGAAGTGTTGCGTATTCACCCTGGGCGGCGATGGCGCCTATTATCATCACGCCGATGGCAGCGTGTTCAAAATTCCCGCCTTCGATATCGCGGTGAAATGCACCTGCGGCTGCGGCGATGCCTTCAACGCGGGATTTGCCGTCGGCCTTAACAAGGGCTTTGATCCGCAGACTACCGTGCGCTTCGCCCAGGCAACATCCGCCCTCAATGCAACAGGCCTCGGTTCACAGGCCGGTGTGGAATCCTTCGAGCACACGCTGAATTTCATGAAGACGACAAAAGTTAAGGCTTAGGCGCTCAGTACATTGCCTTGATGCTTGCCAGTTCCCTGGAAAGTCCGGCAATGTCGCGATTTGAAATGAGCGTCGATATGTCCTTCAGCCGCGGCAGGATGAGGGCTCCGACAATGGCAAAGAACTCGTCCTCGTCCTGAATGGCAATGGGTTTGCCTTCCTCGGCAAACAATAGCGCAACGCAGGCAATTGCAAAGATTGCGATGTTGGGTTCTGCCTCTTCAAACAGGCGCAATGATCCCAAAGGTTTGCCCACGCGCGCGACCGGCGCCGTTTCCACGAGAGCCAAAAGTGTCCGCGCCAGAAAATTTGTTTCTGCCTCAGGCAATTCGTTGGCTGCGCTGGTTGCCAATAGCCTGCGTGCGGCGTCGACACGATGCTCAAGCAGGAGATGGGGCGGTTCCGAATAGCGGCCGATGATCTGAATGGCGGCGCGAAAGAAATACGCATTGAACAGCGGATTGTGAACCAGGCTGTTCTTGCGGATAGCCTCGGCCACTTCATTCATCATGCCCGGCGCAAACGGTGACGGCAACTTGCGCCAACTCGGCAGGAATAGCGCAATGGCCACATTAGCGCCCCATGTCATGAAGCGGTCAGCCAGCCGCGCCACGCGGGCAACAAGGCCCGACAGGAAGGCCACGTTGCGCCGTTCATTGCCGCTGTCGGCCCGCGACATGTCGCGCACATAGAATTGCGCGGTTCGCAAGCCGTCGCGGGTGCCGGCGGCCACGCATACGGCGTGGGCTGCCAGGGTATTTGCGGTTTGAAATTCAATTTTCATAGCGCCAATTCAACCCTTAACTGCGCCCATCGTCAAGCCGCGCGACAGGTGATTCTGTATTAGGATTACCAAAAGCAAAATGGGGAAGAAAGCCATGAACGAAACCAGCGCGATGGCATTGTAGATGATGCCGTCGGAGCCGCCGGAGAAATTGGCAAGAGCCACGGAAAGCGGATAGGCGTTTTTTGAGGCAATGATCAGCGTGAAGAGATACTCGTTCATGGCGAAGATGGCGGCAATGACAGCAGCAGTCACAATGCCTGGTAGGCACATGGGAATGATGATGGACCACAGGATGCGCAAATCCGAAGCGCCATCGGTGCGTGCCGCATCCTCGATTTCCGGGGGGATGTCGAGCATGTAGGACCGGATAATCCACACCACGATGGAGAGATTCATAGCCGCATAGACCAGCATGAGGGCCCAAACCGTGTCGAGAATGCGAAATTGACCGAACAGGACGAAAATTGGAATGGCAACGGCGGCGGGCGCCATCATCTTGGTTGAAAGAATGTAGAATCCGATGTCTTCGCGCCCCCTGAATTTGTAGCGGGCCAGCGCGTAAGCCGCAGGGATGCCCAGCACCAGGCAGATGACAACGCTACCGGTGATCGCCATCACGGAATTCTTGAAATAGGTGAGGAGCGGCCAGTCCTCCACGATTTTCGCCCAGGTCTCAATCGTCAGCGTGGGGAAGTAGATGGGTTCGGGCGCGATGATTTCATTGCGTGGCCGCAGGGCGATGGTGGCAAAGAACAGGATGGGCAGAAAGCAGATGAGACCCCAGATCGTGAGAACCAGCTTGCGAAGCCAGATGCCTTTTTCAGGTTTCCCAGCCATCATTCAACCCCTGACTTGAAGAAACGGCGCACCAGCGTTTGCGCCAGAACAACCGTGGCAATCAACAGCAATACGGAAGCAGCGGAAGCATAGCCCTGTTCGAAGCTTTTGAAGGCCGTGCGGTAGATAAAATAGCTCAGCGTTTCGGTGTTCCCGCCCGGCGTTCCCTGGGTAATGATATGCACTGGCGCAAACATGGTGAGAATGTCGATGCCGCGCAGCACCAGCGCAATGGCAATCACCGGCCGCATCATCGGGAGCGATATGTTGAAGAAAATCTTGCGCCACGAAGCCCCGTCAAGCCGTGCCGCTTCTTCCACTTCCTTGTCCATGCCCTGCAGCGCTGCCACAAAAATGATGAACAGGAAGGGTGTCCATTGCCAGACGTCGGTTACCACCAGAACAAGGCGGGCTAGAAATGTTGACGCCATGAAATCGATATTGCCGAAATCAAAGCCAAGACGGGTGATCAAGTCGCTGATCACCCGGCCATCGTTGAACAGGAGTTTCCACAGAAATGAAACGGCCGACGGCATGAACAGCATGGGCAGCAGGAAAAGGATGCGCCAGGCCTTCACCCAGCGGTCGCGGTAAACCAGGGCGGCCAGCGTCAAGGCGATGACGAACTCAAGGAACAAGGTGACCGCGCCGAGTATGATCGTATTGCTCAGGCTGGTCCAGAAGGCATTGTCGACTACAAGCTCGCGGTAATTCTGCAGGCCCACATATTCAAGCTTGAATTTGCCGGTCATCAGGCTGCGGTAGATGGCATACATGCCGGGGTAAAGCGTGATGCCTAGCAGATAGATGACTGCCGGTGCCACCAGGAAATAGGGAAAGGCCTTGCGCATGAAGGGGCTGCGGCGCACCAGTGTCCGTTTCGCGGGAGGTAAAGTGAGCGCCACATCAGTCATGGGAATTGTTTACAGGCCTTGGTTCAATTGGGAATGAAAAAAATGGCCGGGTCACCCCGGCCATTTCAGCGCTTTCGCATTTAGAACGGCAGTTTCTTGTCCTTGCCAACCCACATGCCGGGAGCCATAGAGGCGTAAGACACGGGATCCTTGCCGGCATAGAACCCGCTCTTGCCCATGATGGCTTTCACTTTTTCCACCGCCTGGTCCAAGGCTTCCTTTGGCTTCAATTCACCAACGATCACCTTGTTGAGCAGGAAGCCGATTTCCTGGTCCATCTGGAAGCCGTTTGGCAGGCGGGGCGCGCACCAACAATAATCCAGTTCTTCAGACCAGACCTTGGCTGGTTGCGAAACGGCGCGCAGCTTTTCATTGGTCAGCACCGACTTGTAGCCCGGAGCAACGCCATTGGCGTTGGCTTCGTTCATGGCCATGATCGAGGCTGAGGTCAGAAAAGCCAGCATGAGGAATGCGGCCTCCGGCTCAGGTGAGGTCGAGGCCACGCAAGACGTTGAACCAGCGATATTTGGCGGTGCAAAACGCCCACCCTCAACTCGGGGTTCGTAAATCGTCAGCACGTCATCGCCAACTTTGCTCTGGTCTGGGCGGGTGGCTTGTGTGCCCGAGTCCTGCCACGAAATGTTGCAGGCGATCTGGCCACCCAGGAACGCAGCGCGGTTGGTTGGCCAGTCGGCCGCCGCCACGCCTTCAATGGCGTTCTTGGAAAGGGCCACGATGGTTTCGAGGCCCTTGACGCCGGCGTCGCTGTTGAAAATCGGCTCCCATTTGTCATTGAACAGCTCAAGGCCATATTGGGCCGCAACATGCTGCCATGTGTAAGTGGCCCAGAAGCCGCGGCCGCACATCATGCCGATGGCGTTCACGCCCTTTTCAGCCTTGTTCAGTTCCGGCGCCAGGCGGATCATTTCGTCATAGCTCGGAATGGACTTCACCCGGTCCACGTCCCCGCCCAAAACTTTCTTGAAGATCGAGGGGCGAATGTGAACCATCTGGATATCGCAATCGAAGGGAATGCCCATCAGGCCCTTGTCGCCCCAATGGCCATAGTTCAGCAGATACGTGTCGTAGAAATCATCAACCGGCAATTTCCATTTGGCGGCATATTCATCAAGAGGCTTCAAAAAGCCCTGTGCTGCAAAGTCACCAAGCCATGGTGAGAAAAACTGCATTGCGTCAAAGCTGGCATTGCCCGAGAGGAATTCGGCCACGACCTTGTCGTACATGGAATCATCGGGAATGGCGACGAGTTCGACATTGATGCCGGAAAGTTCGAGGAACGGCTTGATGCCATCCTGGGCCGATTCACGGTCGGCAGCGCCAATGGCAAAACGCACGGTCTTGCCCGCATGTTCCTTGCGCACGGCTTCCCAGTCCACGGTGCGGATCCAGTCTTTCTTCGGATCCCACAGCTCATCATTGTCGCCAAGCTTGTATTGCTCGCGATATTCCTTCTTCACGTATTTTCCAACATTGATCCCCGCCAGAACATCGGCCGGGTTCGCCATCGCGGCAAGAGCGCCAGTGACATTGAACATCGATACGCCGCCAACTCCCGAAATCAGGGCAGCACCCGCTGCAGCACTTGATTTCAGGAGAGACCTGCGCGTGATAAGGCCAGATTTTTTCTTCAGCATTAGTCGTTTCCTCCATTAAATGGCCTGCTCATAATTGCTTTTTGCATGCCGTCAGGCCTGAATGCACGCAAGTTCTTGAAGATCTTTTTGTTGGCTGAATGATCAGATACTGGAAAGCTGTGGCGCAATTGGGCGCTCATTGAGGAATGGAAACCTGGTGTTCTCTCACTCAACTGCTGCTTCTCCCTTGTCCGGTGTTTATCGTTGGTCTGGTGTGCCAACCGGTTTCAATTGCAGAGTGAAAATTATAATACTTAACTCATTTTAAAAATGCAAATGTTTCGTTATGGCATGCCAAAACTAACCGGTTCCCATCGTGAGCCTGTTAAATGCACTGTCATGGGGCCATAATTTTCTTGATCGGGTTCGATTTTATCCCTATTTTGTCGTTTCGGCGGAATGTACAAAAGTTGCCTGTTTTATATTTTTGTATCTTTCAGTCGTCGTTGCTTCATTTGACGTGCTGTCGCCAGTACACCTCTCGGCTATTACAGAGGGTGGATTTGACAAAACAGCGGTTTCGCGAGGCTAGAAAGTCAGAAATGCTAGAGAGAACCACATCCCGGAAAGCCAAGTCTGCCAGCGATAGCGATCGTGGCGCAGGGCGCGTGGCACGCAACCGGTTGCGCATCGCCTGGATGTACTATGTCGAAGGCCTCACCCAAAATGAGATCGCCGACAAGCTTGGCATCGGCCGGGTGACCGTGGTGCGCAACATCAACGAGGCGCTCAAGCAACGGGAAGTCAAAATCTGGATTGAGGGCGAGATTGCCGAATGCTTTGAGCTTGAGGTCCAATTGAAGCAGGCCTTTGGCCTGCGCGAGGCCATTGTTGTTCCGGAGCCCACCAGTCCGGCGAATGTCACCAAGGCGATTGGTGTGGCGGCCGGCATGTATATCACTGAAAGCCTCACTGACGACATGTCGATTGGCGTGGGGTGGGGGGCGACGCTTTATGAATCGCTCCAGACGCTGACACCCCGTGAACTTGAGAATGTGCAGGTCGTGTCCTTGCTGGGCGGGATCGTCCAGGCCCGGCGTTACAATCCTTCGGAATTTGCCTGGCAATTTGCCCGCATCGTTGGCGCCGATTGTTATCTTCTTGCGGCCCCTGCCGTCGTCGACTCGCCCGAAACCAAGGAAGCGCTGATCGAACGCTGTGGCCTGCGCGATGTGCTGCGCCGCGCCGAAAGAATAGATATGGCGCTTCTCAGCGTCGGCACCATGGCGCCGGATTCAACCGCTTTCCGCTTTGGCTTCAGTTCCGAAGACGAGCGCACCGCCCTGATCCGCCTGGGCGCCGTCGGCGACCTGCTTTACAATTTCTACGATAACACCGGCACGCTTGTTGACCATCCCATCAATCAGCGCGTGATGTCAATTCCGCTTGAGCAGTTACGCGGCGTGCCGTTGCGGGTCATTGCCTCCGGCGGCCATGAGAAAGTTGAGCCGATCCTTGGCGCCATCAAACTGGTCAACTGCAATGTCCTGATCACCAATGAGGCAACAGCGCGTGAGCTGTTGCTCAGGCGGAGTTGAGATAGCGCCATGTTGACCCCCCTCAAATCTGAAATTCTCAAAGTTGATGACCTGAGCCATGAGGCGCGCCGCTTCAGAACCATCCTGTGGTCCTTCGAACGTAATATGGATTTGCTGTTCAAGGACACGGGTCTCACCGCCGAGGTTGATCACGCCGCACTTGCAGAGGCTTTCTCCCGCTGGCGCATGGCCTTTGACAATTCCAAGTATCTGGCGAGCACGGACCGGCGCGACTTCGTCATTTATGCGGCGGGCCTGATGCTCAAGGAACTCATTGCCGCTTCGCCGCTCAAGGCCGTGGAAGGAAAAGAGCAGGGGCTTTCCGTCCTGCCCATCGAGATCGATCACCGTCTGAAGCGCTGGCCGGAAGGCTATGCCTATACCAGCTTCTGCCTGTCGGTCGCCGCCGCCATCCTCAAGGAAATGGGTGATGCCGAACCGGTTCTGGCGTCAAAAACCGACGATCCCCGTTTCTGGGATTCCTTCCGGGAGAATGCTTTGGAAAGCCCGACCATGGCCGTGGCATTTTTTGATCTTGTCTGCGGACAGGATCCAAATTGGGAAGCACCCGACGTCCCTTGGTTGCGCCGTGTTGTTTCGCGGTCAATTGATGTGGCTTCCCATGTAAAAGCCTCGTAAGTAGCCTATACCTGATTTCGACTGCGTTGCGATCCCGAAGACTGACTGACTGGGAGTGGCTGCCGTCGGCCGTCCGCGCGGTCCAAAACGCCGCGCGCTGTCTGTTCATCCGTCACCAGGACATTCCCAAACCCGGCAAACAAGGCGCCGTATAAAACCGACACCTTGCTGCGCCCGCCGGAGGCAAGAATGACGCGGGGGATATTCTTCAATTTGTTAGGCGGCAAGGCAATGACGCGCCGGTTGAGCGGGTGGTCAATCACCTCGCCGGCCGCATCGATCCAATGCACGCAAATATCACCCACCGCACCTGCTTTCAGGAGGCTTGTCGCTTCCGCATTTGAGATCAGGCCAACCTGCATCATGGTATTGGGATGGGTGAGCTCGCCCACAGAGAGCAGAGCCAAATCAACCTTTGCACCCCGTTCAAACACGTCCCGGACCATCGACTGCTTCAGGAATATGTCACGCGTTGCTTCTGAATCCGTCAGGGCGGGAGCCGCGATATAATAGCATTGCGCCCCAACAATATCAGCCAGATGCGAGGCGGTTTCATGCGGATTGACGAGCGAGGCTTGCGTAAGGCCACCCATCAACGACACGACTGACAGGTCTTTGTACAAACGCCGGGGAACTGAACGCAGGGAATAACGAAGCGTTCGCCCCCAGCCCACGCCAACCGACATGCCGTCCTTCAACTGCGAGCCCAGATAATGCCCCGCCGCATTTCCGATCAGATAGGGCAGTTGGTTCCGGTTGAGCGGGGTTGGAACGACCACCGCATGGTGAAGCTTGAACCGTTCCTTGAGCTGCTCTTCCAAGGCCACGCAGTCTGACAACCTACCAGTGACCTTGATCTGAACCAGGCCCTGTTCACGCGCCAAGGCAAGCAGGCGATTGATGCGCACCCGGGTCAACCCCAGTTTCTTGCCAATTTCAGCCTGCGTATTGCTGCCAACGAAGTAGAGCCAGGCCGCCCGGGTGGCCAATTGCTCTTCAGGATCAAATCCCGACATTTCTTCCGAGCTTGGCAGTTCCATTTCGATGACGCTGGTTCTCATGTGTGGTTTACCCGGTGAAAAACCCGCCACGGAATTTCAAGTGGCGCGTCCGACAATAAAGTTAATAGCAAGGCATTTGCCAGCGGCATTGCGGCTTCATCCAGCACCCCGCCGGCCATCATGGCCCGGAGCGAGTTTGCCGTTGCCACGCCCAGTTCCGCACCCTCGATGGTGTCACCCTTCATGGGACCATTCCGGGTTTCGCTATAGGTAAGCCCGCGCCCCAAATTATTGCCAAGCCTCGAATTGCGCCCCGCCTGGCACGTGACATAGAGATCGCCAACGCCCGGCATTCCCCAAACGCTTTCCGCGGTGCCGCCCAATGCCCTGGTAAGCGCGATCATTTCCCGCACCGATTGATCAAAGATGATCGACGCCGCATTGTTGTTTTGCGCCTTGTTTTCGGCAGGTGCCATGCCCGCCATGGCGCCATGGGCCCAGCCCACCGCAATGGCAAAGAAGTTCTTGAAGGCGGCGCAGGTTTCAACCCCCACCATGTCGGTTGATGGTCGCGGGTGATAATAGTCCGTTTCCAGGGCGGTGCACAATTGCGTGGCCAGCGCCTCATCATGTGATACGATAACCGTGCCGGTCAGGCGGCGCACCGCAAGTTCGCCCGCAATGCAAGGGCCGCCAATGGCCGCCACGGGCACGTCAAATCCAAGTTTCTGCTTCAGGGATTTCGCAACCACATCCGGCAATGTTGCAAGGGATGCGGGTTTAGGGCGCATCCCCTTGGTGATCATGAGCACGGGAACGGGCTTAACGAGTGTTTCGGAAAGGCGTTCAATCGCCCAATTGACGCCTGCTGAGGCAACACCCAGCAGAATCAAATCCGTGTCGTTGCCGACCGCCTGGGAAAATTGGTCATGGGAATAGCTCTTCACCTGCGAAGGCAGCGTCACGTTCAGTTTGGGATGGAGCAGGTTTGTCTTTACGCTTCCAATGATTTCACCATCGAGATGCGTGCCGACAAGGCGCACCTCAAAGCCACGATCGGCAAAGGGCAGCGTCATGGCGGACCCCATGACACCGGCGCCGAGGATGGTGACAGTTTTCATCCTATCGCCATTGTGGTTTTGGCATCAAACAGGTGGACCTTGTCGAGCCGTGGGGCAAATTCAACAATGCTGTCGCGCTTGAAAATCTGGCGTTCGCGCACAATGGCGCAGATCTCGTTGTCGCCCAGATCGGCATAGATATGGATTTCAGGGCCGGTGGGCTCGGTGACCGAAATTTTCGCCGGAAAGCCTTTTCCGACGGCCAAATCTTCGGGGCGAATGCCATAGATCACCTCCTGGTCCGGCTTGGCTTTGTGGGATTTTGGCAGGGGCAGTTTCACGCCACCCGCGGTCAGCACATGGGACTTCTCGGCAATTCCCTTGATCAGGTTCATCGACGGCGAACCGATGAACTGCGCCACGAACAAATTGGTGGGATGGTCATAAACCTCCAGCGGGGTACCCATTTGCTCGATGATGCCGTCGCGCAGGATGACAATCTTGTCAGCCATGGTCATGGCTTCAATCTGGTCATGGGTCACATAAACCGTTGTTGTCTTCAGCCGCTCATGCAGGTCCTTGATTTCGGTTCGCATTTGCACGCGGAGCTTGGCATCGAGATTTGACAGGGGTTCATCAAACAGGAAGACTGCCGGGTCGCGTACGATGGCGCGCCCCATGGCAACCCGCTGACGCTGGCCGCCGGAAAGCTCTCGCGGGAACCGCTTGAGATAGGGTTCCAGATTGAGGATCTTCGCGGCCCAGCCGGTTTTCTCGTCAATTTCGCTTTGCGGGCGTTTGGCCAGCACCAGTGAAAAGCTCATGTTGTCCTTCACCGTCATGTGGGCATAGAGGGCGTAGTTCTGGAACACCATGGCGATGTTGCGGTCTTTCGGGTGCTTGTCATTCACCCGCTTGCCGGCAATTTCGACATCGCCGCCGGTAACCGATTCAAGCCCGGCGATCATGCGCAGCAGCGTGGATTTTCCGCAGCCCGAAGGCCCGAGCAAAACCACGAAGCTTCCGTCTTCAATGGTGAGGTCAACGCCATGGACAACTTGGATGTCGCCATATTTCTTGACGATGTTTTTTAATGTTACCGATGCCATGTCATACCTTCATCATTGCGGATCACGCGCGAGAAAATCGTCCAGCAGGCCCGCATCGTCTGCCAGATCGAGGAATGACCAGCGGTTACGCACATCGCGGGCATATTTCATGGACCGCCGCCAAAGCTTTACCGGAAGCCCCAACTCGGTTGCCGTTGTAGCACCACCCGCAGCCCTGAGGGTCGCCGCCATCTTGGCCGGGTCCATGATGAAGGGTTGCAATTCATGGCGCAATTCCGGCCAGAGGCGCTCAAGCTTCTCATTGAAAGCCGCCGCGCCCAGCTTGTCGAAGGACTTTTTCTTTGCCTCGCCATAGCACATGGAGCCGATGGCTTCACCGTAGCGGTCAACAAACTCCGACTCCACAATATGGGTGGCGCGAATCTTGGGCGGCTTGTCCAGTTTCAGGATTTCATTCTGCAGGCGCGCAATGGCAAGCGAGGCAACGCCGACCTGCTGCCCATGCGTGGTGCCGGGATGATCTTTCCCGGCAAACATGTCAATCCAATGGGACACCTGATGCTCGCCCATTGAGCCGTGGTGCGAAACGCCTGTGAAACAGACACCGAAACCGCACAGCATCAATACGCGCTGCAAATGGCCATTGGCGGCAACCCCGTGCCTGGCAAGGTCACCCGCGGCAGCGATCATTTTGGGCTCGTCATCGGCCATCAGTGAATAGGGCGTGGCGGAATAAAACGTGTCAAACAGGCGGTGCGAAGCCCACCAATCGATCTGCGCCGTTGGCCGGCACAGGCTGTCGCCCAGGCCCGCCGCGGAAAGCCGGGTCGGCGCGTCCGCACACACCTTCAGGTCAATGAAAATCCCGCGCGGCGCATGGGCCGGCAGTGAAACTTTGTAGCCATTGTTCAGGGTCACCGAGGCCGTGGAGGCCGCATAGCCGTTCATGGAACTGGCCGTGCCGAAGCAGGCGTATTTGCGCCCGTCCTTGAATGTTGCAAATTTGCAGCTGTCGGAGAGCGAGCCTGAACCAACGACAACGATGGCATCGGCATGGCGCGTAAGCTCCTGCACGCGGGTAACGGTTGGCTCGTCACAATGGGTGTCACCTGGCATGACAACTTCATCGATGCTACCGAGGCCTTTAAGTTCTTTCGCAACGCGCCGACCCATGGCTTCATGGGTGTTCACATCGCTGACAACGGCGATGCGTTTGCCAATTCTCAATGGCCCAACGAGATCGCCCGCACCGCCATCAAGGCTCTCTTCAATGCGAATGCTTTCAAAGGGCACGTTGGCGGGCCGTCCGGTTTCCGGATCGGGCCAATCACCCTTCACGACTTCGCGTATGAGTGCATTCCAATCCGTCATCAAGTGTCTCCAGAAAAGGCTTGCAGCCGCGCATTCCATTGCGAAAGCGTGGGCCACAGGTCGCGGTATATGGCCATCAACTCGCGGTACGCCTTGTTTTCCTTGGTCCGCGGGCGGAATGTCTTGGAAGGCTTGCCGGACATGCTTTCAGAAGCTGCCGGGATGCTCTTGAACCAGCCCGCGCCCTTGGCGGCAGCCATGGCCGCTCCGAGAGATGAGGCCTCAACCGTTTCCAGCCGCCTGACATCACGGCCCCCTGCATCGGCCACGATCTGGCACCATAAATCAGACTGCGCCCCGCCGCCCATGACGACAAAATGGTCAATGGCCTGCGTGGCGGCAGCAACACTATCCGTCACCATCACCTGTTCAAGGGCGATGCCTTCAAGGATGGCGCGGTAAACATCGCCGCGCGAGTGATTGCCGGAAAGCCCGGCGATCACGCCCCGGGCTTTCGGATTCCAGTAGGGCGTCATGCAACCCAGCCAATAGGGCACCAGCATCACGCCGCGGCTGCCCAGCGGCGAAGCCTTTGCTTCCCGCTCGAGCGCCGCAAGTATGCCGGGGTTCTTCTTGGTATCGATGTTGAACAGCCGCTCGACCATCCAGTTCACCAGGAACGTTCCGGTGCGAATGGCTGTTTCGTAGGAGTAGCCCACTTCCGCCACGGCAGACATGGTGCGGAACACGGGGTTATGGGCATAACTCTTGCCGAAACTGCCTGACACGACGGCCGTTCCGAGATTGAGATAAGCACGGCCCGCAACAAAGGTGTTGGCGCCCGTTCCGGCGCATTGCCCATCTCCGCCGCCCGCCACAACCGCCGTTCCTGCTTTCAAGCCGGTGAGCTTGGCGGCCGTCGGGGTGATTTCGCCAACGACTTCTCCGGGCCGGAATAGCCTGGGCAATTGCGACCGGTTCAATCGGGCCGCAGCGAGAAGGGGCTCGGACCAATCCTGGCGCTCCATGTCGATCAGCCCCATCGGATCGGCCGAGGCCGTCGATGTATGCCAATGGCCGGTGAGAAAATGCACCAATACCCCGTGCACTTCGGCCGTCATCGCCGTTTTTTTCCAGAGGCCGGGCATGGCCTTGGCCAGCCACAGGCAGCGCGAAATGCACGGCGTGACATCGCTGGGCTTGCCAGAAATGCGGTGCAGTTCTTCAGCCCCGATCAACTGTGCCAATTCCTTGGCTTCAACATGGGCCCGTTCATCCAGCCATAATGTGCCGGGGCGCAGGGCCTTGTTGGCGGAATCAAATTGCGCGAAGGATTCACGCTGGTTGGAAATGGCGATTGCGCCCACCCGCGCCATGTCAATTTTCCGCGAGAGTTGCTTGAGCGCTTTCGCGGCTGAACCCGTCCAGTCGCTAACCTCCTGCTCAAACCAGCCGGCCCTGGGATTGCTCATGGGCACGCCGGCCCGGCCCTCGGCAACCGCGCGGCCGCGCCTGTCCCAAGCAATGGCCTTGGTTGTGGTCGTCGATGAATCGAGGCCTATGACGAGATCGGTTTTCATGGGTGATAAAAAAGGGAGGCAGCGCGAAGCTGCCTCCCGCCTTCCTGAGGATTAGAGCAGGCCTGCATCGGCCACTTGCGCGTCGATGAGGCCGGCAACCGTGTCCATACACTTCTTGGCATCGCCGCCGAAGTCCTGGCCCGTCAACAGCTTGCCAAGGTTGACCGGGATCTCGTTGTTCGAGAAGCCAGCCCACAGCGGCATGTCGGGTTCCGACGCAATGTTGTTGTCGATGATCCACTTCACCATTTCGAGATGGCGCGTGGTGCCCGGTCCGACAACTGCCTTGTCCTTCACGCGCTGGTCAGCGAACGAAGAGAGGCGCATCGGCGCGAAACCACCCAGCAGGGTGCAGCGCGTCATCACGTCCTTCGAGCAGGCCCACTGCGTGAACAGCCAGGCTGCGTCGACGTTCTTTGAGTACTTGGAGAGGCCAAGCACCGAGCCGCCCTGATGGGCATACCCCGGGATTTCGCCGAAGCCGACGTCAGCCTTGGCGCGGAGCGGCTTGCCGACGAGCGGCTTGGCCGGCATCCACAGGCCCTTGACCTTGGAGTCATCGGCGTCGAGGCCCGGGAAGAATTCATCCCAGGATTCGACCAGGGCGCACTGGCCCGAGGCCATCATCTGCCACTGGCCGTCCCATGTCGAGTTGAGCGACTCGGCCGGAGCGTTCTTCGCGAGTTCCTGGTAGCGCTGGAGGCCGGCGATGGCGGCTTCGTCGTTGCCCTTGAACTTCTTGTCCGAACCGAAGATAGAGCCACCTTCGTTCCACACCATCTGGGTCCAGTCGCAGTTCAGCGAGTAATGGCCAGACTTGGCCTGGAGGCCGGTACCGAACATGCCGTTGGCCTTTTCGGCTTCGGTGATCTGCTTCACCGCGGTCAGGAATTCATCGGGCGTGGTTGGAACCTTGATGCCATGCTTGTCCAGAATGTCCTGGCGGAACATGGTCATGAAGATCGGGATGTCGAAGGGAATGCCGACCCACTTGCCTTCGTAGGCGGCAAGGCCTTCCACGAGCGGCTTCGAGAAATCTTCGAAGTCGAAGCCCGGCATGGCCAGGTCCGGCTTGTCCTTGTAGTACTGGACGGGGTCGATGGTGTCCTGGCTGAAGGTCGCAACCCAGGACTGGTCGAGGTAGTAAACGTCATAGGAGCCGAGTTGGCCCTGCACGTCCTGCGTCGCCTTGGCGAGAACCTGCTCAAGCGGCACGATCTCGATTTCGACTTCGATGCCGGTAGCCTCGGTGAACTCGCCCTTCAGCTTGTCGAGAACGACGGTCGGAGGCGTTGCTTCCGAGGTGTAGCGGATCTTGGTGCCCTTGAACGGGCCGCTCACGTCCTTCAGCCATTGCGTGACGCTGGCGTCCTGGGCGAAAGCTTCGGTGCCGATCAGGCTGGTGTCGCCGCGGAAGCCGCGGGGATTGCCGAGCAGGCCCGCCGAGAAGGCCGAGAGGCCCACGCCGGCCATGCCAAGCTTCTTGAGGAAATCGCGCTTGGAGATGCGCCTTGCAGCGAAATCACGTGCGGTATCGGCAATAAACGTCTTTTTGTCGTGTTCTCTAAAGCTCATTTCAAGTCCTCCCATTGGGTTATCTCTTCGATTCTCGTTCGCAATCTCACTCTTTCAGGGATCCAAGAGTGAGGCCGCGGACCAGATGGCGTTGGACGAGCAGGATGAAGATGAAGCTCGGGATCGCCGCCGCTGTTCCCAGCGCCGCGATGAAGCCCCACTCATTGCCCGTCGAAGTCACGAATGTTTGAATTTTGACCGGAACCGTACGGATGCTCGTCGTCAGGAACAGCGACAGCAGGAATTCGGTCCAGGAGAAGATGAACACCAGCACGGCGGAAGCTGCCACACCACCGCGAACCATCGGCAGAACAACCTTGCTGAACGACTGCCAGCGCGTGGCGCCGT
>DATLDM010000070.1:0-28440 GCA_035525875.1 Aestuariivirga sp.
GGAGTCTGGCGTTGAGCACCAATACCATCGAAAACCTGCAGGCCGATTTCGAGCTTCTTGATGATTGGGAAGAACGCTACCGCTATGTCATCGAGCTCGGCAGGCTGCTGCCGCCGCTTGATGAAAAGTTCCGCACCCCCCAATACAAGGTCAGCGGCTGCGCCAGCCAGGTTTGGATTCACGCCGAGCACAATGGCTCGGTGCTGACCTTCACCGGCGACAGCGATGCCCTCATCGTCAAGGGCCTGATTGCCATCACTTTCATGATTTTTTCCGGCAAGACGCCGGCGCAGATCCTGGCGCTTGATGCGCATGCCATTTTTGCCAAGCTCGGCTTGAAGGATCACCTCACGCCGCAGCGTTCCAATGGGCTGGCCTCGATGGTGGCGCGGATCAAGGCTGATGCGCGCCAGGTTCTTGCGGCATAATCCGCGGACGGAAATCCGCCAGGGCCCAATGGGCAAAATCCGGGCTTGCGGCACTGCGTTCCGGCGGTTTGAGCAGGCGGTAATGGCGGGCAAGGCGGGTAAGCGCAATTGCCAGAACGGCTTTGCCGCTGCGCTGAGGCAGTTGGAGCATCCGTTCGGCCTGCTCCAATCCGCCCGCCAGGCAGCACATGTAATAGAGCACGCCGGAGAGCTCGGGCCCCACGGCATCGAAGGCATTGTGAACCCGTCTCCGGGCATCGATGGCGCTCTGAAAGTGAAGCGATGCGGTTGTCGCTGAGGGCGCTGTAGTTTCTCGTGCCGGTGCGCTCGCCTTCCCAGGACGAGGTGATCCGAGCCTCGAAATGGGCCCGCTCGTAGTCCACCCGCAGCCGCTCTCCGGCCGCAAACTGAAATTCGGAAATCACCGACCTCCCGCGGGAATCCCTCCGGTTGAAGAGCCGGTACAACGGGCTTTCATTCTCATTGAAGGCTGGGCTTGGTTCGGAACGACGGGCTTTGGCCATGGCTGCTTTTCTCCTGTTAGAAGAGAGCTAGCAGCTTCTTGTGGAGGAATCAATACCTATAATATATTTAAATTCCACAAGCTATTCCGGCGCTTCCACCAGGACTCGCGCTTTGGGGCTCCCCGCAAGTCCGGGAGAGTTCGCCGGCGTCGACCAGACCCGAGACTCAAGAAATTCAAGAAAAGCTTGCGCCTTCTGCACATCCGGAAAATCGAGCTGGAGAACGACGTAAGCCGCGTCGTCATGGGGTTGATGGATGCGGCAGGCGGTTACGCCTGCCTCACGCCTTTGCCCGGCGAAACGGTCGAATGCCGCCTTCCAAGTCGCGAAATCGCTTATCTTGTGCTCAATGTGCAGCGTCGCCATTGATGCCTTTGCGATGTGGTCAGTGCGGCGGGGAGTATTTGGGCGAGGCGGGCTGCAACATGCTTACGCGATTGCCCTCCGTGTCGAAGAACGAGACATATTGTCCGATGCCCGGGATCTTCATGGGCTCGCCAAGCACCTTGCCGCCGGCCTGCGCCACCTTCTTCATGGATTCCTTGATGTCATCGACGGCGACAACAACCGAGGGATACTGCGCCGGCATGTCGTCGGTCTTGGTATAAAAACCGCCATTGATGGCGCCCGGTTTTTTCGGGCCTTTCTCGTCGGATTCCGTCGTGGTGGCCACAACATAGTTTCCCATGTCCTGGCCCAGCATCTGGGTTTGCCAGCCAAATGTCTTCGAATAAAAATCGGCCATGCGCTGGCGGTTTTCGGCGGGCATTTCAAAGTGTACTACGGGGTTCATGGTTTTTCTCCTTCTTCAACTGAAAACGATTGCGGTTCAGTGGTTGATGAGTGCCTCTGGCGGGTAATCTGCTACCAGATTCAGGGCGATATTGTGCCGAAGAAGTGCTTTTAATCCGGCAACAAGCTCAGGCCCTGTGGGCCATAGGTTGAACGCCGCTGGCGCCCTCGTGGTTCCGTGAAGATGGAGTCTTTCTTCGGTTTTGCCCCTACCAGGCAATCAGCCCAGCGCTGCCATGACCTGCATATGGGCGTCTTCGGACGCCGACTGGAAATAGTCGTAGCAGAGCAGCATGCCGACCTCATTATTGGCGGTGGCGAGGGGCAATTTGAGCCAGTATTGCACCAGATGTTCCTTGTGGGTGCGGGGGCCGCGGACCACGCCCTGGGTGGGCTTGCCTTCCTCAATAGTACGGCGGTAGGCAGCGATCCAATAGTCGTGCTTGTCGCCCCAATCCAGATCCTCAATGAAAAGCCCGGTGATTTCGCGGTCATAGATCTCGCGGAGCCTGGTGCCGGCCAGCCTGATACGGCAGCGCGCCTTGTCGGGGCTCACGTCCACCAGGCTGATGCCGGAGAGAACGCGGGGAATATGGGCCGGGTTGATATCGGCGCGGCACGGCATGCTGCGGCTACCGGACTTCTGGGTCCAGTAATCGAACAGCGTTCGCTGTTCAGGCACAATGAGTTGTGCCCGGAATACCGTGCTTGCCGATTTCACTTTCGCCGCCCCTAACATCCGAATCGTTGTCCGATTCGGTCATTTCTTTATGAATCGACGTCCATTGTTCCGCAAGAGTCAGGATAAACAAAAATTAACAGTAGCTTAACTACGGCCTTTGCGCTGGCCCAAGCCCATCCGTTTGGCGAGGCTGGAGCGGGCCTGAGCGTAGTTAGGCGCTACCATGGGATAATCCGCCGGAAGGCCCCACTTCTCCCGGTACTGTTCCGGCGACAGATTGTAGTGGCTGCGCAGGTGGCGCTTCAGGGATTTGAACTTTTTGCCGTCTTCCAGGCAAATGAGATAATCGGCAGTCAGGGATTTCTTGATCGTTACGGCTGGTTTTACGTCGGCCTGCTCCTCGCGGACGGCAGGCTGGCCGACAGCCCCTGACAGGGCACGGTGAACCTCGCCAATAAGCTTTGGCAGCTCCGTCTGGGCGACCGTGTTCTTGCCCACATAGGCCGCAACGATTTCCGCCGTGAGATCGACGAGACTCCTTTTTGCTTCCAAAACATCGGCCATGGCGATCCCCCAAGTTGAGCAGCTTTAAAACTACTCAGTCTATTCTACTGAATACACTATATCCCTGATTCTTTTAACTTATCACCTGAATAGCTGCAATCGCGGGATGTATTGAGGACAATTCTCTCCGCGCAATACCCCTTTTCTCTCCATGGTCGGGCTTGACCCGACCACCCAGACTTAGCAACATGAACCATGCCTCAGGGTCATGTTTAAATTCTTGCTGCAAGAGGAATGGAACGCTCTACATCGGCGTGACGACCGAGAAGTCTGGGTGGTCGGGTCAAGCCCGACCATGGAGAGGTTGTTGGTCTGTAGTGCCGATTTAAGTACCTGCCTGCGCCCGCACCGTGGCAACGTCTGCACATGATCCTGATTGGCCGAGGCCTTGCCGGTGTTTCAGGCGATCAAACAAATTTTCATTCCGCCCACCTGAGTTGGCAAGCTCAATTTGCCGGGGCGTAAGGGCCTGATTTCATGACGGCCCAGTCCCAATAGGTGAGGAGGACGCGGGCCTTGTTAAACGACATGGAGTCAAAAATGTTCTGCAATTCCACGGCGCTGCGGGTTGAGGCGATGATGCCGAAGTCGGAGGCCTTGAGAATGTCGATGAGCTCGCCGAAGCGGACGCGATTGGTGCCGATTGCCTTGAGGGCAATGGTCAGGGGTTCGCCGTTGGCATCGGCAATGATCCGCACCGCATTGTCCGGTTGAATGGCGGCAATCTCGGCCAGCAGATTGGCCGCTTCCGGAAGCTTTCCGGCGTTGAGGAACTCGACGACGGATTCAATCTGCTCCCGGTCGGGGAACTTGGTTTCAGCGCCCTGCTCGCCGCCGCCCATGGCGTGGGTGATTTTCAGGATCTTGGTCAGCGTTTCCGAATCCGTCAGGAAGCGCGACAGGAGGTAGCGCCGGAGTTCGGCGGGCACAAACCAGAAGAGCTCAAAGGCAATGGGGGCCGGCAAATCAGGCCGGGTTGCGAGGGGGGCGAGAAGGGCGTGATGGCGCTGGGCGTGATCGGCCAGACGGGGGAAAGCGTGATGGGAGAAGTTGGCGCCGCTGTTCCTGACCAGTGTCAGAACAACGGATGGATCATCAAATTCAATGAGCTGGTCGCTCAGCGTCGCAGAAATATTACGCCGGCGGGCAATCAGGCGCATCAAGCTCACCTGTCCGGTGGCTATGACCTTGCCCAGAACCTGGTCGCTGATGTGGTTGCAGAGCTCCAGCAGCGGGCCTGAGACTTCAATGCGCGGGTCATGGATGAGTTTGGAGACGAGGAGATGGGGCGGCGATTCCATGATGGAGATGCGGTCAACAACCGTGACCAGCGCCTTCAACGAGATGCGCGGCACCAGCTTCAACAGGGCATCGGCGGCAAGGGCCCGCTCCTGGGGCTGGCCGGCACTGGGATTTGACAGCATCATGTCGAGAAGCGAGCGGGCCAATTCACCTGCATCGTCATCGGCATTGTCGTCGGCTGGCTTTTCGACAGGCTCATCGAGAGCGAGCCTCGCGAAGGGATCATCGACCGGCTTGACGCGCCGGACCTGGGGTTTTGGCTTGGGAGCCGCTTCGGCAATGATCAAGGGAAGATCGGCTTTGGTTTTCTCCCAAGCGGCATCGGCGGCAGCCAGTGCGGCAACCTCGGCCAGAAAGGCGGTCCGGTCAGTTGGCGAAGGAGTCATATAAATGGCTTTGGCAACTTCGCCGATTCCGTCAACCACCAGGCCCGATGTGGGCAAAAGATCATCACCCAATTTGCCATTTGCCACTTGGGTTTTACGCCGGAGGGAGGGCTTTTCGCCGGCCGGCTTCGGCGTTGCAATTTCAGGCGCGGGGGAAACCGTGACAGGTTCAGGGGCAACTGGTTCGGGAACAATGATTTCCGGGTCCGGCGACGCCAATTCTGGCTCGGCCAAAGGCAATTCCGGTCCGGAGTCGACCACGGAAATTTCTGGTTCGGGCGCAGCGGCTACGGGTTCAACCGCTGCCGGTTCCGGTTCGATTACAACGGCTGAAGGTTCGGGCGAAACCATTTCCGGCTCGGCCAGTGCCAACTCTGGCTCTGGCTCTGGCAAAACCGCCAGTGGCTCGGAAGACTCGCTTTCAGGTTCAACCCATACCAGTTCCGGTTCCGCCACAACCGCTTCGGGTTCAGGCGAAACTGTTTCGGATTCTGGCTCAGTGATCTCAGGAGCGGTAAAGAGCTCCTCAAAGGGAATCTCCCGCCACGGCTCGCGTTCGGGAGCAGGCTTTGCCTCTTCCGCAGACGGCATGGGTGCTTCGGTTTCGAACAGGGGATCGAGGGCTAGGGCTTCCACCGGTTCGTCGGGGGTGAGCCAGGCCCAGGGCTTTTTCTCAATGATCTCCGGCGGAGCAAATTCGATATCTGGTTCGACATCTTGCGAAGAATAATCTTCCGGCGGCTCAACCCCGGCAACGGGCGGCGAAACGACCGCTTCCGCAAGGATTTCAAACGGCGCTGGATTTGTGGGTTCTGGCAGGAGTTCGGTTTGGGCGAAGGCGGTTGGCCTTTTTTTAAGCCTGGCGGTGAGCAAACGGAAGGAATCCGCCGTTATGCGGCGGCTCGGGATCATCTCCCCACCGGCTTCGTCCAGAACATTAATCTGCCCTGATCCTTGGCGGTTCATATGCAACCCGGGCGCGATACTCTCATCGCTCTGCCAGGTGGCTGTTTCACCCATAATGCTTCAATTGCTCCCTATCCCGTTGTTCAAACAATGACGGAGACGTTTGTAAACTTGCTTAATTGCGCTGGAGTGTGCCAGAGGGCCCGGCGTTTCCATGGCTTTATGGTTAAGGGCGGGTTAAATTATCACGCAGTTGAGACTTCCCTTGAGGGGGCCTAAGCACCACATAGGTTTTACAAATCTTAAATTCAGAACAGGGTTCATCATGGCAGACAAAACCACCAAGACCGACGCCCAATGGCGGGCGGAATTGACGCCGGAACAGTACCGGGTGTTGCGCGAACACGGCACGGAGCGGCCCTTCACCAGCCCGATCAATGATGAAAAGCGGCCGGGCATGTTCACTTGTGCCGGCTGCGGCAAGGAGTTGTTCGCCTCCGCCACCAAATTCGACTCGGGTTGCGGCTGGCCCAGCTTCTACGCTCCCGCCTCAAAGGAAGCGGTGGCGGAGAAAGAAGACCGCTCGCTTTTCATGCAGCGCACCGAGGTTTTGTGCGACGATTGCGGCGGACATTTGGGTCATGTTTTCAATGACGGGCCAAATCCCACGGGGCTGCGCTACTGCATCAATGGTGCCGCGCTCAAATTCAACCCCGGCAAGGCATAAAGAATGACCATCGCGAATGTGAAGCCGCCAATAGCGGAGAAGCGCCCCCGTCTTGAAACCTGGCATGGCCACGAGAAGCACGATGACTACCATTGGCTGAAGGCTGCGAACTGGCAGGAGGTGATGCATGATCCATCACTCCTGCCGCAGGACATTCGCGCCGTGCTGGAAGGCGAAAATGCCTATCATGAGGCGGTGATGGCGGGCACGACAGATTTGCAGGATGCCCTGTTTGCCGAGATGAAGGGACGCATCAAGGAGGACGACTCTTCGGTTCCGGCACCGGATGGGGCCTATTCCTATTACTCGTCTTTTGTCACGGGCGGGCAGCAGCCGCGCTTTGCCCGCAAGCGGCGCGATATGTCAGGGCCGGAACAGCTTTTGCTGGATGGCAATGAACTGAGCAAGGACAGCGAATATTTCCGCTTCGGCGGCGTTGCGATTTCGCCGGACCATTCAATGGCCGCGTGGAGCTTCGACAACAAAGGCTCAGAGTTCTACGAGTTGCGGGTGCGCGACCTGGCGACCGGAAAAGATCATGCGGACATCCTGCAGAATACGGCAGGCGAAGCCACCTGGGCCGCCGATGGGAAAAGCTATTTCTACACGGTGCAGGATGAAAACCACCGGCCGCTCAAAACCTATCATCACATTCTCGGCCAGCCGCAGGCGGATGACCGCCTTGTCTATGAGGAAAAGGACACCGGATTGTTTTCGGGTGTCGGCAAAACCAATTCGGAGCGCTTCATCGTGATCAACAGCAATGATCACGACATGAGTGAGAACTGGATCATCGATGCGGCGCGGCCGCTGGATGCGCCGAAACTGATTGCGGCGCGCAAGACCGGGCTTGAATATGACCTCGAGCACTGGAATGACCAGTTCATCATCAAGACCAATGCGGAAGGTGCTGAAGACTACAAGATCGTGACCGCACCGGTGGTCGATCCCGGCCCGGAAAATTGGACGGATTTGATTCCGCACCGGGAGGGTTGCCTGATTGTTGGCAGCATCGTGCTCAAGAACTGGCTCATCCGCATGGAGCGCGAGAACGCTTTGCCGCGCATCGTGGTGCGCGACATGAACTCCGGCGAGGAGCACAGCATCGCCTTTGATGAAGAGGCCTATTCGCTGGGTTTTGGCGAGATGCGGGAATACGACACCGACATTCTGCGCTTCTCATATTCCTCGATGACCACGCCTTCATCGGTTTACGACTACAATATGCGCGACCGCACACGCGTTTTGCGCAAGACGCAGGAAGTGCCGAGCGGGCATGAGCCTACGAATTATGTGACGCGGCGGGTGCAGGCAACGGCGCATGACGGCGAGCTGATACCGGTGACGCTGCTGTATAAAAAATCAACAGCGCTTGATGGCACTGCGCCACTCTGGCTTTACGGCTATGGCTCCTATGGCATCAGCATTCCGGCAGGCTTCAACACAAACATCCTGTCGCTGGTTGACCGCGGCTTCATTTATGCCATCGCGCATATCCGCGGCGGCGAGGAAAAGGGGCGGCGCTGGTACAAGATGGGCAAGCGGGAACACAAGAGCAATACCTTCCGCGATTTCATTTCCTGTGCCGAACACCTGATTAAGGCGGGCTTCACGGCCAAGGGCAATATCGTGGCGCAGGGCGGAAGTGCCGGCGGCATGCTGATGGGGGCGGTTTCCAACATGGCGCCGGAGCTGTTCAGGGGCATTGTGGCGGAGGTGCCTTTCGTTGATGTTCTCTCCACCATGCTGGACGACACGCTGCCGCTCACCCCGCCGGAATGGCCGGAATGGGGAAACCCGATCAAGGACAAATCGGCCTATGAGGCGATTGCCGCCTATTCGCCTTACGACCGGGTGGAGGCCAAGGCCTATCCCAACATTCTGGCGGTTGGCGGCCTGACCGATCCGCGGGTCACCTATTGGGAACCGGCGAAATGGGTGGCGCGGCTGCGCGAACTCAAGACCAATGACAATCTGCTGCTGTTCAAGACCAACATGGGCGCAGGCCACGGCGGCGCTTCGGGGCGCTTCGACCGGCTGAAGGAAGTGGCGTTTGTTTATGCCTTCGGGATGAAGGTGGCGGGACTGGTCTGATGCTGATTGACGCCTCCAAATCTTCGCTGCTGATCGTTGATGTGCAGGAACGGCTGCTGCCTGTGATGGCGGCGGGGAACAGTGTCGTTGAACGCTCAAAAATCCTGCTGAAAGCAGCGAAGGCGCTGGATGTGCCGGTTGCGGTTTCCGAGCAATATCCCAAGGGCTTGGGCCATACGGTTGAGATTTTGAGTCAAGACATTGGCAACGCGCCGGTTTTCGAGAAATCGTCGTTCTCCTGCTGGCGCGATGAGGGCTTGCGCACGCATTTCACCGCGCATCATGATGGCGGCCGGCCGCAGGTGATCATCGCCGGGATCGAAGCCCATGTCTGCGTGGCGCAGACGGCCATCGACATGGCCCAGGCCGGATTTGGGGTGTTTGTGGTGGCCGATGCGGTGTCTTCGCGGGCGGAGGCTTCCGTGGCGCTGGCCCTTGCCCGCATGGGGCACTCGGGAATTGAAGTCATCAACACCGAAATGGCGGTATTTGAGCTGCTCGGCAAGGCGGGAACCCCGGAATTCAAGGCGCTCTCGGGACTCATCAAGTAGAACCGGCCGATGGTGCCTTACACTGGGCCACCATTAAAGCCTTTTTAGTAAGCTCCTCATAGGGTGGTCTAATAACCAAACAGCCCATTAACTTCCGGGTAAGGACCAAATGCGGGAGACGCTGACAAAAATCGCCATCGTCGTGGGTGGATTAATTGCCACTCTGTCGCCGATTGCATTGTCTGTCTATGAGGTGGACCGCGAGGGACGCAGGGCGGAGCAAGTCCGTGTGCGCTCCTATGCCCAGGATGCTCTTTTTCGCTTGGATGAGGTGACCGCGCAGATGGCGGCCGCATTTAAGAGCCTTGCGAGCCTGGAGGCGAAGGAAGGGGCTTGCAGTCCTTCCGGCATTGCGGAAATGCGCAGGATCGACCTGGCCTACCGCTACATCCAGGCCGTGGGGAAAGTCGCCGGAACCCAGATGCAGTGTTCCTCGCTGGGGCTCTCCGGAGCCGATATGGAACTCGGCCCCGTTGATGCTGTTCAACCCAGTGGAGTACGCCTGCGAAAAGATGTGAGACTGCCTTTCGCGCGGGATGTGTCTTTTCTCGTCGTCGAGCAGTCCGGCTACGCCGCCATCATCAACAAGAATCTGCCCATAGATACCGCCCTCGGCGTCGAAGGCGTCGCACTTGCAACCTTTTCCAAGGCCACTGGAAATATCCTGACCGGTCGAGGCTCGGTCGATCCCGCCTGGATCGAGCGCTTCCTCCAAACCGGCGAAGAGTACTTCGTCACCGACGCGCATGTCGTCTCCATATTGGGATCAAAACGTTTTCACATCGGCACGCTTGCGGCAATGCCAGCATCCACCATGCTGGACCGGCTGCGCAACGCGTTCCTGGTCCTGATACCCATCGGAATTGCCGCCGGACTGCTGATCGCGGGCCTTTTCATTCATCTGGCCCATCGGCAACGAGCCCTGCCGGCGGTCATACGCCACGCGCTCAGGATGAACGAATTTTTCCTCATGTATCAGCCAGTGGTCGATCTTCGGTCAGGTCGCTGGGTGCGGAAGCGCTTATTCGATGGCAGCGCCGGGCGGGCGAAACAGTGAGACCGGACATCTTCATTCCCGTGGCGGAGGAAGCCGGGCTGATGGGCCGCATTACTCAACGGGTCGTCGAACTTATCGAGAAAGAGGCGCGAGGCGTCTTTTCGCATCGGCCGGACTTTCATATCGCCTTGAATCTTTCGACGATTGATCTTTACAGCGAAGAGACGACGCGGTGGCTTGACGAATTGATAGTGGCGACTTGCGCGGCGCCGGGCAATCTCATCGTCGAAATCACCGAGCGGGGCTTCACGGACGGCCAAAAGGCCGCCGATGTCTTGGAAACCCTTCGGAGCAAGGGCATTAAAGTCGCTGTCGACGACTTTGGCACCGGCTATTCCAACATTGGGCTCCTCCAGAATCTCAAACTTGACTACCTCAAGATCGACAAGTCGTTCGTCGATTCGATTGGCACCGAATCGGCAAACAGCGGCGTCGTTCATCATATTGTCAGCATGGCAAAGTCGTTGGGCCTCAGTTTGATCGCTGAGGGCGTAGAGACCAAAGAGCAGGTCACCGTGTTGCTGGATATGGGGGTTAGCTACGCGCAAGGCTGGTACTACGCGAAGCCCATGACATATGGAGACCTGATGACCGGACTGGCAAACCGTGAGAAACTCGTCCGTCCGCAAAAGGAGAAGATCGTTGAAACCTGGCATGCCGCTAAAGGCCTGATCGTCCCAAGCGGCAATTCAAAGTGAGGCACCGCCGACCGGCCCAATGATTTGACAATTTTGCCTGAAACGGGTTCTTAAGGGGAAGCAACCTGGAGTTTCCGAAATAATGCCTGCTGAATTCAATTGGGAAGACCCGCTCGATCTGGAAAGCCAGCTGACCGGGGACGAGCGCATGATCCGGGATTCGGCGCGGGCCTTTTGCAATGACAAGCTGGCGCCGCGGGTGAAGCAGGCTTTCCGCGACGAGAAATTTGACCGCGCCATCATGAATGAATTGGGCGAGATGGGTTTTCTCGGGGTGATGACGTCCGAGAAATATGGCGGCTCCGGGCTGGGCTATGTGGCCTATGGGCTGGTGGCGCGGGAAGTTGAGCGGGTGGATTCGGGTTACCGCTCGGCCATGAGCGTGCAGAACTCCCTCGTGATGCATCCGATTGAGGCCTACGGCACTGAAGCGCAATGCAAGAAATATCTGCCGCGGCTGGCCACGGGCGAAATCGTCGGCTGCTTCGGGTTGACCGAACCTGATGCGGGCTCCGACCCGGGCGGGATGAAGACCAGGGCCAAGCGGGTGCAAGGCGGCTTTTTACTCAACGGCTCCAAGATGTGGATCACCAATTCGCCCATCGCCGATGTGGCGGTGGTGTGGTGCAAGCTTGATGACGAAGGCATTCGCGGCTTTCTGGTTGACCGCGGAACGAAGGGTTTCTCAACGCCGATCATTGAAGGCAAGGTTTCGCTGCGTGCTTCAGTGACGGGCGAGATCGTATTGGAGAATGTCGAGTTGCCGGAAGATGCGCTGCTGCCCAAGGCCTCAGGGCTTGCCGGACCCTTCGGCTGCCTGAACAAGGCGCGCTATGGCATTGCGTGGGGCGTGATGGGTGCGGCGGAAGATTGCTGGCACCGGGCGCGTCAGTACACACTGGACCGCAAGCAATTCGGCAAGCCACTGGCCGCCAACCAGTTGATCCAGAAAAAACTGGCCGACATGCAGACGGAAATCACCTTGGGAACGCATGGGGCCTTGGCCTTGGGGCGCGCGCTGGAACGCGGCGTTGCGGCACCGCCGGCGATTTCGCTGATGAAGCGCAACAATTGCGGCAAGGCGTTGGACATCGCCCGGATGGCGCGCGACATGCATGGCGGTAATGGCATTTCGGACGAGTATCACGTGATCCGCCACATGGTGAACCTTGAAACGGTGAACACCTATGAGGGCACCCATGATGTGCATGCGCTCATTCTGGGCCGGGCGCAGACCGGCCTTCAGGCGTTTCAGTGATGGTTGAGATTGTCATTCAGAGAGTCGATCCGCGGGTTGGCCCGGTGCGGCAACTGATTGAGGAACTCGATGCCTATCAGAACATGCTTTATCCGGCCGAGAGCAATTACCAGCTTGATCTTGAGACTATGGCGCGGCCCGAGATGCGGTTTTATTCGGTGGCGGTTGATGGCGAGATTTTGGGGTGTGGTGGCTTCTGGCTTTATGAGGACTACGCGGAAGTGAAGCGTGTCTATGTGCATCCGAAATCGCGGGGGCTGGGCCTGGGGCGCAAGATCATGGCGCATGTCGAGGCGGAAATGATCGCCGAGGGCCGCCGTATTTCACGGCTTGAAACGGGCATCTCGCAGCCGGAAGCGCTGGGGCTTTACCGGGCGCTGGGCTACCAGGATTGCCCCGCCTTTGGCGATTACCCCTCCGATGACCCGTTCAGCATTTTCATGGAGAAAAGGCTGGGATGACCCAAACTCTCCATGGTCGGGCTTGACCCGACCACCCAGCTCTTCGTTGAACAAAGTCTGGGTGGTCGCATCAAGTGCGACCATGGAGAGATTTTAAGTCCCGCTCTTCGGCTGGAAGATGCAGTAAATCTTCGGCAGGTAGCCTTCGGATTTCCAGGAGTTTGGGGTGCCCAAGGGCACGAAGAATGTGTCGCCGGCCTTGAAGGTTTGGCTTGCGCCCTTGTCGTCGGTGAATGTCACCGCGCCTTCTAAGAGATGCATCAGTTCATACCTTGGAAAATCGCTGAGCTTGCGATGGTAGCCGGTTGTGTCCCAGATGCCGACAGTGAATTGACCTGTCGCATCCTCAAAATAATCATGGGCATGTTGCGTTGGCACGGGTGAATGCAAGATATTTTGGGATGGCGGGGTTGAAGGCTGCAGTTTTACCTTCGGATTTATCTTGATAACCTTCAATGGACCTGAACTTGCGGCTCCCGAGTTCTCATCGAGGATCACGAAGAACTTTTTCACTTTGCCGGCTTGCGTCCAGCGGCAGCGCAAGCCCTTGGGAATTATGAAGCTTTCGCCGGAACCAATCCGCGTTTCGCCCGTTTCCTCGACGATGACCACTTCGCCCTCAAGCACCAGCATGAACTCCGTGACGGGATAATTCATCCAATGACTGACATTGGCTTCCGCCTCCCAAATCCCCGCACTCAGGCCCAGCCCCTTGTCTTCGAACCAGGCATGGCCGCGCTGGGCCCGGGAACCGGAGGCGATTTCGCTTTCCGGAAAATCCGGCCATTGCTCCAATTCGGCATTGGCGTTGAAGCTTATGATGGCGGGTTTTGACATGGCTCACCTCTGCCCGGAGCCTAGCCGGATTCCTTGCCTATTCAAGACTTAACGACTAGAAAGACCCATCAATAAATGGAGAAAAACATGGCCCTCGAACTCCCTGCCCTGCCTTACGCCTATGACGCCCTTGGCCCTTCCATGTCAAAGGAAACCCTCGAGTTTCACCATGACAAGCATCACATGGCGTATGTCACCAACGGCAACAATCTCCTGAAGGATTCGCCGCTTGCCTCGCTCTCGATTGAAGAGATCTGCAAGAAAGCCTTTGCCGAAAAGAACGCGGGCCTCGTCAACAATGTGGGCCAGCATTACAACCACATTCATTTCTGGAAGTGGATGAAGCCCAATGGCGGCGGCAAGAAGCTGCCTGCAAAGCTCGCCAAGGCGATTGATTCCGATCTCGGCGGCTATGACAAGATGCGCACGGATTTTGTCCAGGCTGGCGTGACGCAATTCGGTTCCGGCTGGTGCTGGATCGCGGTAAAGGACGGCAAGCTTGTCATCACCAAAACCCCCAATGGCGAAAATCCATTGATGCACGGCGCAAAGCCCATCCTGGGTTGCGATGTGTGGGAGCACAGCTATTACATCGACTACCGCAATGCGCGGCCGAAATATCTGGAAGCCTTTGTCGATAGCCTGGTGAACTGGGAGCACGTCGAAGAGATGTACGCCAAGGCGTAATTATCTTGAATCCAGTTCCAGTTTTTGATGGCCACAATGATGTGCTGCTCCGTCTCTGGGTGAAGACGGGCGGCGATCCCGTGGCTGACTTCCTGCAAGGCGATGGGCTTGGCCACATGGACATGCCGCGCATGAAGAAGGGCGGCTTTGCCGGCGGCTTCTTTGCGATCTTTGCACCCACGGACGGCGAAGACCTGCCGGATGATGATGAGGAGGTCAATCCGCCTCTGGCGGGCCAGATTGCCCAGCCAGCCGCCTTGCGCAAGACCCTGGAAATGGCGGCCCTGCTATTTCGCATCGAGCGGGAGTCCCAGGGGAAATTCAAGGTCTGCCGGACTGTCGGCGAAATCCGGGAGTGTCTGGCAAAGGGTGTGACCGCGGCAATCTTCCATATCGAGGGGGCGGAAGCGATTGACGCGGATTTCAAGACACTTGATGTGCTTTATGAAAGTGGGCTGCGCTCTCTTGGTCCGGTATGGAGTCGAACCAATATTTTCGGACAGGGGGTGCCATTCCGCTTCCCCTCCACGGGCGATACTGGCGAGGGGCTAACCGAGGCGGGCAAAAACCTCATCCGCTACTGCAATGAGCGGCGCGTACTCATTGATTTATCTCATTTAAATGAGAAAGGATTTTGGGACGCGGCCAAGCTGAGCAAGGCTCCTCTGGTGGCAACGCATTCCAATGCCCATGCCATTTGCCCCTCCTCGCGCAATCTCAGTGATGACCAGCTCAAGGCTATCAAGGACAGTGGTGGCATGGTGGGGCTGAATTTTGCCAGCGGCTTCCTGCGCGAAGACGGGCGCTGGAGTACGGATACGCCCCTCGAGATCATGGTGCGCCACCTCGATCACATGTTGAAAGTAGCGGGTGAAAACTGTGTGGCGCTGGGTTCGGATTTCGATGGCGCGCGCATTCCGGAAGCCATCAAGGATGCCGCCGGCCTGCCCAACCTGATCGAGGCGCTGCGCGAACGGCAATACGGCGAAAAACTGGTCGCCAAAATCGCCCATGAAAACTGGCTAAATGTGCTGGAGCGGACCTGGAGCTAGCGCGAAGTTATTAGCTATGCTAATAATATGTGATGAAACTTTCGGAATGGCTGGCTAATAGCTCGACCTCGCAATCGGAATTTGCGCGGCAACTGGGGGTTACCCAGGGGCGGATTTCGCAGATCGTGGCGGGTGAGCAGCCTTCCCTCGATTTGGCGATGAAAATCGCCGGCCTCACCAACAATCAGGTTCGCCCTCAGGATTTCAAGGAAATTCCCATGACCAAGACACTCGACACGGTGGAAGAAGCAATCAAGGCGATGGCCAATGGCGAACTGGTGGTGGTGGTTGACGACGACGACCGGGAAAACGAGGGCGACCTTATCGGCGCCGCGGCCAAGATTTCGCCGGAGCAGATGGCGCTTATGGTGCGCCACACCTCCGGCATCGTATGCACGCCCATGCCCGCCGAAGAGGCGCGGCGGCTGAAGCTTGATCCCATGGTGGCGTTGAACGACGCGCCGATGGGCACGGCTTTCACGGTAACCATCGATTACAAGGTGGGCCTGACCACCGGCATTTCGGCCAAGGAGCGCTGCGCCACGGTGCATGCGCTGGCCAACAAGAATGTGCAGGCGGAGGATTTCGTGCGGCCCGGGCATATCTTCCCGCTGGTGGCGAAATCCGGCGGGGTTCTGATGCGCTCCGGCCATACGGAAGCGGCGGTTGACCTGGCGCGGCTTGCAGGCTTCACGCCGGCGGTGGGCGTGATCAGCGAGTTGGTGAATGATGACGGCACGGTGAAGCGGGGCCCGCAGGTTCTGGCCTTTGCGCGCGAGCATGGTCTCAAGATCATCTCGGTGGCCGACCTCATCGCCTACCGGCAATTGCGCGAGCGCCTGGTGGAGCAAACCGCCAAATTCGCGGTGGAAACAAAAATCGGTACGGCGCAGGGCTTTTCCTATGTGACGCCGTTTGATGCGGTGGAGCAACTGGCGCTGGTTTACGGCGACATTTCCGGCGGCAAGAACATTCCCGTGCGCCTGCACCGGGAAAATGTTCTGGAAGACGTGTTCGGCAACCGCGGCACGCTGGAGGCGGTGTTTGATATTTTCAAGCGCGAGGGCAAGGGCGTGCTGGTTTACCTGCAGGAAGGCACGGCCGGCGTTCCGGCAAGCCAGCTTTCGGGCGAAAGATCCGCCAGCGCCGAGGCACGGGCCCAGACCTGGCTGGATATCGGGTTGGGTGCGCAAATCCTGCGCGACCTCAATGTGCGTTCGATCCGGCTCATCTCATCGAGCAACCGGCACTATGTGGGCCTTGCCGGCTTCGGAATTGAGATTGCCGAGACTATCAGGCTGGAACATTAAGCCGCTGTGGATCGCCAGCGATGCGGCGGCCCCCGGCCAGCCAGCTGGCAAAGGCTGGCTTCTGTTTCGCGGCGTTGCTCTCATATAGTGCGAGATCCCCGGCGTGGAAGATATCCCGCCAGCGGCCGGTCTCGGCCTTGTTGAAGAAGCGATCCGCTCCATTGTCGAACAGGGCCATGACATTTGGCATCAAGTCCCTGCCCTGTTTTTTCATGGTTTCGAATGTGGCTGCATTGACGAGGGCCGGCCAGATTTCCTCATCGACTGCAATCTGAAGAAAGCCGGCAACACGGCGCATCTCGCCGGAAAGATCGTGCTTGAGGTCGGCATAGTGAACCAACAGAAGGTTGGGGCTTTCGCGCTCGGCCCAATAGGTGTGGTGGAAATCAAAAAATGGCAGATTGAGGTAGCCCGTGGTTTGGCCCGGCAGGTGCGATTGGGTGAGCCAGAGATGGAAGAATTCGGCTGGGTCTGGAGGAATTGCTGGAAACGGCTTGGCGATATTTGGATCATCAAGCCCGGCTTTGCTGAAACGATCAATAATTTCCGGCCTGAGACCCCGGCTGTGGTTGTGGTAGGACAGGCAGGCATCGCGGCCATCACGAGCCACGTGAATGTAGCGCGTATCCCTGAATATCGGCAGGCCATCGAAGGGAAGGTGGGTCTTGACCGCCCTGCGGTGTGTTTGTGCGGCCAGAACCTCGTTGATCTCATCCGTCGTGGCAGCAATCCGCATGTCATACCAGGGCGATAACTTCGACACTGGCTGCGGCTCAGCCGACTGGAAAATCAGCAGATTGACGATCCGCTGCATCCAGGTCGTGCCGCATTTCGGATAGGTGGCAACGACGATGTCGCCCGCCTTCGGCTGGTAAGCCAGCCAGCGGCGGCTGTCGACCGACCAGGTCCGGTATTCCTTCAAGGCATGGCGCACGAGCATGGAACAATTCTCCGTGCTCCGATGGTAACACCGGAAAGCGCTTTGTCCACTCCAATACTGTGCTGTTGTAGAGACGATTGCCCGCGGGAGTAGCGAACGGGGTTTGATTACGCTAACAAAACACGATGCCCACCTTGCGCCCAACCTATTATCCCCTTCCGCTGATCGGCTGGCGCGAGCGGGTGGTTTTGCCAAAGCTGGGGCTGGGGCCGCTGATCGCCAAGGTTGATACGGGGGCGCGTTCTGCCGCCCTTCATGCGGAAGACATCACCATCAGGGGCAGCCATGTGCGGTTTGCCATTCCGAACAATGGCCGGAAGCATCATTATGAATTGCCGATCAAGGGCCAGCGGCGGGTGAAAAGCACCAGCGGGCACAGCGAAATGCGCGCCGTGGTGGAAACCGAGATCGCCATAGGCCTCGTTAAATTCACCGCTGAAATCACGCTGACCGACCGCGCCGACATGGGGGTTCCCATGCTGCTGGGGCGGGCCACCATCCGCGGAAAATTCATCGTTCACCCCGGGCGCTCCTATCTCATTTCGCGCACCAAACGGAAATCCAAATGAAAATTGCCTTGCTGACCCGCAACCCAAAACTTTTTTCGCATCAGCGCCTGATGGAAACGGCCATCGCGCGCGGCCACGAAATTGTGCCGGTTGATTACCTGCGCTGCTACATGAACATCACTTCGCGCAAGCCGGAGCTGCGCTATCTCGGCGAGAAGCTCACGGGCTTTGATGCGGTGATCCCGCGGATTGCGGCGTCGCACACCTTCTACGGCCTTGCGGTTCTGCGGCAGTTTGAGATGATGGGGGTTTATCCCTTGAATGAATCGGTGGCCATCGGGCGCTCGCGCGACAAACTCAGGAGCTTGCAAATTCTCTCGCGTGAAGGGGTTGGCATGCCGGTGACGGCTTTTGCCAAGGACACCTCGCGCACCCATGACGTTTTGGAAATCGTCGGCGGGGCTCCCGTCGTCATCAAGCTGCTTGAAGGCACGCAGGGCATTGGCGTGGTGCTGGCGGAGACGGCGAAGTCGGCGAAGTCGGTGATCGATGCGTTTAATGGCGTTGATATTGCCATCCTGGTGCAGGAATTCATCAAGGAATCGGAAGGGCGCGACATCCGGGCCTTTGTGGTGGGCAGGCGCGTCGTTGCCACCATGGAGCGTTCCGGAGCGAAGGGAGATTTCCGCTCGAACCTGCACCGCGGCGGCAGCTCGGTTAAAGTACAGCTCTCGCAGCTCGAGCGGTCCACGGCGCTGAAGGCGGCCCGCGCCATGGGGCTGAATGTGGCAGGGGTTGATTTGCTGCGCTCAAATCGCGGACCGGTGGTGATGGAAGTGAATTCATCGCCGGGGCTTGAAGGCATTGAAAAGACCACGGGCGTCGATGTGGCCAAATCCATTATTGAATTCGTGGAAAAGAATGCCAAACCCAACAAGACGCGGACACGGGGCAAGGGATGACACCATTTCGGATCGGCGATTTCGAGGTTGCGGCGGGCACGCGGAAAACCGTTGAACTGCCGATCAGCGTTCTGGCCAATCACACGCCGATCAGCCTGCCCGTCCATGTGATCCATGGTACGAAGGCCGGCCCCACATTTTTCATTTCCGGCGTGGTGCATGGCGATGAAATTCTCGGCGTGGAAATTGTGCGCCGCGTGGTGAGCCACAGCGCATTGAAGGAACTGGCGGGAACGCTTCTGGCGGTTCCCATCGTCAATACCTTCGGCTTTCTCAACCATTCGCGCTACATGCCCGACAGGCGCGACCTCAACCGTTCGTTCCCCGGCTCCGACCATGGCTCACTGGCCTCGCTTCTGGCCGATCTCTTCATGAAGGAGGTAGTGCTGCGCTCGCAATATGGCATCGACCTTCACACGGCAGCGCTGCACCGCACGAACCTGCCGCAGATTCGCATTGCGCCGGATGAGCCTGAACTTTTGAAACTCGCCAAGCTGTTTGCGCCGCCGGTTATCCTGATTTCAAAGTTGAGGGATGGAACGCTGCGGCAATGCGCGAGGGATCAGGGCGTCAAGGTTCTGCTTTATGAAGCGGGCGAGGCTCTGCGCTTTGATGAAGCGGCCATCGAGATGGGCGTTCACGGCATCCTGCGGGTGATGACATCGTTGAAAATGATTCATCTTGCGCCGCATTCCGAACCAAAACATCAAACCGCCATCTCGCTTTCCAGCACCTGGCTGCGGGCACCGGAAGGTGGCGTTTTGCGGAGCTCGCTTCCTACGGGAGCGCATGTGTCCAAGGGCGAGCGGGTTGGCGAGATTTCAAACCCGCTTGGCGATTCGCCTGTCCAGGTGATTGCCGAAGATGACGGCATCATCATCGGGCGCACCAATCTTCCCATCGTCAACCGTGGCGACGCGCTGTTCCACGTAGCGCGGATGAAAAAATCCGGCCTGGTGCAACAGCCACTGTTTGACGAGGACGAGATTATTTAGGACTCCACCTCCCCCTTGTGGGGAGGTCGAAATCCGCGCGCACGCGCGGATTGAGGGTGGGGGTCTGGTGGTGTCGGAGCGACCCCCACCCCTAACCCCTCCCCACAAGGGGGAGGGGAAAATTGTTACCTTCTTGTCAGGCCACCCAAAATCCCGCGCACCAGGGCGTTGCCGATGGAGCGGGCCACGCTGGTTCCGAGTTGCCGGCCCACGCTGCTGGCCATGTTTTTCACGAAGCGGTCGGTTGCGGATTGCGGCTGGCGGGCGGAGCTTGTGGCGGCTCGGCGCTCGACTTTTTCCGCTGCCTCCTGCTGATTGGCTTCGGTGCGCGCGGTTGCCTTCTCTTGCAGTTTTTCGTAGGCCGAGTCGCGGTCAACTGTTTCCTCATACTGGCCGAAGACCGGGGAATTATTGATCAGGCTCTTGCGTTCCTCGGTGGTGATCGGTCCCATGCGGCCCGAAGGTGGGCGAATGAGGGTGCGGCCCACCATGGAGGGAACACCTTTCAGGTCGAGAGTTGAAACCAGCGCCTCGCCCTTGCCCATTTCGGTGATGACTTCTTCCGTCTTGAATTTCGGATTGGGGCGGAAGGTTGTGGCGGCGGCCTTTACGGCCTTCTGGTCACGCGGCGTATAGGCGCGCAGCGCATGCTGCACCCTGTTGCCCATCTGCTCCAGCACATTGTCGGGAACATCGAGCGGATTCTGCGTCACAAAATAAACGCCCACGCCCTTGGAGCGGATGAGCTTCACGGTCTGCTGGATTTTTTGCAGGAGGCCCGGAGGCGCATCATCAAACAGCAGATGGGCTTCATCGAAGAAGAAAACCAGCTTCGGCTTTTCGGGATCGCCCACTTCCGGCATTTCTTCAAAAAGTTCCGAGAGCAACCAGAGGAGGAATGTGGCGTAGAGCTGCGGCGAGGACATGAGCCTGTCGGCGGCGAGGATGTTCATGTAGCCACGCCCGTCACGCGTGGTGCGCATCAGATCCTTGATGTCGAGGGCGGGCTCGCCAAAGAATTTGTCGCCGCCCTGCTCTTCAATCACCACAAGCCGGCGCTGGATGGAGCCGATTGTGGCGGATTGCACGTTGCCATACTGGGTGGTGATTTCCTTGCCGCGATCGGCGAGATCGGCCAGCAGGGCGCGCAGATCCTTGAGATCAAGCAGCCCGAGATTTTCATTGTCGGCCAAGCGGAAGGCGATGTTGAGTGCACCCTCTTGCGCTTCCGACAGGCCCATGAGGCGCGACAGCATGAGCGGGCCCATTTCGGTGACTGTGGTGCGGATGGGATGGCCCTGCTCGCCAAACAAATCCCAGAAGATGGTGGGCGTGGCTTCCATGCCGTAATCATCAAAGCCGATTTTCCTGGCGCGTTCGGTGAGGGCTTCCAGTGGTGTTCCAACCTGCGAAATGCCGGAGAGATCGCCTTTCACATCGGCGGCGAAAACCGGAACGCCGGCCTTGCAGAAACTCTCGGCCATGATTTGCAGTGTGACGGTCTTGCCCGTGCCAGTGGCGCCGGTTACCAGCCCGTGGCGATTGGCCAGAGGCAGGAACAGTTCTTCGCGCTTGTCGCTTTTGCCGAGAAAAATTGCGTTGTCGCTCATGATAGACCTTATTCCTTCGAATTGGAGCAATGCTGTGACACGTCATTTACCGAAACCGGGGGCGGATTGACAGGGCAGATTTGGGCACTAGCATCACGGGGATGAATGATTTTCCGCAGGCGACTTTGGAGATGTGGCAGGCCCGCGTGGCCGCCATTTTGAAAGGCGAAAGCGCTGAAAAGCTGGCGGGCCGGACGGCGGATGGCCTTCGCATTGAACCGCTGTACCAGCAGATTCAGGCGCCACGGGCGGAGCGGGCCGATCATGCGCCGTGGACTGTCATGCAACGGGTGGATCATCCTGATGGGGTGAAGGCCAATGCCCAGGCTCTGGATGATCTGGAAAACGGGGCCGGCGGGCTTTGCATCGTTAACGGGGATGCAGATGTGGGGCGCGTGCTGCAGGGTGTGGCGCTGCATGCAATTCACACGCGGCTTGAAGGTGATGATGGCCTTACCAAAGCGTTTGCAGCTTATGTGGGAAAAAAGCCAATTGACCCGGCGCGATTGGATGTCTCATTTGGGATGGGTGATGTAGAAGAATTGGTGGCGCAGGGATTCAAGGGCCCGTTTCTTGAGGCCGATGGCCGCGTGTTTCATGAACAAGGGGCAAGCGAGGCGCAGGAGCTGGCCTGCGTATTGGCGCGGATTGTTGGCGCTTTGCGGAAATTTGATCAACTGTCGCCGGAAAGCATTGTGGGCGCCACGCTTGCCGCCAATCAGGACATGTTTCTGACACTGGCAAAATTTCGCGCCATCCGGTTGCTGTGGGCGCGAGTACTGGAAGCGAGCGGGATTGCGCATCAGCCTCTGCGCCTGCACGGCGAAACATCACGGCGGATGATGGCGCGGCTTGATCCCCATACAAATATCCTGCGCGCCACGGCGGCGGTGTTTGGCGCCGGGCTTGGCGGCGCGGATACATTTACGGTTCTGCCGTTTTCAATTGCGCAAGGCTTGCCCAATGCGTTTGCACGGCGCATGGCGAGAAATACGCAACTCATCGTTTTGGAAGAGTCGCATCTCTGGCGCGTGGCGGATCCTGCTTCCGGTTCGGGCTATGTCGAGACCCTGACCCATGACCTGTGCGAGCGGGCCTGGACAATTTTTCAAGGCATTGAGAAGACCGGGAAGCTGCCGGCATTTGATTCCCAGAATAAAACCAGTGACCCGATCATTGGCACGAACAGTCATTCCCTTCCGAAGGAATTTGAAGCGGCGGTGGAGTCCATCCCATGAGCCGCATTCCAAACTTCTCGGACATACCCCTCAATCTGTCATCCCGGCGAAGGCCGGGACCCAGGCTTTCAACAGCCGACCATGTCCAAAGTCTGGGTCCCGGCTTTCGCCGGGATGACAGGATTTGGGAAACGGCAGAAGGCATCAAGGTTGCTGCGGGTTATGGGCCAAGTGAAGAACACTCTGAATCATATCCCGGCATTGCACCGTTCCTGCGTGGGCCCTACCCCACCATGTACACCACGCAGCCATGGACGATCCGGCAATATGCGGGGTTTTCGACGGCGGAGGATTCCAACGCCTTCTATCGCCGCAACCTTGCAGCGGGGCAAATGGGGCTTTCCATTGCCTTCGACCTGGCGACGCACCGGGGTTATGACAGCGATCATCCGCGCGTGGCGGGCGATGTGGGCATGGCCGGCGTGGCGATTGATTCCATCTATGACATGCGCACGCTGTTTGATGGCATTCCGCTGGACAAGATGACCGTGTCGATGACGATGAATGGCGCGGTGCTGCCGATCCTGGCGCTGTTCATTGTGGCGGGCGAGGAACAGGGCGTGCCGCCGGAAAAGCTTTTTGGCACAATCCAGAATGACATTCTCAAAGAATTCATGGTGCGCAACACCTATATCTATCCGCCACAGCATTCGATGCGGATTGTCTCCGACATTTTCAAATACACCTCCGAGCGGATGCCGAAGTTCAATTCGATTTCGATTTCCGGCTATCACATGCAGGAGGCGGGAGCGACCGCCGACCTTGAACTCGCCTATACGCTGGCCGATGGCTTTGAGTATGCCAAGGCTGGCGTGGATGCCGGTCTGGACATCGACAGGTTTGCGCCGCGGCTTTCCTTCTTCTGGGCCATTGGCATGAACTTTTTCATGGAAGTGGCCAAGATGCGCGCCGCGCGGGTGATCTGGGCGACGCTGATGCAGCGTTTCTCGCCCAGAGATGAGCGTTCGCTTTCGCTGCGCACCCATTGCCAGACGAGTGGCTGGAGCCTTGCGGCGCAGGACGTGTTCAACAATGTGACGCGCACCTGCATTGAGGCGATGGCTGCCACGCAGGGCGGCACGCAATCGCTGCACACCAATTCGCTTGATGAGGCCCTGGCCTTGCCCACGGATTTTTCGGCGCGGATTGCCCGCAATACGCAGCTGTTATTACAGCAGGAGGCGGGCACCTGCCGGGTCATCGATCCGTGGGGCGGAAGTTATTTCGTGGAAAAGCTCACCGCTGATCTAACAGCGAAGGCTTGGGAACATATTGCGGAGATTGAAAAGATTGGTGGCATGGCCAAGGCCATCGAAGCCGGCATTCCGAAACTGCACATTGAAGAAGCGGCGGCACGCACCCAGGCGCGCATCGATGCGGGCGAGCAGATTGTCGTCGGCGTGAACAAGTATCGCAATTCCGAAGAAAGCAAGATCGATATTCTTAAGGTGGACAATTCAGCGGTGCGGGTGAGCCAGATTGAAAAACTGAGACGGCTGAAGGCGGAGCGTGACCCGTTGAAATGCCAGGAGATGCTGGACCGTTTGTCAGCCGTGGCGAGAACCGGCGAAGGCAATTTGCTGGCGGCGGCCGTCGATGCGGCGCGGGCCAAGGCGACGGTTGGCGAGATATCGCTCGCCCTTGAAAAGGTGTGGAACCGGCATGTAGCGAAGACGCGGGTGACCAAGGGCATTTATATCGCCTCATCGCGTGATATGCAGAAAATCGAGATGGCGAAGCAGGCGGTGGAAGCTTTCAAGGAGGCCGATGGCCGCCCGCCCCGCATACTGGTTGCCAAGATGGGGCAGGATGGCCACGACCGCGGGCAGAAGGTGATCGCCTCGGCCTTCGCCGACATGGGCTTCGAGGTGAAAATCGGGGCGCTGTTTTCAACGCCGGAAGAAGTGGCTGAATTTGCCGCGAAAGAAAATGTCCACATGGTCGGCATCTCGACGCTGACTGCCGGGCACCTCAGCCACATCCCCCTGCTCAAGGCGGCGCTTGAAAAAGCGGGGCGTGGCGACATCATGATTGTGGTGGGCGGCGTCATTCCGCCGGAGGATGTGCAGACCCTGAAGGACATGGGCGCGGCGGCGGTGTTTCTGCCGGGGACTGTGATTCCCGATGCGGCGCTGGCGCTGCTTGAACACTTGAACAAGCGTCTTGGTTTTGCGCAGGCCAACGTGCATAGCTAGAGCTTCCAAGCGGAGAATGATTTCATGGGCACTTGGTTACGCGTGATTTTCCTGGGGCTTCTGGCTTTTGGGCTGGGGGGATGCAACCTTGAAACCAAGAAGCCGCTGTTTTCCGATGCGGATGCGAAACTATTGCTGGCCGATTACCCCAATCTGGCGCCCTATGAACGCGATGGTGGCGGCTGGAAGAAAAGTGCCGATCCCCTGAGCATTAAGCCCGAAGCCTTTCACTACCTCGTTAAATCGGGAAATTCAGACATGGTGATTTTCTTCGTGCCGCTTGAGGGGCCGTGGTGGATACTGCAGGCCTCAGAGCCTTCGCGGTCTTCAACTTATGTGCTGATCAAGGCGGAGCCAAAAGAACTTTTGATTTATTCCCTCGAATGCAAAACGCTTCAGGGATCCGGGAAATTCGGGGCAGAAATGGAATTTGCGGGTTCGAGCTGTTTTATCAAGGAAGAAACCGACAAAATGGGCCTTTTCAAAGCCCTGATCGGCAGCGCCAGCGAGCCCTCCACCAAGCTGGTTTCCGAACCCTAGAGCGTGATCATCTTTATACGCAGCGATAATCCTTAGTTTTCCTCGCCCCATGGGGGAGAGGAAGGGGCCCGTCCTGCGAAGCAGGATGGGAAGGTGAGGGGGAACAGGTCTAGCAATTGAATCACCTGCTCCCCCTCATCCTCCCAAGCTTCGCTTGGGCCCCGCCTTCTCCCCGCCGGGGAGAAGGAAAACCAATGGAATTTCGGATTAACCAAGGTTGATCACGCTCTAAGGCGAGCGAGACTTGAGCTAAGCAAATGTCGCGTGAACATCGCCCACCGGAATTTTCCGCCAGTTCTTGAGATCGGCGTGGGCAAAGCCCTGGAGTTTTTCCTTCTCTTCGGGAGTCCAGACATCTAGCGAGGCCAGGATTGAGGCCATGGCGGTTTCGGCGGCGCGGCTTGCGCCATCGTCGCATTTGAGTGCTACGCCGATATGGGCGTGGGGAATGCAGCCGCAGTAGACCCCTTCCGCTCCGGTCTTCACAAAAACGCGGGGGACTTCCTGCATGACTTTCGTGTCAAAACGCTTGGTTCCCGCCACCATGAAAGGATGATTGCGCACGGCCTCGATGATGCGTTTACCCGCGGCAGTCTCGGTCAATCTTGCAAAGCCCAGGGCCATGTTGCTGAGAGGAAAAGCCCAGGTCGGAACCGAGCAGCCGTCAATGCCCCAGGCCAAGGCCTTCACATCGACATCGCAATATCTGGCAATCACTTCGGCGATGGCTTGCTGGACGGGATGATCGATGTTCACATAGTCCTTGGCATTGGCGCCGAGCTGGCGCGCCAGGGCCAGCATGCCGGCGTGCTTTCCCGAACAGTTGTTATGAACCTGCAGCGCTTCGCCGCCGGCGCGGACGGCATCATGATGAGCTTCCAAGTTGCTCGGCCAATGGGCCCCGCATTCATAAAGCGCCTCGTCATTCTGAGCTTTTTTCAGCATGGAGCGGGCGACGCGCACATGTTCCGGCTCGCCATTGTGCGAGGAGCAGGCCAAGGCAATTTCCTCGTCGGTGAAACCGAAATGATCGGCCGCACCGGACTCAATGAGGGGCACGCATTGAAAGGCCTTGATGGCAGAGCGCGGGAATATCGGAACGGCAAAGTCTCCCGCCGATTTGATCAGTTTTCCCTCCCCGTCCACTACGGCGAAGGCTCCCGTATGGCGGCTTTCAACAATGCCACCACGGGTGACTTCGGCAATAATCGGGTTGCTCACGGGATCTCGTCTTTCAAGCTGGCAATGGGGGCGAAGAGATACCAGAACAAGGCCAGAAACTCCAAAGCCAAAAGCAGGCCAAAGGCCCAGATGTAGGAGTTGGGGTCATAGCCGGCGGCACTTTGCGGAAACCAGCCGATCACCACGCCGACGAAGGCCTGGGCGGCAAAAGCCACCAGGAACATGGCAAAGTTGATGGTGGCGTTTGAACGGCCGGCAAGGCCAGCGCCGACGCGCGCGGCAAACCACGGGTACGCCAGAATGGCGGCCTGGCCGGCAGCCGACAGCACGCACCAGGCGGGAAAGGCCAGCAGCTTCACCTGCATGACAATGGCGAGTTGGGCCGCAAGGTTTGCGTTGACAAAGCCGAGCAGCACGGTCATCGGACCAATGCCCCGTTTCTGCAAACGGTCGGCCACCACGCCAACAATGAAGATGCCGATCATGAAGGCCGCCGCCATCCAGAACAGGCTGCGGGCAACCTCGGGCGGGGCTTGCCCCAGCACATCGCGGAACCAAGGTCCGGCCCACAGGGTTTGCAAAGCAATGGCCGTACCGGCGGTGAGAGCCAGCATCGGGGCGATGCGCAGGAACAGCGGCAGCTTGAGAATTTGCACAAGCTCGCCCACCTGCCGGCCAAGGCCTGAAGTGATTTTTTCTTCGTCCTTTTCCGGCACGGCAAGGAAGACAAAGGCGGCCCCGGCCAGAATGATGCCGCCAAAAATCGTAAATGTGCTGCGCCAGCCCACTAGTTCCACCAGAAAGGCGGTGGGCTCCGTTGCCATGATAATGCCAAGGGCGCCTGCCGACATGATGCAGGCGTTGGCCAGGGAACGGCGCTCGATCGGCACCCAGATGGAGGACGCTTTGAAACTCGCCATCAATCCGGCAGAAAAGCCAAGCCCGATAATGGCGCGCGAGGCCACCAGCGAAAGGAAATCCGGGGCCGCGGCAAAGAGAAAACAGCCTGCGGCGGCGATGCCGAGAAGCACGGTTTGCACGCGCCTTGCGCCGTAGCGGTCGAGGAAGACGCCCAAAGGCAACTGAAACAGCGAAAACGACAGGAGGTAAGCGGACGTTAGGATGCCGAGCTCGGCGGGAGAAACGCCAAAGTCCTGCACCAGGTCGGGGGCCACCACGGCATTCACGGCGCGCAGCAGATAGGACAGGAAATACCCGCAGGCGAAAGGGAACAGGGCGAAAAAGATGGTCCGGCGCGGAATTGTCACTGGATCGTGCTTTGCTTTTGATTCATTAAATCCTGCGACAAAGAAAACTGTTGCGATTCGCCATCTAAGCCCTATTTACCCAGCCACTTCAATTGGGACGCGAAAAATGATCAGCAGAGCCCTAGTGTTCCAGCATATGGATGACGAGCCTCCCGGACTGTTCGGCGATTTCCTGCGCGAACGCGGGGCCGAACTGGATATTGTCATGCTGCACCGGGGCGAGGAGATTCCATCTCTTGCCCCTTATGATTTTCTGCTGGTCATGGGCGGGGCCATGGACGTGTGGGAAACCAAGGCGCATCCCTGGCTGGTGGACGAAAAACGCGCCATCAAGGAATGGGCCATCAACCGCAACCGGCCGTTTCTGGGCATCTGCCTCGGGCTGCAGCTTCTGGCGGAAGCGCTGGGCGGCAAGATCGGCGTGGCCAGCAAGCCGGAAGTGGGCATCGGCGAGGTGAAGCTTTCAGAGCTTGGCCGGCGGCATGGCATGACCCGCGACTTGAAACCCACCTTGAAGGTGATGCAGTGGCATCACGCCGAAGTTCAGGAGTTGCCCGAGGGTGCCGAAGTTCTGGCGACATCGCCGGTGACCAAAGTGCAGATCATGGCAGTGGCCGATACGCTTCTGGCCACCCAATTCCATGCGGAACTGACCCCTGCCCTCATCGAGCGCTGGGCCCATATC
>DATLDM010000078.1:0-58175 GCA_035525875.1 Aestuariivirga sp.
CCCACAGCGAGTCCTGATGCTTCTTGTTGCGGAAAGGCGGCGACATCACGCGGCCCGCCGCATAATCCCAGTCCTTGTTCTGGTATTCCGAGTCATCCAGCACAAGGAACTGCACCAGCGGCTCGCCATAGACGCGCTTTCCCGCCTGCTTGGCACGGCGGATGGCCTCATGCGTTTCTTCGCAGGAGACATGGACGATGTAGAGGGGAACGCCTGCCATGTCGGCGATCATGATAGCGCGGTTGGCAGCTTCGCCCTCCACTTCCGGCGGCCGTGAATAGGAGTGGCCTTCGGGACCGGTGATTCCGCGGGACAGCAGATCCGCCTGCATGCGCGCCACCACATCGCCGTTCTCCGCATGGACCAGCGGCAGGGCACCAAGCTCAGCGCAGCGCTTGAACGAGTTGTACATCTCGTCGTCGTTCACCATCAGCGCGCCCTTGTAGGCCATGAAATGCTTGAAAGTGTTGATGCCGTAGGTTTTGACGACCGTTTCCATCTCGTCGTGAACCTGCGGGCTCCATGACGTCACCGCCATGTGGAAGGAATAATCCGTGGCGGCCTTTTCCGATTTGTGCCGCCAGGCCTGATAGGCGGCGAGCATCGATTCACCCGGTGCCGGAATGCAGAAATCCACAATCATCGTGGTGCCGCCGGAAAGGGCGGCCTTGGTGCCCCACTCGAAATCATCGGCCGACACATTGCCCATGAACATGAGCTCCATATGCGTGTGCGGATCAATGCCGCCCGGCATCACATAACAGCCGCCGGCATCTATCGTCGTCGTGCCCGATAGCTTCTCGCCAATGCCCACGATTTTGCCGCCGTCGATAAGCACATCGGCACGCGCCGAATGATCGTGATTAACAACCGTGCCGCCGCGAATGAGTGTGGACATGGGGGTTCTCCTATTGAAGATAAAGTAGCGCCGGAATGATCGGGTCAGGCACGGAGGCAAATGGATTCACGACGCGCGTGCCTTGCCAAATGAATCCGTCTTGCATGTCCTCTGAAAACAGGAAAGAAGCGCCCGCATAGGAAGCAGCAGCCAGAATGATCCCATCCCATATCTGAAAATCGTGTTTAAAAACCAGTTCAAGCGCATCTTGAAAAATTGAAACATTGGTTTCCTGCGTGAGGTAATCATCTTTCCATGGCTGCAATCGTTCAACCGCGCTGGCTTTTGAAAGCGACAGCTTCCTCGTGAACACGTTCAGCGTTTCGCCCAGAGCCTGCAGAGGTATAATCACCGGCAATCCATCCATCGCTTCGATAAGATTTTGCGCCATGGCGGAACGTTCCGGATCGTTTATGCCCTCGGAATAAAGAATGATGTTGCTATCGAGGGCAAACCGCATTTTTTAGTCGTACAGGTCATCGCGCGTGAAGCGGGGCAGGTTCAAGACGGGTTGCCTGCGCAGCCGTTCCATATGTTCGCGCCGTCTTATGGCAAGCGCCGTGTCATTGTAATCAGCATCGGGCACGATGCGCGCGACAATTTTTCCGCGCACGGTAATTGCAATGGTTTCACCCTTTGCAGCGCGGCCCAAAAGCTTGGAAAAACTGCGGTTGGCTTCAGTTGATGCGACGAGCTTCATGTCGATTTTCCTAATGTAGTGAACTCACTACATAATACAGCCCCGTGCGGAAATCAATAACATTGCGGCTGGGTTCGGGAGTGGAAAGCCCCCACCCAACCCCTCCCCACAAGGGGAGGGGCGGAGATGAGGGCAATCTTCGTTTACATCGCCTTGGCGGCGTCGGTCACAACACTGGTCCAGGCGCCTTCCGGCTTCTTGGTGATCACCGGATCGGAACCGCCCTTCATGAGCGTGTCCACCGTGCGTTCGGCCGCAGCCACGTCAAGCGTGCCGTCGGAACCTTCGGTGAGCTTGTTGATCTCTTCGATCATGGTGGTCTGGTGGCCTTCGGTCTGCGAACCGGAAGCATCGTTCTCGAGAACGACCTTTACCGCCTCAGCCGGATTGGCCCGCGCCTCGTCCCAGCCCTTCATCGAGGCTTTGACGAACTTCGCCATGGTGGTGACGAAAGCCGGATCTTTCAGCTTGTCTTCCAGCACGTAAAGCCCGTCTTCCAGCGTGGCCACGCCCTGGTCCTCATACTTGAACACCACGAGGTCTTCCGCCTTCATGCCGGCTTCGATGATCTGGTAATATTCATTGTAGGTCATCGTCGAAATGCAGTCCGCCTGCTTTTGCAGGATGGGGTCCACGTTGAAGCCCTGCTTCAGCACGGTGACGCCATCAGTCCCGCCTGCTGTTGGCAGGCCAAGCTGGCTCATCCACGACAGGAAGGGATATTCATTGCCATAGAACCATACGCCCAAGGTCTTGCCCTTGAATTCTTCCGGCTTGGTGATGCCTGAATCCTTGCGGCAGGTCAGCATCATGCCCGACTTCTTGAAAGGCTGGGCAATGTTGACAACCGGCGAGCCCTTTTCGCGCGTCGCCAGGGCCGATGGCATCCAGTCGATCACCACGTCAGCCCCGCCGCCGGCCAGAACCTGCTGCGGGTTGATGTCCGGGCCGCCCGGCATGATAGTGACTTCGAGGCCGGCATCCTTGTAGAAGCCCTTGGCCTGGGCCACGTAGTAACCGGCAAACTGCGCCTGCGTCACCCACTTCAACTGAAGCTTCACGGCTTCGGCAAAAGCGCCCGTGGAACCCGCGAGCACCGCGCCTGCGGCAACTGCTGCCAATAGATATTTTTTCATCTTCCCTGTTCTCCTTCTTCTTTCCAAATTCCCGCTTACCTCCGGTAAGACGGATGCCAAAAAGTCACCCAGCGCTCGATTGCGACAAGCAACCCGTAGAATGCCGAACCCACCAGTGCTGCCACGGCGATTTCAGCCCAAACCATATCCAGCCCCATGCGGCCCACTTCCGTTGAAATGCGAAAGCCCATGCCGACAATCGGCGTTCCGAAAAACTCCGCAACAATTGCGCCAATCATGGCCAATGTCGAGTTGATCTTGAGGGCGTTGAAAATGAAAGGCATGGCGGCGGGAAGTCGCAGTTTTATCAGCGTCTGGAACCAGTTCGCCCCATAGCTGCGCATTAGGTCGCGCTCCAGGTGGCCCGAGGCCTGCAGCCCCGCCACCGCGTTCACCAGCATGGGAAAAAAGGTCATCACCACCACCATGGCGGCCTTCGATTGCCAGTCAAATCCGAACCACATCACCAGAATGGGGGCAACGCCGACGATGGGGAGTGCCGCCGCCAAATTGCCCAGCGGCAATAGCCCCTGGCGCAGGAAGGCGAAACGGTCGCACAGCAGCGCCACCAGAAACCCGGAAGCCGATCCAATTATCCAGCCGGGGATTACGGCGCGGATGAAGGTCTGGACAAAATCTGCATAAAGAACGGGCAGCGAAACAATGAGCTTGGACCAGATATCGGTGGGCGCGGGAAAAATCACGAAGGGCACATTGAAAAACCGCACCGTGGACTGCCACAGGATGAGCACGGCGATGCCGAAAAGCGCCGGGGCCAGGATATCATGGAACCTGGACAGCCTCATGCCCGCGCTCCCATCTGCCGGTTGACGATGCGCTCGATCCCGCCCACGCCATAAACCAGCGCGGCGGCGACGGCAGAAGCGGCCACCAGCGCCGACCAGATTTGGATGGTCTGCCCGTAGTAGGAACCGGCCAGCATGCGCGAACCGATGCCGGACTGGGCGCCGGTGGGCAACTCGCCGACAATGGCCCCCGTCAGCGCAATGGCAACCGCCACTTTCAATGATGCAAACAGAAACGGCATCGCGGCGGGAAAGCGGAGCTTCCACAACACCTGGGAAACACTGGCATTATAAGTACGCATGAGATCAAGCTGCATCGGGTCCGGCGAAGTGAGTCCTTTCACCATGCCGATGGCCACGGGGAAGAAACACAGATACATCGAGATGATGGATTTAGGGATCAACCCGGTGAGCCCGACGGAGCCCAGCACCACAATGATCATCGGCGCAATGGCGAGAATGGGAATGGTCTGCGAGGCGATGATCCACGGCATCAGGCTCTTGCTCAGTAATTTGAAGTGAACAATGGCCACCGCTAGCCCGATGCCCAGCAGGGTTCCGAGCACAAACCCAAGCAATGTCGACGAAAGCGTCACCCAGACATGATAGACCAGTGACTTCACCTTCCAGGGTGCAATGGTGAAAACCGTATTCCACACTTCCACCACGACCTGATGGGGCGCCGGGATCACCGGGCGATCCAAACTCCACGACACATTCACTGTATTCGCAAGGCCGCCGCCCAGCGCTTCGATCTTCGGCTCCGCCACCACCGCATTCATGAAAATCGCCGCGATGTACCAGGCCACAAGAATGATCGCGCACACCACCGTGACGGGGAGGACAGAACTGTTGCGGCCCTCAGTCTTCATAACTGTGCCCCGCCTTCAAGCCTTCGCGCACCCGATGGGCAATCTTGAGGAACTCCGGCGTCTCGCGGATATCCAGCGTACGGCTCGCCGGCAGATTTGTTTCGATCACATCAATGATGCGGCCTGGCCTTGGGCTCATCACCACGATCTTCGACGACAGGAACACCGCTTCAGGTATTGAATGCGTCACAAACACCACGGTTTTTTTCGTCGCCCCCCACAGCTCCAGTAATTGTTGGTTCAGCTTGTCGCGCACGATTTCATCGAGCGCCCCGAACGGTTCATCCATCAGCAGCAGCTTGGGTTCAACCGCAAGGGCCCGCGCAATGGAAACCCGCTGCTGCATGCCGCCCGACAATTGCCAGGGAAATTTTTTCTCGAACCCGCCGAGGTTCACCAGGTCCAGATTGCGCCTCACCCGCGAGGCGGCATCCGCCGTTCCCATGATCTCCAGCGGCAGCCCGACATTTTTTTCCACCGTGCGCCACGGATACAAGGCCGGGGCCTGAAACACATAGCCATAGGCCCGCGCCATCCGCGCCTGCGAAGGGCTCATGCCGTTCACCGAGATGGTGCCCGACGTCGCCTGTTCCAGATCGGCGATCACCCGCAGCAACGTGGTCTTGCCGCAACCCGAAGGCCCGATGAAGGACACAAAGTCCCCGTCATTCACCGTGAGGTTGATGCCGTCCAGGGCATACACCGGCCCGTCCGCCGTCGTGAAGGTGAGGCTCAGGTCACGCGCATCGATCACGGCTTGAGCCGCCATAAACCCTCCCCCGGGCAATTCTTGTTATTGGCCGGAAGCTAACTGCTCTTGACCATTTGATCAAGAAACAGACGCGCACAGCCAGATTCCCATTATAACACATTGTTTGTAAACGATAGTTTTTGGAGGAAGAAATTCCGCTATGCGTTAGAAACAGTCCCTCAAGCTAGGTTTATGACAGCGCCTCAGCGAAGGGACAAGCACTGCTCGAGAGAAGTTTGCGCCACATACGAAGATAATTACATGTAAGCCCCGCTGTGGGCCTTGCGCATGGCAATGAGACGTAGCAGCATCCGCGTGGCCAATTGGGGGGAGTTATGAGGAACAGAATTTTCAAATCTTTTGCTATCGGCGCAATATTCACACTGGCCGGACTTTCTCCCGTCGAGGCTTCACCGCTCTCCGTGGGCAGTTGGACGCAAGTAGGCTACATGTCAGCCGACGTCACCGGCAATCTCGGGATGTTCAACGGCAATTGCAATCTATCTTCAACTTGTGATTATAGCCTCGATTCCTACGGAGATTTTTGGTCGAGTTTCGACACATTCACTGGCCAGCAGATTCTCTTCATCACTGGGAACGACCAAATCTGGGCTGCCGCAAGTTACGCAGCCGTGCAGCAGATCATCAATGACGCAGCCGAGGTCTTCACGCCAAATATCACTTGGTCCGATGCAGGCCTTGGTGGATTTTCCATCGGCTCGGTTGTGGGAAATATTTTGCAGAGAGCTGGCGTCTCCGAAGACCCATGGATCACGCTATTGGGAGACCATTGCAATCCCGATTGCAGTGGTATTCTGTGGGGTGAGAGTAACTATTACCACCCTGCGCACGTGTCTTTGAAGAATAGTTCAGGTGGTGTGAGAGTCTATGTGACATCAGAAGTGCCCCTCCCCGCCTCTCTCCCGCTCTTCGCTGCAGGCCTCAGTGCGATGGGCTTCATGGGTTGGCGCAGGAAGCAGAAGGCGCTCGCCGCGCCCCTCGATTGAGGAGAGAAAACTATGCGGTGCTTGCCGGTATTGATTGTTTGTTTTCTAGCGGCCATTGGCGGCGTTGCTCATGCCTTGGAAAAAGGCGCACCTCATACGCTCACGCGCGCGTCATGGTGCCAGGATATGCTCGCTCTGTGTAATGGTGCCGTTGCGAGCGATTGCAAAGACAAGCCTGTTTCCTGCACAGCATCGGGCGTAGCAGATTGCAAAAGGAATTTTGGCTCCGGCTCGAACTGCCTGAATCGTGCGCGGGTTGGGGGCTCAAGCACGTCACCCGTGCTGGTTCAGCCCAAGGTTTCTGATTGAGCCGCTGGATCGCAGACCAAAGATCAGCAGGATTTCCCTCCTCTTGACCCTTTGATCAAGAATAAGACAGTCTTAGCTTTCAGCGCACGCTAACGTGTTTAAGCAAGCCTTATGGAACGACCATGCTTGGGATAGTTCCGGTCAGTGCAGAGTTTCATTGCCCTCGCGCCGTTCCCGTATGGCCGCGACGGCCTTCCAAAATACCAACTCGTCGCCCAATTCTTCCTGCATCGCGTCATAAATGATTTCTTCGACGCCGCCATGCGTTCATCGTTGCTTAGTACAAATACTTGAAGCCAGCTCTTGACTTGTGAGCTTTGATTTCAACACCCCTGAAGTGCAGTCTGGGACACTTCCCACGCAGAAGAGAGCCACTGATGCCATAAGAAGCTCGCCGTTGGTTAAATTGAGCACTGCAAGACTGCCTCCGACTTCATGCAATAACGTCATTGAAATGAACTCAGAGGTCTCACCACTAATCGACCACGTCGCTGGCCAAGTACCAAAATAAGCTACTCGCTCCGCAAGGTTAATCTCCAATGGCTCACTGGCTCCGTGAGCGAATTTGCAACTGTACTTTGTCGTCGACGCTGACCCAATCGCGGTCATCGCCATCAAAAACATTAACGCAGGCGTTACAAGTTTCATTTTGAGCCGCTCCCTGTTGTTGCCCCATCCTTCTTCTCACCACGCGCCACAATCTTGAGACTGCCATCCGGCACTGGCCTTTGCAACTTCAATGCCTCGTGGGCTGGGCGCCGCCACCCCCTCCTCTTGACCATTTGATCAAGAATTATCAAGGTATCCGCAATGCCGCATACCAAAGCCAAACCGGTGGTTAACACCCGCATTCAGGCCCGCAACAAGGAGCTGATCCTTGCGGCAGCACTTGATGTTTTCTCGGCCTCCGGCTTTCGCGGCGCCACGGTGGACCAGATCGCCGCCAAATCCGAAATGTCCAAGCCCAACCTGCTCTATTACTTCCGCCGCAAGGAGGACATCTATGTAGCGCTCCTCGAGCATACGCTGAGCGACTGGCTGGAACCCCTGCGCGAGCTTAATCCTGAAGGCGACCCGCTGACCGAACTTTCGCGTTACATCTCCGCCAAGATGCAAATGTCGGAAGCAAACCCCAAGGCCTCGCGGCTCTTTGCCAATGAAATCCTCCATGGTGCGCCGATGATCGAGAAATTCCTCAAAGGGCCCTTGCGGCAGCTGGTTGCCGAGAAATCCCTGGTCATCCAGTCCTGGATCGCTGCGGGAAAGCTTGCCCCCGTCGATCCCCATCATCTGATCTTCGCCATCTGGGCCGTGACCCAGCACTACGCCGATTTTTCCGTACAGGTCGATGCGGTACTGGGCCGCCGCGAGGATTCAAAGGCGGCGCAGAAAGCCGTGCTGGAAATTCTGTTGCGCGGGCTGCAGGTCAAACAATCTTGATAGCTTTCGGATCCCAATCCTTCGGCAACGGATATTGCGGATTCATTTCTTCCAGCGCCTCGCGCACGATCCGCGCGATGGCCGCGTTGCGCGCCCAGTTGCGGTCCGCCGGAATGATGTGCCACGGCGCATGCTCCGTAGAGCAGCGTGAAATGGCGATCTCATAGGCCGCCATGTAATCCGCCCACTTGGCCCGCGTCGCCAGATCGCTGGCCGTGAATTTCCATTGCTTGGTAGGATCATCGACGCGCTCCTGCAGACGCACTGCCTGTTCTTCCTTCGAAACATTCAACATGAATTTCAGAATGCGCGTGCCCGAATTTGCGATCAGTTTTTCAAAGGCGTTGATTTCCTCATAGCGCCGCTCAATTGCATCGGCCGCCGCCAGCTTTTCAACTTTCACCACAAGCACATCCTCATAATGGGAGCGGTTGAACACGCCGATGTAGCCCTTGGCCGGGCAGGCATTATGCACCCGCCACAAATAATCATGGGCCCGCTCCACTTCGGATGGAACACCAAAAGGTTTCACCGTCACTCCCAAGGGACCGCAGGGATTGAACACGGCGCGCACCGTGCCGTCCTTGCCGGAACAATCAATGCCCTGCAGCACAACCAGCAGCGCCCGCTTGCCCTCGGCAAAAAGCCGGTCCTGCAGGCCGTCAATCGCCGCGGCGTCCTTGGGCAGTTGCTCCTTGGCCTGGTCCTTGTCGTCAAAGGCGCTGCTGTCGCGCGGGTCATGTGCCGCAAGGGAAAATGGCTTCCCCTTCGCGGGAATAAACTTTGACGCAAATGCTTTCTTCTCGGCCATATCCAGTCCTCTTCTATTCCCCCTCAATAGCAGCTACCCTTCGTCATAATCAAACAGGTTCGAGATTTGCATTGGAAGACCGCCCGTCAAACAAGCCGCAAATGGCTGCCCCCGCCTATCGCCTGCCCGCCCTCGACCAGGATTTTCTCCTGGGCGATTCAACCCGTGGCCTGCGCTTTCAGCTTGAGTACCAGAAGGCGGAGGAGCACCTGCGCGCCTGGGGGGTTGAATCGACCGTGGTGGTTTTTGGCTCCGCCCGCACCCGGGAAAATGACGGCTCCGGCTGGTATGAAGCGGCGCGCCGGTTCGCCGAAATCTGCTCGCTGAACGGCGGCGCCAAACTTGACCGTAAGACACACCGGCAGAATGTGATTGCCACCGGCGGCGGCCCCGGCGTCATGGAAGCGGCAAACCGCGGCGCCCATGATGCGGGCGCCCCCTCTATCGGCTACAACATCACGCTGCCCCTCGAGCAGGAGCCAAATCCCTATTCCACCCCGGACCTCACGTTCCGCTTCCATTATTTCGCCATGCGCAAGATGCATTTTGCGATGCGGGCCGCCGCCCTCGTCGTGTTCCCCGGCGGCTTCGGCACGCTCGACGAACTCTTCGAGATTCTCACCCTCAGGCAAACCGGCAAGATGACCAAACCCCTGCCCGTCCTTCTCTATGATTCAAAATTCTGGAACACCGCCATCAATTTCGAAATCTTCCTGAAGGCCGGCTTGATCAATCCAAAAGATTTCAGCCTCTTCGGTTTTGCCGACACCCCAGACCAGGCATGGAGCGAACTCATCGCCCGCGGCCTTAACATTTCCCAGGAGCCATAATGTCCATTCGCCTTAAATTCTGCGGCGCCGCCCGAACCGTCACCGGCTCCTGCTATCTCCTGCAAACCGAAGAGGCGAAAGTGCTCATCGATTGCGGCATGTTCCAGGGTTCACGAACCGAGCGCGAACTCAACCGCCGCAATTTTCCCTTTGACCCCGCAAGCCTCGATGCCATGTTGCTGACCCACGGCCACATCGATCACATCGGGCTCATTCCGAAGCTGGTGAAGAACGGTTTCACCAAGAAAATCCACTGCACCGCCGCGACCGTTGATCTCTGCGCCGTCATGCTGCCCGACTCGGGCTTCATCCAGGAGTCGGATGCCAAGTACCAGAACAAGCGCAACCTGCAGCGCGGCCTTCCCGAAGTGGAGCCGCTCTACACGCTGGAGGACGCCATGGCCGCCCTCGAGCATTTTTCAGCACTGGATTATGAAACCTGGATTGAACCCGCCAAAGGCATTCGCGCCCGCTGGTGGAATGCCGGACATCTCCTCGGCTCCGCTTCAATCGAGGTTGAGGTGAGCCAGGCGGGCAAGCCGCCCACCCGCATTCTCTTCTCCGGCGACATCGGCCCCGACCACAAGATGCTCGAGCCCGACCCGGAGGCGCCGACAGGTTTTGATTACGTCGTCTGTGAATCAACCTATGGCGGCAAGGACCGCTTCGAGCGCTCCGAGGAAAAGCGCCGTGAATTGATGGCCGAAGAGGTGAACGCCGCTGCCGCCCGCAAAGGAGCCCTTCTCATCCCCTCCTTCGCGGTGGAGCGCACCCAGGAAGTGGTCACCGACCTTGTCTGGCTCATGGAGCAGGGCAAGGTGCCCAGCACCACAATCTTCATCGACTCACCGCTCGCCAACAAGGCCTCGGCCATTTTCAAGAAACACGCCAAGGAATTGCAAAACGGTGAGATCCTTTTTCGGGCCTTCAACTCGCCTTTGCTGAAAAGCACGGAAACGGTGGAGGACAGCAAGGCCATTTCAAAGTTTTCCGGCTTTCGCATCATCATTGCCGCCAGCGGCATGTGTGACGCGGGCCGCATCCGCCATCACTTGAAGAACCACCTTTTCCAGGCCAGCACGACGGTTCTTCTGGTGGGTTTCCAGGCAGCAGGTTCGCTTGGCCAAATTCTCCAGAGCGGCGCCGAGATGGTAAAAATCATGGGCGAGGAAATTACAGTGCGCGCCAGCATCCGCCAGTTCGAGGATTACTCCGGCCACGCCGACGGCCCCGAACTCGTCCAATGGTTGAAGGAGCGCATGCCGATTGGCAAAACCGTGTTCCTCACCCACGGTGAAGAAGGCCCCCAGGTGGCGCTGCAGGAGGCTATCAGTGGCATCGTGGTCAAGGCCGATTGCGTCCTCAGGCCCCAGCTTGATGATGTCTATGAGTTGAGCGGCGAGGCGTGCGCCCTCCTCGAAAGCGAAAGCCGGCCGCGCATTGATCCCACCCAGGTCGCACGGCCCGATTGGAACAATGAGCTCACCGGCCTGCATCTCGAAATCGATCAGGAAATCAGCAAGGCGGCCGATGCAAAATCAAAAGCTGTCCTCATCCGCCGCCTGAAACGCGCCCTTGCTGGGGAGCCGCCCGACAACACCCGCCGCCGCCCGCCGATTTCAGGTGCTTCGCGGAGGTCCAGGGGTTATGATGAAAATTGAGGAGAACGCCCCATGGCATTGGAAGAACTTCAGGCCCAAATCAACTTGCTGGTAAGCCAGATCAACAACCAGCCGGAAGACGTGCATGAAATTTACGAGCTGCTGCACCAGAAACTGAACGAACTCCGTAACACCGGCCAGCCGCTGCCCAAGGATCTCCTCGAACTCGAAAAGAGGATGCTGAAAGAATTTCCGCGGCCAAAGAAATAATCTCAACCGACATCCAGCCAGCTGCGGCTGGCGGCTGACGCGGCAATGCCGTGGATGATCTTCTCGATCTTCAGTCCTTCGGCAAAATTCACGTAAGCTTCGTCACCGCTCTCAATGCAATCCACGAAATGCCTGCACTCGATCACCTTGAGCTCATTGAATCCCAGTTGATGCCCCGGCGCCGGCGTGAACATGCCATAGGGCGGATGCAATCCTCCCGTCAGTATCGTCTTGAAGCCGCGTTCGGCCGCGGGTTCATCGGCCACATAAAGCTGCAATTCATTCATCCGCTCCTGGTCAAAGGCGATCATCCCCTTGGTGCCGTGCACTTCGACGCGGATCATGTTTTTCCGCCCATGCGCCGCACGGCTCGCCATGAGGATGCCTGTTGCTCCGCTATTGAAGCGCACCATGGCATGGGCAATGTCTTCATTTTCCACCCCGCGCTTTTCCTCTGAACCGGGAACAGACCGCATCTTGTGGACCGTATCGATGTCGGCGCAAACCTGCGCGATATCGCCCACAAGATAATGAGCGAAACTTACCAGATGGCAGGTGAGATCGCCCAGCACGCCAAGCCCGCCGGTTTCCAGCCGCGAGCGCCACGACCACGGCACATTCTCGTCCGCCTGGTAATCCTCATCGACCTGGCCGCGGAAATGAATGATCCGCCCCAGCGTTCCTTCGAGAATTATTTTCCGCGCATGGGCCAGCGCCGGATTCCTGATGTAGTTGTAGCCCATCAGGGTCTTGGCCTTGGAGGCCGCAGCCGCCGCGGTCATCGCCACGGCGTCATCCAGCGTCAGCGCCATGGGCTTTTCGCACCAGACATGCTTGCCCGCCGCCAGGAACGCCACCGCCATCTCCCGGTGCAGGTTATTGGGCGTGGTGATCGACACGATGTCGATGCGCTTGTCGCCAAGAAGCTGCCGCCAATCGGTTTCGGCTCGGCGGAAACCGGCTTCGGCTGCCTTCTGCTTTGTTACCTCCGCGTTGGTGTCGCACAGGACTTCGAGGTGGATGTCCGTTTCGCCGCCAAACACGGTGCGCACATGGCTCCACGCCATGGCATGGCATTTCCCCATGAACCCCGTTCCGATAACCGCCACGCCGAGAGACGCCATTACATGATTCCTTCCACGATTCTATCCAGTGGAATAAATGTTCTATTTCCTTGGCACAAGCGAATTGCTGTGGTTTACTGACTTATTCCGCGACTCCGTCAGCAAAATGGGTCCAAAGTGAGCGAAAGCGACATCCTCCCGCGCGACTTCCAAAGCCTCAAGGCCCGCATCATCGAGCGTGGGCCCGCCTTGCCAAAACGCCTGAACCAGGTCGCAACCTACGCGCTGGAGCACCCCGATGAAATCGCCTTTGGAACCGTGGCGTCAATTGCCGTGGAAGCCGATGTCCAGCCTTCGACACTGGTGCGCTTTTCCCAGGCCATGGGTTACCAGGGTTTTTCCGAATTGCAGGAAGTGTTCCGTTCAAGGCTGCGCGACCGGATTTTGAACTACGAGGAGCGCATCGAGCAGCTGCGCCAGCACGCCCTGTCGGCCTCAAAATCCCACATCATCTTCCAGGGCTTCACCGAAGCGGCGGAAAAATCGATCAACACCCTGCAGGAACGGCTGGAACCAAAAAAACTCGACCATGCCGTGGAGATCTTGAGCAAGGCCGACACCATCTATCTGCTGGGCCTTCGCCGCTCCTTCCCGATCTCGACCTACATGTCCTACGCCTTCGGAAAGCTCAGTGTACGGAATGTCCTGATCGACGCCATCGGCGGGCTGGCCCAGGAAGAACTGGGCTTTGCCACCAGGCGCGATGCGGTGCTGGCCATCAGCTTCACCCCCTATGCCTCGGAAACCGTGGCCCTCGCCCAGGCCGCAGCAGCCCGCAACGTGCCCATCGTCGCCATCACCGACTCCGGCTTCTCGCCGCTTGCCTCGCTGGCCGAAACCTGGTTCGAAGTGGCCGAAGCAAATTTCGAAGGCTTCCGCTCGATGGCGGCAACCCTCGCGCTGGCCATGACACTGACCGTAGCGGTCGCTGAAATGCGCGGCCGCCGGACTTAAACCGCTGGCGGCTCCGGAATGGAATTGCCCGTGCCCGCAACCTGCTGGTCAAAATCGATGATGGAACCGGTCATCAGGCCCGACTCCTCGCTCGACAGAAATCCGCAGGCCCGCGCCACTTCATCGGGCTTCAGCAGCCGGCCGAAGGGCCTTGCCGCTTCGGCCTTCTTCAGCCAGCCGTCCTGCGCATCATGATAGGTTTTCATGATGCGGTCTTCGCCCGGCGTATCCATCCAGCCGATCGTGAGGCCGTTGACGCGGATCTGGTGGCGCATCACTGAATAGGCGGTGTTCTTGGTCAGCGTGATGAGCGCCCCCTTGGAAATGCAATAGGCCGAAATGAAGTCCTGCCCGCCATGCCCCGACATGGAGATGATGTTGACGATGGTGCCTTTGATTTTCTCGCGCTTCATCACATGCAGCGCATCCTGGATGATGAAGTAGGGCGCCCGCACGTTGACATTCATCATCGCGTCGAAAAGCTCAGGCTTGGTGTCCCAGATCGTGCCGCGATCGGTGATCCCGGCAGCATTGATCACCGCATCGACGCGGCCAAATGCCTTGTCCGTGGCGGCAATCACCTTGCGCGTATCGTCCATGCTAGCAAGATCGGCTTTTACAAAAACCACTTTGACGTTTTTCTTTTCCAGGTCGGCCTTGACCCGCGCCCCGTTCTTTTCATTGCGCCCGGTGATCACGATGCCCTTGGCCCCGCGGTCAGCAAAGAGATGGGCTATGGCTTCGCCGAGGCCCTGGGTGGAGCCGGTGACAACCGCGACCTTGCCATCCATGGAAAGTTTGGTGAGAGATTTCATATCCATTACGACACCTTTACCGGCTTGCCCGATTTCCACGATTCGGTTGCCGCATCCGCAAGCTTCTGCGCCTGCAATCCGTCCTGGCCATTGGGCCGCGACGACACGCCTTTCGCAATGCCGTCGATGAAATGGTTCACTTCATTGGCGTAGGCCGCGCCATAGCGCTCGGTAAAGAAATGCATGATGGGATCGCCCTTGAAGCCATCGCCGTTGGCAAGTTCGACCGTGGTGTTGTGCACATTGCCGGCCCGCAGCATGCCCTTTGAGCCATGCACTTCCAGGCGCTGGTCATAACCATAGGTGGCGCGGCGTGAATTGGTGATGACGGCAATCTTGCCTGAAGCCGTTTGCATCTGCACTGCAGCCGTATCCACATCGCCCGCTTCGCCGATGGCCTTGTCGACCAGCGAGGCACCCAGCGCATGCACCACGACAAATTCCTCGCCCACCAGAAAACGCGCCAGGTCAAAATCATGAATCATCATGTCGCGATACAAACCGCCTGAACCCTTGATGTAATCAACCGGCGGCGGTGCGGGATCGCGGCTGATGATGGTGGCAAGCTCCACCGTGCCGATGTCGCCATTGCGAATGCGTTTTTCCAGGGCGGCAAAGTTTGGATCAAAACGGCGGTTGAAACCGATCATCAGGTTTGACTTGTTTTTCTCGACCACCTTGAGGCAGCTCAATATTCTCTCGACCGACAATGATACCGGCTTCTCGCAGAGGATCGCCTTGCCGGCGTTCGACGCCGCTTCAATCAGGTCCGCGTGCGTGCCCGTAGGCGTGGCAATGAGGATCGCATTCACGTCTTTCGACGCGATGATCTCTTCCACGCTTGCGGTTTTCGCCCCCACCGTGGCCGCCAGATCGCTCGCCGCTTTCGCCACCGCATCGGCCACATAGGCGACCTTGGCCACCTTGGACGCGCCGATGGTGGCCGTGTGAACTTTGCCAATCCGGCCTGCGCCGAGTATCCCGAACCTGATCATTTCCCTCTCCCAAACACTTAAAAAACCACCCAGAAGGCACTGATAGGGCCTCTTTGAGCGAAACGGAACAAACATTCCAACTTGACTTCATTTTGGAATTGTTGTTTCGTCTTGTCAAGCAAACATAATCGTGAAGGAGGCAGAAATGGCGTCTGGAACCGGCAGCAAAGCCGCGCTCGACGTCATCACCGTGGGGCGCTGCTCCGTCGATCTCTACGGCCAGCAAATCGGCTCCAGGCTGGAAGACATCGCCTCCTTCGCCAAGTCGGTGGGCGGCTGCCCCTCCAACATCGCCATCGGCACCGCAAGGCTCGGCCTCAAATCCGCGGTCATCACCCGTGTGGGCGATGAGCAGATGGGGCGCTATGTGCGCGAGCAAATGTCCCGCGAAGGTGTTGCAACCCAGGGCATCACCACCGACCCGCAGCGGCTGACCTCGCTGGTCCTGCTCTCGGTTGAAAACGACAAGACCTTCCCGCTGATTTTCTACCGCGATAATTGCGCTGACAGCGCCTTGTGCGAAGCCGACATCGATGAAAAATTTGTGGCCTCTTCCGCCGCCCTGCTGGTGACCGGCACCCATTTTGCCAGGCCCTTGAATGACGCGGCCCAGCGCAAGGCCATGAAAATTGCCAAGGCCAATGGCCGCAAGATCTGTTTCGACATCGACTACCGCCCCAATCTCTGGGGCCTTGCCGGCCATGGCGCCGGCGAAGAGCGTTACATCAAGTCTGACAAGGTTTCAGAGCATATCAAGACGGTTCTCCCTGACTGTGACCTGATCGTTGGCACGGAAGAAGAGGTTCACATTGCCGCCGGCAGTGAGGACACTTTGACCGCGCTGAAAACGATCAGGTCTCTTTCTTCGGCAACCATCGTCTTGAAGCGCGGTCCTATGGGCTGCGTGGTCTATTCGGGCGCCATTCCCAACCGCCTGGAAGACGGCATTGTGGGCCAGGGCTTTCCCATTGAAGTTTACAACGTGCTGGGCGCCGGCGATGCCTTCTTCTCCGGCTTCCTGCGGGGTTGGCTGAAGAACGAGCCGTTGGAAACCTGCGCCACCTATGCCAATGCCTGCGGGGCTTTCGCGGTTTCACGGCTCCTCTGCTCGCCGGAAATTCCAACCTGGGATGAACTGCAGTATTTTCTCAAGCACGGCAGTCCGCACAAGGCCCTGCGCAAGGACGAAGCCATCAATCATGTGCATTGGGCAACCACCCGGCGCGAACAGCCGCCAAAACTTCTGGCGCTCGCCATCGATCACCGCATTCAACTGGAAGCCATCGCCGACAAGGCGGGAGCCCCCCGTGAACGCATCGCCCCGTTCAAGCGCCTGGCCATTGCCGCAATCGGAAAAGTATCAAACGGCAAGCCGGGCTTTGGCACCCTGCTCGATGATACCTATGGCCGGGATGCCATGTTTGATGCGGCAAAGCTGGGCCTCTGGGTTGCACGCCCTCTCGAACTGCCGGGGTCACGGCCCCTGCGTTTTGAATTTACCCAGGATGTGGGAGCTAGGCTGGTTGAATGGCCGGTGACCCATACGATCAAATGCCTCGCCTTCTACCATCCCGATGATCCGGCTGAACTCAAAGCGGAGCAATCGCAAAAACTCCGTACCCTTTATGAGGCCGCGCGAAAAATCGGCCGCGAACTTCTGGTTGAAATCATTTGCGGCAAGCATGGCAGCTTCAAAGATGATACGGTTTCGCGCGCCCTTGCCGAACTCTATGCCCTCGGCATCAAGCCGGACTGGTGGAAACTGGAGCCGCAAGCCAATGCCGCCGCCTGGGGCAATATCGAGAAAGTCATCAAGGCCAATGACCCCTATTGCCGCGGCATTGTCTTGCTCGGCCTCGATGCGCCTGAGGAAGACTTGGCCCGCGCCTTTGCAGCATCCGCCGGCCATGCGACGGTCAAGGGCTTTGCCGTGGGCCGCACGATTTTCAGCAGCGTGGCGGAGAACTGGCTGGCCGGAAAAATTGACGACGCAAAGGCAACAGCGGAAATGGCGGAACGCTTTGCCAATCTGGTAAATGTCTGGAATAAATCGCATGCGTAAAGCACGACAATGAGTGAATGAAACATACTAACATTTCCTCTCTCCGGTGGAGAGAGGAAGGGGCCCGCGCGGTACGCGTGGGAAGGTGAGGGGGACTAGATGATTCAATTGCAAGACCTGATCCCCCTCACCCTCCCATTGCCAAGGCAATGGGCCCCTCCCTCTCCCCGCTGGGGCGAGGGAAATCGAACAAAACCTGCAAGTTTGTTACAAGGAGCCGCCCCATGGGCAAGACAATCCGCCTGACCACCGCGCAAGCCCTGGTGAAATTTCTCACCCGCCAGATGACCCTGGTCGATGGCAGGAAGCTGCCGATTTTCGCCGGCGTCTGGGCCATTTTCGGCCATGGCAATGTGGTGGGCATCGGCGAGGCCCTGTTTGGCGCGCGTAAAGAGCTACCGACCTACCGCGCCCATAATGAACAGGCCATGGCCCATGCGGCCATTGCCTTTGCCAAGGGCTCGCGCCGCCGCCGCATGATGGCCTGCACCTCTTCCATTGGCCCCGGGGCGTTGAACATGGTGACCGCCGCCGCCGTGGCCCATGTCAACCGCGTGCCGCTGCTGCTGCTTCCCGGCGATGTCTTCGCCAACCGCCTGCCCGATCCCGTATTGCAGCAGGTTGAGGATTTTGGCGATGGCACCATCTCGGTGAATGACTGCTTCAAGCCCGTGTCGCGCTACTTCGACCGCATCGCAAGGCCTGAGCAACTGATCCCCGCCCTCAACCGCGCCATGGTGGTGCTCACCGACCCATCCGACTGCGGGCCAGTGACGCTCTCCATGTGCCAGGACACCCAGGCCGAGGCTTACGACTATCCCGAAAGCTTCTTTGAGGAAAAAATCTGGAGCACCCGCCGCATCCGCCCCGATGAGGACGAACTGGCCGAAGCCGTCCGTATACTGAAGAACGCGAAAAAGCCTGTTATCATAGCGGGCGGCGGCGTTCTGTTTTCGGAAGCCTCCGCCACGCTGGCAAAATTTGCCGAAGCCCACGGCATTCCGGTAGTCGAAACCCAGGGCGGAAAATCCTCCCTGCCTTTCACCCATAATTTGAACATGGGTGCGGTGGGTGTCACCGGCACCGGCGCCTCCAACATGGTGTGCGAAGATGCTGATGTGGTTCTCGCCGTCGGCACGCGCCTGCAGGATTTCACCACCGGTTCCTGGGCCTTGTTCAAGAATGACAAGAAAACCATCATCGGCCTCAACACCCAGGTCTTCGATGCCACCAAGCACCGCGCCTTGCCGCTGATTGCAGACGCGCGCGTCGGCCTTGAGGAACTCTCGATCAATCTCGGTAAATGGGAGGCCCCAGCGGCCTGGACCAAGGCGGCGCAGAGCGGATTTGCCGCCTGGATGAAAACCGCAAACACATACACCGATGCCAGCAATGCGGAGCTTCCATCGGATTCGCAGGTGATTGGCGCCGTGCAGCGCGCCCTTGGCCGCGATGTGTCCGTGCTCTGCGCCTCGGGCGGCCTTCCCGGTGAACTGCACAAGCTCTGGCAGGCCAGCGGGCCTTCGTCCTATCACATGGAATACGGCTTCTCCTGCATGGGCTATGAAATTGCCGGCGGCATTGGCCTCAAGATGGCCCAGCCAGCCCGCGAAGTTGTGGTGATGGTGGGCGACGGCTCCTACCTCATGATGAATTCCGAACTAGCAACCTCGGTGATGCTCGGCGTGAAGCTCACCGTGGTGCTGCTCGATAACCGCGGCTACGGCTGCATCAACCGCCTGCAGCACGCAAGCGGCGGCGAGCGCTTCAACAACCTGTTTGACTACAACACGGTGCAGGAAGTTTCCCCCGACATTGATTTCGCCGCCCATGGAAAGAGCCTTGGAGCGATCTCGGAAAAAGTGTCATCCCTCGCCGATCTTGAGCGCGCCTTGAAGAAAGCCAGGAGCAACACCCGCACCACCCTCATCGTGATTGACACGGATCCGATGAAAACCACCGACGCGGGCGGCCACTGGTGGGACGTGGCAATCCCCGAAGTCTCAACCCGGAGCCAGGTGCGCGCCGCACGCAAGAATTATGACAAGGCGAAAGCCAAACAACGCATCGGCAATTAAAAGAAAGAAGCAGGCCCATGACAATACGGATAGGTGCCAACCCCATCGGGTGGTCCAATGACGACATGCAGGAAATCGGCGGCTGGATTCCGCTGGAGCAATGCCTGAGCGAAGCCAAGGCTGCGGGCTTCGAAGGCATGGAACTCGGCAACAAGTTTCCGCGCGTGGCCACCAAGCTGCGCCCCATTCTCGATGCTCATGGCCTGGTGCTGGTGGGTGGCTGGTATTCCACCTTCCTGCTGGAGCACGACGCCGAGACCGAATTCGCGAAATCCACGGATCACCGCAAGCTCTTGAAAGCCATGGGCACCAACGTGTTCATCGTCGCTGAATGCACCAACACGGTTCATGGCAATAAGGCGGCACCGCTCTCCACCCGCCCCGTGATGACCGAGGCCCAGTGGAAAACCTTCACCACACGCCTCACCAAACTCGCCGAACTGCTTAAGGCTGACGGCTTCCAGCTTGCTTATCACCATCACATGGGAACCGTGGTGCAGACTGCCGCTGAAATTGACCGTCTGATGCAGGAAACCGGCAACGCGGTGAACCTTCTGCTCGATACGGGCCATGCCACCTGGGGCGGCGATGATCCGGTCAGGCTGGCAAAAACCTACAAGAAACGCATCAGCCATGTGCACTGCAAGGATGTGCGCCTTGCCGTGAAGGCCGAATCCGACAAGCACGACTGGTCGTTCCTCGACAGCGTGCTGGCCGGCGTTTACACCGTGCCCGGCGACGGCTCCATTGACTATGTTTCGGTTTTCAAGGAACTTGGGGGCTACAGCGGCTGGGTTGTGGTTGAGGCCGAGCAGGATCCGGAAAAGGCACCGCCCGCAAAATATGCTAAGCTGGGATGCGATAATCTTAAGCGATTCTTGAAAGAGGCTGGCCTGAGCTGAATGTCCCCACTTCTTGTAAAACCCCGCGTCGGCGGCGGCCGGGTTCATCACGTGACGCCGAAGACGGCGCGCTGGACCTATGTTGGCTTCGACCTGTGGAAACGCAAAGCCGGCGAACTCGCCACCGGCACCGATGGCGACCGCGAAACCTGCCTGGTTTTCATCAGCGGCCGCGGCAGCGTGCGTGTCGGCGCCGAGGAATATGGCATTCTGGGCGGCAGAAGCTCGCCCTTTGAGGGCAGGCCCTGGTCGGTCTACGTGCCGCCCGGCATGGTCTGGTCGGTGGAAGCAACGGAAGACCTGGTGCTCGCCGTGTGTTCCGCCCCGGGCAAGGGAAAATTCCCGCCGCGCGTGCTGGCGCCCGATTTGCTGGTGCAGGAAACCAGGGGCAAGGGCTCCAACGTGCGCCATGTCACCAACATCCTGCCCGAATGGGAAATGGCGGAAAATCTTCTGGTGGTGGAGGTGCTCACCCCTGCAGGCAACACCTCATCCTATCCGCCCCACAAGCATGACGAAGACAAGCTGCACCATGAGTCGGCGTTGGAAGAAACCTATTATCACCGGATCAATCCGCCCCAGGGCTTTGCCTTCCAGCGCGTCTATACTGACGACCGCGAACTTGACGAAGCCATGGCGGTGGAAGATGGCGATGTGACTTTGGTGCCCAGGGGCTACCATCCTTGCGCTGCGATCCATGGCTATGAGCTCTACTACCTCAACGTCATGGCTGGACCCCGGCGGACCTGGAAATTCCACAACGCCAAGGAACACGAATGGCTGCTGAAGGCATAAAAACCCGGCCCGCAGCTTTCATTTTTATTTTCATCACCGTGGCGCTCGACATGCTGGCGCTTGGCATCATCATTCCGGTGCTGCCCAAGCTCATTGAAAGCTTTGTCGGCGGCAACACGGTTAGGGCCGCCGAAATGGTGGGCATTTTCGGCACCGCCTGGGCCATCATGCAGTTTCTCTTTTCACCCGCCATGGGCTCGCTCTCCGACCGCTTCGGCCGAAGGCCCATCGTGCTCCTCTCCAATCTCGGCCTTGGGCTTGATTATATTTTGATGGCCCTGGCCCCGGCCCTCTCCTGGCTCTTCGTAGGCCGCCTTATTTCCGGCATCACCGCGGCCAGCGTTGCAACCGCCGGCGCCTATATCGCCGATGTGAGCCCTCCCGAAAAACGCGCCAAGAATTTCGGCATGCTGGGTGTTGCTTTCGGCATTGGCTTTATTCTGGGGCCGGCCCTTGGCGGCATTCTCGGCAGCTATAATGTGCACTATCCCTTCTGGGCCGCGGCCGCCATGAGCCTGCTTAATTTCGCCTACGGGCTTTTTGTTTTGCCGGAATCCCTCAAGCCGGAAAACCGCAGCCCCTTTTCCTGGGCCAAGGCCAATCCTCTGGGCTCGGTGAAACTTCTGGTCAGCCACCATGAACTCTGGGGCCTCGGCCTTGTGACGTTCCTGTCGCAACTCGCCCACACCTCGCTGCCCGCCATCTATGTTCTCTACGCTGGTTACCGTTACGGCTGGGGGCCGGACCAGGTAGGTTTCCTCTTGGCGGGTGTGGGCGTGGCAACCATGGTGGTGCAGGGCGGCCTCGTGCAACCCATCGTCAAACGCATCGGCGAGCCCCGTGCCCTGTTGCTGGGATTGCTCTGCGCCAGCATCGGCATAACCTGGTATGGCGTCGCATGGATTGGCGTGCTGACCTGGATCGGCGTTCCCATTGCCGCCTTCTGGGGCCTGTTCAACGCCGCCAGCCAATCACTGATGTCACAACGGGTGTCGGCTTCCGAACAGGGGCAATTGCAGGGCGCCCTTTCCAGCGTCACCGCCTTCGCTGGCATCCTCGGCCCCATTTTCTTTGCCACGGTCTTTGCCCGCTCAATTGATCCGGCCTACGGTTTTGATCTGCCGGGACTGGGCTACTGGCTGGCTGGAGCCCTGCTGCTGGCAGCCTTCCTCCTGGCGGTTTTTCTCACCAGGCAGAGGCATCCATAATTCCCGGTCAGGCGGCAACCTCATGAAACCGCGCATCGGCCTGATCAAGGCGTTTGCGGATCTGCGTCACAATCAAGGAATCATCGGGCACGCAATTGTCGTAGGTGAGATAATCTCCCGCTTTCACCGGCTTGATTACCCGCGCCTGCTCGGCAAGTCCGAGCGGCACCGCGTTGCTGGTTCGCGCCTGTGCAGCCGTCATGGCCCAGGCGCGGTATTCCGTCTCGCCGATCTTGCCCAGCGTCTCTCCCGCCTTGAGATCGCGCTTGGCAACCGTGATGGCCTCCGCCACCGGATGGTCAAGCGGCACCATGTCGGCCCGGCCATGCAGCACCGCCTTGGCCGCCGAGAGCGGAACTTCAAGACTGGTCAGGTGATAGGGCCGCATGATGGAGAAAAAGGGGCCCTTGCCGACTTTCAAATCAATCATGCGTTCCAGCACGCGCGGATGATCGGTTTCCACGATGCAGAACACGCCGGGGGCCACGCCCTTGCCGATGGAATAATCCACGCAGCCGGATTTCGACAGAACCCCGCCGTGCGATTTCGGCACCAGCACCGAACTCAGCTCTTCACGCGTCGCCGCCGGCCCATGCATGCCCGGCACATCGGGCACCAGCCCGGTGCAATTGGCAATCGCCACCATTTCAATCATCGTCTTGGAGCCATCAACGAACTCGACCAGCATGCGGGCGTTCATGTTGCGGGCCCGCGCCTCCGCCTCATACTCCGTTGGCACCGCATCAAACTTGAGCGGATTGTTCTTGCCCTTGCCGGCGCAGACAATTTTCAAACCCAGCGATTGGGCAAAGCCGATGAGTTCAATGGCGCAGGCCGGTTCATCGCCCATGGCCCCTGTATAGACAACACCTGCGCTCAGGGCTTGCGCCTTGAGATGGCGGCCGATGGTGATGTCAGCTTCCACATTCAGCATCACCACATGCTTGCCATTGTGAATGGCATCAAGGGCAAAGCGTGTGCCCACATTCCGATTGCCCGTGGCATCAATCACCACGTCAATACGTCCCGCCGTAACGAGCGCCGAAAGATCATCGGTGATGGCCAGCCGCCCGCGCTCAATGGCGCGGTCAATGTCACTGGCTGACTTCGCCATGACAAGCTGTTCGCGCCCGTGACCCGCAAGGAGTGCTGCATCGACCGCACGGTCCACATTCATTTCTGAAAGGGCGCCAAGCCGCAAGCCCGACATCAGCGATAACTGCACCACAATATCAGTTCCCATCTGGCCCGCGCCCGCAAGGCCGACGGTGACAGGCTTTCCCGTTTCCGCGCGCGCCTTCAGTTCACTGACGAGCGCCGAAACATTGGCAATCATGACTTGCCTTTCTTCTTGCTCTTGGGCGGCAGCAGCCGCGGCGCGAAAACCGCAGGCGCGTCGCCTTTCACCATGTCGCCGGCTTGCTTGCCGTAAGTTTTGAAACGCTTGAGCACGCTCGCCATCTGCGTCTCATCAAGAATAACCGGCTTGCCTGCGAGACCCGCCGCCCAATACTGGTGGCACAGGTGTTCAATTTCGCCCGCCAGCCACAAGGCCTTGGCCAGAGTTGGCCCAAAACAAATCTGCCCATGATTGGCAAGCAGGCAGCCCGTGCGCCCTTCCATTGCCTTCAACATGGTGTCTGACAGTTCCTGCGTGCCAAATTCCGCATAGTCCGAAACCCGCAGGGACGTGCCGCCGGTCACCCCAATCATGTAGTGGAACGCCGGCACTTCCCGGCGCAGGCAGGCAAGGGCCGTTGCGTAAGTTGAATGCACATGCACGATGGCCTTGGCTTCCGGCCTGGCCCGGAAAATATCCATATGCATGCGCCATTCGGTTGAAGGCAGATAGTCGCCGCGGTAATTGCCTTCGAGGTCCATTTCGATGACATGGGCGGGCTTCATCTTGTCATAGACAATCCCCGAGGCGGTGATGAGAAAGCCCTCATCGCAGCGCACGCTGACGTTGCCGGAGGTTCCCTGGTTGATTCCGTCCGCGTTCATTTTCAGGCAGGTCTCTATGACCTCGCGGCGCAGGTCGAGATGCTTCAGCTTTTTCATTTCATTTCCAGTTGTGAAGGATTGACTTCAAGGCGTTGATTTAACAGTGTCGCGGGCATCATAGGAAAGCCCAAATGGATTTACAATTGCCGCGTGGAATTGCCGTTATTGACGCCGGAAAGACCAATACCAAGATTGTCCTGTTTGGTCCCGATGGCAGGCCGGTGGCGGAACGCAAGATTGCAAGTCTTAACCATGAGGGCCCGCCCTACCGCGCCATTGATCCCGCCCCGCTGATTGAGTTCTGCCGGACGATGCTTCCCGAACTGGATGCCATTTTGCCCATCGATGTGGTGGTGCCCTCGGCCCACGGCGCAGCCCTTGCCTGCTTGGGCGAGGATGGCACTTTGGCCCTCCCGGTCATGGACTACAACTCGGAGCCGCCGCCGGAGATTATCGCGGCCTACCACAAGGTGCAGCCGCCGTTCGAGGAAGTGTTCTGCTCGCTGCTCCCCATGGCGCTCACCCATGGCCTGCAGCTCTTTTGGCAGCAGCAGGCATTCCCCCAGGATTTTGCGGGGGTCAAGACGGTTGTGACATGGATTCAATACGTGGCATTCTTCCTGAGCGGAAAACTGGTCACCGAAATTTCCAGCATGGCCTGCCAGACCCATCTCCTGAATATCCGCGATGGCGGCTATTCCTCCCTGGTAAAGCGCATGGGATGGGAACCGCTGTTTCCACCCATGGCCAAAGCCTGGGAAACAGTTGGAACCCTGCGCAGCGAATTCCTCGGACAAAGATTTCGCGGGCGCGGCGCGGTGCTGGCGGGGGTTCATGATTCCAATGCAAATTATCTGCGCTATCTCGCCGCCGGGCAGAAAAAATTCACCCTGGTTTCATCCGGCACCTGGATCATCGGCTTCGACACGGAAACCGGGCTTGAAAACCTGATCATGGAAAAGGACACGGTCTCCAATACCGATGTCTTCGGAAACCACGTCGGCAGCAGCCGGTTTTTTGGCGGCCGCGAATTTGAACTCCTCAGCGAAGGCGCTTCCGGCGACATTGCAACGCTCGTGGCCGTGCAAGACATCATCACTGCCGCCACCTATGCCCTGCCGAGTTTTTCCGATGGCGGCGGGCCGGTTCCCCGCACCGGCGAGCGCGGCAGGATTGTGGGAACCCCGCCCAAAACGCCGGAACAAAAAGCTTCGCTCGCCTCCCTCTATTGCGCCCTTATGGTGGCCGAATGCCTTGCGGCCCTGGGATCAAAACATGACATCATCGTCGATGGGCCTTTTTCAAAGAACTTGGTATTCCTCCAGATCCTTGCCCAACTGCGGCAAGGGCAAAAACTGCTGGCATCAGACTTGCGCGATGGAACAACCGCGGGGGCCGCCTGTCTTGCCCTGATGCCGGATGGCATTTTGCCCCATGTCCCGCTGTCACTCACCACAATTGCATCGCAAAACCTCAGCAACCTCGACGCATATCAAAGGGCATGGCGAAAGCTGGCCTATGCGAATGCTGACTAGCACATGTGTGAACCGGTTAACGGAACAGCAACAATCGAAGTGCACACTGATCCCATTGTAAAAGGTGTACCCATGCGTAGCAAAGCCCATTCCCGAAATGAACTTCCCGTTTTCACCCTGACCTGCCCCAGCCACGACAGCGCCGATGCGCGGGTTCACGCTATTCAACTCCGCGGCAATCTTCCCCTGATGATCGGCACCGATGTTCTGGCCGAAATCAGCCACGCCGACCTGCTCGAAAGCTGGGAAACCGCGATTTCGCTTCCGCTCAAGGACCTCAACGCCATGACTACCCTGGCGGGCCGGCGCCTCACTGAAATGCTTGAGGAAAATCTCGACACGGAAAACCTGACTGACCTGGTCTCCGACGCCGCCGTGCTCTTCCTTCTGGCCATGCGCCGCTTCGGGGTGTCCGAAGCAAACCGGATTCCCGCCTGCACCGTGAAGTGGAATGGACAGGAAGCAACCGAAAGCGTTCAAATGCTGGCATGAAACCCAGCGACCCGAACGCCCCACCCGTTTCCGCCCCCGACTATGGCCGCTCGCTCAGAGGCCTTGGCTTCAACCTGCTGGTCAGGGATGTGCCCCGCGCCGTGAAATTTGCCACCGATGTGCTGGGCGCTACGGCCTTCTATGCCAATGACCGTTTTGCCGCCATGAAGCTGAACGGCGGCGATTTCATGTTTCACCACGACGCCACCTACAAGGACAACGAGCTTTTTGGGATTGTGCGGGGAGCCGAGGCCCGTGGCATCGGCGTCGAATTGCGGATCTATGGATCCGATCCGGACCTAGCCGAAGCCAACGCCAAGGCGGGCGGCTGGACCGTGCTGGCCGGCAGCCTCGACAAGCCTCATGGGCTCCGCGAGTGCATGATCATTGACGATGAGGGTTATGTCTGGATTCCCTCGATTACGCTTCCCTCTTGACCCTCAAGCCGCCGGCGGGCGGTAACGGATGGTCTTTGCCTTTTGCAGGGCCTGTATCGTCTCTTCGACGCTGAGAAGCACGGTGGTTTCGCAAGAGCTCAGGGCACCTCCCGCGCCAATGGCAAGCACCACGGAAGCCATCGACACATTGTCCGGCGCTTCCCATAAATTCCAGCCATCCCTCTCGCCGAAGGCATACCAGAACCCGTGCAGCTTTCCGCCAACCTTTTCGATATATGAGCGGGCAGCTTCTCGCCGGTCCTCGGGCTTTTCGATCATTCGCGCCCATGTCTCGGGCGTGTAGCTGAAGCGCGTTAGATACATGGCCATAGCTTCGTCTCCTCGGTAAGGCTTCCACGCAGGAATTGAAACACAATGCGGCGGAAGCGTCAATCAACGCGTCTCTTGGAATGACCGGAGGCCGGTTTCGGCAGAAGGTTCCATAAAGCTGTTTCCTCTGGAAACCAGACATGCTAGCTCCACGCCAGCATTTATGATTGAGGAAAGTCTGCAACCCGGATTTTGGGCTTTCCCGTAAGCGAGGATCACATGGTCAAGGAAATCGGGCACTTCATTGGTGGCAAGCAGGTCAAGGGAACGTCCGGACGCTTTGCCGACGTGTTCAACCCCAACACCGGTGAGGTGCAGGCCAAAGTGGCGCTCGCCTCCAAGGCCGAGCTTCGCGCCGCCGTTGAAAATGCCAGGGCGGCGCAGCCCGCCTGGGCCGCCAAGAACCCCCAGTTCCGCGGCCGCGTCATGATGAAATTCCTCGAGCTCGCCGCCAAGCACAAGGAAGAACTGGCGACGCTCATTTCCATGGAACACGGCAAGACGGTTCCCGATGCGCTGGGTGATTTGCAGCGCGGTGTCGAGGTCGCCGAATTTGCCTGTGGCGTGCCCCATCTGGTGAAGGGCGAATTCACCGATGCCGCAGGCCCCGGCATTGACATGTATTCCATGCGCCAGGCCCTGGGCGTTGTAGCGGGCATCACGCCTTTCAACTTCCCCGCCATGATTCCCCTGTGGAAATGTGCGCCGGCCATTGCGGTGGGCAACGCTTTTATCCTGAAGCCCTCCGAGCGCGATCCCTCCTGCCCCATGCGCCTCGCTGAACTTTTCCTCGAGGCCGGACTGCCGCCCGGAATTCTGAATGTGGTGAACGGCGACAAGGAAAGCGTTGATGCGATTTTGAACGATCCCGACATCAAGGCCGTGGGCTTTGTGGGTTCAACCGCCATCGCGCAATATGTTTATGCTGGAGCAACAGCAACCGGCAAACGCGCCCAGTGCTTTGGCGGCGCCAAGAACCACATGGTGATCATGCCTGATGCCGACATGAACCAGGCCGTCGATGCGCTCATCGGCGCGGGCTATGGCTCGGCCGGCGAACGCTGCATGGCGATCTCGGTTGCCGTGCCTGTCGGTGAAGCCACCGCCAATGCGCTCATTGAAAAACTTATTCCACGGGTGGAAAGTCTCAAGATTGGTCCATCAACCGATCGCGACGCCGACTACGGGCCTTTGGTTACAAAAATGGCCTTGGACCGCGTCAAGGGTTACATCGATATCGGCGTGAAGGAAGGGGCCACACTGAAAGTGGATGGCCGCGGCTTCAAGATGCAGGGCTATGAGAACGGCTATTTCCTCGGCGGCTCGCTCTTCGATAATGTCACCAAGGACATGCGCATCTACAAGGAAGAGATTTTCGGACCCGTGCTCGGCGTTGTACGTGCCAAGACCTATGACGAGGCGCTCGGCCTATGCAATGATCATGAATATGGCAACGGCGTTGCGATCTATACCCGTGACGGCGATGCGGCGCGCGACTTCGCCGCCAAGGTGCAGGTCGGCATGGTGGGCGTGAACGTGCCCATTCCGGTGCCGCTGGCCTATCACACCTTCGGTGGCTGGAAGTCTTCCAGCTTCGGTGACCTGAACCAGCATGGGCCGGATTCCATCCGTTTTTACACCAAGACCAAGACAGTCACGTCGCGCTGGCCGTCGGGAACCAAGGAAGGCGCCCAGTTCTCCATTCCGACGATGCGCTGAGTGATGCAGCAGCTTGATTTGCCCGTAGGTTACTACGAGCTGCCGAAAGGCCGGCTTGTCAATGTGGTAACCTGCCTTGAGATGACCTCCAGGCCGCAAAGCAGGGATGCCTCCTTGCCGGAGGGCTATTCATTGCGGCCCGTTGAGGTGAACGACCTTGACAGCTACCGCAGTATATTCCGCAAGGTGGGCGAAGACCTCATGTGGTTTTCACGCCTCATCATGCCCGATGAAAAGCTCGCCGCAATTCTTGGCCACCCGCAAGTTGAATCCTATGTCCTCTATCAGGGCGATGCGGCAGTTGGCGTTCTGGAACTTGATTTCAAGGATCTGCCGAATTGCGAACTGGCCTTCTTTGGCCTGGCCAAGGAAGCCATCGGCAGCGGTTTAGGCCGTGTACTGATGAATATCGCCATCACCAAGGCCTGGGAGAAGCCGATCAACCGCCTCTGGGTGCACACCTGCCACTTCGACCATCCCAACGCGCTGGGCTTCTACCGCCGCTCAGGCTTCGAGCCCTACAGCCTCATGGTCGAGGTCCACGACGACCCGCGCCTTGCCGGCAAATTGCCACGCCATGCAAGTCCTCATGTAGCGCTGATTGATCCAAAATAGTGGTTAAGGGCGAAGAGTTCTTCGCCATGGTGTTTTCCCCAGAACTGCCTTAAGAGGCGCCCAGCACGCGGCATCCCCGGACATGGCGTCCTGTTTGCCTGCCCTCAACTCCGTTAGAAAAGCAACTGATCAATTGGCATTTCCCTTAACCCCTGCCCCATTCGCGCGCGCCCTCACCGAGCGCAAATATGAAGACCCGACCCCGGTTCAGCTTGCCGTTCTTGAAGCCAAGGCCGAAGGCCGCGATCTCGTGGTTTCGGCCCAAACCGGCTCCGGCAAGACCGTGGCCTATGGCCTGGCCATCGCTACAACCCTCCTCGGTGAAGCCGAACGCTTCCCCCAGGAAGCCTCGCCCATGGCCCTCATTGTGGCCCCCACCCGCGAACTCGCCATGCAGGTGGAGCGCGAACTGGAATGGCTCTACCATTATACCGGCGCGCGCATCCTGTCCTGCGTTGGCGGCATGGACCCCAAGCGCGAGCGGCGCAGGCTTGCCGATGGCGCCCACATTATTGTGGGCACCCCGGGGCGTCTGCGCGATCATCTCGAACGCGGCGTCTTGAACATCACCGATCTCAAGGCCGTGGTTCTCGATGAAGCCGATGAAATGCTCGATCTCGGCTTCCGCGAAGACCTCGAATTCATTCTGGAGGCAACGCCAGCCGAACGGCGCACCCTTCTGTTTTCCGCCACCATGCCCAAAATCATTGCCAACCTCGCCAAGCGCTATCAACGCAACGCGCTTCGCATCGAGGCCTCGGGCGGCGAGCGGGCCCATGCCGACATCGAATACCGCGCCATGCGTGTGGCTCCCAATGAGGTTGAGCATGCGGTGGTCAACGTGCTGCGCTTTGTCGAAGCGCAGAGCACCCTCGTGTTCTGCAACACCCGTGATCATGTCCGCCATCTGCATGCAACCCTTCTCGAGCGCGGCTTTGCCGCCGTCTATCTCTCCGGCGAATTGAGCCAGGGCGAACGCAATCACGCCCTGCAGGCATTGCGCGATGGCAGGGCCCGCGTCTGCGTGGCAACCGATGTGGCGGCCCGTGGCATTGATCTACCAAACCTTGGCCTCGTCATTCATGCTGATCTGCCCAATGATGCGGAAATTCTGCAGCACCGCAGTGGCCGCACCGGCCGCGCTGGAAAAAAGGGCGTGAGCGTCGTGCTCGTGCCCCTGTCACGCCGCCGCAAAGCCGAGCAGATGCTGGCCGCCGCCAAGGTGAATCCCGTGTGGAGCGGGCCGCCCCAGGCCGAAGATATCCGCAAGCTCGACCAGCAGCGCATGCTGCACGACCCTCTGCTCACCGAGATCAGCAGCGAAGAGGATCTGGAAATGGCTCGCGCTGTTCTGGCCATGCGTTCGCCGGAAGAAATCGCCGCCGCCCTTGTGCGTGTGTACCGCGCAAGATTGCCGGCTGCCGAAGATGTGTTCGACCCCGGCCCCGGCCGCGAGTTCCGCGAAGCAAAACCGGCGCGCCGCGATGCCCATTCTTCGGAACCCCGCAATTTCACCTGGTTTCGCCTTGATATTGGCCGCAAGAACAATGCCGATCCCAAATGGCTGCTGCCGATGATCTGCCGGCGTGGCAAGGTTGTGAAAGCCGATATCGGCGCCATTCGCATCACTGACAATGAAACCCGCTTCGAAATCGCCAATGCGGTGGTGGAGCGCTTCACCATCGCCAGCCTGGTTGCCGACGACGAGGACGTAAAGATTGAATTGCTGAAAGGCGCGCCAGAAATCAGCCGCCCTTCACGCAATCCCGACCGCAAGCCAAACTTCATGTCAAAACGCGACGCCGAGCCGCAGCGCTACGAAGACCGCAAACCCCATGAAGGCACAGCCAAGCCAAAGTTCGAAGGAACAGGCTACAAGGGCAAGAAACCTTTTGGGGATGGCGACAAACCAAAATTTGAAAGCGCGGGCTACAAGGGCAAGAAACCCTTTGCCGGCGGCAAGCCAAAATTTGAAGGCGCCGGAAAACCCCACGTTGCGGGGGACACGCCCACCTTCAAGGAAAAAAAGGCGGCCTGGAAAAAGAAGAAACGATAAATTCTACACGTCTCCATGGTCGGGCTTGACCCGACCACCCAGACTTCGAGCTTGTAACGACCACTGGATGGTCGCCTCGAAGGGCGACCATGGAGAGTTTATCTACTAACTCCCAATCGGCTTGCGCACGTTCCGTTTCTTCGCCAGGTCGATCTGCTTCTGCCGTTCCCGCGCCGAGGCTTTCGACCTCTCGCTTAATGTCGCAAAGCATTTCGGACAGCTCACGCCTTCCTCGTAAAATTCGGAAAACTTGTCAGCCGGATCCAGCGGCACGCGGCAGCCGTGGCACATTTCCAGTTCCGTGGGAACCAGGCCCTGGCCCACCGCCACGCGGTGGTCAAACACAAAACACTCCCCCTGCCATTTGCTCTGCTCCTTCGGCACTTCCTCAAGATATTTGAGAATGCCTCCCTTCAGATGATACACTTCGCGGAAGCCCTGCGACTGCAAATAGCTCGAGGCCTTCTCGCAGCGGATGCCGCCGGTGCAGAACATCGCCACCTTCCGGTGCCGCACCGGGTCAAGATTCTCATCAACAAATTTGGGGAATTCACCGAAGCTCGAAGTCTTGGGGTCCGCCGCCCCTGCAAACGTGCCAAGCGCCACTTCATAATCATTGCGCGTATCGATGAGCAGAACATCGGGATCGGCAATCAGCGCATTCCAGTCCACGGGGTTCACATAGGTGCCGGCCTGCCGGTTGGGGTCAACGCCATCGACGCCAATAGTGACAATCTCCCTCTTCAATTTCACCTTGCTGCGGTAGAAGGGTTCCTCATCGCAAAAGGATTCCTTGTGGTCAATGTCGGCAAAGCGGGCATCGGATTTGAGCTCGCCCAAAAATCCGTCGATGGCGTCGCGCCCGCCGCTGATCGTGCCGTTAATGCCTTCTTCAGCAAGAAGCAGCGTGCCCTTCACGCCATGGACCTTCATGGCCGCAAGCAGGGGTTGCCGCAGGCCCGCGAAATCCTTCAGCGTGACAAACTTGTAGAGGGCGGCAACAACGATCTGGTGGGACATGGGCCAAGCTTTTATTAGGCCTTTGCGTGTTTTTCAATTGCGCATCAGGCAAGGCGTCCAGTAAGTAACGGCAACCCCTGAGGACAAATGCCAGAATTCATCCTTAACGCCGGCGTGGAGATTCCCCTTATCCTCATTCTGCTGGCGCTTCTGGGCTTTCGCCAAAGGGTGAATCCTCGGGCACGGCTTCTGGTACAGGCCCCGCAGGAAAAGGTCTTTTCCCTTGTCGATCTCCATCACGGAAAAGTGCAGACCTGGAGCCGGACCACGCTAACCTCCGAACTCCTTGACGACGCCCGCCAGGTTTTCCGCATGACTTACGTGACCACCCTGTCAACCGGCACCCAGCAAAAATCCCAGGCTAGTTTCCGCGTGGCCGAACGGCGCGCCCCCACTTACCTTGAACTCCACCGCGAGGGGCTGGAGGGAAAATCCCTCAACAATGAGCTGCTGAAAATTGTCACGGAAACCGAGGCCAGCTCCGATGGCACCTGGCTCACCCTGAAATATGACTGGGGGCCGCGCCCGCTCATTGCGCAAGTCCTCGCCCGTGCCGATCTCTGGGGCGGCGCCTACCGCCTCAAAGGCCTGGCTGAAACCGGCAAGCCCGATGAGACAACCCACATGTGGATCTCGGCGGGCGTTGCCGTCGTCACCGGACTTGTGAGTCTTGTTGCCTTTGCCCTGATGACCAGTTGGCTTGTTTCCGGTCTGCTGGTCGTTGCCCTTGCGGTCCATGAATTCGGCCATCTCCTGGCTTACCGCCTGATCGGCCAGCCTTGGGGCCGCATGATTTTCCTGCCCTTTCTCGGCGCGCTGGCCATGCCGCGCCTGCCCTACGAGACCCAGGCACAGGCGGTGTTTTCCGCCCTCATGGGGCCGGGCTTCAGCCTGCTCCTGGCTTTTGCCATCACCCTTCCCCTGGTGCTGGGCATGACCCTTCCCGGTTGGCTGATTATCTCAGGCATTGTGGTGATCGGCCTCAACCTCTTCAATCTGCTTCCCGTGGAACCCCTCGATGGCGGCGTGGCGCTGCGCTCGGTTCTCGCCAAGCTGATGGGACCTCACGCGCGCTTTGGCCTGCTCGCCATCGGAGTGATGATTCTTGCCAGCGGATTCTATTTCGAACAGATCGTCCTGCTCATCTTCGGCGGCATTTCGGTGCTTGCCAACCTCAGGCCGCGCCTGATTGATCACGGCCTCACGCCCCTCTCCCTTCCCGGGGTCATGATTTCGGCACTCAGCTTCGTGGCGATCGTTGCGGCCTACTTGACCATGCTTGCATTCTTCCTGGGTGTCTTCCGGTGACCGCCCTGCTTGAAGCCTATGCGGAAAAAATAGAAAGCGGCGAGCTTCGGAGCGATGCCGCTCAAGCCGCAATCGTTTCGCATCTGGATGGCTTGACCCAAGCCCTTGAAGCTCGTGAACAGCGCGGCACCATCGGACGATTCCTGAACAAGAACGGCACGCCCAAGGGCGCCTACATTTACGGCGACGTGGGCCGTGGCAAAACCATGCTGATGGATTTGTTTTTTGCAAACCTGCAGGTGAAGGCCAAGCAGCGCGTCCACTTCCACGCCTTCATGCAGGACATTCACAGACGCCGCCAGGCGCTCCGCGAAGCCGATGTCGTGGCGCAAATCGCCACGGACCTGGCAAAGCAGGCGCAGGTTCTATGCCTCGATGAAATGCAGATCAATGACATTGCCGATGCGATGATTGTGGGCCGCCTGTTCAAGGCCCTGCTGGCCCAGGGCACGGTCATTGTCACCACCTCCAACCTGCCACCCGGCCAGCTCTACAAGGACGGCCTTAACCGCAGCCTGTTTGGGCCGGCCATCAAGCTCATGGAAAGCAGTTTTGATGTGATGCCGCTGGCCAGCCCCACGGATTATCGCCTTGGCCGCGTGAAAGCCCGGGAAAGTTTTGTGACACCGCTCGGCGCAAAGGCCGATGCCCATGTGCAAAGAATTTGGGAGCGCCTCACTGATGTGCCAAAGGGCGAGCCCTGCGAAATTCCCGTGCTGGGGCGCAGCCTGCATGTGCCGGAAAGCGCCCATGGCTGCGCCCGGTTTACCTTTGCCGATCTTTGCGAAGCGCCCCTGGGTCCACCCGATTATCTGGCGCTGACCTCCCATTTTCAGACTCTGTTTGTGGAAAGAATCCCGGCCCTCAAAACCAGCCAGCGCAACGAGGTCAAGCGCTTTGTCCTGCTCATTGACACGCTGTATGATGCCCGCCTGCACCTCGTGGCGTCTTCAGCCCAGCCACCAGAACGGATTTATCCTCAGGGCGACAACCGGTTTGAGTTCGCCCGCACCGTTTCGCGGCTCCAGGAAATGCAGTCGGCGGCCTGGTGGGGCCAAAAAATCGTCGAAACCTGAAAAATCGTCACAAAAAGCCCATTGGCCGCTAGTAGTTCTTGAAGCCTCTTTATATCAGGCCTAGAAAACCCCGCTTGTGCAATGCAATAGAACCTGCGCCCCTGCGGGTTGAGAGGGAAAACGAAAAATGGCTCGTAAGAAAATTGCAATGATCGGTGGCGGCATGATTGGGGGCACGCTTGCTCACCTCGCAGCTCTCAAGGAACTTGGCGACGTCGTTGTCTTCGATATCGCCGAAGGCATTCCCCAGGGCAAATCGCTTGATCTTTCCCAGGCAGGCCCGATTGAAGGCTTCAATTCCACCCTTTCCGGCACCAACAAATATGAAGGCATCGCCGGCGCCGATGTCTGCATCGTCACCGCAGGTGTTCCGCGCAAGCCCGGCATGAGCCGCGATGATCTGCTCGAAATCAATTTGAAGGTCATGGCCCAGGTTGGCGCCGGCCTTGCCAAGTATGCGCCGGACGCATTTGTGATCTGCATCACCAACCCGCTGGACGTGATGGTCTGGGCCCTCCAAAAATATTCAGGCCTTCCCGCCAACAAGGTGGTGGGCATGGCCGGCGTTCTCGACAGCGCCCGCTTCCGCCATTTCCTCGCCGAGGAATTCAAGGTCTCCGTTGAAGACGTCACCGCCTTTGTGCTTGGCGGCCACGGCGACACCATGGTGCCGCTGGTGAAATATTCGACTGTCGCCGGAATTCCCGTGCCAGATCTCATCGCGATGAAATGGACCACCCAGCAGCGCGTTGATGAAATCGTCCAGCGCACCCGTGACGGCGGGGCTGAAATCGTCGGCCTGCTCAAGACCGGTTCCGCCTATTACGCCCCCGCCTCGGCTGGTATCGCCATGGCCGAAAGTTATTTGAAGGACAAGAAGCGCGTGCTGCCCTGTGCCGCCCATCTCACCGGCCAATATGGCGTGAACAACACCTATGTCGGTGTGCCTGTCGTCATTGGCGCCGGCGGGGTTGAGCGCATTGTGGAAATCAAGCTTGATGGCGAAGAAAAAACCGGATTCAAGAAATCATTGGCCGCCGTTGAGGCCCTGATGGACGCCGCCAAGAAAATCGCTCCGGACCTCGCATAAGGCTTATCACCCATGAACATTCACGAATACCAGGCCAAGGAAGTTTTGCGCGCCTTCGGCGTGCCCACCGGCAAGGGGATTGCAGCATTCACCGTTGATGAAGCGGTGAAGGCAGCCGAAAGCCAGCCCGGCCCCGTCTGGGTGGTGAAAGCCCAGATCCATGCGGGCGGCCGCGGCAAGGGCGGCGGCGTGAAGGTCGTAAAGTCCTTGGCCGACGTGAAGGCCGAAGCCGAACGCATGTTGGGCATGACGCTGGTGACCCATCAAACCGGGCCTGCAGGCAAACTCGTTCAGCGCCTCTATATCGAAGAAGGCACCGCCATCGCCAAAGAGCTTTATCTCTCTTGCCTTGTGGACCGTGAAACCTCGACCGTTGCTTTTATCGCTTCCACCGAAGGCGGCGTGAACATCGAAGAGGTGGCCGCCAAGACTCCCGACAAGATCGCCACCATCCATGTGGACCCAGCCAGCGGCTACGCGCCCTTCGTGGGCCGCCGCATTGCCGCAGCACTGAAGCTCGAGGGCGACCAGGTCAGGCAGTGTGTAAAGATGATGGGCCAGCTCTACAAGGCCTTCACCGAAAAGGACATGAGCCTTCTCGAAATCAATCCGCTGGTGATCACCGGGGATGGCCAGCTCGTTTGCCTCGATGCCAAGATGAATTTCGATGACAACGCGCTCGACCGCCATCCCGATATCAAAACCTACCGCGACTTGAGCGAAGAAGACCCCAAGGAAATTGAAGCCTCGAAATATGACCTCTCCTATGTGGCGCTCGATGGTTCCATCGGCTGCATGGTGAATGGTGCCGGCCTTGCCATGGCCACCATGGACATCATCAAGCTCTACGGCATGGAACCTGCCAACTTCCTCGATGTGGGGGGCGGAGCCACAAAGGAAAAAGTGACCGCCGCCTTCAAGATCATCACCGCCGACCCGCGCGTCAAAGGCATCCTCGTCAACATTTTCGGCGGCATCATGAAATGCGATATCATCGCCGAAGGCGTGATCGCCGCCGTGAAGGAAGTGGGCCTGCAGGTTCCCCTCGTGGTGCGCCTCGAAGGCACCAATGTCGATCTCGGCAAGAAGATCATCAAGGACTCCCAGCTCAACGTCATCTCCGCCGACAATCTCGACGACGCTGCAAAGAAGATTGTCAAAGCGGTAAAGGAAGCGGCCTGATGTCCATTCTCATCAACAAAAAAACCAAAGTGATCTGCCAGGGCATTACCGGCAACAATGGCACCTTCCATACGGAGCAGGCAATTGCCTACGGCACCCAGATGGTGGCGGGCGTCACTCCCGGCAAAGGCGGCACCAAGCACATTGGCCTTCCCGTTTATGACACGGTGATGCAAGCCCGCGAAAAAACCGGCGCTGATGCCTCTGTGATCTACGTGCCGCCGCCCTTTGCGGCAGACGCCATTCTCGAAGCCATCGATGCGGAAATTCCGCTTGTGGTGTGCATCACCGAAGGCATCCCGGTGCAGGACATGGTGAAGGTAAAGCGCGCGTTAACGGGTTCTGCCACACGCCTCATCGGCCCGAACTGCCCCGGCGTGCTCACGCCAAATGAATGCAAAATCGGCATCATGCCGGGAAATATCTTCAGGAAAGGCTCGGTGGGCATTGTCTCGCGCTCCGGAACGCTTACCTATGAAGCAGTGTTCCAGACCACCCAGGAAGGCCTTGGCCAGACCACCGCTGTCGGCATCGGCGGCGACCCAGTCAAAGGCACGGAGTTTATCGATATTTTGGAAATGTTTTTGGCCGACCCCAAGACCCTCTCCATCATCATGATCGGCGAAATCGGCGGTTCCGCCGAGGAAGATGCGGCCGAATTCATCCGCAAGTCCAAGATCAAGAAACCCATGGCAGGCTTCATCGCCGGCCGCACCGCTCCTCCCGGCCGCCGCATGGGCCATGCCGGCGCCATTATCTCGGGCGGCAAGGGCGGCGCTGAATCCAAGATCGAGGCCATGAAACGGGCCGGAATCGCCGTCTCGGATTCGCCCGCAATGCTTGGCAAGACGTTAATGAAGAAACTGAAACGGAAGTAAGACAAAGAAAACTTTGGGTAGTATAACTCTAGGCCCGGACAGAGTTCCCGGGCTTCGGAAGTGATGGCGATGAACAAGACAGACCTGATTACGGCTTTTGAACAATCTTCCTTCCTCTACGGCGGCAATGCCCAGTTCATTGAGGGGCTTTACGCCAAATATCTGGAAAATCCCGCCGCCGTGGATGTCCACTGGCGGCAGTTTTTTGCCGGTCTGGATGATGATCCCGCTTCCGCCAAGCAGCAGGTTTCCGGCCCTTCCTGGGCCCGCAACGATTGGCCGCCGGCCCCAACCGGCGATCTCGTCTCCGCCTTCGATGGCAACTGGCCCGCAGTGGAAAAGGCCGTTGGCAGCAAGATCGAGGCCAAATCGAAGGCTGCAGGCACCGGACTTTCCGTCGATGAAGTGCGCAAGGCCACCATGGATTCGGTGCGCGCTCTTATGATGATCCGCGCCTTTCGCATGCGCGGCCACCTCGCCGCCGATCTCGATCCGCTGCGATTGGCCGAGCGCCCGGCCCAGCCGGAACTCGAACCCGCCACCTATGGCTTCAGCGAGGCCGATCTTGACCGCCCCATTTTCCTCGACAAGGTGCTGGGCCTTGAGCAGGCCACCATCCGCCAGATCACCGACATTCTGAAACGCACCTATTGCCACACCCTGGGTGTGGAGTTCATGCATATCTCCGATCCCGTGCAAAAGGGCTGGTTGCAGCAGCGCATCGAAGGCGCCGACAAGGAAATTTCCTTCACCCCCGAAGGCAAGAAAGCCATCCTGCGCAAGCTCATCGAGGGCGAGGGCTTCGAGAATTTTCTTAACGTGAAATACACCGGCACCAAGCGCTTCGGCCTTGATGGCGGCGAAAGCATGATTCCGGCCCTTGAGCAGATCATCAAGCGCGGCGGGCAATTGGGCATCAAGGAAATCGTCCTCGGCATGGCCCATCGCGGCCGCCTGAATGTGCTGGCCAATGTGATGGGCAAGCCCTTCTCCGCCATTTTCCACGAATTCAAGGGCGGCTCTTCCACACCTGACGAAGTAGAAGGCTCAGGCGACGTGAAATATCATCTCGGTTCCTCTTCGGACCGGGTGTTTGACAACAACACGGTGCATCTATCTCTGACCGCCAATCCCTCGCATCTTGAAATTGTTGATCCCGTGGTGCTGGGCAAGGCCCGCGCCAAGCAGGACCAGCGCGGCGACCGCGAGCGCAAAAGCGTATTGCCCCTGCTTATCCATGGCGATGCGGCCTTTGCCGGCCAGGGCGTTGTGGCGGAATGTTTCGGATTGTCAGGGCTTCGCGGCCACAAGTCTGGCGGCTCCATCCATTTCATCGTCAACAACCAGATCGGCTTTACCACCAGCCCGCATTTTGCCCGTTCCTCGCCCTATCCCTCCGATGTGGCCAAGATGATCGAGGCGCCGATCTTCCATGCCAATGGTGATGATCCGGAAGCCGTGGTCTTTGCCGCCAAGATCGCCACGGAATTCCGCCAGAAATTCAAGAAGCCGGTGGTCGTTGACATGTTCTGCTACCGCCGTTTCGGCCATAACGAAACCGACGAGCCCTTCTTCACCCAGCCCCTGATGTACAAGGCGATTGCCGCCCACGAAACCATCGTCAATGTTTATTCCAAGCGGCTCATCGCCGAAGGCGTTATCACGGCGGAAGAGTTTGACGCCATGAAGGCCGACTACCGCAAGAGCCTTGATGAGGATTTTTCGGCGTCCGAAGGCTACAAGGCCAACAAGGCCGATTGGCTCGATGGCCGCTGGTCCCACATGAAATCGGCCAAGGATCTGGACGACCCGCGCAAGGGCCTGACCGGTGTTGATCTCAAGACGCTGAAGGACATCGGCCTGAAAATCACCAAGGCCCCGAAAACCTTCTCGGTTCATAAAACCATGCAGCGCGTGCTCGATGCCAGGCACAAGATGATTGAAGACGGCGTCGGCCTTGACTGGTCCATGGGCGAGAATCTCGCCTTCGCCACCCTGCTCAATGATGGCTTCAAGATCAGGCTCTCCGGCCAGGACGTGCAGCGCGGCACCTTCTCGCAGCGTCACGCCGTGATTGTCGACCAGCAGACCGGCAAGCTCTACACGCCGCTCAACCATCTCGCCAAGGATCAGCAGCACAAGATCGAAATCATCAATTCCATGCTCTCGGAAGAGGCCGTGCTGGGCTTTGAATATGGCTACTCACTGGCCGAGCCAAATACGCTCACCCTGTGGGAAGCGCAATTCGGCGATTTTGCCAATGGCGCGCAAGTGGTTTTCGACCAATTCATATCGTCCGGTGAGCGCAAATGGCTGCGCATGTCTGGCCTCGTCTGCCTGCTGCCCCATGGCTATGAGGGCCAGGGGCCGGAGCATTCCTCCGCAAGGCTTGAGCGTTTCCTGCAGATGTGCGCCGAAGACAACATGCAGATTGCCAATTGCACCACCCCGGCAAATTACTTCCACATCCTGCGCCGCCAACTGAAGCGCGACATCCGCAAGCCGCTGATCATGATGACGCCGAAGTCCCTGCTCAGGAACAAGCGCGCCACCTCGAAGCTGGAGGAATTTGCCGAAGGCACCTCGTTTCATCGCATTCTCTGGGATGACGCCGAAACGCTGAAAGACCAGCCCATCAAGCTCGTGAGCGACGATAAGATCCGCCGCGTGGTAATGTGCTCAGGCAAGGTCTATTTCGATCTCTACGAGGAGCGCGAGAAGCGCGGCCTCGCCGATATCTATCTCTTGCGCGTCGAGCAGCTTTATCCCTGGCCGCACAAGGCCCTGATCCAGGAGCTTGCCCGTTTTAAGTCAGCCGAATTTGTCTGGTGCCAGGAGGAACCCATGAACATGGGAGCCTGGACCTATGCCCAGCCCAACATTGACCGGGTTCTGGATTACCTGAAGGCAACGAATGCAAAGGCCCGTTATGCGGGGCGCAACCCGTCGGCCTCCACCGCGACCGGATTGATGAGCAGGCATCTCAAGGAATTGAAAGATTTCCTTGAAGTGGCGCTCGCCTGAATGAATTGAGGAAAGAAAAGAATGGCTAAGGAAATTCGCGTGCCGGCCCTGGGTGAATCCGTCACCGAAGCGACCATTGCAAAATGGTTCAAGAATGTCGGCGATGCGGTAAAGGCTGATGAGCCCATGGTCGAGCTCGAAACCGACAAGGTAACGGTGGAAGTGCCTGCCCCCGCCTCCGGCAAGCTCACATCAATTGCCGCCGCCGCCGGAACCACGGTCAATGTCGGTGCATTGCTCGGCGCCATTGAAGAAGGTGCCGCTGGCGCAGCAGCCAAGCCCGCAGCGGCGGCTCCCGCTGCCGCACCGGCTGTAGCAAAGATCGCAGAACCTGCAAAAGCCGAAGCCCCGCTCTCACCCGCCGTGCGCAAAATCGTCACCGAAAACAAGCTGGACCCTGCAACCGTTCCTGCCACCGGGCGGGATGGACGCCTGACCAAGGGCGATGTCATCGAGCAATTGGCCAAGCCCGCCGCCATGCCGGTCAGCATGCCGGCCGCCGCTCCTGCACCATCGGGCGGTGAAGAGCGCGTGAAAATGTCGAGGCTCCGTCTCACCATCGCCCGCCGTTTAAAGGAAGCCCAGAACATCGCCGCCATGCTGACCACCTTCAATGAGGTGGATATGAGCGCCGTAATGGCGCTCCGCAACGAATTCAAGGAGATATTTGAAAAGAAGCATGGCGTGAAGCTCGGTTTCATGAGCTTCTTTGCCAAGGCCGTGATCCAGGCCCTGAAGGATGTCCCTGCGGTCAACGCCGAAATTGACGGCGAGGATCTGGTTTACAAAAATTACTATCACCTCGGCGTGGCGGTGGGCACCGAGAAGGGGCTCGTGGTTCCCGTGGTGCGCGATGCTGACCGCATGTCCTTTGCCACCATCGAAAAAACCATAGCGGATTACGGCAAAAAGGCCCGCGATGGCCAGTTGCAGATCGCCGACATGCAGGGCGGCACCTTCACCATTTCAAACGGCGGCGTTTACGGCTCGCTGATGTCCACGCCGATCCTCAACGCGCCCCAATCGGGCATCCTCGGCATGCACAAGATTCAGGACCGGCCCGTGGCCATAGGCGGCCAGGTGGTGATCCGCCCCATGATGTATCTGGCGCTGTCCTATGACCACCGCATCGTCGACGGGAAGGAAGCCGTCACCTTCCTGGTGCGGGTGAAGGAAAGCCTCGAAGACCCGCAGCGCGCGCTGTTGGATTTGTAGGGGCGCCGGTCCATGGCCCAGAAGCCTGATGTCGCCATTGTAACGGGCGGAAGCCGGGGTATCGGCGCTGCAACCAGCCTGCTGCTGGCAAAGGCGGGTTATCTTGTCGTGGTGAACTATGTCTCGAATGCGGCAGCGGCCAAGGCTGTTGTCACACAGATTGAAAAGGCGGGCGGCAAGGCGGCGGCAATCAAGGGCGATGTGGCGAGCGAAAAAGATATCGTGGCGCTGTTCAGGGCCGCCGACCAGCTCGGCCAATTGAAAGTGTTGGTCAACAACGCGGGCATTATCGATTTGAAGGCCAGGGTTGATGAAATGTCCGCCGAAAGATTGGCCCGCATGTTCGCCATCAACATCACCGGCTCGTTTCTCTGCGCCCGGGAAGCGGTAAAACGCATGTCCACAAGCCATGGTGGAACAGGTGGCGCAATCGTCAATTTATCATCAGCCGCGGCAACCCTTGGCGCGCCCGGCTGGTTTGTGGATTATGCTGCAAGCAAGGGAGCGATCGATACCTTCACCATAGGCCTGGCCCGCGAAGTGGCAAGTGAGGGAATCCGTGTGAATGCAGTCCGCCCCGGAATTATCGATACGGATATCCATGCCTCCGGTGGCGAGCCTGATCGTGTTGCACAAATACGTGGGCAAATTCCCATGCAGCGCGAAGGCACTTCGCTTGAGGTAGCCGAAGCAATTGCTTGGCTGGCATCCGACAAGGCATCCTATGTAACCGGAACGTTCCTGGGTGTTTCAGGTGGCCGCAGTATATAAATTTGAGGATATGTCATGGCTGAACAGTTTGATCTCACCGTAATCGGTACCGGCCCCGGCGGCTATGTCTGCGCCATTCGCGCCGCCCAGCTTGGCATGAAGGTGGCGGTGATCGAAAAGCGCGCCACCCATGGCGGCACCTGCCTGAACATCGGCTGCATTCCGTCGAAAGCTCTCCTCCATGCCTCAGAACTTTTTGCCGAGGCCAAGCATTCCTTTGCCAGGATGGGCATCACCGTTTCGCCCAGCTTTGACCTGCCTAAGATGATGGGCTTCAAGCAGGAAGCCATTGACGGCAACACCAAAGGCGTTGATTTTCTGCTGAAGAAAAACAAGGTGACGGTCATTCGTGGGACCGGAAAGATTCTGGGCACCGGCAGGATCGACGTCGCCGGACAAATCGTCGAAACGAAAAACATCGTCATCGCCACGGGCTCCGACGTGGCCAAGCTCAAGGGCATTGAGATCGACGAGAAGCAAATCATCTCGTCGACCGGGGCATTGGAACTTGCGAAAGTCCCGGCCCATCTCGCCATCATTGGAGCCGGCGTCATCGGCCTTGAGCTCGGTTCCGTCTATGCCAGGCTCGGCGCCAAGGTAACGGTCATCGAATATCTTGACCGCATCCTGCCGGGCATGGATCTGGAAGTTGCAAAAAATTTCCAGCGCCTGCTGCAGAAGCAGGGCTTCGCCTTCAAGCTCTCCAGCAAGGTGACCAGTGCCACAAAAACCAAATCGGGCGTAACCCTGCAAATTGAACCCAACACCGGCGGTGCGGCGGAATCACTTGATGCCGATACGGTGCTGGTGGCGGTTGGCCGCACGCCCTTCACCGAGGGCCTGGGCTGCGAGAAGGCTGGCATCAAGCGCGATGACAAGGGCCGCATCGAAGTGGGTTCGCATTTTGAAACCAGCCTCAAGGGCGTCTACGCCATTGGCGATGTGATCAGGGGGCCTATGCTGGCCCACAAGGCCGAGGACGAAGGCGTGGCGCTGGCCGAATTGCTGGCAGGCCAGGCGGGCCACGTGAACTATGAGGTTATCCCCGGCGTAGTCTACACCTCCCCGGAGATTGCCGCCGTGGGCAAAACCGAAGAGGAACTCAAGACTGCAGGCACCGACTACAAGGCGGGCAAATTCCTCTTCCTCGCCAATGGCCGGGCCAAGGCCAACCAGACCACCGATGGTTTCGTCAAAATCCTCGCCGATGCCCGCACCGACCGGGTGCTGGGGGCCCATATCATTGGTCCCATGGCGGGCGAATTGATCCACGAAATCGCTGTTCTGATGGAATTCGGCGGGTCCGCCGACGATTTGGCCCGTACCTGCCATGCCCATCCCACCCTCTCGGAAGCGGTCAAGGAGGCCGCCATGGCTGTTGCAGGCCGCTCAATCCACAGTTGAGCCCTTTTGAACCGTTACCGCCGTTTACCCTTTTTGTAGTTAATCCATTTAGCGAATTGTAAAGCCTCTCCTGCATAGTCAAAGTCTTACAAAGTGCATGATTTTGGGCAGGCCCGTAAAAATGACGAACACTGACAAGCATGTCGACATCTTGATTTTGGACGATGATATCGACCTGCTGACCACCACGGCGGAACTTCTCGCTGACATTGGATATAAGGTAAAGGGCTTCGCCGATCCGGAGTCCGCCCTTGAATTTGCCATTGGTCAAACCTTCGCCGTTGGCCTTTTCGATTTCAGGCTTGGCAGCCTCAAGAACGGCCTCGACGTGGTTGAAACCATGCAGGCCCTGGGCTGCAAGTCGGTTTATGTCATGGTTTCGGCCGACGTGGAAAGCTCCACCCGCCTGCGCGCCATCAACCTGAAGCTCTTTGATTTCATCCGCAAACCCGTGGCTCCTGAAGTCCTGCTCGAAACCATTGGCCGGGCCCTGGCGCAGTCGCAAAAACTCGCTGCCTGATTACAGGCCGGTGGTTGGCCGCGGCCTCGTGCCATCCAAAAATCTTCCATAGCGAAAAGGTGTGGGATCGACGCAGAGGCTTTCGCCCATGACCATTTGCGCCATGAGCTTGCCAGCACCCGGCCCCAAACCAAAGCCATGGCCCGAAAACCCGGACGCGAGATAAAGTCCGCCAATCTTCGGCAAGGGTGAAATGCACGGCACTACATCAGGCGTTGCATCAATGACACCGGCCCAGCGCTCGGCAATCCGCATGGATTGAAAGCGTGGATAATAATTCCTTAAGCTTGCCGCCGCCTCATCAAGAATTGAATGGACCGGCTCCGGATCAAGCATGCGCACCTCTTCAAACGGTGAGCGCTCATCAAGCTTCCAGCGCCGCTTGAGCCGGGCCTCATCAAGAAACCGTTTGCCAAGCCTGAGGCGCAACCCGCTCCAATCCATGGCCAGGGCAGGCAGGAACTTAAAAAACAGCCGGAAACTGTCGGGCAGGATATCAGCCATGGATGTATGCCGATGGGTAATCGTGAATCCGCCGTCCATACGTTTTCGTATGGCGAACTTCCCGCCCGTGCAGGATTTCTCCAGGCCCGTATCAAGGGGTTCGGTTCGCATGACGGAATTCACCACCGTAAGCTGGGGAAACTCTATCCCGAGATTATGCAGGAAGCGCCGTGACCAGGCCCCGCCCGCCAGCACCACCTGCTCGCAGGCAATGGTTCCCTTTTCCGTCACCACTGAGGTAATTTTTCCCGCCGCTGTCTCCACCCCGCGCACCGCGCAGCTCTGGAAAATTTTCACGCCGCGTTTTTGCGCCTGCCGCGCCATGGCGGGCACCGCCAGGAATGGTTCCGCGCGGCCATCCGCAGACGTATAAAGGCCCCCCTTCCACGTCCGTGTCGAGCCGGGTTGCAAACGGTCAGCCTCAGCCCCGGAAACCAGCTTCGTATCGAGGCCAAAGACCTTGGCATTTTCCGCGTACCATTTTTCTTTTGCAGCAAGCTCCGCCTCTGTTTCCAGCAGATAAACGATTCCGCATTGGCGAAAGCCCGTTTCAGCGTCGACCCGTTCATTCATTCCACGCCAGAGCTTCAGCGATTCAAGAATGAGGGGTATTTCACGGGGATCGCGCCCCATCTGCCGGCACCAGCCCCAATTGCGCGAGGATTGCTCGCCGGCGATGATGCCTTTTTCAAGCAGCACGGCGGGCACCCCGCGTTCGGCCAGTTCCAGCGCCGTGGCAACGCCAATAACGCCGCCGCCGATGACGGCAACCGTGGTTTTTTTGGGGAAATCGGAATCGGACGGAACAGGATCAATGACAGGCATCGGCGAGTGCTACAAAAAGCCACGCGCCGGAACAAGCCTCAACTCTGCGCGTGAGCCTTGCGATATTGTTCAAGCAGGTGGGCCCGGTCCACTTCCGTGTAGATCTGGGTGGAAGAAAGGCTGGCATGGCCCAGAAGCTCCTGGATGACCCGGAGATCCGCCCCATTGCCCAGCAAATGGGTGGCAAAGGAATGGCGCAGCGCATGGGGCGTTGCCGTGTCTGGCAGGTTCAAAACACTGCGCATTCTTTCGATCAGCAGCTGAATATTGCGCGCATTGAGCGGCCCGCCGCGCAAGCCCCGGAACATGGGCTCGCTGGGCTTCAGCGGAAACGGGCAGAGCGCGATGTAGGAATCCAGCACTTCCCGCACCCGCGGCAGAACCGGGGCAATGCGCGCCTTGCCGCCCTTGCCGGTGATCACCAGGGGGGCGGATTTGGATTGCGTGAGGGTAAGGCCGATGGCTTCCGATATGCGAAGGCCACAGGCATAAAGCAGGGTGAGCACCGCCCGGTCGCGGGCTTCCACCCATTTCGGCGTCTCGTCGGTTGACAGCACATCGCCAGCCGCCACTTGCCGTGCCGCCTGGATGTTTAAGGGTTTGGGAACGGAATGTGCCAGCTTTGGCGAGCGCAGGGCCGAAAGTGCTGAATTGGTGAAATAAGCGTTTCTTTCGGCAAAGCGGAAGAACGAGCGTATGGCCGAAAGCTGCCGGGCAAGGGTGCGGCTTTCGACACCGATTTTCCGCCGCCTCGCCATGAAACTGCGGAAATCCGAGACGGTCAGCGCCGCAAGATCAGATGCCGTGGCGGGCTGGCCCAGATGCTCTTTGAGGAACTGCCCGAACTGTGAAACGTCGCGGGCATAGGCTTCCAGCGTTTTGGCTGCCATGCGGCGCTCGGATTTTAACGATTGCAGCCAGCGCACGGCAATCTCTGCCGCATCATCCGAAAACCCAAACTGAAGACCATCACTCATGCCTTAGCCTAGACCTCCAATGGTTGATGACTCCTAACTGGTAACGACGGGGGCACCGAAATGCTCAACCAGGGGAAACGGACTATAAAAACGATGCAGCAAATTCTTCCAAGCCTGGTAACGATCAGAACTGCGAAAACCCACCGTATGGTCCGCCAGTTCCCGCCATTCCACTAAAAGCAGATAGCGCCCCGGCGTTTCCAGGCAGGGGCGAATTTCAAAACGGATGAAACCGGGCGTTGCCGCAATTAACGGCAATGCCTCCTTCACTGCCGCTTCATAGTCCGCCACCTCACCGGGCGAAACATCGAGGATGGCGTGTTCAAGGATCACAGGATGGACTGCCCGGTCTTTTTCCAATCGGCCAGGAACAATTCAATGCCCTTGTCGGTGAGCGGGTGCTTGGCAAGCCCTTTGAGAACGCCGGGAGGTGCGGTCACCACATCGGCGCCGATGAGGGCTGCCTGCTTGATGTGATTGGCGGTGCGCACCGAGGCCACCAGGATTTCCGTGTCAAACCCGTAGTTGTCATAGATCTGGCGGATCTCGGAAATGAGATCCATGCCTTCCAGATGAATGTCATCGAGGCGGCCAACGAAGGGAGAAATGAACGAGGCCCCGGCCTTGGCCGCCAGCAGCGCCTGATTGGCGCTGAAGCACAGCGTGACATTGACCATCGCCCCATCAGCCCGCAGTGCCTTGCAGGCCTTGAGGCCGTCGATCGTGAGGGGCACCTTGACCGTGACGTTCTTGGCGATCTTTCGCAGGTCATTCCCTTCCTTGATCATGCCGGCAAAATCAAGGGCAGTAACCTCGGCGCTCACCGGACCTTCGACAATCTTGCAGATCTCGGCGATAACTTCCTTGAAGGCCCGGCCCGATTTTGCAATCAGCGACGGATTGGTGGTAACCCCGTCCAGCAGCCCCGCATCGGCGAGATCGCGGATGTCTGCCACATCCGCCGTATCAACAAAAAATTTCATCGTCTCTTCCTTTCATTCACATCAATGTGCGGGGATCGATCCCGCATTGTTTTTTGGCGAGCCCGCCCAATCCCTCAATAAGTCTGTCAAGCGAGCCCTTTCCCAATGGCTCGCCATTCAATGTCGTAACCGGCCTGATAAAGCGCAGGCTATTGCACAAAAAAACCGCGTCCGCACGGACTAAATCCGCGAGCGGAACGGCGCGCTCGACAGGCTTGAGCCCCAGCTTCTTGGCATGGTCCAGCAGGATGCGGCGCGTGATGCCCGGCAGAATGCCCTGGTCGAGCGAAGGCGTAGTTAGTTCATCACCGTGTAGCAAAAAAATATTGCCAACCGTGGACGACGCCACATGGCCCGACGTGTTGAGCATCAGGGCATCATCCGCTTCGCTTGCCACTTCGCGCGATGCGGCAATGCCATCGACATAGGACAGCGTCTTCAATCGCGATGACGGTGCGAACTCATTGCGCCGAACTTGCGAGACCTTGAGGCGGCAGGGCTGAAATAAGTTCTTCGCGGCAAATTCATCAAGCGTGATGAGCAAGCTGGGTGACGTGCCGTCACCCGCCAGACCGCGCGCGGCTTTCCCCCGGCTCAAGGTGATGCGGAGAACCTCGCATTGCACTGCGCTCTTTTTGAGAACCTCCGTCAAGCCAGTGAAGGTACCCTCCGCGTTAAATACAATGCCCAGCTCTACCGCCGCATGGGCCATGCGCTGCACGTGCTCGTCAAGCCAAAGCGGCTTGTGGTTGATCACGGCCACGGTTTCGAAAACACCATCACCCAGCAAAAACCCGCGGTCATGGGCATCAAGCGGCAGGGTTCCCTCAACAAACGTCCCGTTGAACCAGACGGCGCTCAATGCACCACCTCCAGAAAATTCTTCAGCAGGGCATAACCGTGTTCCGTGAGGATCGATTCCGGATGGAACTGCACCCCGAAGGTTGGGTGTTGCCGATGCTTCAGCCCCATGATTTCCCCGTCATCACTGCGCGCGGTGACCTCAATCTCGGCATTTTCCGAATCTGTTTCCACGATCAGCGAATGATAGCGCCCCGCATTGAAACGGTTGGGCAAGCCTTTGAAAATGCCGGTTCCATCATGGATGATCTCCGATGAATCTCCATGCATCGGACGTTTCGCGCGGCTGACCTTGCCGCCAAAGGCCTCGCCAATGCATTGGTGCCCGAGGCAGACTCCAAGAATGGGAAGGCGGCCGGAAAACTTCCGCACAATGTCAAACGACTCTCCCGCCTCATGCGGCGTGCAGGGCCCGGGGGAAATCACAATCGCCTTGGCCTTGAGGTCAGCCTCATCCACCGCATCATTGCGTTTCACCACAACCTGCTGGCCAAGTTCCTCGAAGTAGCGCGCGATATTGTAAACAAAGCTGTCATAGTTATCGACAATCAGGATCATGGCGCAAAGGCCTCCATGATGCGGCTGATCTTGGTCAATGTTTCGTTATACTCCGCCGCCGGCTCCGAACGGGCCGTGATGCCGCCGCCGCCCTGGAACCGCGCCGTGTCTTGCGAAAACATCGCGGTGCGGATGGCAATGTTCAAATCCACCTGCCCATTGAAACCGAAATAGCCAATGGAACCACAATAAACCCCACGCCCCTGCCCCTCAATTTCCGCAATCACTTCCATGGCGCGGATCTTCGGCGCGCCCGTGATCGAGCCGCCAGGAAAAATTGCCGCGATAAGATCGCCAACCGTTTTATCCGGCTTCAACTCACCGGTGACAACGGAAGTCAGGTGATGCACCGAGGCATAGCTTTCCAAACCGCACAGCACCGGCACGCGCACGCTGCCCGGCGCGCAGACACGGCTCAAATCATTGCGCAGCAGATCGACGATCATCACATTCTCGGCCCGGTCCTTCCGGCTTGACGAAAGCTCCGCCACAAGCGCCGCGTCCAGGGCCGGGTTTGGATCGCGCCGCCGCGTGCCCTTGATTGGCCGTGCTTCAACCATCACGCCGTCAAAACTCAACAGCCGTTCTGGCGAGCTTGAGGCAACCTGCACATCGCCGTAATCCAGATAGGCCGAAAAGGTTGCGGGATTTAGCGAACGCAGGCGTTTGTAAAACGCCAAGGCATCAAAGCCCTCCGGAATTGCCGCACTGAAGCATTGCGAGATGTTGGCCTGAAAAATATCCCCCGCCAGAATATATTCAATTGTCTGCGCCACAGCGGCTTCATAGGACTCGCGGGTAAAATTGGAAGACCAGTTTTCGATTGCTGATGTGCCCAGCCCCTGCGCCTTACGCTTCAGCAAATCTTCAAGTTCATCGGCAGGCTGTTCACCCGCCGTTGAAATAATCCAGGCCCGCTCCTGCAAATGGTCGAAGGCAATGCCCACATCATAGACATGCAGCATGAGCTCAGGGCAGAGCGCGGGAAATTCAGGCAGGCGCGTGTGTGGCTCAAGGCTGCGGCCAAAATCATAGCCGATGTAGCCCGCAAGGCCCCCCTGGAACGGCGGCAGTCCCGCCAGCTTCGGCAGCCGGTCGCGGCTCAATATCTTATCCAGCAAGACCAGAGGTGCCTCGTCCTGCACAACGCCATCGAGCAAGGTCCGGCCATTCTCGACTTTCAGGGTTGAAGCGGGATTGCAGGCTAGAAACGAATAGCGCCCCAGTTTTTCCTGCCGCATGGTGCTTTCAAACAAGGTAAGAAAAGCCTGACCCCGCAAGCGTTGGGCCAGTTGGATGGGCTCCCAGTAAACGATCTCGCGGGCATGAACCTGTGTCGGCTGGACGGTCGTATGCTTCATGGCATGCGTGATATAAGACTGGCAGGCCCTCCCGTCCAAGACTATTCCAGAGCCATGAATTCCGATTCCCACCCCATTGCCGATGTGCTGTTGCCGCTGGCCCTGGAAGGCCCCTATTCCTACCGGATTCCTGCTGGAATGGTGCTGGAGGAAGACTGCTATGTCCTCGTGCCCCTCGGCCCCCGCACACTGATCGGCGTCGTCTGGGCCCTGAAAGCCCAGGCGCCCGAAGGCACCAAGCTCCGCGATGTCATCGGTCGTTTTGACATGCCCGCCATGGGTGAAACCCACCGCAAATTCGTGGACTGGCTGGCCGACTACTATGTCGAGCCCAAGGGCAATGTGCTGCGCATGGTGCTGCGCTGCCCCGGCGCCTTCGAGGAAGCCAAGGGGCAGGTCGCCTATCGCAGCACCGGCCAAAAAACCCGCCGCATGACACCGCAGCGCCAACGCGTGCTTGATGTGGCCAGCGACGGCTTCGCCATGCGCCTGTCGGAATTGGCCAAAGCTGCGGGCGTCGGCACTTCGGTTGTAAAATCCATGGCCAAGGAAGGGGCACTGGAAGTGGTGGCGCTTCCCGCTCACAAGGCCTTCACGCCGCCCGACTTGAATGCCGGTGGCCTCACGCTCTCCAAACAGCAGCAGCTTGCAGCCCAGGAGCTGCGCGCCGTCGTTACCTCGCGCAGCGCCAGGGTCATGCTCTTTGATGGCGTCACCGGTTCCGGCAAAACCGAGGTTTATTTCGAAGCCATGGCGGCGGCCCTTGCCGCTGGCGGGCAGGTTCTCTTGCTGCTTCCCGAAATTGCGCTGACCGCCGGGTTCATCACCCGCGTCGAAACCCGCTTTGCCTGCGAGCCGGCCCAATGGCATTCCGACCTGCGGCCCCGTGAACGCGAGCGCGTCTGGCGCGGTGTTGCAAGCGGCGAAGCAAAAATTGTCGTCGGCGCCCGCTCCGCCCTTTTCCTGCCATGGAAAAAACTGGGCCTCATCGTCGTCGATGAAGAACATGAAAGCGCCTACAAGCAGGATGATGGTGTGACCTACCACGCCCGCGACATGGCCGTGCTCTATGGTGCAATCGGAAAATTTCCGGTCATTCTCTCGTCTGCCACGCCTTCGCTTGAATCCATCGTCAATGCCGACCGCGGCCGCTATGGCCACGTGAAACTGAACGACAGGCACGGTCGCCCGGAGCTTCCCGAGATTGATCTCGTTGACATGCGCAAAACCCCGCTTGATTCGGGCGCTTGGCTGTCAACGCCTCTCATTGACAACATCACCGCCACCTTGGCGGCGGGCGACCAGGCCCTGCTCTTTCTCAACCGCCGCGGCTATGCCCCGGTCACCGTCTGCCGCGCTTGCGGCCACCGCGTGGATTGTCCCAATTGCGCCGCCTCGCTGGTCGAGCACCGCTTTCGCCGCCAGCTCATGTGCCACCACTGCGGCCATCATGAACCCACGCCGAAGGCCTGCCCGCAATGCGGCGTCGAAGACAAGCTCGTGCCCTGCGGTCCCGGCATTGAGCGCCTCGCCGAAGAAGCGGTCCAGCGCTTTCCCGAAGCACGCATCGCCATTCTTTCCAGCGATCTGGCCCGCGGCGTTTTCCTGCGTGATGTCATAAGAGATGTGGCCAAGGGCGAATACAATCTCGTGATCGGCACCCAGCTTGTGGCCAAGGGCCATCACTTTCCGTTCCTCACCTTTGTCGGCGTCGTCGATGCGGACCTCGCTCTGGAATCATCCGACCCCCGCGGCGGCGAACGCACCTGGGCCCTCATGGCGCAAGTCGCGGGCCGCGCGGGGAGAGGTGAAAAACCGGGGAGGGCGCTGGTGCAAACCCATGTGCCTGAACACCCGTTGATGCAAGCTCTGAAGCTGGGCGACCGTGAAGGCTACCTCGCCCAGGAAAAACTCATCCGCGAAAATGCCGGCCTTCCGCCCTATGGCAGGCTCGCCGCCGTCATCATTGCCGGAAGTGACGCGGCGGAAACCGAGCGTTTCGTGCGCCTTGTCGCCAGAGCCGCACCGAAGGGCGAAGGCGTGACGATACTCGGACCGGCAACCGCCCCCATCCATATCGTGCGAGGACGTTTCCGCTGGCGCTTTTTGGTGAAAGCCCCGCGCGAGGTGAACATCCAGGCGTTCCTGCGCGAGTGGCTGAAGAGCATAAAACCAAAAGGCTCAATCCAACTCGGAATTGATGTGGACCCTTATAATTTTCTGTGAGGCCAAGTTTCTCCTCACCCTGAGGTGCTCTGCGGAGCAGAGCCTCGAAGGGCTGGTGGACCCGCACGCGGTGCTTCGAGGCTCACGCGTTGCGTGAGCACCTCAGCATGAGGGAGATTATTTCAAAAACCGCCACTCAATCCGGTGGCGATAGATCTCCCCGGGTCGCAGAACCGATGATGGAAAGTTCGCGTGGTTTGGCGCATCGGGATAATTCTGCGGTTCAATTGCTATTGAGCCGTGCTGCACCAACGGGCCATATTTGCCGGGCAGCTTGGGTCCGAAATGATCGGCCGTATAAAATTGGATGGCGCATTCCGTCGTATAAACCTCCATCACCCGGCCCGAATCCGGATCACGCAATGTGAGGCCCTTGCGCAATTCCCCGCGCTTTCCGTTCAGGCAAAAACAGGCGTCATAGGCCTGCCCCACTTTGCGCAGCGTGCGGAAATCAAATTCCGTGCCCGTCACATCTCGGATTTCGCCCGTCGGAAGCTTGGGTCCATGCAGCGGCAGGTAATGATCGGCCGGCATTTCCACTTCCTGGTCAAGGCCTGACCCCTTGCCCGCCAAATTCCAGTAGGCGTGATTGGTGAGGTTGATCACCGTGGGCTTTGTCGTTGTGGCTTCAAAATCCAGCGACAGCACAGTGTCGATCAACCGGTAGGTGGCGCTCACCTCCACGGCGCCAGGAAAACCCTGGTCGCCATCAGGCGAATGCAACGTGAAACGGATACCATTATCGATGTAAGCAGATTTCCAAATGGCATTGCAGAAATCCTGGGGCCCGCCATGCAACTGGTCTTCGCCCACATTGGGAACAAGGCGAACCTCTTTGCCGTCCAGCATGAAGCGCGCTTTGGTAATGCGCCCGGCATAGCGCCCGGTCACCGCCCCTGAAAACCAGTCGCTGGCCAAGGCATCCGCATCGCTTCCCGGCCCCGCCACCACGTCAATGCCATCGACAAAAAACGCCACCAGCTTCGCGCCGAGTTGCGAAAAGGTGGCCCGATGGGATTTTGATTTGAGCTCAAGCATCAATGGTTATCGCGGGGAATGCCTTTGGTTTTGGCAATGCGCTGGAATTTTACAGCGCCTTTCAGCACCATGCCCTGGGCCAGTTGATCCGTGTTGGCGCGGAAAATTTCCTGCCATGGCGTCTGGCTTTCGGGAATCTTGTATCCGCCCGCCGCCGTAAGAGCCGCCCGGCGCTTGGTGATTTCCGCCTCCGGCAGCAGCAAATTCAAGGCCCCCGTATTGAGATCAACCCGCACCTTGTCGCCATTTTTCAAAATAGCAAGTCCGCCGCCTGCGGCCGCCTCCGGCGAGGCATTGAGAATGGATGGCGAACCCGAAGTGCCGGACTGTCTGCCGTCACCCACGCAGGGAAGCGAGCGTATGCCACGCTCCAGAAGCGTAGTGGGGGCGCGCATGTTGACCACTTCGGCAGCGCCGGGGTAGCCCAAAGGCCCCGTGCCCCGCATGAAGAGAATGGTGTTTTCATCGATGCCCAGCTTCGGATCATCAATCGAGGCGTGATAATCTTCCGGTCCGTCAAAGACGATGGCCTTGGCCTCGAAGGCGTTCGGGTCTTGGGGGTTTGACAAATAACGCTTGCGGAATTCCTCGGAGATCACCGAGGTCTTCATGATAGCGCTGTCAAACAAATTACCGGTAAACGTCTTGAAGCCCGCATTAGCCATCAGCGGCTTGCCATAGGCCTTGATGACATTGCGGTCCCAGGAGAACTTGCCCTTGCAGTTCTCGCCCATGGTCTTGCCATTGGCGGTGACAACGTCTTCGTGGATGCGCCCCTCGGCAATGAGTTCGGCCACCACGGCGGGAACGCCGCCGGCCCGGTGATAGTCCTCACCCAGATATTCGCCCGCCGGCTGCAGGTTCACCAGCAGTGGAACATCATGCCCATGGGTTTCCCAGTCCTTGACTTCGAGGGGAACCCCCATGTGGCGGGCGATGGCATTGAGATGGTTGGGCGCATTGGTGGAACCGCCAATTGCCGAGTTCACCACGATGGCATTTTCAAAAGCCTTGCGTGTCATGATCTTCGATGGCGTCAGGTCTTCAAGCACCATTTCAACCGCGCGGCGGCCTGTCTCGTAAGCCATCTGCCCGCGCTCGCGGTAAGGGGCCGGGATCGCCGCATTGCCGGGCAGCGTCATGCCCAGCGCCTCGGCCAGAGAATTCATCGTCGTCGCGGTGCCCATGGTGTTGCAGAAGCCCGTTGAAGGCGCGGACGTCGCCACCAGTTCCACAAAACCTTCATAGTCCAGCTCGCCCGTGGCCAGTTTTTCCCGAGCCATCCACACGATGGTGCCGGAACCCGTCCGCTGGCCCTGATACCAGCCATTGAGCATCGGGCCTGAGGAGAGTGCAATCGCCGGAATATCAACCGTAGCCGCCGCCATCAAGCAGGCAGGCGTGGTCTTGTCGCAGCCGATGGTGAGTACCACCCCGTCGATGGGGTAGCCATAAAGCACTTCCACCAGCGAGAGATAGGCGAGGTTACGGTCCAGCGAAGCCGTGGGCCGCTTGCCCGTTTCCTGAATGGGATGAATCGGAAATTCAAGCGGAACCCCGCCCGCCGCCGTGATCCCGTCCCGCACCCGCTTCACCAGGTCCACATGGGCCCGGTTGCAAGGCGACAGGTCGGAACCTGTCTGGGCAATGCCAATGATGGGCTTGCCGCCCTGCAATTCGCCGCGCGTAAATCCGTAGTTGAGATAGCGCTCCAGATAAAGCGCCGTCATGTCGGCGTTATCCGGATTATCAAACCAGTTTTGTGAACGGAATTTTAGTTTCTTTTTCCCAGCTGACATCAGACGCCTCTTATTATTATTTATCATACAATAGAACGGATAATTTCTGGCGTCTATCGCAATGCACCGGTTTGCCGAAATTTGACCATTTGAACAAATCCTGTCATCCTCGTCAAAACAAATAAAAACACAACTTCTGGAGGAGGAAGTGCAATGGCAGCGAGAGTTGAAGGGATTGCCGGCAAGCGCCTGGACAAGGCGCAATATGCCGAAAACTTTGCCGACCTGCACCCCCGCCTCACCGGCCACGAAGCCCTTGTCGAAGCCGACCGCTGCTACTTCTGCTACGACGCGCCCTGCATGACGGCCTGCCCCACCTCGATCAACATTCCCCTGTTCATTCGCCAGATTTCCACCGGCCATCCGAAAAACGCCGCGAAAACAATTTTCGACCAGAATATCCTCGGCGGCATGTGCGCCCGCGTCTGCCCTACCGAAACCCTGTGCGAGGAAGTCTGCGTCCGCGAAAAAGCGGAAGGCAAGCCCGTCAAGATAGGCCAGCTGCAGCGCTACGCCACCGATGAACTGATGGCGGAGAAAAAACATCCCTTCACCCGCGCCAATCCCACCGGCAAAAAAGTGGCTGTCGTTGGCGGCGGCCCCGCCGGCCTTGCCTGCGCCCACCGGCTTTCCATGCATGGCCATGATGTGACGATTTTCGAGGCCCGCAAAAAGGCCGGCGGCCTCAATGAATTTGGCATCGCCGCCTACAAGACCGTGGATGATTTCGCCGCCAGGGAAGTTGAATTTGTTCTCTCCATCGGCGGCATTGCCGTCAATACCGGCAAGGCATTCGGCAAAGGCCTGAAGCTCAAGGATTTGCAGCGCGACTTCGACGCGGTGTTTCTCGGCATGGGCCTGCAAGGCGTGAATGCACTGGGCGCAAAACACGAAGATGCCGATGGCATTGAGGATGCCGTCAACTACATCGCTGAACTGCGCCAGGCCAAGGACTTGGGCAAGTTGCCCGTCGGCCGCCGCGTGCTGGTGATCGGCGGCGGCATGACCGCCATTGATATTGCCATCCAGTCAAAGCTTCTCGGCGCCGAGGACGTGACCATTCTCTATCGCCGCGGGCCTGAACACATGAAGGCCAGCGCCTATGAGCAGGAATTGGCGCAAACCAAGGGCGTAAAAATAAAACACTGGGTGCAGCCTAAAAAGGTTTTGACCAAGGGCAAAAAGGCCATCGGCCTCAAATGCGATTATGTCAAAGAGGTCAACGGCAAGCTGGAGCCCACCGGTGAAAGCCTGGAGTTCGGCGCCGACATGATTTTCAAGGCCATCGGCCAGACCGCCATTGACGTGACCGGTGGCGCCCTTGCCTTGAGCGGTGGGCGTATTATCATCGATGCGGAAAAGCGCACCAGCGTGAAAGGCATCTGGGCTGGCGGTGATTGTGTGGCGGGTGGCCAGGATCTGACCGTCGCCGCCGTTGACGATGGCCGCCGGGCCGCAGAATCCATTCACGCCTATCTGATGAGCTAAGGAGAAAAACCATGGCTGACCTTCGCACCAATTTTGTCGGCATCAAATCTCCCAATCCCTTCTGGCTTGCCTCGGCCCCGCCCACCGATAAGGAATACAATGTGGTGCGCGCCTTCCGGGCGGGCTGGGGCGGCGTAGTCTGGAAAACCCTTGGCGAAGAAGGCCTGCCCATCGTCAACGTCAACGGCCCGCGCTACGGCGCAATTCATGGCGCGGATCGCCGACTTCTCGGCCTCAATAATATCGAGCTCATCACCGACCGTCCCCTGCAGATCAACCTCCAGGAAATCAAGAAAGTAAAGCGCGAATGGCCGGATCGCGCCATGGTTGTCTCCCTCATGGTGCCTTGCGAGGAAATGCCGTGGAAACAGATTCTCGCCGCCGTCGATGAAACCGAAGCCGACGCGGTGGAGCTGAATTTCGGCTGCCCGCACGGCATGTCCGAGCGCGGCATGGGCGCTTCCGTCGGCCAGGTTCCCGAATATATTGAAATGGTGGCGCGCTGGTGCAAGAGC